>JBKPSH010000156.1:0-68592 GCA_046734955.1 Acidobacteriota bacterium
CGGCTGCGGACCGTCAGCTACGGCGAGGAGCGGCCGAAGTACGACAACAGCCGTGAAGAAACCCGCCGGCTGAACCGACGAGCCGCTTTAGTCGTTCGTCTGCAACGATAACGAACGACTACAGCGGAAGGCAAAAGGGAAAAGGGACAAGGTTTTTCAGCCTTGTCCCTTTTTCTTTGTCCCTTGATCCCTTTCTGCCTTACCTTTTCCCTTGTCCCTTTTCCCTTTTCCCTTTTTCCGTGCCCATCAAAGCATCGGCCACCACAGAAATCCGACAGCTCATCGAGGCACTTCGCGGTTCCGATGATGTAAGGCGCGAGGCGGCAATTGCCCGGTTAGCCGTCATTGGGCCGCGAGCGGTCGACGCTCTTCTCCACGCATACGAATCGACAACGGATCGCGACACACGGATTGCAGTCTTGCGCGCGCTCGAGTCCTCAGGCGACCGCCGTACGATTGCCATTGCAAACGAAGCGATTATCCAGGGAGGGGACGTTGCCGTTGCTGCTGCGACGGCACTCCGTGGTTTGCTCGACTCTCCTCACGAAGCGACGGCTACCACCGCGCTCGACCTCCTCGTCACCACTGTGCTCGACACGTCCGCACAACGTGTCGTCCGCATGACGGCGTTCGATGCGTTGCACGCGATGCCTGAAGGCGTCCGGGCGCGCATCCGAGAGGCGCTGCACTCAGACCCTGACCCACACGTCAAGGCCCGGGCATTGGATTCGTCGAACAGCATCGCCCTGGCCGACGCGATCTGGCAGGACGCGCTCGATGGAAAGCTGCCCGATACGCCCGCGACTCTCCGCGACGTTGCCCAGACGCGGGCATCGACCGCCGCGCTCAGTTCGCTTCAGAAAATGATTGATGCGGTGCATGTGCGCGAAGGCACGGCATCCGCGGCACGTCGCGCCGAGTGGCAGTCAATCAGGGGAGCGCTACACCAGGCGCTGGCGTTACGCGCCAGCCGTGTGGCCGTGTACGATCTGCGCGAGTCGCTCGAGGACGCAAAGGGCCCCCTGCCGTCTTCATTTCTCGCCGCACTGCATGTCGTCGGTGATGAGACGTGTCTCGAGCCGCTCGCGGCCGCCTACGCGCGCGCGGGCACGAACGCGCGATGGAAATCACAATTGGCGGCGGCTTTTCGGGCGATCGCAGGACGCGAGCGGGTCGCCAGACGGCGCGCGATCGTGAAGCGCATCGCCACCCGATGGCCTGAGGCTGCGAAAGAGCTTGGCGGGTAGCTTTAACGAAGGCTGGTTGACCCCGCCGCGCGCAACTGGCAACTCGAAGAGGCGCGATACACGGCGCGCGAATTCCTCGGTTGACCATGGCTTGACGTCGAGGCGAGGCACACGGGCGGCGTCAAACGAGTCACCAAGCACACGGTCGTCGCACGACATTCCCCAGCGGCAGGACCTTCTCACGAGCGCCGCCGTTTCGCGATCGACTGCGCCGTACGGATACGCGAACAATTCGACCGATTGACCAGTGAGGCGTTGCAACGCCGCCTGACAATCATTGATTTCTACGAACCGCGAGTCAGCGTTATCCGGCAGCGCGAGGTGATTTACGGAATGCGAGCCGATCGTGACGCCCGGGACCTTGGCAAGCTGCTGGACCTCGTCGGCAACCAGCGGCCGGACGCGCGGATTCCCACCACCAGCCCAGACCTTCAGCCACGCGATCGCGTTATTCCGTTGTTCAAGCGATGCGTGGACAAGCATCTCGTGCAAGCGCCGATGCGCCCCCAGTCGTTGCTCGAGCGTTCTCGTCGCGAACGTGAGAGGAGCCACGGAAGAACACGAATGAACACGGATGAGAGGCTCACCTGCAGCCGTCATGTCGAGTGTCTCGGGCGTCGATGACTGCAGGAGGATGCGTTCGAGCGTATCCCACCAGTACTCCGCTGGACCGGCGAGGCCGGCCGTCGTCAGGAAAAACGTGGCCGGGGCTTGATAACGCTGGAGAACAGGTGTGGCGATGCTCAGATTGTCTTCATACCCGTCGTCAAATGTCACCGCCACGGCTCGATCGGGCAGATCGTCATCGCGCCGGCTGAGCAGATCGTCAAGTGACATGAGGCGGCACTCGGAGCGGAGCCACTGGAGTTGCGCTTCAAACAGTTCGGGTGGAACCCCGAGCGTGTGCACATCGGCCGTGGCATCGATCCGGTGATAGAGAAGCACCACTCCTCGCGCGGTGGTTGGTGAGGACGCGCCAGTCTTTTTCGCGCGGACGCCGGTCAGCGCCGGGAAGTAGGGATCGTGGTCATTGAACTCGGCATCGGTCAGCTCGGTTGCACTCAGGCCATGGAGGAATGCCGTATTCGTGAGTACGTTCCCGAGCGCCTCGCAGGTGCTCACTGATGGATGGAAGGCCCATCGGAACAACGCGCGCACGCCTGCGGGCGTCATGCGCCAGTAATCACCGTCTTCGCCATATTCGAGGCACACTCGGCTTGCGGCGGGAAACGTCGCCAGCAACACCCCTTCGGGTTTCAAGATGCGATGGGATTCGGCGAGCACGGCGCCCATGTCATCAATAACATGCACCGTCTGCGTGAGAATGACGCAGTCGTATGTATCGGAGGCGATCTCCGTCGCTGCGCGGAGATCGGCAAGCACGGTGGCCCGTCGGTTGGATGGATCGATGTCGAGAACGTCGTGGCCACTAATGCGCCGTGAGCCGAGTGCGAGCGTGAAGTCATCCTCCTGAACCTCGAGAACCCTGCCGGTTACATCAGAAGAATGCGCACAGAGAAAATCGTCGATGTGCCGGCGATCGACGGGCACTCCCCTGTCGTAACCCCAGTCGCGACTCACCGGATCGGTGCGGCGGAAGTCGCCCCAGTCGAACGTATCCCGATTGTGATGTCGCAAGTAGGCACGGTGATGTGATGCTTCAGCTCGCAGTCGATCGAGCTCGGCAAGCTCGTGATCGCGCGTGGCGAGCAGCTCGCGATGCCGGGTTCGCAGTTGACCGAATCGAATCTCACGAGTGATGAGGACTTCACCCATCGCGCGGTTCAGTGCGGTGAGATTTCGATCGAGCACGGCACGGAAATACTCGGCACGTCGATCGTCGCCGATGTCCGGCACATCATGCTCCAGCTCGGAGCCAACCAGGGCAGACTTCAGAATGCCCACGTGGTGGCCGGCAGAGATGAGACGCAACCAGAAGTCGTACTCCACGAGGCCTGACAACGTTTCGTCGAATCCGCCAAGCGAGCTCCACGCTTCACGGCGGACGGCAAACGCCGGTGGGATGCTCCGCGTGTCCGACAAAACCGTCGCCGCCGACACGCCTTCGGGTATCCACACGAACTCGCCGATGCCATCCGCCGTTCGATATGCCACAGACGGTGCGATCGCGGCGACCGCGTCGTCACGAAATGCGACTTCGCATCGTTCGATGAAGTCGTCGTTCAGAGTGAAACCCGCAGGCACCACGACGAAGAATAATCCGGCGGCGCTTCGCAACGCGGCGTTCATCGGAAGTCCCGGATGGGTGCTGCCATCGAGCAGGATGGCGCCCAATCGCGACGCCGTGCTGGTGGCGAGCGGCGGCATTCTTGATGGTTCATCGCTGATGAGCGTGATCGATGACGCCTTGACACGCTGCCGCAGCAACGAATCCGCGGTGCGAACGAGACGCCGTCCGCCTGTCCCGGTCTGAATGATGACATCGGCCGCGGCGGTCATGACCGGCCCCGCAGGAGCGAGTACAGCTGACGAAGAGGCGCCGTCAGCCGCCAGCTCCACGAGGCTCGCAGATCGGCGACCTCGCGCTCGAGTTCCTTTGCCTTCCACGCAAGACGCTCGTGCTCCTCTTCGCGTGCGCGTTCAGCCCGAGCCCGTTCGGCCTTGCGAGCAGACGCGGCAAGCTCCTCGCGCGCGCGGCGAAGCGCAGGTTCGACCGAGAGAAGGCGATCACGTTCGATCGCCGCAATCTCGCGAATCAAATGCTGCGCTTCGGCTTCCTTGGCGACGAGAATCGCCGGGAGATGCGTCCGGTACGCCTGCTCGTGCTTCGCGATCAGCGTATCCAACGGCCGCCGGTAACGTTGTTCGTCGAGCATTTCACGGCTCATCGAATCCGATCGGCGGCGATAGTAAAAGAGCACTTCGGGAATGATCGCGCCGGGAAATCCGCGCTCGGCGAGTCGAAGCCAGAAATCCCAATCCTCGCATCCTTCTCGCATGGACACGTCGTAACCGCCAACCGCCGCAAACGCTTCGCGCCGCACGAGCGCAGCGCCATTGACGGTGTTGCGCGCGAGAAGCGCCCGCAGGTCGCAGCGCTCTGGTTTCCAGGTCCAGTGTTC
The DNA here is from genome assembly GCA_046734955.1 of Acidobacteriota bacterium. Lineage (GTDB taxonomy): Bacteria > Acidobacteriota > Vicinamibacteria > Vicinamibacterales > 2-12-FULL-66-21 > JALZOC01. The sequence goes on from JBKPSH010000156.1 coordinate 4,331, forward strand.
GTCGCCGAACGTCTCCAGCCAATGCGAGACGAAGGCCAGATCGGGTCGGTCATCGAGGACCTTCACCGCCTTCTCGAACCAGGCAGGTGCGAGTTTGTCGTCGGCGTCCAGTGCGCAAAACAACGCACCCGATGCGTGCTCAGCGGCATGGTTGCGCGCCGCAGGCAAACCGTGGTTCGCGGTTGTCAACACCGTGGTGCCTGGCGTCGTCAGTCGCGACAGAACGTCCTTCGTCAACGCGTCTGTCGACCCGTCATCTACAACAATGATCTCGAAGTCCTGAAATGTCTGCGCGAGTACGCTGTCAATCGCTTCACCAATGAACGCTCCGTGGTTGAAACACGGCATCAACACGGAAATGCGTGGTGTCATCGGGCGTGAGGGCGAACGGAGACTGCCGCCTCCTCGGTCAGCAACTCCAGGTATCGGTTCGCGACCATCTCGGCCGGGCCGGCCAGCGCAATTTCACCCCGCTCGAGGAGCAGCGCGCGATCGCAGAACGCCGCGATGGTTCTCGGTTCGTGGCTGACGAGCAGCATCGAGTGGCCGGCGTGATGAAGATCACGGTATCTCTGCTGGCAACGTTCCTTGAAGCCAGCGTCACCGACAGCAAAGACCTCGTCGAGGATCAGGACCTCGCGAACCGCCCGGAAAGCGACGGCGTAAGCAAGCCGTGCCGCCATGCCGCTCGAGTAGTGGCGAAGCTCGAGGTGTGCAAATTTCTCGAGCTCGGCGAATTCAAGGATTTCGCTGGTCGCGCCACGCAGCTGCCCGAGCGTCATTCCCATCACCGTCCCGAGCAGCTCGATGTTGTCGATGGCATCCAGATCGGGATTCCATCCGACACCGAGTTCCAGGATTGGAGTGACCGCGGCGTGCACGTCGACGCGTCCGGAATCGGCCGGATAGATCGCCGACACGATCTTCAGCAGCGTGCTCTTCCCCGAGCCGTTGCGGCCCATCAAGCCAAGACTCTCCCCCTGCCGCAGCTCGAAACTGACTGATTCGAGCACGCGAAGGCGCTCTTGAGGACGAGAACGGAAGAAATCCAGCGCGTGCTCGCGCACGGTATCACGCCGTCCGCTCGGAATCGTAAACGTCTTCGAAACGCCGTCCACCTCGATGACGGAGCGGCGCATCACAGCTCCTCGGCAACACGCGGCGCGCGCGCGCGATAGATCAGCGCACCAATGCCCAAAACGAGCGCGGCTTCGACGAGTAACAGCATGTGCGCGACGAGCGATGGCACGTGACCATCGAGAAGCACACTGCGTGAGAACACGATGATCGGCGTTGGCGGCCAGGCATACAGATATGCGTGCATCCGCTCAGGGAGGATCCCGATGGGATAGATGATTGGCGCGACAAAGAAGCCCGCGTGTGTGACGACTTCCCAGACCTGATTCAGATCTCGATAACGCATGAAGAGGACGCTCGCGCCCAGCGAGAATCCGGTCACGATTACGAAGAACAAGACCAGGTAAAACGCATAGAGCGCGACGCCGGTTACTGTTGGAACGCGACCGGTCCCAGCAAGGAACATCATCAGGACCAACGAAAACAGCGCGAGCGTAATGACGGCGTTCGACGAGGACGTCACGACGACAATCCACGACGGAAACCGCGCCTTCGTGAGCAAGTACCCCTTCGCGCGAATCGAAAGCAATCCGGTTTTGGTGGCTTCCTGAAAGAACTCGTAGAGAAACAGGCCGATGATGAGGTCGAGCTTGTATTGCGGATCGCTCGCAAAAACGTACGAGAATACGGCGAGCAGCACGAGAAACATCGTGAGCGGCTTCAGCAGCGCCCAGACGAAGCCGCCGACCGTGCCGTGATAACGAGTTTTGAAATCGGTGCGAACGAGAGTCCAGACCAGACCTGCAAATGGTGCGTGATCCTGTCGGACGCGTGTGATCGCCACTGACACCATCGGTGGGGGAACCTTGATACTATCTCAGGGTTCTACTAGGTTCTTCAAGGTTCCGCCACGCTCTTCTGGTTCCGCCAGGTTCTTCTGGGTTCCGGAGCGGAACGGCGCACCGTGTCGAACCTTGTAGAACCTCGCAGAACCATGACACTCCGGATCCTGCACGTCGTCCCCTACTACGAGCAGGCATGGGCATATGGCGGCATCCCGCGCCTGGCAACGACGATGACGCGTGCATTGGCACGGCGCGGACATCACATCACGGTTTGCACGACCGATGTGCGCGACAGCCGCACTCGCGTCTCTTCGCCGCCAGAGAACGCACACGGCGTCGACGTCCGGGTATTTCGAAACGTGTCCAATGCGATCGCGTATCACCTGCAGTTCTTTACGCCGGTCGGACTCGGTCGATACCTACGACGGGCCGCGGGGTCGTTCGACGTCGCCCATCTTCATGCATGCCATAACCTGCCCGGCGTCATTGCCGCATCGGAGCTAACACGTGCCGGCGTGCCTTATGTGGTGTCGCCGAACGGCACCGCGCGCCCGATTGAACGCCGTATCCGTGTCAAGCAGCTGTTTGCTCTCACGGCTGGACGATCGCTGTTACCGCGTGCCGCCAGGGTCCTCGCCGTTTCCCAATCCGAGGTGATTCAGTTGCGCGACATGGGCCTCGACGAATCGACGATTGCCCTCATACCAAACCCGCTGGATGAAACCGAATTCGATCGACCGCTCGACGGTTGCGAATACCGGCGGCGAACGGGTCTCGGTGGAGGCCCCGTTATTCTCTTTCTTGGCAAGCTCACGCCGCGGAAAGGGGTCGAGGATCTTGTCCGGGCGTTTGCGTCGGTCGGCAATCCGCGCGCCACATTGATCGTCGCGGGCAACGATATGGGCGCAGGCGCGAGTGTCCTCTCGCTCGTCCGGCGGCTCGGCCTGGAAGCACGGGTCATCATGTCAGGATTGTTGAAGGGATCCGAGCGGCTCGATGCGCTAGCTGCCGCTGATCTCGTCGTCTATCCGTCGCGAGACGAGATCTTCGGTCTCGTGCCGCTGGAAGCCTTGCTCGCCGGCACGCCGGTCATTGTGTGCAACGACAGCGGTTGCGGCGAAGTAATCTCGTCGACTGGTGGCGGACTGATCGTTCCGCCCGGCGATGTCAGTGCTCTGCGCGCCGCAATCGAGACCATGCTTGCCGATGCCGGCGAGTGGCGGCAGCGCGCGAAGGGCGCAGCGTCTCTCGTCCGCCGTCGATTTGGATCCGATGTGATCTGCGATCGGCTCGAATCGCTCTATCGCGATGTTGTCACTAGAGATCGCGTCAAAACTTCGGATCTCGGCGCGCCGCTGGCGCGAGGGGGATCCGCGGGGGCGAAGCCCCCCGGATCTGACAGGATGCGTGCGTGAACTCGTCTCCCGAAGGCGTCACCTTCGTCATACCTGTCCTGAACGGTGCGCGCACGCTGAAACGGTGTCTCTCGAGCATCCTCGGACAACGCGATGATCGGCCATTCGAGATCATTGCGATCGATGACGGCAGTCTCGATCGCTCGCTGCGATTGCTGACGAAGCTGCACCGTGATGGTGTCGTGCGGCTGATTCATGGCGAGGGCCGAGGTGCCGCGGCAGCGATCAATGTTGGCATCCGTGAAGCCGCACATCCGATCGTCTGTCAGGTCGATCAGGACGTGATTCTGCAACCCGGCTGGCTCGCACAGATCCTGGAGCACTTCCAGGATCCGGACATTGCTGCCGTCCAGGGACACTACGTCACGGCACCAAGCGCGGGGTTCTGGGCACGCGCCACGGGTCGCGACCTGGAACATCGGTATTCACGAATTCAGGGACGCTTCGTCAATCACGTCTGCACGGGAAACACCGCGTACCGCGCGCGCGCATTGCACCGTGTCGGCCTTGTCGACGAGCGACTTGGCTACGGCTACGACAACGACTTGAGCTATCGCCTGCAGCAGGCAGGATACCGGCTCGTATTCTGTCGCCCTGCGTTCAGCGTCCACATGTGGCGCGAGGGAGTCCGCGGATATCTTCGCCAGCAGTTCGGAGTCGGCTATGGACGTCTCGATGTCGTGGCGCGCCATCCCCGTCGAGTGGCTGGCGACGACGTTTCCCCACCGATGATGATGCTGCACGCGCCAGCAATGCTGATGGCCTTGATGGCGTGCGTCGTTGCGGGGGCGCTCGCGGCCGCGGGCGGCCCGTGGATACCGTGGCTTTTGACAGCACTCGCCATCGCGATCGTGCTGTTCGTCGAGCGGCTGTGCGCGGGCGTTCAAGCGTGGCGGCGAACCGACGATCGCGCCGCGCTGGCGTTTGCGATAACTCACCTCGTTCGGGATATTGCCTGGTCGGCCGCCATTGTGGTGTGGGTCACGCGCTGGGTGTTTCGCCGTGAGCGGGTCCCGGCCCATTCCATGCTTCCTGATCCACGAATCAGCCAGCAACCTCTGGCGCTGTCTGCTGAGCACTTCTCGTTGCTTGCCGTCGTCCCGGCGTACAACGAAAGGGCGAACCTGACCCGTGTGGTCGCGGATCTTTCGCGGGTCATGTCACGGCACGACATCCTGCTCGTGAACGACGGCTCGACAGACGGGACAGAGGACTTACTCCCGGCTCTCGGCGTGCGATGGCTGACGCTTTCGCAGCGACTCGGTGTGGGTGGTGCTGTACGCGCTGGCATTCAGTACGCAAAACGGACTGGATACGACTATGTCGTGCGTGTCGATGGCGATGGACAGCACCGAGCTTGCGACATTGCGCGCATGCTTGCGCCGATTGCGGCGGGACGTGCCGACGCCGCACTCGGCTCACGTTTCCTCCACCGGGCCACGGAAAAACACGGAAGCACACCGATTGGTGGACCCGCCTCGACGAGGCTTCGCCGTCTGAGCCAGGCGCTGCTCGCGGCAGGGCTCAGCATGGTGACGCGAAAACCTTTCACAGATCCCACATCCGGCTTTTGGTTGTTTGGCCCGCGTGCGCTTCGCCTGCTGAGTGGCCATCACCCACACGGGTACGCCGAACCCGAATTGCTGCTTTTTCTCAGTCGCAACGGCTTACGTGTCACCGAAGTACCGATTCGAATGCGCCCACGCGTCGGCGGCCGTACGTCACTGACCACTACACGGACGGTGCTCGCCCTGGCGCGAACAATCCTCGCGTTCGTTGTCGTGCCATTCCGGCAACTGGTCGAAGGACAGCTGCATGACTGACGTGGTTCAACTGATTTCGATCGGCATCAGCGTGGCGTTGCTGGTCACCGTCATCGAGCTCGTCCGCCGCGCGCAGTTGACCGAGGAGTACTCGTTCATCTGGATCGCGTGCTCGCTCGGCCTGCTGATTCTCTCGCTCTGGCGGAATGTCCTGCATCTGGCCGCATCGGCGCTTGGCGTGCACTATCCACCGGCGCTCCTCCTGCTGGCGCTCACATTCTTCGTGGTCATCGTCTCGCTCTATTTCTCGGTCGTGGTGTCGCGCCACCGGAAGGAAATCGAGCGGCTCGTGCAGGAAGTGGCGCTGCTCGACGCCGATGTGCGTATGCTGCGCGAATCATCCCGCGCCGTAACGGCCGATGACGTGGTGCCACACGCCGCGCGTGAACGCCGTGACACCTCGGATGAGCGGCGACTCGGGCGACACTAGCACGTACGCCGCATTCAACGCCGTCACCATCGCAAGTCTGACCGGCCGCGTGCCGCTGTCGCCGATCCGTGCGGCAAGGCGGAGGTGATTGCGCGTACCGAAATAAACTCGCTTTGCGGACCGTCGGCCGATGCTGCGGCCGCCCTCGTGGTAGACCCGTGCATCCTGCACGCACACGGTTTCGAACCCGGCATCGCGTGCCCGCAGGCAGAAATCGATATCCTCAAATGAGAAGAAGTAGGCTTCGTCGAGTAGCCCGATCTTTTCAAACACCTCGCGCCTGATCAGCATCACGCAGCCGCTGACCGCGTCAACCGTGCGTACTCGAGCTGACCCGAGCGCCGAGAAACGCCGGCCGGCAGCACGATGCCGCATACGCCCCGTGTGCAGCGAGAAGGAAATGCCCGCCGAGGACACGTGATCCGGCTCTTCTCTCGACAAGAGAACAGGGCCGGCGATACGTGCATTGGAGTGCTGTTCAACGGCCCGAACAAGGGCACCGATTGCGTCAGGAGCGAGAACCGCATCACTATTCATCAGCAGGACAAATCGCGCTCCGCCTTCGAGCGCGGTACGAATACCGATGTTGCAGCCTCCCGCGAATCCAAGGTTGCGATCCGATTCGATGACCCGAACGTTGTCCAACGAATGTTGCAGGGACGCCGCGGACCCGTCCTCCGAATGGTTATCGACAATCAGGATTTCACCAGGGGGCGCGAACGATGATTGTAGCGAGCGCGCAGCAAGAGCTGTCTGATCCGCGGTGCGGTAATTCAGAATAACAGCGGTTAGATGAGTCGCTGCTCGCTTCTTGCTGCTCGCTGTTCGCTTTTGGCTACTGGCTGCAGGCACCTGGCGTCCGGCGATGGCAACCCGGTGCTCGTTCGCTCCCGCACGGACATAGAGCTCTCGAAGCCATGCGGCATCCTCTTCGATCGACATCGGTCGCCTGACGCCCACTCTCAACGTTGTCAGGAAATCTGGGTTGTCGATCAGCTTCCGCAACGCTGCGGCAAGTGCCGCCGAGTCTCCAGCGGGAAACAGCAAACCGTCAACGCCGTCGCGCACCATTTCCGCCATACCGCCCAAGTTCGACGCGATCACGGGAATGCCTGCCGCAAAGGCCTCACGGATGATGAACGGTGCATTCTCGATCCAGATCGACGGCACGACGAGCACGTCGAGGTCCGCCAGAATGGCCGGCATGCGTTCGTGCGATACCGATCCAAGCCTGCGAATGCCAGCATGCCCGAGTCGCGTTTGTAGCGCGGCCGCGAAACGAGAATCGCCGTGATAGCCGCTACTACTGCCCAACACATCGACGACGACACGGTCGTGGGGCAGCTCGTCGAGCGCATCGAGCAAGACGCTTCCGCCCTTTGTCGGTTGTAGTCCGCCGGCGAAGCCGACTCGCAAGCGATTGGACGGAGTTCGCTGAATGCGCTCGAACCGCGTGGTCGAGATCCCCTGATTGCACCGAATCACACGATCTGCTGGGAACCCAAACGGCGCGAACGCGGCAGCGAGCGTTGCGGAGGGCGCCAGGAAAAATCGCACGTCAGCGACCGCCGCTCGCATATGTTCGAGCCGCGCCAGAGTAGCCGCGCGGATGTGATCTGTCGGCGTTGCAGCCTCCCGGACCCGGGCGGCGATGCCAATCGCCACAGAAACACCTGGAATTGGAAACGATTGAAGCGTTCTAACAGTGCGGAATGCCGTCCGGGAGGCAAGCGCGCCTGGCGGCAGACAGCCAGCACACCCCCTGCCCCACGGGCCAGGACACCGGCGGCCGTCGAGATCGACGAGCTGGCCACGATGGCAGATGAGCCAGTAATCGTTCAGCGTCATCACGACGGGAATATCACGATGGGCCGCCTGGCGCGGAATTCCGGTCGAGAGACAAGTCAGGTGATGTACATGAACGATGTCCGGCCGCCACTCATCCAAGAAGTCGCCGGCGATACATTCAATCGCAGGATTCGCGTAACTCGACTCGTATGACTCACAGGAATGGAACGTATTGTTGACGCTGATGACGTCAACTGCGCCGTCGCTCCATCTCCGCAGGCTGAGCTCGCGCGCATGGCCGTCACCATGGCGTGTGAAGACCGCCACTTCGGTGTCGCCGGGCCCGGCAAACGCCGCGGCGAGATCGCGCACGTAGGCCTCGGTTCCGCCGTGGGCGTCAGGAGGAAAGCCGTGAACGACCTGCAGAATCCGCATTAGATTCTGCTCGTGCGAAGGAGCTCGCGTCCGTGGCGTGAAGATCGCGCGCCCAGATACTGGCCGAGGGGTTGCGCCACCCCCAAGGCGGTACCTCGCAAGACGGCGCGCACGCGACCGCTCGGCTCTTGTGCCGCGATTCGCGCATTGGTTGGAATCGTCGCGGCAATTGCCCGAAGGAGTGATCCAATCGTTGGCACCGTCACCAGCCCAAAAATCGCCTCGAGTCGCTGGTGAACGAGATAAGTCCGTTGCAGCTCATACGCAATCGATCGCTCGTGTGAATGGCGGACGACCGCATCTGGAACGTACGCAAGCCTATGGCCGGCAAAGAGCACATCGCGCGCCCACTGCAAATCCTCCGCGATTGGTGTCGCAGCGAAGGGATGAGACTTCCAGACGCTGAGCCGAATACAGGAGCACACGTTGTCGAACGCGCACGCGACGTGTCGCTCGGAGGGGGACATTCGGGCGAACGCGTCCTCAGTCAGCGGTCCGACAACACGACCCACCTCTTGAGTGGCGATCCAGCGCGACAGATAGTACGCCGTCACCCGGCTCGCGCGAGTGTCCGCGATTTGCCGGGCAAAACTACCGGCGATCGACGAATCTCGCAGCAGCGGTTCAACGAGAGTCGACAACCACCGCCGCGAAGCTGGAACAGCATCTTGAACCAGCAGTACCGCGAATTCCCCTCGAGCGTGCTTCAACGCTTCGTTGCGCGTTTCGCCATGATTGAACTCGCCAGCGGGAACGCTGAGGATTCGGGCACCAGACCGCCGCAACCGTTCGAGCGTGCCGTCCGATGAACCCGAATCGATGGCAATCACCTCAGGCTGAAATGGACCATCTTGCGCGGCAATCGCGTCGAGCACGTCGCTGATTTGCGGACCGGCATTTCGCGTCGGAATGACGATCGAAATCTGCTGGGTCAGGTGCACGCAAGCACCTCCCCCGGTTGCCGCAGTCGCAGGTAGCGCTCCTCCCATTCACGCGCGTCCTGCCCGATCGACTTCACGGAGGAAACGCGCGCGGACAGTTTTGCCAGCAGGTCGCGATCGTCGATCAACCGCTGCAATGATGCCGCGAGCGACCCATGATCAAACGGTTCGTACAACAGACCATTGATCTCGTGGTCAACCAGCTCGGGCACACCGCCAACGCGAGCGGCAACGACCGGTACCTGGTGCATGAAGGCCTCGTGAATCACGAGCGGGGAGTTTTCCGGCCACAGCGAAGGGACGACCAGCACATCGAGCCCCTCGTACACATCGTCGACTCCGTCGCGATCGAATCCTTCGGCAAACACGACCGGCAGATCCGCGGCGGCGTGACGAAGCGCCGCGACATAGTCGGGGAACACGGCCGGATCGCCATGAACCTGTACCTCGTACTGTCCCTGGAGCCGTTTGGCGGCGTCGATAAGAACATGCACGCCCTTATGCCAAACGAGCGTGCCCACAAAGCCAATCCGCAATCGATCGTCTCGAACAGTTTCGCCCGTATCGGGAGACCGCGAAGGCGGACCTGTCGCGCTTGTAGCGCGCGAAGGCGGACGAAAGCCATAGTCTGAAACCTGGACGCGATCGGGCGCGAGTCCCAGCTTGACGAATTCCTCCGCCATGGATCGCGACGGGGCAACGAACAGATCGATCGACTCGAACACTTGCCTGGCGTATCCGAGACGGCGGCGGACGTCACCACCGTTGATGTCGGTCCCGTGAACAGTCTTCAGGATCGACGTGGCGAGAACAGGTGCGATCTTGAATACCGCCCGGCCGGTCCGAGCGATGAGTCGGCCACTGAAACCTCGAGTCACTTTTGCCGCGCGCATTTGACGCGCCAATGGCGACTGGGCAAAGCAGCGTGCGCAACGGTCAACATCGATCGAATCGCAGACGTGCGACTCCGCGACATGAACGCGCTGACCTCCTGACGGACACACAAGCGTGTAGTCGTGCAGGGTGGCAACCGTGCCGATACCACGTTGTTTCGCAATCCGTGGCAGATCGAACGACAGATTCAACAGGTTGTGGACATGCAGCACGTCCGGACAGGTCGCGTCGAGCACATGGCGCAGTTGCGCATTGATCCGCTCGGACTGATACGTCTCGTCGAAGCGACTAAACTGCCAGTTGTTGACGACCTCGATGACGACCAGCCCTTCGTACGATCGCCATCGGATCGTGCCGTGGGGGACTGACGGATCGTACTCGGCTGCGAGGATGAATACATCCGCGCGCCGGCTCAACTCCCGCGCCAGCTCGAATGCGTAGATTTCCGATCCGGCGCGATGGCGGGGCAGGAAATCATGAATCGCGTACAGAACCCGCATGGTTACCGGCCCGGGGCAGACGCCAACCGTTGATTTCGCTCGACGCATTCAACGACACCCGGGGTCGAGGGCGCCAGGAGCCTGGCCTCCCCGCACATCCGCGCGGCCGCATGATAATCGTGGAACGTGTTCTCGTACAAGCTGGCGAGTTGCATTCGCGCGAGCACGTTATCGTGATCGACGACAAGCGCCTGCAGGTAGAAGTCTCGCGCGCGGACAGTGTCGCCCGAGAGAAGCGCCAACGCTGCCAGGTTCGTGTAGCCTCGTCCGAACCTCGGATCGATTGCGAGCGCTTGACGAAATGCCCGCTCCGCTTCCTCCGGCTGCCCATTCTGCGCAAGACAAATCCCGAGATTCGTGTGCGCGTCACGGTGCACGGGTCGAAGCGCGATTGCCTGTCGATACTCGGAAATCGCCGCGTCACACTGGCCTCGCTCGCGAAGCGAGTCGGCGAGCGCGTAATGCGGTTCCCACATCCCCTCGGCGTGCAGCGTCGCCTCTGCCCACAGCCTGACTGGACTTGACCACACGTCGTTGCGGCGGGCGGTCAGGATACAAAGCACAACCAGCACCGCCGCCGCTGCCAGTCGGGGAGACCAGGACCGTGCTTCCGAGCGTTTCCACCACGTCTGAAAAACACCAGCGATCACGGTGAAGAATCCCGCACTGGCGAGATAAACGCGATGTTCCGCCATGCCCTCTCGCAACGGCACGAAGCTTGACGATGGAGCGAGCACGGCGAAGAACCAGACAATACCGAGAGCGATGACCGGATGCGACCGTCGAATCCGCACAGCAAGCGCTATCACAATAAGGATTCCGAAGGCTGCCAGTGCGGCAAGTGGATCGACGACGCTCGCAACACGATGGACGGAGTGCATGATCGATTGCCCGAATGGCCACAGGAGCAGTCTGACGTACCGCCACACCACGATTGCCTGTGTCTCGGCGTTCAGGACCGCCGTCGAAACTCCGGCAAACGAAATCCTGAGCATCGATAACCGATACAGGCCGACGATGCCGAACGCGACGATCACCGGCACACACACGCGCCAGAGACGACGAGTGCGAAGGTCGTCTGCGCCGGGTCGAAGGATCCAGTCGTACGCCAGAAAGACAATCGGTAATGCGATCGCCGTCTCTTTGGATGCCAGGGCGAGAACGCCGGACACAATTCCCAGCGCAGCGCTGACCCAGCTGTCTGCGACGATCGCCCGTCGCGAGCACAGGAGAGCGCTGAGGAAAAATACAGCGCACAGCAGCTCGGATCGGCCAGACACGTATCCCACCGCTTCTGTCTGCAATGGATGAACGGCGAAACACGCGGCGCCCACAAACGCGGGACCGCTGGAGTCCATGTCCGCGCCGCTATCCTCTATCACACGCCGTATCCATGCGTACAGCAGAACGACAACCAGAACGTGGACCACGACGTTGGTCAGGTGATATCCGAACGGCCGAAAATCCCAGAGCCACCGATCGAACGCATACGAGGCATTCACCAGCGGACGAAACGGCGTGTAAACCAGGATGAAGCGGAGATTCGACAGATCGGTGAGCGACCGATTGCCGATTACCGTATCGTGGTCGTCGTAGACGAACGGATTGTCGAGGGCGTTGAAATATGCGACGCACGCGAGCAGCGCCGCGGCAAGCGGCAGCCAGCGGGATCGCAAACTCAATATGCCTTTGCGAACCAGGCCTCGGCTTCGGCGGGCCGGCCGCATTTCACGCAGGCTGCGGACGCCGTTCCACTGGCCAACGGAATGTTGCGGAGAGTTGCCTGCGTCTCGGCCTTGATCTGCGCCTCGCACTCAGCGCTTCCGCACCATGCTGCGATCACGAATCCAGGCCGCCCCTCCATGACCGACTTGAACTCGTCGTAGGTCGACACCCGCTGCGTGTGTTCCTCACGGAACTTGACCGCGCGCGCGAAGAGGTTGTTCTGAATGGTCTCGAGGAGCGACACGATGAACGTAGCCAGCCCCTCCATTGGCGTGGGCAGCTTCTCACGCGTATCGCGCCGCGCCAGCAGCACCTGCGACTTTTCGATGTCCTTCGGTCCGATCTCCAGTCGAACCGGAACGCCGCGCATTTCCCATTCGGCGAATTTCCAGCCGGGCGTGTACGCATCGCGGTCGTCCAGCATCACGCGGACACCATGGCGCCTCAGCTCACTCTGAATATCGCGAGCTCGCGGCAGAACCGTTTCCTGCCAGTTTCCACGGGCAATCGGGACGATCACTACTTGATATGGCGCAACATGCGGAGGCAGAATCAATCCGCTGTCGTCGCCATGGGTCATGATCACGCCGCCGATGAGCCGCGTCGACACGCCCCACGACGTCGTCCAGGCATACTGCAGGTTCTTGTCTCGTCCCTGGAACTGAATTTCGAACGCCTTCGCAAAGTTTTGACCGAGATTGTGCGACGTGCCGGCCTGGAGCGCGCGACCGTCGCCCATCAAGGCTTCGATCGAATAAGTCTTCGACGCGCCGGCGAACTTCTCACTGTCGCTCTTTTGACCGTCGACGACCGGCATCGCAAGATCCTTCTCGACGAAATCTTTGTACAGGGCGAGTATCCGCATGGTCTCGTCCTGCGCCTCTTCCTGTGTCTCGTGGGCGGTGTGTCCCTCCTGCCACAGGAACTCCGTTGTCCGGAGAAATGGACGCGTGACTTTTTCCCAGCGCACCACGTTCGCCCACTGATTGATCAAGACCGGCAGATCGCGCCATGACTTGATCCACTTCGAATACATCGTCCCGATGATGACTTCCGAGGTCGGCCGAACGACCAGGCGCTCCTCCAGATCCTCCTCTCCACCACGCGTGACCCAGGCCACTTGGGGAGCGAAGCCCTCGACGTGTTCGGCTTCACGCATGAGAAGCGACTCAGGAATGAACAGCGGGAAGTACGCGTTGACGTGGCCGGTTTCCTTGAACCGGCGGTCGAGTCCCTGCTGGATCAGTTCCCAGATGGCGTAACCGTACGGACGGATAGCCATGCAGCCCTTGACGGGCGTGTAGTCTGCCAGCTCCGCACGCCGGACGACGTCGAGATACCACCGCGAGAAATCCTCCGACTGCGGCGTGATCTCGGTCACCAACGCGTCCGTCTTCTGCTTTTCTTTGCTCTTCGCCGCCGTCTGCTCCGCCATCAATCGCGTCCTTTTCGCACCCGAGGCACCCTTGGCACCCGATGTTTTGATGTCTGAAACCCTGTGCTTCCAGTGTACATCGTCACGATCGGGGAAATCCGCGCGGTAATGACCACCACGGCTTTCCTCCCGGCGCAACGCGGCGCGGGCGACAAGACGCCCCACCGTCGCGATGCTGGCCGTCCGCCAATCCTTTGGAGCCAGCATCCCGCCTTTTCTCAGTATGGCGTCCAGTTCTTCCCACGCCGGCTCGAGGACAGCAAGGGCGCGCGCCAGCCCATCGCGATCGCGAAACAGCCCGACGTCATGCCACATTACGCGGGTCAGTTCGACCGGATCGACAGCGAGTCGCGCGGCTGCGACCGCAGGCGAAGACGATCGCGATTGCGAAGGGCCGAAGCCGGTTGCCTTCTCTTCTCGCATCGCGCAGCCCGCCCGCGCACCGAAGACGAGCCCTTCAAGGAGCGAGTTGCTGGCCAGGCGGTTCGCGCCATGCACGCCCGTGCACGCCACTTCGCCGGCCGCAAACAGACCCGGAATCGTCGTTCGTCCGTCGAGATCGGTTTGTACGCCGCCCATGACGTAGTGCGCAGCAGGACCGACTGGAATCCGATCGCGCGCGAGATCGAGGCCCGCTCGCCGGCACATTTCAGAGATCAACGGAAATCGTTTGTGGACAAATTCCGGGTTCAGCTGTTCCAACGACAGGTATACGGGCTGCTTCGTGCGTCGGCTTTCACGCACGATCGCGCGCGAAACGCGATCGCGGGGAGCGAGATCGCCGGCGGCCTCGTATCGGCGCATGAACGCTTCGCCCGCAGCGTTCACGAGTTGCGCCCCTTCTCCACGGAGCGCCTCGGAGAGGAGAAACCGCGGCTGTCCCTCGACCATCAATGCGGTTGGATGAAACTGGACAAACTCGAGATCGACGACCGCCGCGCCAGCGCGGTACGCCATCGCGACGCCATCTCCAGTCGCGACCTGCGGGTTCGTGGTTTCCTGATACACCTGTCCCGCACCGCCAGTTGCGAGCAGCACCGTTCGCGCCAGTGCCGTGACCACTTCGCCGTCGCCAGTGAGAAATCGCGCCCCAATGCAGCGACCAGAGTCACTGACGAGATCAACGACGCGCGCGTGATCATGCGTCTTGACCAGCGGCAATTGCGACGCGCGTTCCCAGAGCACGCGGCCGATCTCACGCCCGGTTGCGTCGTGTGCGTGAAGCACGCGCCGGGCACTATGGGCGGCTTCCATCGCGAGCGCAAGTTCTCCGTTTGGCGCTCGATCGAATTGAACGCCCCAGGAAATCAATTCACGGACGAACCGCGGACCATCCTCGACCAGAACCTGGACGGCATGGGGATCGCACAAGCCGTCGCCAGCGGCGATGGTGTCCGCCGCGTGCAGCTCAGGCGTGTCTCCCGGTCCGACAGCCGCCGCAATGCCTCCCTGTGCGTGGCCGGTATTGCCCTCTCCGGGTCCGCCTTTCGTGAGGATGAGGACGTCGCCATGGCCGGCGACTTCGGGAACCGCGCGAAGCGCGGCGATACCGCTACCGATGATGAGAAAGTCCGAGCGAAGCTCCAAGCCGCTCCTGATGCTGCTATCCTACCATCCCAAAAGACGATGCGTTCCAAACAGCCGCGCAAGGAACCGACGCGCTTGTCGGTGCGGACATCAAGCGGCAGCTACACAATCCAGATCGCGTGGGGGCTTGCGAACAATCTGCGCGCCGCGCTTGACGCAGTCGGCGTGCCGGCACGACGGTTCATCGTGTCCAACCAAACCGTCTGGCGTTTCCACGGAGCCGATCTGCAGAGCGCCGTCGACGAAGAGCCGATTCTGATACCGGACGGAGAACGGTACAAACAACTCTCCACCGTCGGACGCATTTACGACGCGCTCATCCGCGCGAACGCCGATCGATCGAGCACCATCGTTGCCATCGGAGGCGGCGTCGTCGGCGACGTCGCCGGGTTCGCGGCTGCGACGTATCTGCGCGGGATTCCGGTTGTGCAGGTCCCCACGACGCTGCTGGCGCAAGTCGACAGCGCCGTCGGAGGAAAGGTCGGCGTGAACCACCCGATGGGCAAGAATCTCATCGGTGCATTTCACCCGCCCGCGGCGGTGATTGTCGATCCGTTGCTGCTGTCGACGCTCCCCCGCCGCGAGTTCCGGGCGGGACTCTATGAAGTCGTCAAATACGGCGTGATCGCCAGCCGCGCGCTATTCGATCGCACCGCGGCGGAACTATCGCCGATCTTCGCCCGTGAACCAGCAGCGCTGCTACCGATCGTCGCTGAATCGTGCCAAATCAAAGCGCACATCGTCGAACAGGACGAGCGTGAAGCCGGCCTGAGACGCACCTTGAATTTCGGTCACACGGCGGGACACGCACTCGAGGCAGTGACGAAGTACCGGCGCTTCCTGCATGGCGAAGCCGTGGCGTACGGCATGTTGGCCGCCGCAGGACTTGCCACTGCGCGCGGCGTTCTCCCTGCCGCCGACCGCGACGCGCTTGCTGCACAGGTCATGCAGATGGGGCCACTCCCGCCTGTGAGCGATCTTTCCGCAGCGGACATCGTCGAGGCGACCAGGCGAGACAAGAAAGTGATCGCCGGCACGCTTCATTTCGTGCTGCCGACGACGATCGGTTCAGCGACGACGGTGTCCGATGTTTCGCCGCAGGAACTGGCGAAGGCGCTCGTCGCGATTGGGCTGAAGGAGTGAAGACGGGAGGCCTATTCGATCGCGTGCTCTTTCAATTTCATCAGCAGGTTCTTGTAACTAATCTGCAGGACTTCCGCCGCGCGACCTTTGTTGCCATCGACCTCGCGCATGACCTCGCGAATCTTGAGCCGCTCGACTTCGGCGATCGCGCGTTTGGTCACATCGGTCAACGTTCCCGTGAGATCGAGATTGGCCCACGGGTTCGGCGGTTCCTCGACCGCCGGCGTGTTCACGAACGATAGATTGAGGTGCCGTGGGAGGATGGAATCGCCTTCCGTCAGAATCACGGCGCGTTCGATGCAGTTTTGCAGTTCACGAACGTTCCCGGGCCAGCGATACGCCTGGAGCGTCTCCAGGGCGGCAGGCGATAAGCTGATCGATTTCTTCTTGAGATCCCGGCAGAAGCGATCCACGAAGTACCGCGCGAGCAGGGGGATGTCATTGCCCCGATCACGCAGCGGAGGCACCGTAATCGGAAACACCGACAGGCGAAAGAACAGGTCCTCGCGAAACTTGCGCGCCGCGACGGCCGCGCGCAGGCCACGATTCGTCGCCGCGACCAGCCTGACATCAACCGTCACCAGGACGGTGCCGCCGACTCGTTCGAAACGTCGCTCTTCGAGCGCGCGAAGAATCTTCGCCTGGAGCGGCAATGGCAGGTCACCGATTTCGTCGAGAAATAGCGTGCCTCGGTGTGCCATCTCGAACTTGCCGGGCTTTCGTGACACGGCGCCGGTAAACGCACCTTTCTCGTGTCCGAAGAGTTCGGTCTCGAGAAGTGTTTCCGGAATCGCAGCGCAGTTGATGGCGACAAACGGTGCATCGGCGCGCGAACTGAGCGCGTGAAGGGACCGCGCAAACAGTTCCTTCCCCGTCCCACTCTCTCCCTCGATGAGAACCGTCGTATCTGTAGAAGCCGCGCGCTGAAGTGCCGTAAATACTTTCCGCAGCGATGCGTCGTCGCCGACCAGCTGCGGCGCACCGCGGCGGACGGCCAGCTCCTCCTTCATCAGCAGGTTTTCGGTGACGAGCCGTCGCTGCTCGAGCGCGCGCGAGACCAGGAGCAGGAGATGATCCGGATCGACCGGCTTCGCCAGGAAGTCGAGTGCCCCCTCCTTCATGGCGGTCACCGCATCCTCGATGCTGCCGTACGCCGTCATCACGATTACCGGGACGTCTGGATCGGTTTCTTTGGAGACACGCAGGACACCAAAGCCGTCGCCCTCGGGAAGCCGCAAATCGGACAACACCAGCGCGGGTTGCGCTTGCTGAAGCATTTTGACGGCTTCGCCTTGATCACGGGCTTCGATCACGGCATGCCCCTGCCGCTCGAGAGCGTGCCGTAACATTGTGCGAAGGGAGTCTTTGTCTTCGACGATCAGGATCTGCGCGGGAGCGGACACGTGGCGTCAGTGTAGCATTATTATGCCGAGGGGCTTCGCCCCTCGCACTCCCCAGCACGCTTCGCTCCGCTCGCTCGCGGCTTCCTTCGCAACCCCTTGCCTCGCCGTGCAATCGTCCATCCAGTCGACAGTTCGATCGGCCAGGAGATCCACTAGTTAATGCACTTCTTAATGCACTTCGTGCCACGCAATCATTGACACATCACTTCTCACCACGCCCGGCAGTCCGGCGGCCATTGCTTCTTCACGCTGAATAGTCGCGGCGATCGCGCGCTTTCCACCACCAGCGGTAAATGCTTCAGCGTGCAACATCACAACATCGTTAGTATCGACTGAAGCATTTCCATCGATCTCGTCGGCATCGTCGGCAATCCACACCACAACGTAAGGTCTGACATCCCCGCCACCCGATGCGATGCGGTTCAATGGCGCGTGCGCGTACAGGCGCCACACGGGACGATTGGGCAGATTGGCGTAGACGGCGTCGCTCTCCGCCTGTCGCCTGACTGTCATTTGCGCCAGATTGAGCATCGATCCATCCGGCCCTCGCGGTGTGACCTGGCCATCGTTGAAATCAGACGACGATGTGGCAGAGACCGGCACCGTGCTCCAGGCCGGCAAGGCCCGAAGTTCAGCGATCGCTCGTTCGATGCCTGCGTCGGCGGCGTACAGTCCCTGTTGTGATGCGTGGTAGTTGGCCGCGACTGCTGACTCGGTCGCCACGATCAGGGTGACTGCCGCGCCAAGCGTGGCAATCAGTGTAATTACCATCAGCGCACACAGGAGCACGCTGCCATGCTCTGCGCTCACACGCGCGCCGATCTGCTGCCTCACCACCTTCGCCAAGGCTGCGGTGGTTTCGCCGAAGCGCTTCGCGCGGAGGCGGAAGGCGGGTGCCACGAGAGATCGTTCTGGGACGGGCGCGCTCATTACGATCATTGAATAACCACTCGCCTCGCCATGCTTCGAGGCGCGACGTCAACGGTCACCTGAACATCAGGAACAGTCCTCGCGGATGCGCGCGACAGCCCCGGAGTTCTGAAACCAGTGCCGCGCCCCCTGAACTCCGATGATTCGGCTTCGACGCGGACCGTGAACGACACGCGACGGATCCGTAGCAGATCCGCATCGAACTGAAACGGCGACTGTCCGCAGGACGGGCCATCACTCAGGAGTGACGGGTCCATGAGTTTCGGCCCGTCGCCGCCAAGATTCGACAGGATCGATGCAGGCGGAAGTCCCGCGTACGCGCAATTCGCCTCACCCACCGTCGGCGCTGGCACCGAGTCCGGCCGCGGGTCGCCATAGTAGGCAAACTGCAGATCGACGACATGATCGACCAACGGAACGTCAGATCGGGCGCCGTCGTACACCATGAGCCGCTTCCACACCCTATCCAGGTAATACGTGCGGCGGATCGCGGACACAACCCGCGCAGACGCCACGTACGGACGCGACAGTGGTGCCGATGGCGTCAGCAAATTGTTTATGGCATCCACCGCGGCAACCGTGAACACGTCGTGCGCGCCGCCGACGCCAGCCGACTCGTAAATCAGCACGTCCGTGCCGACGGTAAAACCGCAGGCAGATGCCGGGCGACAGCCGGGCGCATTCCCCTCGATCGTGATTGGCGATCCCGCGGTCGGCATATCGATAGCCACTGAACTCTGTGCCGCGGCATCCGGAACGTAGAGGATGCTGATTCGGTCCGCATGAAACGAGAGCTCTGGATCTGCGCCGCTGATACCGATACGAGCTGGCAGAATTGGGGCAAAGACGCGATTCAGCGGACCACGTGACGGACCGCGGATTGGCCCTGCTCCGGCCAACATCAAGTCGTGTCTCATTGTTTCGACCGCGACGCGAACCCGCTGCTGCAAATCGGCTGTTTCCCCCTGCACGCCGGTCAATGTGTGAGCGGATACCGCGAACTGAAGCAGCACCGCGAGAACCACGACACCAATGGCGGTCGCGATGAGCAGTTCGAGCAGTCCGAATCCGCTCGCGTCGCCTTCAAGCGGACGTCGCTCAATCACTTCCGTCCCTCCAGGCTGACGAGATGGATTGGATCCGCTAACACGGACGGACCAGGCCCGCGAGTCCCTACGACAACCTCGAACACAAGAAGGTTGTCCGGATCCTTCGCATGGGGCTGCACGGCCCAGCGGCGTACGTACACCGCCGCGGCCGGAATAACGGAGGAGCCGCGACCGACCCAACGGCCAGTCGCATCGAGGTAGTCCACGTAACCGTCCACATTGGACGTCAGCGTTCCGGCGGGCGATCGCAGCAAGCCCGGGCCGTCATCGGTGGCCGGATCGTTGCTGAGATCGGTTGTGACGTCTGAGGACGACATGCTGATCGCCGGCGCACTCGTCGAGATGTGCGTCCACGCAAGCGACCGCAGCTCCTCCATCTTCCGCGCCGCCACCATCGTCGCCACCGTGCGAACGCGCGCATGATGACTCGCCTGGATCGTCATCGCCAGGACGACGCAGGCGCCCGCGGCTATCGTCGTGGCGATAGCCGACGTGAGCACGACTTCGAGCAGCGCGAAGCCGACAGCCGATGATGTGTGATGGAGAGAACGCATCGCAATGAAGCTGGCCTACGCAAACAAACCATCCGTGTTATTCCGTGTTATTCCGTGTTAATCCGTGGCTAAGCGTGTTAGTCCGTGTTATTCCGTGGCTAAGGCAGGTTGCAACGCGCGATCCATGGCACGTGACCGGGCTGATTGCTCCAATTACTTCGGGACTTGAGCGATCGTCAATGCGCCGTCCACCACCACGGGCAGAATCTGCGAGGGGAGAACTGCGGGGAACGCAGCAGAAACTGCGGCGTCGAAGTCAGCGAAGCCAGCCGGGAGGAACACCGGCTTTCCGCGCTTCTTCTTCGATGTCGACGATGTCTTTCTTTGCCTGTTCGATCTCGCCGGTAACGCGCTGCAGTTCCGCGAGCGCTTTTTGGCGATCGTCGGCAAGTTTTGCGCGCTGATAGGGATCGTCGCGGTTGACGACGTCAGTCGTCAGCCCATTGATGCGGCTTTGTAGCGCCTCAGCGAACATCTCGGCACGGCGCTGCGCCTCGCGTGCCTGTGTCATCCGTGTTCGCCACATCGCTTCCTGACTCTGCTCGGGGGGCTTGGCCTCGGGTGCCTTCTCGTCCGGAACAGGCGTCGGTGTGGCCGTGGGAAGCGATGACGCAACGGGCGGCGTGCCGGTCTTCGGAAGATCTTTGTCTGAGTAGATCTTGCTTCCCGTCGCTCCCTTGAGCGCCTTGCGACGCTCCTGTTCCTTCTGCGCGAGCTCCACCAGCGATGGTGTTTGCGCGAACGCAGCGCCCGCGCGAAGACACAGCAGCAACGCGAGGCCGACTGCCGTCAGGCGCGGGAACATCTTGAAGGTCATATTCACATCCGAGGGGGCCACTCGCACACTCGTTCGCGAAGTGTCAGATAAGCGATGTTGTCTAGTGTAGCAGAGCGCACTACGACGAGGGCACCGAGCCTCCGGTCAGTTCCGCAATTCGCGCACGTACTTTATCGGCATCAGGCGCCGCGGGCGACAGACGGAGGTACTCCTGATATGCCGCAGCCGCCTCCGCGGATTTCTGCAACCGCTCGTAACTGATGCCCAGCGCCTTCCGGAACGATGCATCGTCCGGCTGAAAATTGATCGCCTTCTGGTACTGTTCGACGGCCGCAGCCTCGTCGCCTTTCTTGTGCAGCGACAGCGCAAGATTGAACGTCGTGACGTAATCGTTCGGAAAGAGCAGCTGCGCGGCACGATAGCCGGCGATCGAGTCGTCGAGGCGGCCGACAAGGCCGAGCGCGCGAGCCAGGTTGAATTGATACGCCCATCGACCCGGCGCCAGCGAGACCGCGCGGGTGAGATACGGAATCGCGTCAGCGGGCCGATTCATCTTGACCAGCACCTGGCCAAGGTTGCTCAGCGAATCTGTGTCCTGCGGGTTCTTTTCGACAGCGGCCTGGTACTGCGCCAGCGCTGCGGCATAGTCTCCTTCGCCATACGCTGCCGCTCCCGCACCAGACGGATCGAGGAACGGTCGATCGCGTGCAAGCTGCGGAACCGCCCGCGCCGGCTCACTGACCGGAGCCGACACCTCGCGGGGTGACGCAGCTGGCGGTGCGGCCGACTTCGCAGGCGGACGGGGCGTTCCCCACTCGCGCCAGATCCACAATCCGGCGACTACGACAACGAAGCTGCCGACAAGGACTGCGCTAATCGTGACGAGCTTGCGACTTTTCTCGCGCTCGCGGGCCGGAT
Organism: Acidobacteriota bacterium; assembly: GCA_046734955.1. Classification (GTDB taxonomy): domain Bacteria; phylum Acidobacteriota; class Vicinamibacteria; order Vicinamibacterales; family 2-12-FULL-66-21; genus JALZOC01. The sequence continues at coordinate 26,061 of JBKPSH010000156.1, forward strand.
CCGGCACGGTGACGAAGGCACGGCAACGCGGACACCGGTCCCGCCCTGGCCGAAGTTTCGCACCGCACTTCTCACAAATGATCGCGGCCGTCACTAGTTGCTTCCGAGGGGCTTCGCCCCTCGGACTCCCCACGCTCTCTCGAGAGCCGCTTCGCCGGCTTGCTCCGTTCGCGTGGCTCGCTTCGCTGCGCTCACTCGCGTCGTCGCTCGCAATCTCTCCCCTCGCTGTAGGAATCGCTTCCTCTCTCGTCGCGTGGGCTCACTCGCGCGCTCGTTCGCCAAGCCTGCCATACTCTAGCGAATCTCCCGCCACGACAGAATGCGCACGCCAACCTGCCCGATACCGTTGTTGAAGTCTTCGGGATCGCCGAACGCCTCGACGCGGGCGCCGTTCGCTCCAGTGGTTGCTGTATACAAGTGCTGATCGACGATAAACGGTGCCGTCGCGCGACCGGCCATGGTTCGCGCAATCGGGCTTTCGTTGTTGTCAAGCTTGCCGTTGTTGTCCGTGTCGTATGCCGCACCACCCGCGTAGGTCAAGGCATACAGGTTCGAAGTGAAATCCGCGCACGGCGTGCCGGCCGACTCTGTCGTCGTCGTATAGAAAACAATATCGCCAGCGACCGATGGCGACGTTGACGGCCGCTCGCCGGTTGCGAGGCCGGCCGAGTTTGTCACCTTCGCGAGATCGACCGCGAACTTCGTCGTGGCTCCCGCGGCCGGTGAGTTGTCCTTGAGTGCATACAACTTGAATGTGCCGGTGCCGCCTGGAGCCGCACTCGACAGCAGGTCGCTGCCTGTGGCAAAGAACATGTAGACGTCGGTCGTGCCGACAAACAGCAGCGCCGATGACGCGTAAATCGGTTGCCCGGTATCGACCATCTCGTTCGCGGCGATCTTGCCCGACGGATCGAACTTGAACCGCCAATATCGACCATCCACATCACCCACGTAGGCCTTCGAAACAGCCACCGATCCACTCTCGCCTGCCGCGGTCGGATCCGCCTGTAATGCGTTCTTCCAACCGTTGGCGGCGACGTCGCCGATGATCACGCAACCAGGGCCGCTCCCGGATCCGCTCGCGATCACGGCGCACGACGAACCGGAGCTGTTCCCGAGTGGAAGGCCTGTGTTTGCATCCAGCAGATACATCGCGTTTCCGGCTTTCGGCGCGCTCGCGCCACGAGTCGGAATCGATGCTTCGATGTCGGGGAAATAGCCAGATCCGACGATGACGGCGGTGACCGATCGATCCGCGGTCAGTGGACCGATCGCGGGGTCGGACCATGTGAAACCAACCGTCTTCTCTACGAAAGTGGCCGTCGCCTTCAGATCGCCGTAGAGACGCTGCTTGCCGCCCGGCGTCGCGTCAAAGACGCTGAACGTCGCTGAATAGGTCGGGTCGAAGCTGTTGTAGTTCGGGAACGACCACTTGAATACGATGGATTCGTTCGGCGTATCGAACTGGGCGAGCAGCGCATTGACGGCGCCGAGGTCGCCGAGCGACGGATCCACACCCATCCCGGCCTCGGTCACGTCGAAGGTCTGGTAGAACGTTCCTCCCGGTCCCTGGCCGATCAGCAACAGGGTCCTCCACACCCCGCTCAGTTTCACTTCAGCGATCTTCGGCGAGCTGTCAACGAAGTAGTCGAATTGATCAACCGCCTGACCGTCGCGGAACGTCCGCAATTTTGGCAGCAGGTTGTACGGAATGAATGCCCACATCTCGTAGCCCGTGCGAGCATCGATCGCGTGAATCATGCCATCGTTGGCGCCGACGAAGATCATGGCGCGCCGGTCCTTGTGTGTTCCGGCGAACGATGTCGGCGCATCGGCGCGACCATAGTCGTCGTCTGGCGGCGGATCGAGCGACGGAACGTCCATGACCGCCGGCGTTGAGCCAATGATGGCGCCGATCTGCTGTGAGCGAATGGCCGTGATTAGTGCATTCGTCGTCGCGCTCGTGCCCATTATCGGTCCGAGTGTCGCGGCATTGGCGACGGTGAACGGGATCACCGAGCCGCCGCCACTGCCGTCCGGAATGAACGTATAGATGTTGCGCGTATTCGGATCGAGCGGAGGACGCGCCTTGCCGGCCATTGCCGGACGACCATCCAGATCCGGCCAGAGACGCGTCCCGTCGTTGACGAACTTCCATCCAGTCGGCTTGGTCGAGTCAGTTACCGGCTTGTAAGTTCGGAACGCGCGCAGGACACCGTCGAATCCAGGCAGTGTGAAGCCGGCCGTCAGCAGGAAGTTGCTGCGCTGCGGCAGATCCTGCCCGCCGGGAATCGCCTGGATGTCAGTGTTCGGCAGCGAATTGCCGTTCGCATCTTTCGCGTTTTTCAGATTCACGGTGCCGACGATCGGACTGACCGGCGAGAATTCGCTGACCGTGCCAGTGTCGAAGTCGGGGGCCCGCGAGAAGCCCTGCTGCACGGCGCGATCGACTGCAGCCGTCACTTCGAACGCTGTTGACGCCGAGAAGTACTGGCCGCCGCTGTTGGTGGCGATAGTCTGGAGCGACGCCACATCGGCCGCCGCAGGCTTCACCCCAATCACGACGATCGGCACGCGCTTGGTCACGCCGCCGCCACTCACCGACATGAAAGATGAGGCCGTCGCCGCGGCGTTGTGCGCGGCCGTGTACGCCGCGTCTCCGCTGTCTTTACCGCTCGTGATCAGAACAACGATCGTATTGCGGCAGGTGCGGTTTGCGGCGGAATCACTGGCCATTGCCGAGACGGCGGCCGCGCGCGCATCGGTCAATGCGAAGTCAATCGGGCGGTCGGCATACCCGACGCCAGGCATGCTGGCGGGAATCAGCGCCGCGGCATCGTTAGGACCGCGCGCGAGAACCGTCGTCATGAAGTTTGCCGTATTCGCGCCAGGCACGACGACGATTGTTCCCGCGGGTGCGGCCGCCTGCGCAAAGTTGGCCGCAGCGACGCTCGGTGCGTAGATGCCGTAGTTGTTCGCGCCGCCGCTCACGTTGCACGGATTGCTATCTCGATACAGCGCCTGGAGCGCATCGGTAAGAACGACAGGCTTGTCGCAATTCGCGCCGCTGCGCCAGGCGGGAGTGTTCTGCCGAAGCTTGATTAATCCCCACCGGAACGAGCTGCTCGCGTTTTCCGCAACTGCCGCCGACAGGCCCTGCTTCGCGATGTTGTACCGTGTGTTGTTGAGGAACAGCAGATCCGACGGATGGTTGGACGTCAACGCGTTCGCGGGGTCCCAGACAGCGGGCGTGGCATTAATGCTGTCTGCCGTGTATTTTCCTGGCGCGGCTACTACCTGCAGATTCTTGTACACGCGTCGGTACGTCTTCGTGGTTGCCGGACTGATGCTCGGAAACGCGGGCATCACCGCGGGGTCATCGGAGACGCGATAAAAGTTTGGGTCGTACCAGCTCCCGCTTCCGTCCTCGAGCATCCGCATGGATGTGTCGAAGACGACGATGACCGTCGGCGGCACGCGCTTGATGAACAACAGCGGATCGAGCTGCGCGAAGGCGGTCGTCGACCACCAGAATATCGTCGCCGCGGCCATGACCGCGGCCGCGCCTGTCCGCCGGTTGAACGCACGAAAGAATCGCCCGCGCGATCGCACCGGACGTCGATGTCGAGCGTGTTGAGAAGTCAATTCAGTCATCACTGCACAATCAGATTGCCGGTCGTGTTGTTCAGTCGCATGTTCGTCAACGACTTGCCCGGGGTCTGAACCGCCGCTTTCCGGGCGCGCTGGTTCAACTCTTCCTGTCCGCGCTGCGCGATCTGGCCGCGCTCGATTTCTGTGGTCGACGTCCGTGCCACCGTAACCTCGATGACTTTCCGCGTGCCGGACGGACCAATGGCTTCGGCATGCAAGGTCAGCGTGCCATTGGCGTCCACCAGAGGATTGCCGTCCGTCGCGCCGACGATGCCATTCGCCCCGGGGACACCATCTGCAGGATCGTCAGCGACCCAGACGGCCACATACATCGGACTATCGATCTGCTGGTTAGGAAGCATGTCTCCCAAGGGACCCCAGGCGAACAGCTTCCACTGCGGATTGTTGGCGCCCCAAAGATTCAGCGTGTCCGTGTCGCTCTGGAGCTGTCCGGTGGCAGTATTCGCACCGCAGCAAAGCGTCACCTGTCCGCCGCCGGGCAGGGCCTTGGACGCCGTCATCGCGCCGTCAACGAATCCGGACTGCGCAGTCCCGGCAAGGATGTCGTTCCAACGGGGAACCAGGAGCAGATCCTGGACGACGCGTTCGACCGCGGCATCGGCAGCGTAGAGCGCTTCCTGACTATTACGGTAGTTGGCGGCGATATGCGTTTCGGTGTTGCTCACCATCACGACCGCAGCACCCAAAGCGGTCAGCAGCATCATCGCCATCAATGCGATGATGAGCGCTGTGCCGCGTTCGTCGGCGAGCCGGGCGTTGAGACGAGATGTGATCGTCATTACCGTGTCAGATTGAGGTTCCGCGGCGAAACCTCGAAAGAAACCGTGTAGTCGGGGACGAATTTCTCTCCGCCTCTCGACGTCCCAGGATGCTTGAACAGCGTCGTGTCAGAACCACGCAGTGCTGGATTCGCTGCCTGCACCCGCATCGTGACCCGCACCTTCCGGACGCGCAGGAGATCCGCATCGAATGCGTTATTGCCGCCACCGCACATTGGTCCGTCTTTCAAAATGTCGGGCGACAGCCGCGCAAGCGATCCCTCGTCAGCGGTCAGCGTTGGCATATCGGCGTCGTAGTTGCCGGCCGCGTCGTAGAGACAGTTTTCTTCACCAAGTGGCGGCTTGGGCGCAAGCGGCGGATTCGGATCCCCGAAATACTCGAACTTGAGATCGACGACGTTGTCGACGAGCGGAACGTCTTCTGTGTACCCGTTGTAGCGCATCAACTGATTCGTCTGGGCATTGAAGTAGTAGGTGTTGCTGACGATTTGGGTCACCGACGCGCCGATGTCGTAGGCTTTGCTCAATTCCTGACCGCGATGCTGCAGATGCGCGGCGTCGTCCTGAACTTCTGTGATCGTGAACATGTCGAAGTTGCCGCTCGTGTCGAAGATGATGACGTCCATGCCTTCTTTGAAACCGCACAGTTGGGCGGCATCACCGGGGCAGTTCGTCTGGTCGGTCACCTTCAATTCGGCAGACGGCGTCGGCATCGCCGCACTGATCGTGGTCTGAGAGTAGCTGTTCGGGATGTAGCTCAGGGTGATCGTGTCGTCTCTAAATGTCGTCGGAGCATCCGGATTCTCAAATCCAACGCGGCGCGGCAGGATCGGCGCAAAAAAATTGACCAGTGCCCCCCTGATCGGACCCTGGTACGGTCCGGCACCGGACATCACCAACTCTTTGAACATCGTATCGTTCCCGACACGCATTCGCTGCTGCATGTCGGCGACTTCCGGCTGCGTCTGCGCGTTGCCTTGCGCGGGATTCATCAGCGAGAAGATCGCGCCGGTCACGGTGATCATGATCGCGGTCGACACGAGCAGCTCGACGAGCGTGTAGCCGGCTTCTGAAGAGCGACGGTCGCGAGGGACGGACGTCACTGTGCTTTCCTCGTCCGCACCGTGACGAGGAGCGCGTCGCCCGCCATGCGTGTGCGTGTGTACTGGGACTCAACGCGCGCCGCTTCGTTGGTGATCGGAGTGACGAGCACCTGGAGAACGAGCGTGTTATTGGGATTGGTCGGTAGCGGCTGAATCGACCATCGCCGGATATAGACCGCCGCGGCGGGTGGGGTCATTCCGGTACCCACCCATGTACCGCCACCATCGAGGAAATCCACGAAGCCGGCGGTGTTCTGTTCGAGCGAATCGGACGGAGACGGATTCAAACCGGACCCATCGTGCGTCGGCGGCGTCACCGTCAGGTTTGTCGTCGTATCCGAGTCCGGAATGCCTTGGCCTGCCAGGTCGAACCCCCAGGTCAGACCCCGCAATTGCTCCAGCTTCTGCTCCGCCATCGCCGTCGTCGATGTTGCACCTTTGGCAATGACGTTCGCCCTCGTCGACAGCGCAAAGAGCTGCGCCACCCCGAGCGATACGGCCGTCAGCAGGCCCATCGCCACCAGCACTTCGACGAGGCTGAATCCGCGGCTATTGGAGTTGAATCTTGCCGGCATTATTAACCGTCACAGTCTTCGATTTGCCGTCCCGGCTGATGGTGATCGTCACCGGCGCCGCAATCGTCGTGGCAACGCCGCTGATAACTTCCGACGCCGTCCCATCTGGACTGAACTGGAGGACCTGGTTGGTCACCGTGGCTCCTCCCGGCAGCACTCGCACGGGTCCATCGAAGTTCGGCCGCGTCATGATGTCGTTGTCCGCGGGCGGAAACGGGTACGCGCTCGTCATGCACCGATTGGTCGCGGTGTCAGCCCCCGTGCCAAGCACTTCGACGCTTCGGATGTAGCCAGTCGTCGGGCAATTGAGCCGCACACGAATCACGCGGTTCGAGTTGACCGCTTTCAAGCGCGCGTCCTGCATCTCGCGTTCGACCAGGCGCGACGCTTCACTCAATTTGATGCTTTGCGTCAGGTCCTTCATCACGGGTAGAGCGATGGCGGCAAGGACGGCGATCATCGAGACCACCATCAGCATCTCCGTCACCGTGAACCCGCGGTCGTTGCGAGAACGGAAAATCATCGGTAACCCCCTGTCGAGCAATAGGGCTGCCACCAAGGGTTATGTCGCTGAGCGGCTTCGGGTAAGTGGCTATTTCTACAGTGTTTATTCGGCGGGAACGGAGCGTTTGGAGAGTCTTGAAGCGCAGAATGCTGTGCAGTTCTGGCACGCTCCTAACATTTCTGGTGAAACCAGTTTTTCAGGCGGTCCGAGCAGGCAAAGTCACGGTCAGGCAAGCGCCGCCGCCTTCGGCATTCGCGGCGCTGACGCGCCCGTTATGGGTCACGATGATCTTCTGGACCAGAGCCAGGCCAAGCCCGGTGCCGCGGGCCTTGGTCGTGAAAAATGGTCTGAAAATGCGCTCAGAGAGGGCCGGGTCGACCCCTGGGCCGTTGTCGGACACGCTCACCCTCAGAACCCCGGGACCATCGTTCCCACCCTCTACGACAATCCGTGGCGGCGCCGTCGTGCATGCTTCCAGGGCGTTGCGGCACAAATTGCTGAAAGCCTGCCGCAACAGCACCTCGTCCCCTTCGACCACTCCGAATTGCCCTTTGACGACGACCTCGCCGCCTCGTGCCGTCGCCTCCGGACGGATTTCCTCCGCGGCCTTTTCGGCGAGCATGCCGACATCCACCGGAGCGAGAGCCAGTTCCGCGGGTTTGGCGAAGTTGAGGAAATTGGTCACAACCTGCCCCAACTCCTCGGTCTCCTCGCGGATGCCCTTGACGTACGGCTTGAAATCTGCCGGCAGCCGTTCCAGGTCGAGCAGACGGCTATAGCCGTGGATGGTGGCGAGCCCGTTTCTGAATTCGTGAGCAATGCCCGCTGTCAGCTCGCCGAGGCGCGCGAGGCTATCTTTCAGGCGGAGCTGATCTTCAAGATCGGCGATTTCACTCAAGTCGGTGAACAGGCAAATCGCACCGTGCGCATGCCCGCTTTCGTCGCGAATCGGCGACACCGTGATTCCCAGATGCGAGGCCCCGGCCCCTGGCCGATCCATCTTCACCGCGCGCCGGACGATCGGCAGGCGCGCGACCAGGCATTCCTGAATAACCCCTGCGAGCGGCGCTGAATCGGCGAGCACCTCGCGGTAATCACGCATCAACTCCGAATTGGCAAGACCGAGAAGTTGCTGACCGGCCGGATTCAACGTGCGGACGATCCCTTCCTGACTGACGACGAGGAGGCCGGACGTGAGGCTGGCGATGATTTCGCCACTCAATCGCTCGGACGCCTCGGCTCTCGCCTGCATCGCGCGCTCCTGCTTACGCATTTTCTGGAGCGCTTCTTCCATCGCCGCCGCCATGAAGGCGGTTTCCTCGCCGCCTACCCGTGCCGATCGCGTCGCCGATCGCGCGGCGGCAAAAAATTTACTCACCGCAAACGCGAGGACGCCCGCGAGCGCTGCAACGATGGCGGTCAGCAGCAGGAGAAGGGTGCCGGCTTTCGTCATGCGACTAAGTCAATGCTCAATGCTCAATGTTCAATGCTCAATGTTCGATGATGCGTCTCCATTGAGCATTTATCATGAACATTGAACATTAGTAGAGACCGATATACCAGTTCACAATCCCGTCGCCGGCAAGTGACGCCACGACAGCCCCGAGCGCGAGGAACGTTCCGTAGGGCAAAGCGTATTTCATCCCGCCCTTGCGTGTTGCGATCACGATCAGGCCGATGATCGAGCCGACGACCGACGACAGCACGAGCGTGACCAGCACAAGCTTCCATCCGAGGAACGCGCCAATCATCGCGAGCATCTTGACATCGCCTCCACCCATTCCCTCCTGGCCTGAAAAGCGAAAGTATGCTTCGCCAATCAGCCACAGCACACCGCCGCCAGCCAGCGTGCCGATGAGCGCATCAACGATTCCTGGAGGAAGCACCGAGCTGGCGATCAGGCCGACGGCAATGCCTGGCAAGGTGATCACGTTCGGCAGCACCTGATGCTCGAGATCGATCGCGAACAGGACGACCATTGCGCAAGCGAAGACGAGCCTCGGAACCAGAAGGGCGGTCCAACCAAACACCGCGCCATGCAGGATGAACAGCCCCAGCGTGACGAGCTCGATGATTGGATAACGGATCGAGATTCTCGCGCGACACTGACGGCAACGTCCGCCGAGGATTGCGTAGCTGGCGACGGGAACGTTGTCGAACCAGCGTAGCCGGTAGTCACAGTGCGGACATCGCGATGGCGGCGAATTCAGCGATTGGCCGCGCGGCACGCGATGGATGCAGACGTTCAGGAAACTTCCAACCGCAAGCCCCAGCACGGCGAGAATCGCGATTTGAAACGCGTCGAGGCTCACTGAAGCTGCCGGGGCTCTGCCGGCATCGGAAAGAGCGGTGATTGCTTGGACACAGTCACGCGCCCGGTGACAGGGTCGAGGAGATACGGAGCTCCGGCCGGATCGACTGGCTGTCCGGGCAGTACGCCTCGTGTGATGAGGCCACTCCAGCTGTACTGTTCACCATTCGCAGGAGCGTATTTCTGCACGACCGTTTCGAGCTGATCGATCTGATCGAGCGCATGAAGCTGCAGGAGCGCACGTTCCGCATTCCGGCGCAACCACACCTCTTCCGACTTCGCAATCTGCTGCCAGAGAAACCGTGCCGCTGCGCGATCGTTTCCCTGCACCAGCATCGAAGCGGCGAGCGGCGTCAACCAGTTCGGCGCATTCGGCTGCGCTGCGGCACGCTGAAACCAGAGCGCAGCCGTTTTGTAGTCGCGAAGACGCCAGTAATAAACGAAGCCGACGTCATGGTAATACTGCCACTTGTGCGGCATCACCGTGATGGCTTTCTCGAGCAGAGCCACAGACTGATCGGGACGGCCGGGCCCTCCCGGATACGCTTCGCTCAAAAAGATCGCACCAAACCGGTAGGCGATGTTGAAGTACGGATCCAGCGTCGTCGTCAGATCGAGAAGCGGGTAGAGCAACTTGTATTTCGTCTGAGCCTTCGGTCCTGAAAGGCGATCCCCGCCGTAGTGCTGAATTGCCCGTATCCAGTAAACATCAGCCAGCAGTGCGTCGAACGAGAGCGCGATCCGCCGGAGCGCAGCCCCGGAGGTCACGTAGAGAATCTGTTCACGCTCCGGATCGTCGCGCGGGTACCAACGGTCGCGCGCGATTTGCATGGAAATTGCCGCCGCGAAGGCGACGCAAGCAAGCACCGGGATTGCGAGATCTTTTCGCCTCACTTGAAATCCCGGCGCGAAAAGATGAAGCTCGAGACGAGCAGCAGCGCAGCAACGTAGGCAAGACCGTACAACGATGTGCTTCCGATGTAACCCATCGTGACCGGCAGACCGTGGACGACTTCGGTCTTGACATCGAACGCGGAGAGGTCGGGCAACACGTGGTACGCGGCGCGCGCAAGTTGCGCCGCTGCCTTCGAACTGACGACGCGCTCGAAGTTTTTCAGATCCGAATTGAAATGACCGGCGATATACAACCCGAACGTCATTGCCGCGGACAGGATCGGACTCGAGAATGTGGAGAAGAACAACGCAATCGCAGTCACGAGCATCAGCTCGATGAAGATCAGGAAGACGGCCTTTAAGAGCGCCGGGTCGATTCCCGGCGCATCCCACCCGGCGCGAATCGTCGGCGGCTCGGTCCACACCAAGTACCCCAGGATCACGTAGAGGGCGATCGCCATCACGCTGACGTTGACTGCGAGCGTCAGCACGAGTCCGGCGTACTTCCCGGTAATGAACTGAGCGCGGCTGACCGGTTTCGACAGCAAGGCATAGATGCTGCGCCGCTCGACTTCTTTCGACACGAGTCCGATGCCGATGAAGATCGCGATGAACAAACCGAACGCCGACGTCGCGGCCAGGCCCAGGTCCTTGATGATCTTCACATCCTGTCCTGCGGTCAGCTGGCCGATGAGGTATGACGAGGCGATCAGGAGCACGGCAAACAGGACGAGATTGTAGGGAACGCGATCGCGCACGGACTCGCGGAAGACGTTGACCGCAACGACTCTAACGGCCCGCACGCAATTCCTCCTGGTGAGGCGCGCGCGCGCCGGGTCCCATTTCCGCGACCCGCTTCATGAAAAAATCTTCGAGTGTATCTCGCATCGGATTGAGTGACACCAGCGAGGCTCCGGCCGCAGTGAGTTCGGCAAGGATTCGATCGGGCGGCTGATCGAGCGAGAGTTCGAATGAATACCGGCCGGGTGAAATCTCCGTCGCCCGACGCACGGCAGGCTTGAGTCGCGACACCATATCCGGCGACACACCGGACATCACCAGCTCCCAGCCATGCACCTGGAACGCGAGAATGTCGGCGAGGGTGCCGGATGCCGCGAGACGCCCGCCAGCCACAACGGCAACCCGCCGGCAAAGCGCTTCAGCATCCGCCAGAATGTGCGAGCTGAAGAACACCGTCCGGCCCTGATCGCGGAGTTCGAGAATCAGCTGCCGTACATCTCGTCGCCCCAGTGGATCAAGTCCAGACATCGGCTCGTCGAGAAAGATGACTTCGGGGTCGTTCATCAGGGCCTGTGCAATCCCGACGCGCTGGAGCATGCCCTTGGAGAATTTGCGCAGCTGTAGGCGACGCTCCGCGCCAATGCCGACGCGATCGAGGAGAGCGGCCACACGCTTGCGACGGTCAGCACCCGAGTAGCCGAAGAGATCGCCGAAATACCCGAGCAGTTCCTCCGCGGTGAGGTAATCGTAAAAGGATGGATTCTCCGGGAGGTATCCAATTCGGCGGCGAGCGCTGATGTCGCCGACAGGACGGCCGAGGATCTCGGCGCGGCCGGAGGTGGGAAAAATCAGCTGCATCAGCAGCTTCAGCGTGGTCGTCTTTCCGGCACCATTCGGGCCGAGGAAACCGAACACTTCACCGCTGCTGATGTCGAGCGTCAGGCTATCGAGCGCGCGATACGAGCGCCGACGCCAGAACCCGATTGCGTAATCTTTGGTAAGTTCCTCGATTCGTATCGCAGAAGGCATCGCCGCTAAACGGTCAAGCTACTTCGAACGCTTCAACTCCAGATCAATCAAGGCATCTAGCGCGGCCGGATCGACAACGCCGGCCGGCAGTTTCTTGTTGTCGAGCACGATTGTCGGCGTCGACGTCACACCGACAACGCCACCAAGATTCGCATCGGCCCGGACCTCTTTCAGGGCGTCGGCGTAGACCCCGTTGAAATCTGGAATGCCACCGATATCATGCGCGGCGACGCGCACACCCGACGGCGTCAGCTTCTCCTGATTGTCAAACAACCAATCGGTCATCTTATCGGCCTTACCGGTCTGCCGCGCCAGAACCACCGCTGCCGCGGCTTCGCAGGCGGCGCTGTGGCCGCCGCCGGGAGCGTACGAATTACATTCCCCTTCTAGCGGGAAGTGTTTGAGGACGAAGCGGACCTGCGGATTGCCGACGTACTTCGCAGCGATCGGCTTATACGCGTCGTGCGCCGCGCGACAGTGAGGACACTGAAAATCGCTGAAGATGACGACCATCACCTTCGCGCCGTCCATGGGAATTGGTGAATCGAGCTTGGGCTGCAAATCCCACCACTTCGCAAGATCGGCGCGTTGCTGATCGTTGAGCGTCTTCAGCGGCGCTGGCGCAGCATGGGCCGCCTGCTCTCCCGGGAACGAGGCAATAACTGTCCCGGCGCCGGCGACAAACAGCAGCGCGAGAACGAGCGCGACCGGACTGGAAATGAATGCGCGCACATCACGCGGAATACGGCGTGGCAACGTAGTCATGGGAAAACTTGTGGCTCCTCCGGACACGATGAAAATGGCCGCAACCGCGACGTAGGTTGCCGCGCACAACATGCAGAAGGTTTTCAGCTGCACGTAGGACGCCCAGCCAAGATAGAAAATGAACGCGAGACCGATTGTCGAGCTGGCAAAGATGTAAGCCGGAATTGCGTCACGCACCGTCGAACCTGCGCGTCCGCCAACACCCGCCAGAAGGAGAACGAGCGTGAAGAAGAACACGCCCAAGAGGGCCACCGGCACGCCGAACAGGCTGCCGTACGAGCTCAGATATGCCTGCGTGCAATTGACCGTCGTGTTGACATCGCAGAAGCTCGAGTAGCTGGGATCGGTGAGCAGCTGATAGTGCACGTAGCTCGACGTTGAAGCCGCACCGAGTCCGAGCGCGGCAAACGCCAACAGCAACGTACGACTCAAGTTAGTCATGCTCAGAAGGCCAGTTTACCGCATTTCTAGACCTGGGGCCGCGCCCTGCCGGCCCCCCACCGCGCTGACGCGCGTACGGTCTGGTCCGCGCAAAACGTGTATTCATTTCGGGAAGGTCAAGACCTCGAGGCCATGAGACGGAGCGCCCCGCTCGGGCATCTCCGGCGCAAACGTCTTGTCCGGATCCTCGTACACAACACGATCAGTGTTGGTCGCAAAGAATCGATTTCCTGAAATACCAGGCCGCACCGGATCGGCGGTTACCTGGTAGGACTCAATCGGTGTCCCACCTGTGCAGGTCAGGCCAGTGTCGGTCACTACCGTTCCGGCCATCGTGAATTGATAGCCAGCTTTCAACAGCGGATCGATTCCAAGGTCAGGGCTAAGGAAGCCCTGACCTGTCGTCGGCATGGGTGCGACAAGACTGGCGAGATTCGGGGCGTACCGTTGATTCCCGCAAAGCTGCGAAAACGCGAACTGTGCCTGGTTGATCGCGTGTAACGTCGAGATGGCGCTCGCCTCGCCGGCACGAATACGCGCACTTCGGTAGATCGCCATGGAGATGGACAACAGGATGCCGACGACCGCCAGAACGATCAGCAACTCGATCAAAGTAAAGCCAGACGAACGACCGAGGCGTAACACGCGCATCTTCTTCGTATCCTGGTGTCGAGATCCGGGATGCGGGATCCGAGGACAGCGAGTCCGCGCTGAACTTGGGGCGACGGATCACGGATCCCGGACAACGGATCCCGGGGCACTGACAAACAAAAACAGGGATGCCGGCATACCCGGCATCCCTGTTTATAACCTAAAGGGTTCGAAGCTTACTGAATCGGGGTGCCGCCGCCGCCGGGGGCCATCTCCGCTTCGGTCGGCGCGACACCGGTCGCCGTGAAGAAGATCGTTCCCGCCGCATTGCTCGCGAACCCGCGGTTGCCGGTGGTGCCGACAGTGACAGGAAGCGACGTCGCATAGTAATCAGTCGATGCATCTACGCCATTGCAGTCCTTCGTCGATACCACGCCCGTGCCCGATGCTGCGAGCAGAACGTTGTAGCCGCTCTTGATAACCGGGCTCGGCAGCGCGGGGTCGCCCAGATCGGGCGAGATGAAACCCTGCGTGCTGCCGGGGCAGGGCGCACCGAGCACCTTCAGGTCGGTCGAGTAACCGCCCTGGCCGGCCGCCGATGAATAGCTCGCTTCCGCCGTATTGATCGCGCGGAGCGACCCAATGGCCGAGGACTCGTTACCGGACATGCGGGCGCGGAGCAACCCAGGAACCGCGATGGCCGCGATGATGCCGATGATCGCCACAACGATCAGCAGCTCGATGAGCGTGAAACCCTTCTGGTTACGAACTTTCATGACTGTCTCCTCGCTAAAATTCGATAGCCGCATGGACTGTGTTGTTGTAGTCGGCCCACAGTGCAGCCCAGCGGCCGACGCCCGCCCTTTCAGCAACGGCAGTGCCAGACCAGCAAAACAACCCGCCCGGAAGGCTTAATACCCTCAGGTTCTAGGAGTTATGACTGTCAATCGGAGGGGCGTGGACGGGAAATCTATTGACAATTTTGGGCGGGGGGACAGTTTTTGTCAACCTCAGGTGGCGTTAAGTGTCAACCGCCGTTTCGCTGCTCGCTCCTAGCTACTCGCTCCTCGGGGTGACCAGCGAGGAGCGAGCAGCGAGGAACGAGGAGCGAGAATCTATTTCAGGTTGTATTTCTTCGTGTAATACCTGAACGACCGGAAGCTCATCCCCAGGAGCTCGGCGGCTTTCACCTTGACGCCTCCGGCGCGCCGTAATGCCTCGGCAATGTACTCACGTTCGATGTCCTGCACGTGCCGTTCGAGATCGAAACCGGCATCGGGAAACGCCTCGGCTGGAGGGGCGACCGCCGCTTCCGCAACCCGCTGGCCGAAATGCTCCGGGAGACTATCCGGAAGAATCGTTGGTGTTCGTTCGAGGGCGACGGCTCGCTCGATCGCGTTTTCAAGCTCGCGAATATTCCCCGGCCATGCGTATTGCGCCAGGAGGGACATCGCCGCGCCCGAAATGCCCGAGATCGGTTTCCGCATCTGCACCGCAAACCGTGCAACGAAGTGCTCGGCAAGCAATGGAATATCACCCTGACGTTCGCGAAGGGCCGGCACTCGCATCGGGATCACGTTGATGCGATAGAAGAGATCCTCGCGGAACGAGCCCTCCGCCACCATCTTCGTGAGATCGCGATTGGTGGCGGCGAGAATACGGATGTCGGCATCGATCTCTTCGGTGCCCCCAAGGCGTCGGAACTTTCGCTCTTGGAGAACGCGGAGCAGTTTCACCTGAACAACCGGGCTCATCTCGCCGATCTCGTCGAGAAAGATGGTGCCTTTTTCCGCGACCTCGATCAGTCCCTTCTTGTTGCTGTCGGCACCCGTAAACGCGCCGCGCATGTGGCCGAAGAGTTCGGAATCGAGCAGCGTCTCGGACAGCGCGCCGCAGTTCACGGCAACGAACGGTCGCTCACGGCGCGGTGAGTTGACGTGAATCGCGCGCGCGATGAGTTCCTTCCCCGTACCGGATTCGCCGGTAATGAGGACTGTGCTATTGGTGGCTGCGATCGTCTCGATCAGTTGAAACAGCGCGACCATTGGCGAACTGTTGCCGATGATGTTCGAGAACTGATGCGACGTATGCATCGCCCGCTTGAGCAGCACGTTCTCCTGTTGGAGACGCCTGCGTTCGAGCTCGCGACCAACGCGGACGCGAAGTTCCACCGCCGTGTCTTTCGACTTGGTCACGTAATCGGCGGCACCGAGCCGCAGCGCTTCGACCGCCGTCTCGGTCGTGGCAAACGCGGTCATGACGATGCTGACGATGTCGGGGGCGATCCGCTTCGCTTCGCGCAAGAGGTCGACGCCGTTCATCTGCGGCATGCGGATGTCGGTGATCAGGATGTCGACACGCTCGCGTTTGAGCAGGTCGAGGGCCGCCGCTCCATCCTCGGCAATCAGCACGTCGTAGCCGTCGCGGCGAAGCACGATCGACAGCAGCTCGCGCATCGATCGCTCGTCGTCGACGACCAGCACACGCGCAGCTGCTTCAGTCCTCTTCGGCGCGCCCTTCTGCAGTTCGGTCGTCATGGTCAGTTCAGCATCGCACGCGCGTTATTGGTCTCTGGTGTGGTCAGCGGCAGGGTCACTTCGACGCGAGTGCCAACACCGCGCTCGGACGTCACGTGCACTTCGCCGCCATAGTCACTGACGATGCGGTGAACGATGGACAGGCCGAGACCTGTGCCCCGCTCGAACGCGCCGCGAAACGGCTGGAAGATGCCATCCAGCTCCTCCGGCGCAATCCCGACGCCCTGATCTTCGACTCGAATGAGCATTTCACCCGGCGAACTCTCGTCTCCTTGACGGCACAAGACTGACAACTTGAGTGCGCCGCCGTTCGGCATGGCGCGCAGGCCGTTGGTTGAAAGGTTCCACACAACCTGGCGGATTTGGTTCGCGTCAGCGACGTACCACACTGGATCCTCAGGCACATCGACGTGGATCTGATGTCCGTCCATCAGCTCGGCATTGTTGTGCAGCAGCGTTGCCGTGTCGGTGATGATCTGCCGGACGTCCATGCGGCTTGCGCTCAGCCGCTGCGGCCGCGCATACGCGAGGAAGCTCCGAATCGTCTCGTTCAACCGATCCGACTCGCGCAGCACGATGTCCATGAGCTGCGACTGCTCTTCGGTCAGCGGAAGCTCCTGCCGCAGAATCGAGATGGAGCCAGACATCGAGGCCAGTGGGTTGCGGATTTCATGGGCAATACCCGCTGCCATCTCGCCGACCGCCGCAAGCCGCTGCTGGACGCGAGCCTCGCGTTCCAGCTTGCGTGATTCGGTCACGTCCTGGAACGTGAACAGAAAACCGGTTTCGCCGCGCGGGGTGTAGAGCAACGCGGTGCTGAGACCAAGTTCGATTGTGCCGTAGCCGCTGCGCGTGAAGTCGATCTCGACACGCGGCAGGCGCGGCCGCCCTTCACGCGGTCCGAACATCTCGTTGGCCAGTGCATCGGGCATCTGCAGCACTTCGGCAATCGATCGTCCGGTCGCGCCGGCGGCTGTAATCCCGGTAATCGATTCGGCGGCACGGTTGAACGTGAGCACACGTCCGTCCATGTCCGTCGTCGCGAGTCCGCTCATCAGACTGTCGATGATGTGTTGACTGAATGCCTGAAGGTCCTCGAGCTGATTTGACGTTGCCGCGAGACGCTCGTCGGCCCGACGCGCGCTTTCGGCGAGGTATCCGCTGAGCAGCGCCACCGCCAGAAAGCCAAATACGTTGAGGCCCACAGTGAAGACCGCCATGCGAAACGCAGGCAGGAGCTCGTAATCGAGGACGCCAGGGAGGATGCCGCCGTAATACTGCGCGAGCACCAGGCCGCTGTAGAGGATCGAACTCAGGACCGCCACCATCATCCCGCCGCGGCGCGATTGAATGGTGCTGGCGGCGATGATCGGCAGCGTGTAGAGCGATGAAAAGTAACTGGAGACGCCGTTGGTGGTGTAGACAATCGCCGAGACGATGACGGCGTCGCATCCGAGCTGGACGTCGACCAGCCACCGGTGCTTCTCCGAGTACTTCAGGGCGAGCGCGTAGACGGCGGTGAGCGCGTAGGTGATGCCGATCAGGACAAAGAAGGGGTCGATCGGAAACGCGCCCGGGAACTTCAGTCGAACGAGCAACGCCGAGCCAAGCAGCAGCGTAATGACGGCGGCACGGCCCGTCATCAGCCAGACAAGCTTGGCTCGTAGTGTGTGCATTCAGTTGCCTGTTCCCAGTTCCCAGTTGCCAGTTGCCAGTTCTGGAAACTGGAGACTGGAAACTGGAAACTTACCGCGTCAGTGCTTAAGTCAACTTGCTGATCAAATCGAAGATCGGCAGATACATCGCGATGACGATGCCGCCGACGATGACGCCGAGAAATGCGATCATCACCGGCTCCATCAGCGTCAGAAGACCTGCCACCGCCGTGTCGACTTCCTCTTCGTAGAAGTCGGCAATCTTTCCCAGCATCGCGTCGAGTGCGCCGGTCGTCTCGCCGACGTTGATCATCTGCACGACCATCGACGGAAACACGTTGGTCTCGCGCAGCGGCGTGGAAATCGTTTCGCCGCGCTCGATACTGGCTCGCGTCGTCATCACCGCGTCTTCAACGACGGCATTCCCCGCTGTCTTTGCGGTGATGTCGAGACCATCGAGGATCGGCACGCCCGAAGCGAGCAGCGTCGACAGCGTGCGGCAGAACCTCGCGACCGCAACCTTGCGCAGGATGCCGCCGAGGATCGGTGTCTTCAGCAGCAGGGCATCAATCGTGTGACGCCCGTTGTTGGTGCCGTAGTAATTCTTCAGGGCGTACCCGAGCAGACCGAGGATGATGATGCCGATCCATCCGTAGCTCACGAGCATGTCGCTCGCCGCGATGACCACCCGGGTCGGCAGCGGCAGCTGCGCGCCCAGGCCGGCGAAGAGGCTGGCGAACGTCGGGATGACCTTCCACAGAATCGCAGCCACGACGACGCCGGCGATGACGATCACCGCGACGGGATAGATCATCGCCGACTTCACTTCGCTCTTCAGCTTGACGTTCTTTTCAATGTAGGTGGCCAGGCGCTTGAGGATGGTGTCGAGAATACCGCCCGCCTCACCAGCCGCAATCATGTTCGAGAACAGCGCATCGAAGGTCTTCGGATGCTTCTTCATCGCATCGGCGAGCGCCGCACCCGACTCGACGTCCTCGCGCACTTTGAGAATGACGGCCGCGAAATTCTTGTGAGGCTCCTGCTTGCCCAGGATCTCGAGACACTGCACGAGCGGCAGGCCGGCATCGATCATGACCGAGAACTGTCGGACGAAAATCGCAAGGTTCTTCGCCGGGACCGACTTCCCCCCCTTCGGTCCGGCTGGCTTCGCGGCCTTGGCGACCTTCGCTGCCTTGGCGGGATCAATCCGGGTCACCATGATCTGCTCGCGCCGGAGGGCGGCGACCGCGGCATCCATTGTGTCCGCGACTCTTTCCCCGCTGACCGCCTGCCCGGCGCGCGTTCGTCCCGAATATGCGAATGTAGGCATAAATTTCAGTTCCCAGTTCCCAGTTGCCAGTTCCCAATTGCCAGTCGCGAGTTCGAAACTGGAAACTGGAACCGGGAGACTGGAAACGTAAAAAACTATCTCGTCCCCGTTCTCGGAATGTTCGCCCCCGGACGCGACAGGCCGGCGCCTGGAACGACGCCTGCGCCCCGGCTGATCATCTGTTCCAGTTCGTCCTTCAGCGACGAGGCGCCGATCGCCGTCTCCAATGTGATCAATCGCTTCTGGTAAAGAGTCGCCAGCGACTGGTTCATCGTCTGCATCCCGAACTTCTCCTGCCCGGTCTGCATCGTCGAGTAGATCTGATGCACCTTGTCGTCGCGGATCAGATTACGGATCGCGGGAGTCGGAACGAGCACTTCGAGCGAGATCACGCGGCCCTGACCGTCGGCGCGAGGCATCAGCGCCTGACAGACGATGCCTTCGAGCACGAGCGACAGCTGCGTCCGGATCTGTCCCTGTTGATGGGCCGGGAAGACGTCGATGATGCGGTTGATCGTCTGCGCCGCCGAGTTGGTGTGCAGCGTCGCGAACGTGAGGTGCCCGGTCTCGGCGATTCTGAGCGCTGATTCAATCGTTTCGAGATCGCGCAACTCGCCGATCAGGACGATGTCCGGGTCTTCACGAAGGGCGGCGCGAAGTGCCACGGCAAAGCCATGCGTGTCGCTGTGCACCTCTCGCTGGTTGACCAGGCAGCCCTTGTGCTGATGGATGTACTCGATCGGATCTTCGATCGTCAGAATGTGCTCGCGCCGTTCGGTGTTGATCTTGTCGATCATCGCGGCGAGCGTCGTCGATTTGCCGCTGCCCGTCGGACCGGTGACGAGCACGAGACCGCGTGGCCGGTCGGCAAGCGTCGCGAGAACAGGCGGCAACCCGAGCTCGTCGAAGCCCTTGATCTTCTCCGGGATCACGCGATAGACCGCCGCCACCGCGCCGCGCTGATTGAAGACGTTGCAGCGGAAGCGCGCGAGGCCGCGAATACCGAACGAGAAGTCGAGTTCGAGCGTTTCCTCGAATCGCTTTTTCTGTGAGTCGGTGAGAACGCTGTATGCGAGCCCCTTTGTTTCAGCGGGCCCGAGCGGCGGCAAGTCGAGCATCTGCAGTTTGCCATGCACCCTGATCTGCGGCGGCGTCTGCGTCGTCAGATGGAGGTCCGATCCGTTGACTTCAACCAGTGTCTGTAATAGTTCGGGCAATGTGGCCATATGTCAGTTACCAGTCTCCAGTTCCCAGTTCCGTGTCTCCCGTTGGCAGCCTTCCGACTGGAAACTGGCAACTGGAAACCGGCAACTGAACTACTTCACCGTCTCCCTCGCTACTTCCTCGATTGTGGTGACCCCGTCCATGACCTTGTAGAGACCGCTCCTGCGAAGCGTGATCATTCCCTCTTCGACCGCCTTGCGTCGCAGCTCGAGACCGGATGCGCCAACGAGAATCAGTTCGCGGAGCTCTTCTCCGATCTCCATCACTTCATACAGACCCACGCGTCCCTTGTAGCCGGTGTTGTTGCACTTCTCACAGCCGGTGCCCTTTTTCGGAATCACCTTGTTCGCTTCTTCCTGCGTAAAGCCGGCTTCCACCAGCGCCGGCGGTGCGTGCGGCTCGTCGGTCTTGCAGTTCGAGCAGATGCGGCGCACCAGCCGCTGCGCACAGATCAAGTTCACCGAGCTCGCCACGAGGAACGGCTCGATGCCCATGTTCATCAAACGGTTGATCGTGCTCGGGGCATCGTTGGTGTGAAGCGTGGAGAGCACCAGGTGTCCCGTCAATGCAGCCTTGACGGCAATTTCCGCGGTCTCGAAGTCGCGGATCTCGCCGACGAGAATGATGTTGGGGTCCTGGCGCAAAAACGATCTCAGTGCGGCGGCAAAGTTCAACCCGATGTTCTCGCGAACCTGGACCTGGTTGACGCCGACGAGATTGAACTCGACCGGGTCTTCGGCGGTCATGATGTTCGTTTCCGGCGTATTGATTTTCGAGATTGACGAATAGAGCGTGTTGGTCTTGCCGCTTCCGGTCGGTCCCGTGACGAGCACCATGCCCCACGGCTTTGCGATCGCGACTTCCAGTTTTTTGAGCGACATCGGCTCGAACCCGAGCTTGGTCATGTCGAGCATCAACTTGTCTTTGTCGAGCAG
Source organism: Acidobacteriota bacterium (assembly GCA_046734955.1). GTDB lineage: Bacteria > Acidobacteriota > Vicinamibacteria > Vicinamibacterales > 2-12-FULL-66-21 > JALZOC01. Next base: position 47,148 of record JBKPSH010000156.1, read on the forward strand.
ACGGAGGACGATCTTTTCGCCGAACAGCGTGGGCAGGCACGAGACGCGGAAGTCGATTTCTTTGAGGCCATTGTCCGCGGCAAAGCGGATCTTGATGCGGCCGTCCTGCGGCAGGCGCTTCTCCGCGATATCCAGCTTCGCCATGATCTTGAGGCGCGACGTGATCGCGTCGCGAAACTTCATCGGCGGGGCCATGACGTTGTAGAGAATTCCGTCGATACGGAACCGCACACGGAATTCCTTTTCGTACGGCTCGATGTGGATGTCGCTCGCGCCTTTCTGAATCGACGACATCAGCATGAGGTTCACGAGGCGAATGATCGGCGCCTCACCGCCCTGCTTTTCCAGCGATGCAACGTCGATCTGCTCGAGCTCCTCGAGCACTTCCACGTCGTCGTCGACGACCGCGGTGGTTTCCTCGAGCGCCTTGGTGACGAACTCGAGCGACGCGGCCGAGCCGATCGGGTCGGCGCTGGCCCCGCCGGCAGACGTGCTCTCCCGCTGTGCGCGTCCGGCCGCGCTTGGCGCGTAATAGCGGGCGATGGCATCGACGACGGCGGTTTCGGAGGCGACGACTGGTTCGACGTTGTACCCCGTCATGAACTTGATGTCGTCCATGGCGAAGACGTTCGTCGGATCGGTCATCGCGATCGTGAGGGTGGCCCCCGATCGACTAAGCGGGATGATCTGGTATTTGTGAGCGGTCTCGGCTGGGATCAGCTTGATGATGCCCGGATCGATCTCGAACTGGGTCAGGTTGATCGATGGAACGCCGTATTGCTTGCTGAGAAGCGCGGTGATTTCTTCGTCCTTGACGAAGCCGAGCTTCACGAGGTTGTACCCGAGTTTTCCCCCGTTGGTCTTCTGATAGGACAGCGCTTCCTGCAGTTGCGCAGGCGTGATGCGCTTCTCCTTCAGCAAAAGATCGCCAATGCGGACGGGCATCGTTCAGACTCTCGACCTCGCGCTTCGCGCAGGCCTCGGCCACCAGTCGTGGCACAGCTGTGGATTTACTTTGGCTGGGGAGTCAGCATTACCTCATGAGCTGACACTTTTTGTCAAGCACATTGTGTCGTGCCGGTAAGGAATGGAGAAAAGCCGAGAAAGGTGTTTAAAGGACTCGGTCTGACTTAGTAGACAATCCTGGTTGCGACTCCCCACCCACGATCCGCGTTCTCGCCGCCCCAGGTGGCCTGTCCATCGATGAACATGGCCGACCTGACGGCGTAACTGCCGCCGGCAGACAGACTTGGACGGGCTTTGCCGGTTGTGTTGAGGTGGAACCCACTCCGAACAAAGATCTGGCGCGTCAGGCGGCCTTCGGTACCAGCAGCCCAAGTCCGGACGGGCGCCTCCGGCGGTCCATTCTCGGTCAGGTCGAAGTCGCTGGCGATCGACCAACCCTCAGCTACGCTGACAGCTACTCCCGCCCGCATCTGTCGACCAAGACGCGTGGTGTCAGAGGTGCCCGTAATGGTGAAGGATGGCTCCGTCAGATTTCGAATCGTGAACCCGAGTTTGAGACGGCCGCCGCCCGCCATGACCCCGATATCCGCATCGAACTTGTTGGTCCCTTCAGTCGTGAGACCGCGAGCGTCGTCCAAGCGTTCGTCGCGGTCACCGTCGGGGACAATCGAGGACGCGATGTCACCATGAACGACTTTCAGGGTGGTTCCAATTGCGACACCTTGGACGAGCGATTGAACCAGGGTTACACCCGTGTGATATGCGGTGAGTTTGTCGAGCCGGACAACCCGAACCGGAGTTTCCCCGCCTTGGGGAAATCGGAACAACATCGTGCCCGCCGGTGTCACAGAGGTGGTTCGAAGCTGGTAGTGGGTAAGCCCGAGGGCGGGCATACCGAGGGTAAACAATGCGGCACGGTCGCGACGACTGGGATCGTCAAAACTCGCGGCCTCGACATCGGTGACTTTACGGTCGACTACGAGTGAAAACATGTGCCCGAGTGCCAGCCCGGCCGGGTTCCAATAAGTCGCGGAGGAATCGTCGGCTACGGCGACGAATGCACCGCCCATCCCGGCAGCCCGGGTGCCAACGATCTCAAACTGCTGAGCGGCGGCTGGAGTGGCCGTTGCCATGAAAGACACGGTAATAATCAGGCGCGCAAGCCGTCTTGACATCAGGTGAGCTTACCGTACACGCGGGGCGGCCGGGGTCACGCGGTTTGTCCCTAAACTGAAGGACTTGCAGGGAGTTGTCACGCGGGCTCTGCAGAACTTGAACTCGGATTTCTTCGTATTCAAAATGCTAGAATCATTCGTTCCCGTCCGGCCATTTCCGGTCGCGGGCGAACCTCCAATATATATGGCCAACACAACGGTCCAGCCGGGGGCAACCCCTGCCTCGAAGAGTCTTCCTGCGCGTTTTATCGGAATCATCACGTCGCCGCGCGAGACCTTCGAATCGGTCGTCGCGCATCCGAAGTGGTTTGGGATGCTCGCCGTCACCGCGCTCGGGATGGGCCTACTTTTTGCGGGATTTCTGTTCACGAAGACCGGTCAGGACGCGTGGCTCGACGCGGCCATCAACAGTCCCTTCTCGCGGAACGTCAGCGAGCAGCGGATCCAGGGGATGCAGCGGATCGCGCCCTTCGTTGCGTATTTCGCATTGGTCCAGTTTCTGATTCTGCTCCCGGTCGTCGCGGTACTCCTATCCGGAATTCTGTATGCGGTATTTAACGCCGTGATGGGAGGAAACGCGACATTCAAACAGGTTTTGGCGGTCGTCGTACACGGCGGCCCGATCAGTATTCTGTCGGGATTATTCACGGTGCCGCTGAACTATTCGCGCGGAACGATGTCGAGCGCGACGAACCTCGGAGTGTTCCTGCCGATGTTGTCGGAACAATCGTTTCTCGCTCGCTTCCTGGGAGCGATTGACATCTTTTTGATTTGGCAGCTGGTCGTGATCTCGATTGGGTTAGCGGTTCTGTACCGCCGCCGGACGCAGCCGATCGCAACGGCGCTGCTGGTTGTGTACGCCATCATTGCGTTAATCATCGCGGTCGTTCGAGGTGGAACCGGAGCATGAGTGGGAAAAAGAAAATCTTGATCGGCGTCGGGATCGTCGTCGTCCTGGGCGGCGTCGCCTTCGCCAATGTAAAGTTCAAGCGCAATCCAGGGATCGAAGTCACAACCGAGGCGATCAAGAAGCGGCGACTCGAGGCGATCGTGAACGCATCGGGCAAGATCCAGCCGAAGCGCGACGTCAACATCAGCGCCGACACGATGGGGCGCGTCACTGATCTCGCCGTTGACGAGGGGTACCGCGTCACCAAGGGACAGTTCCTGCTGCAGATCGACCCGCGTAATCTGCGGAGCGCGGTGCAGCGGACGGAAGCGTCGCTGCAAGCGTCGAAGTCACAGGTCGAACAGTTGCGTGTGTCGATCGAGAGCGCGAAGGTTGCACTGAAGCAGGCGGAAGACGCCTACACGCGGCAGCAGAACCTGTGGAAAGGCGGCTTGACGACCCGCGAGACGCTGGAGCGCGCGGAAAACGACTTCAAGCTGCGCCAGGCGGATCTGCGATCGCAGGAGCAGCAGCTCAAGACGCAGGAACTTCGGATGCAGTCGGAAAGCGCCACGGCGGAGAGCGCGCGGTACGATTTGAGCAAGGTGCGCATCGAGTCGCCAATCACCGGCATCGTAACCCGGCGCAACATCGAAGAAGGCGAGACCGTCGTCATCGGCACCATGAACAACGCCGGCACGGTGCTGCTGACGATCGCAGACATGTCGGTCATCCAGGCGGAGGTCGAAGTCGACGAGACCGACATTCCATCGGTGAAGATGGGACAGCCGGCCAAGGTGACGATTGACGCGCTCCCGGGCCAGTCGTTTACCGGCAAGGTCACCGAGATCGGGAATAGCCCGATCCAGACCGGCACGGGACAGCAGTCTTCGACCCAGGCGACGAACTTCAAAGTCGTGGTAACGCTGGACAAGGAAATCGCGGAAGTCCGGCCCGGGTTCACGTGCACCGCGGAAATCACGACGGCGGTTCGCGACGACACGATCTCGGTGCCGATCCAGGCGACGACCGTTCGTGAAGTCATCGTCGACGACAAGGGCAACGTCGTGCGTCCGCCGGAAAACGAGAAGCGTCCAGCGTCGCGCCCGAGTGCGATGACGGCGCAGGCGGCAGAGCTGAAGCCGGGTCAGACTCGCAAGGAGCTCGAAGGAGTTTTCATCGTCCAGAACAACAAGGCAGTGTTCAATCCGGTGAAGACGGGGATTGCGGGCGAGAAATACTTCGAGGTCTTGTCCGGACTGAAGGAGGGGGACGCGGTGATCACGGGCCCGTTCTCATCAGTGCGATCAATCGCGGACGGCGCGGCGGTCAAGATCAGTACGGCGCCGGCAACGACGGAATCGAAACCGGCTAAATGAACCAGTTCTACGAGGCGGCGGTGATCGCGCTCGGCGCGATCTGGGCGAACAAGCTGCGATCGTTTCTGACCGTGCTCGGAAACATCGTTGCGGTCACGTCGATCATCGCCGTCGTCTCGCTCGTCCAGGGGATGAATGGCTACGTCACCAATGCCATTCTCTCGGGTGTCGGCGCCGACAACTTCACCATTCAGCGGATGCCGATCGTGCGCACCGAAGCCGACGAGGAGCGGGTGCGGAACAACCCGCGCATCACGCTTGACGAAGCGGCGGCGCTGCGCAAATACAGCGACAACATTGGAGCGGTCGCCGCGCAAACACAGTCGCGCACCATGGCCTCGTTTGGCAGCGAGAGCATTGATGGCGTGCAGGTCCAGGGCGTGTCGAGGGACTACGTCTACTTCGGCACGTTCAACGCCGAGCGCGGGCGGTTGATCAGTCCGGCGGAAATCGACGCGAATCGGCCGGTCGCTGTGCTCGGATGGGACGTGGCGGACAAGTTGTTCGGCCTGATCGATCCGATCGACAAAACGATCAAGATCGGCAGCCTGCATTTCCGCATCGTCGGCGTCAGCGAGAAGAAAGGATCGTTTCTTGGCAACTCGCAGGACAACTTCGCAATCATCCCGCTCAGCGTATTCCGGAAGATGTTCGGCTCACGGTTCTTCGGGATGCAGCTGCTCGTCCGGCCGAAGGACCCGGACCTTGTCAAGGTGGCCATGGACGATGCCACGGTGGCGATGCGGATTCAACGGCGGCTGCGGCCAAACGAGCCGGACAACTTCGGCATGTTCACGTCCGACACGTTCCTCGACATCTATCACACCGCCACGAACGGCATCTTCGCGGTACTGATTGGCGTCGTCGCACTGTCGCTGGTTGTCGGCGGCATTGTCATCATGAACATCATGTTGATGGTGGTCAGCGAACGGACGCGCGAGATTGGTCTCCGCAAGGCACTCGGTGCCCGCCGTCGAGACATCGTCTGGCAGATCCTGACCGAGTCGGTCACGCTGTCGACGTTCGGTGGCTTCATCGGGACAGGTCTCGGCTTTATCGCAGCAATCATCGTCAGCAAACTGACGCCGCTGCCCGCGGCAGTGCAGCCGTGGTCAGTGGCCATCGGTATCGGCATCACCGCGGTTGTTGGGTTGTTCTTCGGGTTGTATCCCGCGATGCGCGCGGCGAGGCTGGACCCGATTGAGGCGCTGCGGCGTGAATAGCGTCGCTGCTGGCTTCCGGCTCCTGGCTGCTGGCGAGTTCGGTTACAGTCGCGGATTGAAGGATTCAGCGATTCAGGGATTAGCGATTCACGATCAGTGATTCACGATCAGTGATCAGAGATTAGGGATTCAGTGGCACGAATCAGAACCGGCCTGCTTCGCGAGATCGTGACGATGTCGTGGGACACCCTGCGTACGAGCAAGATGCGCTCGGCGTTGACGGTGCTCGGCGTCGTGATCGGCATCACGTCGATCGTCGGGATGACGTCGCTGATCCGCGGGTTCGACAACTCGCTGCGCGATTCGATCAAGCAGCTCGGGCCGAACACGCTCATCGTGCAGAAGTGGGGCGCCCTCAGTTTCGCATCCGGCAAGAGCTTTCTCGAAGTCGCGCGGCGACCGAACCTGTCGAAGGAAGACGCGTTTGCGATCGAGCGCGATTGCCCATCGGTTGGGCTCATCGACGTCTGGCTCGGTGCGTTCGGCAACACCCAGTCGCGCATCTACTACGGTCACGAGAAGACGAAGCAGGTGATGATCCTCGGCGCCACCGAGAACTGGGCGGCAGTCAACTCCGCGAAGCTCGAGTTCGGTCGGCTGTTCCTCCCGACTGAAGTCGAACACCGCCGGCAGGTGGTCGTCCTCGGCAACAATCCGTGGCAGTCGCTGTTCCCGAACGTTGATCCAATCGGGAAGCTGGTGCGGATCGGCAGCAACGAGTTCACGGTAATCGGAGTCCTCGGGAAGCGTCCGAGCCCCGGGGGCTTTTCCACCGGCGCTGACGACTTCGCCGTGATTCCCTTCAGCGCTCATGAGAAGTTCTACGGGAAAGTGCTCAAAGGCTCCGCGAAAATCACCGCGAGCAGCTTCAACCCCGCAGTGTTCCGGACCGCGATGATCGCCGTCGTCCCGCGCGAAGGCATGCGCGAGCAAGCCATGCGCGAAGTGGAAGCGGTCATGCGAATCCGTCACAAGCTCAATCTCGATCAGCCGAACGATTTCGATATCGTGACGCAGGATGCCGTGCTGAAAGTGTGGGATCAAATCAGCAGCGCGACGTTTCTCGCGCTCATCGTGATCTCGTCGATTGCGCTGATGGTCGGCGGCATCGGCGTGATGGCGATCATGATGATCTCGGTGACCGAGCGAACACGCGAGATCGGCGTGCGCAAAGCGCTCGGCGCCCGCCGCCGCGAGATCCTGTGGCAGTTTCTGATCGAGGCTGCGTTTCTGACTTCCGCCGGCGGAGTGCTGGGCATCATCTTCGGCAGTTCCATCGGCCTCATCGTCCACTGGGCGTCCGGCTTCCCCGTCTCGCTGCCGTGGTGGTCGTTCGCCATCGGCATTGGATTCTCCGCGAGCGTCGGCATCTTCTTCGGTTTATTTCCCGCAATCAAAGCCGCCAGGCTGGATCCGATCGAAGCGTTGAGATACGAATAGGCTCTCAGCTCTCAGCTCTCAGCTGTCAGCTTTTCAGCTCAGCATGGCCCTTGCACGACGCTTCAACCCATCAGGGAGGCGTCAATGCAGGATTTCAGAAATCTGAAGGTGTGGCAGAAAGCGCACAAACTCATGCTGCAAACGTACGCAGTTTCTGCAACCATCAAACATCCACAACACTTCTGTTTAAAGGATCTATTAACCCGCGCGGCCATTTCGGTCCCCGCAAACCTTGCTGAAGGGTGCGGTCGGACTGGAGATCGCGAGCTGCGGCGTTTCGTCCGGCTCTCCTTGGGTTCGGCCAGCGAACTTGAGTATCATCTCCTTCTTGCCCATGATTTGGGCCTCATCGCGGATCTGGCTTATGGGCGGCTCGGGGCGGCGACAGTGGAGGTCAAGCGGATGCTCAGCGGCCTCGCTGCCCGCCTTAGTGCGGAACTTAAAGCTGAGGGCTGACGGCTGAGAGCTGATAGCTAACACAGCACACTTCGGAGGCGCTCCATCATGAAGGTTTATGACGCCCCTGCCATCAGAAATATCGCCGTGGTCGGCCATAGCGGCGCCGGCAAGACGCAGCTCGTATCCGCGCTGCTCTTCGATGCCGGCGCGGTGAATCGATTCGGCCGGGTGGACGACGGCACGACGGTGACTGATTACGACGACGAGGAGATCGCGCGGAAGCACACGCTCGCGTGCAGTCTCGCCTACGTCGAGTGGAACAAGACCAAGATCAATCTGATCGATACGCCGGGCATGGCGAATTTTCTCAGTGATGCGCGCGCCGCGCTGCGCGTCTCCGACGGCGCGCTGGTGGTCGTCGATGCGGTCGCCGGAGTTGAAGTATCCACCGAGAAGGTATGGGAGGCTGCCGCTGAACTCGAGCTCCCGCGGATTGTTGTCCTCAATCGTCTCGATCGTGAGCGGGCGAGCCTCGACCGCTCGCTCGAATCGCTGCACACCGTGTTCGGACGTGCCGTGGTGCCGGTGCAGCTTCCGATTGGCGAAGAGCGGACGTTCCGCGGCGTCATCGATCTCGTGGCGATGAAGGCGTGGACGTTCGCCAGCGATGGCGGCGGAAAGCCCACTGAGGGTGCGATTCCCGGCGATCTCCAAGCCGCGGCCCAGTCCGCGCGCGAAGCGCTAATCGAAATGGTCGCTGAAGCGGACGACAGCTTGATGGAAAAGTTTTTCGAAGCCGGCACGCTGACGCAGGAAGAACTGCTGTCCGGTCTGAAGCGCGGCATCGCCGCCGGCCGCGTGTTTCCAGTGCTCTGCGCATCTGCGATGGCCAATATTGGCATCCCGCCGCTTCTCGACGCGCTGGTCTCGTACCTGCCCTCGCCCGCAGAGCGTCCGCTGAAAGCCAGGAAGGCGAAGTCGGACGAGGAAGTGCAGGTCGACGCAAACGCCGCCGGCGCCACCGCCGCTTTCATCTGGAAGACAGTCGCGGACCCGTTCGCCGGACGGATCACGATGTTCCGCGTCGTTTCGGGCACGCTGAAGTCTGATTCAACGGTGCATAACGCCACCAAGGATTTACCCGAACGTCTCGGCCATCTCGTGCTCCTGCAAGGAAAGACGCAGACGCCGGTGCCCGAAATCAAAGCCGGCGACATCGGCGCGGTGGCCAAACTCAAAGAGAGCCTGACCAACGATCTTCTCGCCGACAAGTCGGTGACGTTCGCGCTGGCGGGCACGAAGTTTCCCGAACCAGTAATCTCCTACGCCATCGAGCCAAAGAGCCGCGGCGACGAAGAAAAGATCAGCACCGCCCTCCATCGACTGCAGGAAGAGGACCCGACGATCAATTACTCGCGCGACGCGCAGACCAAGGAACTCCTGCTCGCCGGTCAGGGGCAGTCGCACATCGAAGTGACGGTCGCGAAGCTGAAGCGCCGATTCGGGGTCGAGGTCAATTTGAAGCTGCCGCGGATCCCGTATCGCGAAACGATCACCGCCGCGACCGAAGCGCACGGGCGGCACAAGAAGCAGACCGGCGGCCACGGGCAGTTCGGCGACTGCAAGGTGAAATTCGAGCCGCTGCCGCGCGGAAGTGAGTTCGAGTTCGTCGATGACATCTTCGGCGGCGCGATTCCGCGTCAGTTCATTCCGGCGGTGGAAAAAGGAATCCAGGACGCGCGATTGCGCGGCTTCCTCGCCGGATACCCGATGGTCGATTTTCGCGCGACCGTCTACGACGGCTCGTTCCATGCGGTCGATTCGAACGAACTGTCGTTCAAGATGGCGGGATCGCTGGCGTTCAAGGATGGAATGTCGCGGGCACGACCAACGCTGCTCGAACCGGTGATGGACGTCGAGGTCTATGCGCCGAGTGATTACGCTGGTGACCTGATGGGCGACTTGAACGGCCGGCGCGGACGAATCGGCGGGATGGACTCGCGCGGCGCCTCGACGATCATCAGAGCCAAGGTGCCGATGTCCGAGATGCTCACCTACGAGCAGCACCTCACGTCAGCAACCGGCGGACGCGGCTCGTATCACATGGAGTTCTCGCACTACGAAGAAGTGCCGTCGCACCTGCACGGCAAGATCATCGCCGCGGCGAAGGCGGAGCGAGGGCACGAGGCGACCGAAGAAGTCTGAAATTGCTGAATGCTGAATGCTGATTGTCGATTGAAAAGCAACAGGGCGGCCTGAGTTGGACCGCCCTGTTGTTCAATCAGCAATCAAACTGCAGCAATCAGAAATTACGATCCGCCCGCCTTCCGTGGCGTGGTGGTCTTGGCGGCTTTACCGCGCGTATCCGTGCGGCCGCCGCCCTTTCCGCGCTTCTCGCTCTTCGGGCGTGCCGCCTTGGCTTGCTTCTCCGTGCCCTGCTCGCCCTCTTCAGCGGCTTCCGCTTTCTTTCCGCGCAAGCGCTCGGCTGCCGCGCGCAAGCGGCCGCCAACGCCCTGTGTTTTCGCTTTTGCCGCCGCTTCAGTCTTGTCCGCTTCCGCGTTTGGATTGAACTCGCTGCCGACGAGTTCGATCTGGGCGACCTCGGCGCTGTCGCCGCGGCGATATCCGAGGCGAAGAATGCGCGTGTAGCCACCCGGCCTCGCCTCGAACCGCGGCGCGATTGTGTCGAACAATTTGCCGACGACGTCGCGATTCTGGATGTCGCGGAGAACGAGACGACGCGCGTGCAGTGACTTGCCGTTGTTCTCGCCGCCGGCAATCCCGCGCTTCGCGATCGTAATCAGCCGCTCGACGAACGGGCGAAGCTCCTTCGCCTTGGGGATGGTGGTCTCGATCCGCTCGTGGCGGATGAGGGCCTCGGCCTGGTTGCGGAGCAGCGCGATGCGATGCTCCGTCACGCGGCCGAGTTTTCGGTGACTCACTCTGTGACGCATGGTTCATTCCTTGTCGGGATCTGTTGTCCGGGATCCGTGGTCCGGCCGAGCTCGGCCTGGTTTTTTTGGATCCCGGAGCCCGCAGACGGATCCCGGCAGCGTAAGTTTCCCCTAACTAATCCTGCGCCTGCGCGGTCGGCTGATCGAGGCGCATGCCCAGGCTCAGGCCCATGCCCGCCAGGATCTCCTTGATCTCGTTCAGCGACTTGCGGCCGAAGTTCTTCGTCTTCAGCATCTCGCCTTCGGTTTTCTGCACCAGTTCGCGAATCGTGCGGATGTTCGCGTTCTTGAGGCAGTTGTAGGAACGAACCGAGAGTTCGAGTTCCTCGACGCTCTTGTCGAGATTCTCGTTCAACGCGGCTCGCGGCGCATCGGCGGTCGCGTCCTGCTGCAGATCGCCGACGTCCTCGAGATTGATGAAGATGTTCAGGTGATCGCGAATCAGCTTCGCCGAGAGCGAGATCGCATCACGCGGCGTCACCGAACCGTTGGTCCAGACATCGACCGTCAGCTTGTCGTAGTCGGTCGTCTGTCCGAGGCGAGCGGCCTCGACCAGGTAGTTCACCTTTTTGATCGGCGAATGCACCGAGTCGATCGGGATCCAGCCGATGCCGAGATCCTCGTCGAAGTTCTTGTCCGCCGAGACGTAGCCGCGGCCGCGCTTCACGCGCATCTCCATGTGGAGCTTGCCGTTGTCGGCCACCGTCGCTATGTGCGCATCCGGCTCGAGAATCTCGACGTCGGCATCGGTCTCGATGTCGCGCGCTTTGACCTCGCCCGGCTTGTCGATCCGCAGATACAGCGTCTTGGTCGTATCGACGTGCATCTTCAGCGGCACTTGCTTCAGATTCAGGATGATGTCGGTCGCGTCCTCGACGACACCGGGAATGGGCGAGAACTCGTGGAGCACACCGTCAATCTTGACCGCCGTGACTGCCGCCCCTTCAATCGACGACAGCAGGACACGCCGGAGCGCATTGCCGACCGTCGTGCCGAAACCGCGCTCGAACGGCTGCGCATAAAAACGCCCGAATCGTTCTGTAAGCGTTTCACGCTCGAACTCGAGCCGCTTCGGCCGCTGAAAACCTTTCCATAGCATGTTCTTGGTACCTTTCAGATCAGGCGTCCGAACCTGGGCGCCCGCCGGACCTGCATCTCGCTCCCCGCCTCCCACCGCAGGTCCGGGGAAGGCTGCGGGCGGGGAGCCACGAATGTTCAATGTTCAATGTCGAATGTCCAATGCCGTTCAGACATTGAACAATTGAGCATTGAACATTGAGCATTACTACTTGCTATATAACTCCACTATCAGCTGCTCCTGCACCGGCAGGTTGATCTGCTCGCGCGTTGGCAGCGATGCGATACGGCCGGTCATCTGCCCGGCATCGAACGACAGCCACTCGGGAATGCCGCGTCCTTTGACTTCCTCCATCGCGTGCTGAATCGCGGCGTTCTGCGCGCTGGTGCCGCGCACCGTCACCACGTCGCCGGCCTTGAGCGAGTACGACGGCACGTCGACCTTGCGGCCGTTGACGAGGAAGTGCCCGTGGCGTACCAACTGCCGCGCCTGCGCGCGCGAGGTCGCGAGTCCGAGCCGGTAGATGACGTTGTCGAAGCGGCGCTCGAGCAGTTGCAACAGCGTCTCGCCCGTGATGCCTCGCTGGCGATCGGCCATCTCAAAGTAGCGGCGGAACTGGTTCTCGAGCACGCCGTAAATGCGCTTGACCTTCTGCTTCTCGCGAAGCTGCAGACCGTAGCCGACGAGCTTTGCCTTGCGCAGTTTTCCGTGTTGCCCGGGCGGCAGATTGCGCTTCTCGATCGCGCACTTCTCCGTGTAGCAACGCTCTCCTTTGAGGAAGAGCTTCATTCCTTCGCGCCGGCACAGCCGGCAAACCGGTCCGATATAACGTGCCATTCTTGATCCTTTAAAACCGTGTCAATGTTCAATGTTCAATGTTCAATGTTCAACGATGCTCAATTGCACATTGATCATTGGACATTGAACATTCACCAAAACGGCGCCTTACACTCGCCGCCGTTTTGGTGGCCTGCATCCATTGTGCGGAATCGGCGTGACGTCGCGGATCGACTTCACGTCGATGCCGATCGTCTGCAGCGCGCGAATCGCGGACTCCCGGCCTGCGCCCGGTCCCTTCACCCGCACTTCCACGCTGCGCATGCCGAACGCCTTCGCCGCGTTGCCGGCCGAGATGGCTGCCTGCGTCGCCGCAAACGGAGTGCCCTTACGCGACCCCTTGAAGCCGATGCCGCCAGCGCTCGACCACGCGACCACCGCCCCTTCCGGATCGGTAATCGTGATGATCGTGTTGTTGAAGGACGCCTGGATGTGCGCGAAGCCGTGATGCACGATGCGCTTCTCGCCACGCTTCTTGAACGCCTTCTTCTTTGCCGGCCGTCCGGCTTTCTTTTTTTCTCCACCCTCTCCGGGTGTTGCTGACGCGTCGACTGGTTCGTTTTTCGCCATTCTTTGTAGCTCTCAGCTATCAGCTCTCAGCGATCAGCTTCCGCGCTCTCGTCCTGAGAGCTGACGGCTGATGGCTGACAGCTTTGTTACACAGTCTTCTTCTTCGCGACCGCACCTTTGCGCGGTCCCTTGCGCGTGCGGGCGTTGGTCTTCGTACGCTGGCCGCGCACGGGCAGATTCCGCCGATGACGGAGGCCACGATAGCTGCCGATTTCCATCAGCCGCTTGATGTTCATGGAGATCTCCTTCCGGAGATCACCTTCGACGCCTCCCTGCTCTTCGATCACCCGGCTGATCTTCCGAACGTCCTCTTCGGAGAGATCCTTGACCCGGATGTCGGGGCTCACCGTCGCCGCGCTCAGGATGTCATTCGAGCGCTTGCGTCCGATGCCGTAGATATACGTCAGCCCGATCTCAATACGCTTCGTTCGCGGAAGATCGACACCAGCAATACGTGCCATTTCTTTTTTGATCCTTGTAGTTGCCAGTTACCAGTTCCCAGTTTCCAGTAACCAGATTCTGGCAACTGGAGACTGGAAACTGGAAACTACATTATCCCTGTCTCTGCTTATGTTTCTGATTCGAGCAAATCACGCGCACCACGCCTCGGCGGCGCACGATTTTGCACTTATCGCAAATTCTTTTGACCGACGCTCTTACCTTCATAACTGCATGCCTCTTCGGATCCCGGACAACCGATTCCGCTATCGACCAATCACCGCAACTATTCGCCCACGTCCAAGATCCTTCGGTGACAGTTCCAATCGCACCCGATCACCGATCAACACCCGCACGAAATTTCGTCCTGTTCCGCCGGGTGTATGCGCGATCACCTGACGTGGCCCGTCGATCTCTACCCGATACTGCGCATACGGGAGCGTCTCCCGCACAATGCCTTCGACCGAGATCGCGTTGCCCACACCGTCTATCTACGCCGCCGGCGCCGTGACACCTCGCCGCGTCAACACGAGCGGGCCGGTCTTTGTCACCGCAACCGTGTGCTCGAAGTGCGCCGACAGGCTGCCGTCCTTCGTCACCGCCGTCCATCCGTCGGAGAGGACCTTCACCGCCGGCCGTCCGATGTTCACCATCGGTTCAATCGCGAGCGTCATTCCCTCCGCGAGTCTCGGTCCGCGGCCCGGCTCACCGTAGTTCGCGATCTGCGGCTCCTCGTGCAGCGCGGCGCCGATGCCGTGACCCACAAACTCACGCACAACCGAGAAGCCGTGCGCCTCGACATGCTGCTGGATGGCGTGGCCGATGTCCGACACGCGGCCACCGAGCTTCACCTGGGCAATCCCTTTCTCCAGAGACTCCTGCGTTATACGCAGCAGCGTCGACGCTTCCTCCGACACCGTTCCGACCGGCACCGTCACCGCCGAATCGCCGAAGAAGCCGTTCAACTTGACGCCCATGTCGAGCGAGATGATGTCGCCTTCATACAACGCCCGGTTGGACGGAATCCCGTGGACGACTTGATCGTTCACCGATGCGCACAACGTCGACGGATAGCCGCGATACCCTTTGAACGCCGGCTCAGCGCCGCCATCGCGGACCAGCTTCTCGGCGGCATGATCCAGATCGCGCGTCGTCACGCCGGGCGCCACCATCGTCGCAAGTTCCGCGAGGACTTCGGCGACAAGTGCGTTCGCCGCGCGCATCCGCTCGAGTTCCGCCTGCGATTTACAAACAATCACGATGCAACCCCGCGCCGCGTGGCACCAATCACCGCATCCAGCGCAGCTTCGACTGCCTCGGTGACAATCTCTGGCGCACGATTTCCGTCAATCGAGCTGAAATTTGCCCGGCTCGAGTAAAACTCCACCAGAGGTTTCGTCTGCCGCTGGTACACCTTCAATCGCTCCCGCACGATCTCGATCCCATCATCGACGCGGGTGATGAGGGAGCCATCGCACTTCTCACACGCATCGGTCGAGTCGGGGGATGCGTTCGATCCGCACGTGCCGCAAATCTTGCGCGTTGCCAACCGCCGCTCGAGTTCGTCCTGCGGGACGACGATGTCGAGCACCACGATCGGCCCCCGCTCCGAGATCATCCGATCCAGCGCGATGGCCTGCACCACCGTTCGTGGAAACCCGTCGAGCACGAAGCCGCATCGCGCATCGGATCGACTCAGGCGGTCCTGCACGATCGCGATCATCATGTCGTCGCTCACCAGGTTGCCCGCCTCCATGGTCTTCCTGGCCGCCCGGCCCAGCTTGGTCCCGGCATGGACCGCTTCGCGCAGAATATCTCCCGTGGAGATCTTCGGCAGGTTGCGGCGGCGCGACAGCTGCTCGGCCTGCGTGCCCTTGCCCGCGCCAGGCGGGCCGAGCATCACCACGTTGATGGCGGCGGGGCTATCCCCCTGTCTCGCCACTACTGGCCCCGTCGTCCTCGGATCCGGGTCTTCTTCATGAACCCGTCGTAGTGGCGCATGATCAGTTGCGATTCCACTTGCTGAACGGTATCCATGGCAACACCAACGATAATGAGGAGCGACGTGCCGCCGAAGTAGAACGCCACGTTCATGCCTTCGGTAATGAATCGCGGCAGAATCGCATCGAGTTTCTCGCCAATCAACGGGATCGGCGCGACCTTGAAGCCGCTGATCAGAAACTGCGGCAGAATCGCCACAATCGACAGATAGATCGCGCCGACCAGCGTGATCCGCGTCAGGATCGTGTCGATGTATTCCGCCGTCCGCTTGCCCGGCCTGATGCCGGGTATGAACCCGCCGTACTTCCGCATGTTCTCCGCGACGTCATCAGGATTGAAGATGATCGCGGTGTAGAAGTAACAGAAGAAGATGATGCCGACGATATACAGCAGATCGTGCAGCGGCATGCCGGGCGCGATTTGCTCGATCGGCCGCTTCAGCCACCCCATCCAGCTGTCTTCGCGGATCAGCGGCGCAAGCGTCGCCGGAAATGCCAGGATGGACGACGCGAAGATCACCGGGATGACGCCGCCGGTATTCACCTTGAGCGGAATGTGAGTGCTCGATCCGCCATACATACGACGGCCGACGACACGTTTAGCGTACTGCACCGTCACACGTCGGTGTCCCCGCTCGACGAACACGATGGCCGCGATGACGAAAGCCATGAGCACGATGAGCAGCAGCAATCGGATCGGTCCCATCTGCCCGGTGCGCAACTGATCCATCGTGACGATGACGGCGTGGGGCAGATTGACAACGATGCCGGCAAAAATGATGAGCGACATGCCGTTGCCAATACCGCGCTCGGTGATCTGCTCGCCCAGCCACATGATGAAACAGGTGCCGGTCGTAAGCGTCAGCACCGTCATCAGACGAAAACCCCAGCCCGGGCTGTAAACGAGTGGCAGGCCGCCGGCGATGCCGGTGTTCTTCTCGAGGAAATAGGCGATACCAAGGGCCTGTACGACGCTCAGAAGAATCGTTCCGTAGCGGGTGTACTGCGTGATCTTGCGGCGGCCCAGCTCCCCTTCCTTCGACAGTCGCTCCAGATATGGCCACACGACCGTCAACAATTGAAGGATGATCGACGAACTGATGTAGGGCATGATGCCGAGCGCGAAAATCGTCATCTGCGACAGGTTCCGCCCGGAAAACATGTCGTAGAGACCGAACATCGTATTCTTCGCCTGATCAACCAGAGCCGCGAGCGCGTCCTTGTTGATGCCCGGAGTCGGAATGTGGCCGCCAACGCGATACACCGCGAGCAGCCCGAGCGTGAAGAGCACACGCTTCCTGAGATCTGCAACCGCGAAGATGTTCTTCAGGCTTTCCATAACGCCCCCTACGCGAGGACTTCGGCCTTCCCACCGGCGGCGGCGATCTTTTCGGCCGCCTTGCCGCTGAACTTGTGTGCGCGAACCGTCAGGGCCTTCGAGATGTCGCCGCGCGCGAGCACCTTGATGCGCTCTGCGCCTCGGGCAACGAGTCCCTGCTCTCGCAGGAGATCCGGCGTGACTTCCGTTCCCGCGTCGAAGCGCTCGCCGAGCGCATCCAGATTCACGACCTCGTAGGCCTGCCTGAACGGGTTGTGAAATCCACGCTTCGGTACGCGCCGATGGAGCGGCATCTGGCCGCCCTCGAAGCCGCGCTTGTGCTTGAAGCCCGAACGCGATTTGGCGCCCTTATGTCCGCGTCCCGCCTGCGCGCCCTGACCTGACCCCTGGCCGCGGCCAATGCGCTTTTTCGAATGCGTCGCACCCTTGGGGGGACGAAGGTTACTCAGATCCATGTTTCTTGTCCCTGAAATTGTCGATTGCTGATTGCTGATTGCTGATTGAACAAATCAGCAATCAGCAATCGAAAATCAGAAATTACTCAACATCCACTAAATGTCGCACCTTCAGGATCATGCCGCGCGTCGCCGGTGTATCGGACAGTTCGACCGTGTGGCCAATTCGTCTGAGGCCCATGCCCTGCACGGTCGCGGCCTGCGTCTTGTTGAAACCAATCGGGCTTCGCACCAGCTTGATACGAACCTTACGCGCCGCTTCGGTTTTCGTCGTCTTCTTCGCCATGATGACTATCCGTTGTCGCGCGCAGCGGCGAGTTCTTCAACCGGCTCTTCCTTACCGCGCAGCTGCCGCACCATTCCTGGATCCTTCAGCCCCATGAGGCCGGCAAACGTCGCGCGGACCACGTTGTGCGAGTTGGCGGAGCCAATCGACTTGGTCAGAACGTTCTGGATGCCGCAAGACTCCACGACCGCGCGAACCGCGCCGCCGGCGATGATACCGGTGCCGTCAGGTGCAGGCTTCAGCAACACCTGACCCGCACCAAATCGGCCGATGACTGGATGCGGCACCGTCGTGCCCGCGAGCGGTACGCGAATCAGCGACTTCTTGGCTGCTTCGATCCCCTTCTTGATGGCCGACGGCACTTCCTTCGCCTTGCCGACGCCAAACCCGACGATCCCCTGGCCGTCGCCGACAACAACGAGAGCGCTGAAGCTCAGGTTCTTACCGCCCTTCACGACCTTGGTGACGCGGCTGATGTTGACGACCGTGTCCTTCAGGTCGAGTTGCGACGCGTCGATCTTTTCTCGTGTTTCGATCATAAGTTTCCAGTTTCCAGTTTCCAGTTCCCAGTAACCCTCCGTTTCCTAACTGGAAACTGGAGACTGGCAACTGGGAACTCGCACTAAAATTCCAGCCCCGCCTCTCGCGCCGCTTCGGCCACCGCGCGAATCCGGCCGTGATACAGGTATCCGCCGCGGTCGAACACGACGCGTTTGATTCCTTTGTCGATCAGGCGCTCGGCGATGGTCTTTCCCAGTGCTTTGGCGCCGGCGACATTTCCACCGCGTGTCGATCCTGCGAACGTCGATTTCAGCGACGGCTCGGTGCTCGCGGCGGACGCGAGCGTCGTCCCGCTCATATCGTCGATGACCTGCGCGTAAATGTGCGACACGCTTCGGAAAACGCGCAGCCGCGGCCGCTCCGACGTGCCGGCAATACGTTTCCGCTGCCGGAGGGCAATGCGGGTGCGGCGATCTTTTGTCGTGTTGATCTTCATATCTCGGTTACCAGTTGCCACTTGCCAGTTGCCAGTCGATTCCAGATTCCAAACCGGAAACTGGAAACTGGAAACTGGAAACTTACTTTGCGCCCGTCTTGCCAGCTTTCTTCTTCAACACTTCGCCCGTATATCTGACGCCCTTCTGCTTATAAGGATCCGGCTTCCGAAGACGTCGAATGTTTGCCGCCACCTGACCGACCGCCTGACGATCGATGCCGGTCACGGTGATGTGCGTCTGCTTGTCGATCGCAATGTCGATCCCCGCCGGGATGTCGAACACCACGGGGTGCGAGTAGCCGAGCGCAAAGACGACCTGCTTGCCTTTCAGCTCCGCGCGATAACCGACGCCGACGATGTCGAGGTCTTTGCGGAAGCCTTCGGTCACGCCGCGGACGGCGTTGGCAACCAGGCTGCGCGCGAGCCCATGGAATTTACCGAGCTCGGCGTCCTCACGCAACGCGCGCGCGTGCAATTGATCGCCCTCGACCTCGAACCCGATTCCCGAAGGGAGCGGCTGTCGCAGCTTTCCTTTCGGACCCTGGATTTCCACGACGCCGGGCTGTGTATCGACCTTCACGCCCTTCGGAATCGCAATTGGTTTCTTACCGATTCGTGACATGTCAATCACCACACATTGCAGAGCACTTCGCCACCGACGCCGGCTTTGACCGCTTCGCGTCCCGTCATCACGCCGCGTGACGTCGTCAGGATGCTGGTGCCAAGCCCGGCGAGCACGTCGGGCACCTCGTCGCGTCCGAAGTAGACACGACGTCCCGGGCGGCTGACGCGCTGGATGCCGCTAATCACTCGCTCGCCGCGAGGGCCGTACTTGAGGAACATCCTGAGCTGCGACTGCGGACGCTCACCCGGCTGTGCGTCGAGCACCTTGAAACCCTGGATGTAGCCTTCGCTCTCGAGAATGCGCGCGATCTCCACCTTCAGCCGCGACGATGGCATTTCTACCCGTGCGTGCCGGGCAATGGTCGCGTTCCGGATGCGCGATAGCATGTCTGCGATTGGATCGGTCATATTGCTTGTCTCTGTACTTAGTTTCCAGTTTCCAGTTCCCAGTCACCAGTTTTCGTCCCAATTCCGACTGCAAACTGGGAACTGGATACTGGCAACTCTCACCATGAACTCTTCGTCACTCCGGCGATGTCCCCTTCAAGCGCCAGTTTGCGGAAGCACAGTCGGCACAGCGCGAACTTGCGCATGTAAGCGCGGGGACGGCCGCAGCGCTGGCAGCGATGCCGCAGCCGGATCCTGAACTTGGGCGGTTTGATTTCTTTTGCAACCTTGGCGGTCGTTGCCATGTCTTCTTTTCTCACTTTGCGCTGGGGCCCCACCCCAACGCCTGCCAGCGCTCGCTCCCTTCGCTCGCGCCGCTTGTTTAGAAACAATGTGCCACTTAGTCCGCGTTGTCTGTGTGGCTCAATCAGCAGCTAGCCAGCAGCCAGCAGCGAGGAGCCAGCAGTCAAATCAATTCGGTCTGAACGGCATCCCGAGCAGCTGAAGCAGCTTTCTCGACTCCTGGTCCGACTTCGCGCTCGTGATCACCGAGATATTCATGCCGCGCGCCTTGTCGACCTTCATGTAGTCGATCTCGGGGAACAGCAACTGGTCCTTGAGACCGAGCGTGTAGTTGCCGCGCCCATCAAAGCCGCGAGGCGAGACGCCGCGGAAGTCGCGCACGCGCGGCAACGCGACCGAAATCAGGCGATCGAGAAACTCCCACATCCGCTCGCCGCGCAGCGTCACCATCGCGCCGATCGGCATGCCCTTGCGGACCTTGAACTGCGCGATCGACTTCTTGGCGCGGGTGGTGACCGCCTTCTGCCCGGTGATCCGCGCAACTTCGTCGGCGCCGGTGTCGACGATCTTTGCGTTCTGCGTCGCTTCACCGAGCCCCATGTTGACGACGATCTTCTCGATCTTCGGAATCGCCATCACGTTCGTGTAGCCGAACTCCTTCTTGAGCGCCGGCGCGACTTCCTTTTGGTAACGATCTCTGAGGCGGCTCATTTGTCGACCACTCCCTCGCACTTGCGGCAAATACGCACCTTGCGGCCGTCGCCAAGAATCCTCCGGCCAAGGCGGGTTGGTTTCCCGCACTCGGGGCACAGCACCTGCACGTTGGACGCGTGCAGTCCGGCTTCGCGCTCGACGAGCCCACCCTTGATCTGCCGCTGCGGATTCGGCTTGGTGTGGCGTTTGATGATGTTCACGCCCTCAACCACCAGCCGGTTCTTCTCCGCCAGTACTTTCAACACCCGCCCACGCTTTCCGCGATCCTTGCCGCTGATCACGATGACGGTGTCGTTCTTCCGAATCGGTGTTGCTAATCTGGACATTTCAGTTACCAGTTCCCAGTAACCAGTTCCCAGTCAGTCTCCAGTCTGGAAACTGGAAACTTCGTTAAAGCACTTCAGGCGCCAACGATATGATCTTCATGAACCGCCGCTCGCGCAGCTCGCGGGCGACCGGGCCAAACACGCGCGTGCCGATCGGCTCGTTCTGATCGTTGATGAGCACGGCGGCGTTCCGATCGAAGCGGATGTAGCTGCCATCCTTGCGCCGATGTTCCTTGACGGTGCGGACGATGACCGCCTTCACGACCTGCCCCTTCTTGATATTGCCGTCGGGGCTTGCTTCCTTTACCGACGCGGTGATGATGTCTCCGAGCCGCGCATACCGGCCGGTCGATCCGCCGATCGGATTGATCGCCGCAATCTTCCGCGCGCCGGAGTTGTCCGCCACGTCGAGGATCGATCGCATCTGGATCATGGCTAGATCTCCTTCGCTTTTTCGACGACGCGCGTGACGACCCAGCGCTTCCGCCGGCTCATCGGCCGGGTCTCGGCGATGGCGACCCGGTCACCGACCTTGGCGTCGTTCGCCTCGTTGTGCGCCAGGAACTTCGACGTCCGCTTCTGAGTCTTGCCGTAGAGCGCGTCGCGAATCTGCCGCTCGACGGCAACCACCACGCTCTTGTTCATCTTGTCGCTGACGACAAGCCC
>JBKPSH010000157.1:0-12390 GCA_046734955.1 Acidobacteriota bacterium
TCGACGTCACCGTGCGCGACGAGAGGACTCAACGCAAGGAGACAAAGCACGCTGACAACGACGGCAAGGCGCGTTTCGTTGTGCAGTCGTGTCCCGATGACCGATGCCGGTTCACAATCTCGGCCTCATGGCCGGGTTTCAAGTCCGTCACCCTGAAACGGGTGTGGTTCGGCGCAAACCAAAACAACGGTGACCGGCACGTCCAGATTAGGCTCGATAAGCCAACAGGCGGCGTAACGATTCGCTAGTTTCTACTGGCCTATGAATCTCTTAATTCCGCCGGATCCTGACCTCAAGCTCCTCGTTGTCTATCGAACCAGCAACGTGGCGTTATGCGCGGTTGCCAAGTCGATTCTGCAAGCCGCGCCGGTTGAATACATGGTGCGCGGTGAGACACTGCTGAACCTGGCGGGCGGATGGGCCGATTCGGACGATCAGTCGAGTCACGAAGTGGAGTTCTTGGTCAGAGAGGCCGATGCCGAGTGGGTGCGCAAACTGCTCGCCGACGTGCGGCCGTCTTCCGAAACGTCACCCCGCCGGTAGGAACCTGAGCACATGTCCGATACCCCGGCCAACGGGTCCCGTCAACCGCCGATGGCGATGATAAAACCGGGTGTCGAGCTATTGAGCGAGAGCCTCGGCGACGGCCCGGTCGTCGTGAGGCACAAACATTATCAAGTCAGGCTGCGCATGTGGCTTCGACGAGGGGAATCCGTAGTGTGGGAGAAATCTCGGTACAACAGCGTTGAGGAGGACGGCATCTCCTTGATCACGAACGTGCGCGTAGATCGCGTGCGACTCATCGCTGGCTTGTTTTATGGAATACAGGGGATGCACGTCGGTGGAACACGTACGCTGCGGGTCGCGCCGCACTTGGGGTACGGGGAGCAAGGCGTGCCGGGAGTAATTCCGGCCAACGCTCTGCTCACCATCGAAGTCACGGTGCTTTCTCACCGATCGGATATGGACTACTAAGTTACCTGACAGATTCATGCCATCGACGACGCATAATTCCGTTCAGCCGTTTCACCAAAGCTGCCATCGTGGTTTGAGTCGCCTACCGACAGCCTGATCGATCATGATCAAGATGTAATGGTCGCCTCGTTTGAGGACCGACCATGCCTGTTGCCAGGCATCCTTCGCGTGGCGATCGGCGGTCACTTCCCGCGAAAAGCTGCGTGACAGTAACCCGGCGATTTTGGATTCGTACTCTCGGTCTGAAATGGCCGCCGCCAGACGCTGCGCGAGTTCAGAATCTGCGACAGAGTCTGGTGCCGACTCCGACCACCGCAGCATTTGTCGCTCGTCGTCAGACAACGAGACGCCCTCCACTGCTGCCTGATGAACGATCTTGTCGATGAAGAAGCGCCGTGCGTCGGATTGAGTGTCGACCATCAATGCCCTTGTCATGCATTTGAAGAGTGGTCACGGTTGGCACGGTGTTGCCACCAACGACGCGCAGCGTCGATCAGGCCGTACCACATCATTGTCGCAAGAAAGAATGTCGCCACCCAAACATAAGACTCGCCGCTAGCTTCGTGCGGACCTCCTGCGGCTATAAGGACGATCAACTCGGCGGGGAATATTGCTGACATAAATACAATCCACCGGGACTGCCGATAGTCCTGCAACCAGGTTCCGCCTGCCATCGCAACCGCAACAACAACCGTCGCAAGTATCAAGCTGGTCACTCTATCCGCACTCACGTGGTCTCGCGCACTCTCGAGCTTTCGCCACGTACGAACTTCTGTCCGCAGCCGTAATAGAGACATGACTCCGATTGCCCCGAACGCGACCGCGAGGGCTGCCGCAACAGCAACGTCCGTGACACGGTTCCCGAAAGGAAGGACTCGGTAACTACCGATTGAGTAATCGACCCCCAACGCGATAAAGATGGCGGCAAAGACAAACGCGGGGGTGCCGATCATCGATGCAATCGCAATGGCACCCCAAGGAAATTCAGCGACGCGGTTCGACCGCTTCATGGAATCTCGAATTGGTTCGACGTGAGATCGATCGCTGCGCAGGCTCTCCACCGCCCACACCGCCGTGGGTTCACGATCTGAACGCTGACTTTAATCCCGGCACGACCGTCGGCCAGTCGCGGCACCTCTAGGGCCTCGGTCCACGACATCGCGCCGCCGAATTTGAATCGTGAACTCACGCATACATCCGGGGTGATCGACGGATGGATCCTGGTGCCGCTCGTTGCCGCCACCCTATACGACACTGTGCGACCCGGCGGAACTCGCTGACTGTTCTCGTTTCTGGTGGGAAATGAAGGGCAGATTCGGCGCCTTTGTGCTGAGTTCGGCAGGAACGTCGGTGAGAAATGCAAGTCTTCCACGCGCATCACTTGATTGCGGGAAGCGGCCGGGACTTGTCCTTCCGCGCGTCGACGATGCGGACATCGATAGGGGGCTGTGCAAGCGATTGGGAATCAGCAGCGGTCAATCGGCCGCGGGCGACAAGCGTTGCAAGAAAGTCGCGATACTTCTGATGCATGTCTGCGCGAAGGTCCTCGATGCGGCGTCGCAACGCGTCATCGCCTTCCCACCGTGCACTGTCATATCCCTCGCCGAGTTGCCGGACTCGGTCAAGGGGTTCGTGCTCGGGGAACACATACGCCTGCACGTATCGAAGGCGCTCGGCGCCAGTCGGACCGCCGATGTAAGCCTCTGACACTCCGAACTGCCATCCGTAGCTCACCGTTCGGCTGTAGTAGACAACGCGAGGTCCGGTCGAGAGCACGGCGACTCCTGCGTACGGCCCGCTCTCGAATCGGTACGTCGCTCGGGGCGGAAAGCCTGCTGGATTAATCCCAATGCCGTCTCCAACGCCGCCTCCGCTGCCTCCACCCGAGCCGGCATTCCCCTGTTCCGAGACTGTTACAAGGAGATTCAAATGTATCGGCGTGAGGATGTTGAGCACAAGTCCGTTCGGGCTGACTGCCAGCCCGCTCGGACGCCATTGCACCAGCAGATTCGCCAGCGCGAACCAGCGAAACTCGGTCGCAGACGTTAGCAGATCCAGAAGTACGCCGTCGCGGGAGCCGGTTGCTTTGGCAAAGAGAATCGCCGACTGAACCGGAAAGTCATTCCAATACGATTGCACGACGGAAGCAGGAACTGCCGCATCGAGTCGCACCGCGGAATCCAGCAATGCGGCGCGCACCGCGTAGACCTCTCGATCGTCTCCGGTTGGCGGGATGGTGAGCTTCGCGATCAGATCCGGTATGAGGTTGAAGAGCCGATATTCAGCGGCCCGAAAGGCCCCCCATGCGACCTCGTTTGGCTTGTTCGAGCGCAGCTCCGCGCCCGCTTCATCGAGCGCTTGCTGCAATGCCCGGTTCCACTCGGCCTGCTGGCGGAGTCCGTCTTGCGCGTATGCCGATGTCGGGGAGATCGGGGCGGCTGCAATTGCCGCGGCCAGGAGCGGCAGCCGCGTGAAGAACGTGCGCATTTGAGCGTATTAGACTCCACGTCGCCGCATACGGATGCGGAGTACTGAGAAGCGCGACGGTGGTCTTTCGCCACCGGCCCCTGAAATGTTAGGCCACGCTCGGCTGCAAGGATCTGCCAGTCGGTCCACTCGCTCTTGTCCAGCGCCTCCTCTCCTCGGTATGGCCATCGTAGAAACTCAGGGATGTCCTCTGGTAGGCGCTCTTCGTGTCGTCGCCCATCCACCTTCTGTACAAGCTGGTCGACCAGGGCGCTGACCTCTTCAGCCATTATCAAGGGATAGCCTCACCACAGGCCCTGGCGGGTACCCGCGTTCACACTGATTGGAACCAAAACCCCAGAACTGTAATTGGCATGGTTCGCCGGCCGGCCGACCGTCGCGTGCTGACGTCAAAAGTTGCGCCCCCTGATGGTGCTGTTCTTGCCGATGCCTATCGCAGGATGATGCTCGTCGCGCTCCTCGTCGTCCTCACGCAGGCGTCCACCGCCACGCTGCCGCCGGACCTTACCGGCGTACTGGATCAACACTTGACTGCGTCTGCTCCAGACGCGCATGTGGTCTGCACCAGTGCGACGAAGGCGGATCGCCAGCTTTTGCCTGACGCCGCGGCACGCGAGCGCCGTGTGTGGAGCTGCGCGATGTTGTGTAGCGCGCCGATCGCTCAACGGAGCGCGCTGCTAATCGAACGCCGATGGCATCAGCCCGTGTTGTTCCTCGACGCCAACAACGATGGCAAGTTCGATCCGAGCGAGAGACACGAGTTTCCGCGAACCGGTGACCTGCACGTCCGAATTCCGATCGCGAGCGAATTCTTTCGCGAATATCCCATTGTCGTCCGCTATCGATGGGAGCTGTTCAAACCACACGGCGATCCCGAACGCCGGATGCTGCTCGAGTCGCCGATGGTGTTCGTGGGGGGAACGGTGACAATTGATGGCAGACCGTGGCGCGTCGAGTATCCGGTGTCGCCGGGATTGTGGCCGGAGATGAAGGGCGGGTGGTTCCGAATCGACACGAACGGGGATGGCCGGATCGACGAGGATCCGTTGTCGGAGGAGAGCGCCCCTCCGGCCTCGAAGGTGCCGATCGTACGATTGGGAAACCACTACGTGTCCACGGTCAGTGCCGATGCCATCACGCACGTGGTGAAGCTACGGGAACATCCTCCATCAGACTATCAGCGGATTGTGTTGCGGGTGGGCGACCAGCTTCCCGATTTCAAATATCGCAACATCAGCAGCGGGCGCGTGGTCCGCGCTGTCCGACACCAGTAACGCGCTGGTCCTTCTCGTGGTGTGGTCATCGTGGTGTCCGCCGGCGCTCGAGGAACTGCCGCGCATTGAACACGCCTTTCGGGCACTTGGTCCGAAGGGCCTCACGGTCATCGGACTGCCAGACGATTGGAAGCGCCGGACGGCCGAGTCAGTGATCTCACGCTTTCGCCTGACCTGGCCTAATGCAGACCCTGAAAGCACACGGCTGATGCTGAGCGATAACTGGCAGGTCGCATCGGTTCCGCTTTTCGTTGTGCTGGACGCCGACCGGCGGGTCCTCCGAGTCAGTCGCACCGGAGACGCTTCGCTTCGTGGGACAAATCTGCGAAAAACGCTGGACCGGATGCTTCGCGCCTCGCGTCGTAACCGCAAGTCGCAGACGTCCATTGCTTCGAGATGATGACTGCACCTGCCGTTGCGGACGGTGGTATCGGACTAAGTGGCGCGCCGAGGCGGTCCGATGAATTGATCGTGGCAGATCACGGTGCCCTGAATCGTCTCATGGGTGTCTAATCCGCCATGGACCGAAACCCGCCGACGCCCGGCCGACTAGTCGCAATCGTAGTAGTGCTGATTCTCGTATCGGTACTCTCACCGCACTCGCCGTGCGACGGCCATGTCGATACCAATGCAACTACCGGAGTCTCCGCCGGTCACGTTGACGCTCGAGTGCGTGGACTCGACAACCATCCGATTTGAGATCACGAATGCCGGATCGACGGACACGGCGCTTCCGCTTGGCCAGGGCCTGGCGAACGGCCGCAAATACTTGATAAGCGGACTTAACCTGCGGATGAAGCCCTCGAACGGCAACGGCACTGACTACAATTACTGGCCGCGCCATTATCCGGTCGCCATTGGCGGTAGGTTAGATCAATGGTTCGAGGCGCTTCCTGTCGGCGCCTCCTACCGCATGTCGGCCAAACTCGGTGACTTCTTCGGATTCAATCGGCAGGACAGCTTTCCGCGAGGAGTTGAGCTGTCGCTTCGCTGGACGATGTCTGCGGAGACACCGAAATCTCTGTTCCCGCTGGTCTTCTGGACGGGAACGCTCATATCGAACACCTGTACCACGCCAGCAGTCTGAACATCATCAGCAAGATGGCACAGAGCGTACGGCACTCATGAAGACGACCGCCGGAGTCAAGGTATGACGCGATGGATGACGTTCCGCTTGTCTGTTCTACTCGGGTCGATCGTTCTGCCCGTTCAGGTGATGGGCCAGGAACGTGCACCAAACGGTGAGATTTACAACGAGATGCGTCCATTCGTGGGCCTGGAGGGAATTCGGTACCAAATCACCGGGCTTGAGGGTGCCACGGTTTTCAATGTGCCCGGATTGGAAAACGTCGCTGATCCGGAAAAGAGAGTCACCGGATTGAGCCGCGCCGAACGTGAACAACTGGCTCACTTCGTTTACACCGATGTCGAGCAGGTTCTCGCGAGGAGCGGCGTTCCAAACCCGTCGGCGGCAGCCTCGGGGGACCAGATTGCAGTACTCGCCATCGACATTGGCTGGATGCGTGTAAAGCCGGACATCTTTACCGTGCAGGTCAGGGTTGACCTGATGGAAGCCGCGCGGCTGATCAAAGATCCCTCGCGGATGGTATTGACCTCGAGTTGGCGGAACGTCTATACCAGCGTGGCGTCGAGCCCAACTGACTTGCCTTCCGTCGTGCGCTCGGTGACTCGGGGGCAGGTGGAATCCTTCGCACGGCTATACGACCAGCGTGCTCATGCCAAATAATGCAGAACATCACTGCGGTGGCTTGAAACGCGGGTCCGGCGGTTCTGCTTCTTCTACCGGCGGCACGAGCCGCGGAGGCCCGTATCGATTAGGATCTCGGCAAGGATTAGGAACTCACGCTACGGCGTTGCTTCCTTCAGCACTTCGTATTCCGCAGCCACGTCATCGGGGACCTCAATCAGCAGTGGGGAACTTATCGAGCTACGCTGGTCGGACTTCAGCGATGTCGAACCGCTCGTGCACATTCAGCGGAGCTTTACCTACCGCGTGAAACGAAAGAAGGTGTTCGATCCGAAGACCGGTCGGTTGACGAAGACGAAGGTGGACGAGGACGGCCGCGTCACGACGCCGAAGAACGGCCGCACGCGGTGGCAGGAGTCGTCTGTGGAAGCAATCGAGCGCCAATCATCAGGCAGCCGCGGACGCGCATCGCCGGGTTGACAGCGCGGGCAGGGCATGCCGGGACCAGCACAATCCTCGTGTGGCCATCCCTGATCGAGATGTTGTTCGCAGATCCAGCCGTCGCGACAGAAACACGGCTTCGTCACCTAGCGCCGCTTTCGGTTGATTTCCCGCTGTCGCGTGGCCCACGCCTGCCGGATTCGATCTAGTTCGGCCTGTATTTGGGCGATGCGTTGGAATTGAATCGCGAGGTCGCGAGAGCACTCCTCGACCAATCGGCGCAAGGCGTCAAATTCCGCTCTCGAGATCTCGGCTGAACGTCGTCGTGATTGAGCCGTAAAGACGAGCTTAACATAAAGGAAAGCGGTGCCAATTTGCCGGGACTCCTGACTTGATCACGGCGCGATCACTTGACGAGACCAGGGCGAATTCCGAAGCGCTTCGGCCCGCCCGTCGAACTCCGATTGACGTGATAGACGCGCCCATTGCGCGACACCAACTGGCAGTCACGCCCATCGATGTACGCGAGCGATCGGAAACCGTCGATCTTTGGTTCGAAGAGGAAGTCCGGGTGATCGAACGGCTCTGGAATCCGAAGCAGGCGCATCGGGCTGCACCGCTCCATCGCGGGTTGCTTTTGCGTGGCTCGCAGCACAGTTCTGGTACGTGACAGATTTTTGTCTGGACTCAACCAGAGCGGCATACCGCCATTAGTCGAAAGCCTAACGTTTTGGCGCGGCATGTGTCGTGCTGATAAGACAGCCTGTGCCAATTCTAGCGTTTTCGAATGTCGTTTGGATCTAATGCGCTACAACCCTGTCCACGACGATTGGCTGCACCTCCGGGCTGCCGAAAATCCGACTCTTCCAGTCGCTTCATGGACGGGCAAGGCCGGCAGCTTTCAATACGTCATGCTCTGCGGCATCGTGAGCGCCGAATGCATCGGGTCGCTTGTGACCGAGCAAGTGCGGCTGGTAACGTGTCCGCGATGCGCTGCGCTCGATCCCTACCCTCAGAATAATCCGTTAAGAAAGCAGCGCAGCGGCGATTGAACGGTTCCGGAATGCGAACCTAACCGCCAGGCGTTATTTGGAGCTGGCGCAACGCCCGCACGCGTAATATTCAATTGAAAAAGAGCGCCTTCCTCACTTCTCCATAGACGAAAAAGACCGCAGCGTTGCCAAGCTCACCGCGCTGCCACTCTCCGTCTACCGTGACGCGCGCCTCTCCGCCTTTTGGATGTGTCCAGAACGCGCAGACGGCCACGCGGTTGCCCGATCGCAGTCACGATCGCTTGCCGCTCGCCTTTTTCGGCGTATCCCACCGGGCCGATTTGCACTTCGGACAAATCCTCACGTCAGACTGCCGCGGTACCCAATGATGGCCGCAGCGTTGACACGTGAGTTGTGGCACTCGAATCTTCGCTGACATTAGAGCCACATATTTTATTTATAGGTAAACCTATAAGTGAACCTACTCGCACATGCGGGTGAGGATTTCTAACGGTTGCGTCCGGACAACCGGTCTATGGATGAATTGAAAACAGTCAGGCGAGCCGAAGTTCAGACACCGACGTCGCGCGCTTCCGATGATGGTCGCCCCCGTCGATCAAACAGCATCGATCAAACAGTGCGCGCGGCCCGCGATCTGCCGAGCTCTGAACAATCACCTCGTTTGATCCTCCGCTGTTTGGAGTTCTTCTTGCTGAGAAGCGGCGCAGCGCGCCTCTGCCTACTTGCGCTGGGCACGCAACCGGGCAATCGCGAGATTGAAGGTCCCAATGTTGGCGATCTACTACCCACCATGATCATCTAACTCGAATTCGCGGCGCGGCTTCACCCGCAGCAGTCTTCGAGCCAAAAGAGGACAAATGAGACCGAATCTCCAGCTCATCACATGCGCGACGGCCGTCTGGCTTGCAGCTCCGCCGCCGACGGTGACGGCCGACCCAATTGCCGTGACCTCCGGTGTATTCATACTGACGAGCAATGAGGGAGGACCGCTCACGCTGGCGGGGACGGACGGCACGCGGATGTTTTCATTCGCGGGAAGCATCAATGACATCGCTCCCGCCCCATACTCCTGCCATCCGTGTGTGTCTCAGATTCGGATCGACGTCAATGCGACAGGCGCCACACACGGCACACTCACGTACGGCAACGAAAGCTACCAAGTCAGCAGCGGATTCCTGGATACCGAGGGGGCATTGCCCTTGGTCATTGAAGGTGAGCCGATTCTTCTCCCAGCTCCCGTGGCCGCAGGCGAGATTCGTAGCTTCAGTGGTCCCTTCACAGCGTCAGGGGTCGTCGTTCCTCCTGGTGTTCCGGGAACAGGCCTCAGCAATACGCTGATCGGTTCGGGCACCGCTACCGTAACCTTGATTGGCGGCCCAGGCGGCCCGGTGAACTCTTTCGTGTGGGATTTCCAAAGCGCGGAGTATCGGTTTAGCGCGACAGCGGGCGGACCGGCTCCCATCCCCGAACCCACATCGTTCCTGTTGTTCGCATCGGGACTCAGCGCGCTCGTGCTTAAGCGACGAACACGGGCGGTGTAACGTGTGTATGCTCGGCGCACTGGTCTACTAGCGCCGGTGTCCGGGCGCGGTCCTTTGCGACGACCCAGGCCATGTCTTGGAGTGTAGTACGTCGGATCGATCGTGTCGATCCCGTTACCGGGGGCTGCGAGCGGCATCGTAGTGCGGTCGGTGGCTACGGGCGTCAGTAGCGTGCGGTGGTCGCACGCCAGCAGCGCGGCCGCGGCAGCGACGGTGGCGCCGAGCCGCAGGTGAGGGCGGGGCGGGTAGTGGGCTACTTTGACGCGACTTGAAATCCGCGGACCCAAGCGAGGCCAAGGCCAAACCCATAAACCGCCGCGACTGGCACGATCCACAGCCGCACCACGAACAGGGCCTGATTGGTGCTCGGGACAGTTTGATCGCCATCGAACTGAAGAATCCCTGCAAGTAATAGGATTACAACCGCCCAAACAATCGAAGCCAGTAGCCAAAGCCGTTCCCAGCCGTTGATGCGCATGGGGTTATCTGCCAATCCTGCAACCTAGGCTGCGGTTTCTGACAAGATTGATCGCTGGACGCGTTGGACCCCACCGCACCAGTTAAGTTCCCAAGCGAGTGGGACATGGACCGGTCACCACCCGCTGCGCTCGAAGTAGGCCTTTCACCACAGGCTGCTCGTCGTCGTCGTCCGTCGACGCAATCGATCGCCAATCGGCAGGTAGTCGCGGACGGGCACCGTCGGGTTGACAGCGCGGGCAGGGCATGCCGGGACCAGCACAATCCTCGTGTGGCCATCCCTGATCGGGATGTTGTTCGCAGATCCAGCCGTCACGACAGAAAGCATTGTTGAACCGGCTTCGTCCGGTGTCGGACTTGCCGATGGTCGGTCATGACGGCCGTGTGATAATCGCTCGGATAGCCTGTGCAGATTTTCGCTCACATTTGGTTCGCAACGTTTTTCTCCGTCTTCGTGCTAAAGCCGGGACCCCTCCGTTTGCGCGGGGCCCTCAGCCGAGGGCCATCGCACACCGTCGATCGGCCGAATTCCCTGATCATTCGAGGCGTGTCGCTTGCTATCGCGCTACTCGTCTGGATCGATCTCACGTTAATACTGACTGGTCGGCCACCCATTCTTCATTAGTGCAGCAGGATTTGGGGAAGATGGGCTGGTCGGTCCACTGTCAGTTAAGACTAACTTGACGATGACCCGAAAGACGCCACGTGGACTCTTTGGTCGGGTGTTTTTGCTGGCTGCGAGCGCCGGGTTCGTGCTGGGTTTGTTGGGAATCATTGCCCGCGGCGCACCGCCGTTGGATGCCCTCTTCATTACCATTCTCTCGGCAGGGCCTGCCATCCTGTTGTCGGCCGCCCTTGCGGGTGTCGTCGCGTTTTCTGGGTCGAGAGCCGATTCGCCTTGGTCGCAGTCTACGTGGTTGGTCCTGGGCTTGAGCGCTGGGACTGTTAGCGGCGCGCTGTCGTTGGCAGTATGGATCGTTGTCATGACGGTCGATGCCGATGCCGTACCTTCGCTGAACGAAGTTGCGATCGCCGCTGCACCTGGCGCGGTGGCCGGGGCCGTAGCAGGGCTGCTTGTCGCGCTTTACTGCTGGCGTGCCATGCATGCGAGACGAAAGGTCTAACCCCGAGCTACACCAGTGGACACCGCTGGGGAAATCAGAGCGCGTGTTAATGAAGGGTGCTGGGACGAGCGCGGCGACGTTCAATGCCCTGATTCTGAGTCGCCGAATCCGTCATCAGCCGCAGCATGTCGCGACGTTCGGGAATGCACCACATGTCCGCACACTCTGAACATCGAAAATAGACAACCTGTCCGGTCTCAACGGTCGCAACGAGTTTTGAGCTGCTGCACTTTGGGCATCGTTGGGACAATGCGCCATTACTTCAGCAAATGCTGAGCCCGACGTTCCGCCGACAATGTCGGGCGTTTCGCCGATGGCGACCACCAGAGTTCCCTATACGGGAGACAGAGGTCAGCCTATCTGAATCGTTTCAACGGGAATCGATGGCCCCCGTGGATTCGTCTCATCCCAGTGACGTGTCGCAGCCTATTGCCTCGCCGTACTCCCCATGCGACTACCCGTCACAAAGGTTTGCAGAGTTTCACGTTGGTCACTCGACAGTTGATTTGGGCGCCGTAGTGTGTCCAGTAGGGACACGCGAGATGACGCACGTATACGTCCCTTTCGGCGCGCGCCGCAATCAACTTGCCACCTTTGTCAAAATACCGAGTTTCTGCTGTGAACGGATTACTGGTGTAGGTGATCCGCAGCGTACCGCACCGTCCGAAACTGGTCGCCGAGCAGTTCCCACTGCCTCGCATAGTCTTGACCTGCTCCGCATACGTGGCGCACGCGTTCCGCGCGCAAAACTCCTCAAGCGGTCGGAAGCAGGGATCTTCGGTCGGAAGAGAAGGCTTGGGCGTCTGGTATGGCACCAATGCGATGAGCGCGCATGCGACTACGGCGACACGCATTCGGCTAGTTTACGCTTTTGCCGCGCACAAAGGGGTGCCATCGAGCGGAAAGTCGATGGCTTTCGATCGTTCCCTCACAAACGTCGCGCTTGCGGTATTTGGATTCGATCTCCGGAAGAGGAACGGCGCTGTTCAAAGCCACGTGCGATCGCGATCTCGAAGGCATCGTCGCAAAGTGGAAGCGCGGCACGTATCAGTGCGACGGTCGCGGGACGTCTTGGCTGAAGATCAAGAATCCTCAGTACTCGCAGATGGACGGCAGGCGCGAGTTGTTCGAGGCTCGGCGCGACCGTCATCACCGGAAGATAACAACTGCTCAACCTGAACTCGATTGACGTGAGGCAAATCGATTCAGCTTTCTTGAGTAACGACGGCAACGTTCCCCGCGAGTGCCAACGCTTGCGCCTCCCGAAAATCCTTCTTTAGAATCCGCTCCGTGCCCCGTCGCAGGTGTCGTTATGTAGCAGTTCCCCAACCGGATCGGCCTATGTTCAAC
>JBKPSH010000158.1:0-9775 GCA_046734955.1 Acidobacteriota bacterium
GATCGGGCGCGCGTACGCGCGCGCATACCTCGAGCTGGACGTCGCCATCGTCGACCCGTGGATCCTGGTCGTGACGCCGATTCCGTTGATTGGCGCCGCGTTCTTCGCCTGCTACCTCCCCGCCCGGCGCGCCGCGGCGGTTGATCCCAACGTCGCGCTGCGCTGCGAATAGCCCCGCGCGTAGTTTCCCACTTCGCGAAGCGCAGGAAATCATCGCCCTGGAGGCGGGCTACCCTGCAGCGCGCGGCCGGCATTTCAGATTGGTCCAGTCGACGATCATGGCACCGCATCGATCGCGCTCGCGGACGACACCTCTACCGTGCGCAATCCGTTGGTTCATCCGATGACCGACGTACGTCTGTCGACCACGACGCGATCTTGTACCGACGATGAACGCCGTGTTCGTCGATACAGGCGGCTGGATGGCGTGCGCCGACCGTTCCGATCCGGTCCATACGGCATGCACTGCCGCGCGTGACGCGACGCTCGAGGCCGGTCGAATTCTTGTCACCACGGACTTCGTCGTCGACCAGACGCTGACGCTGATTCGCTTTCGCCTTGGACTCGCAGCCGCGAATGCATGATGGCAACAGATCGATGGCAGTCGCCGGCTGCGATGGGAGCGTGTCGAAAGCGACCGTTTCGAGCGGGCGCGGCAGCTCTTTGTCCAGTATGGTGATAAGGTTGTCGTCACCGACTGCACCAGCTTCGCGGTCATGCGCGAGTTGAGGGTGACGACCGTGATCACGACCGACGACCACTTTCGCCAGGTCGGCTTCGATGTGCTGCCGGCAGTTCGGCGTCAGACCACTCGAAAGCCGCGGCGCTCCTGATCGAGCTGCCGTCGTCTATCTGACCATGACCCGGCTCGGAAGTGAAGACTGGGCGTTGCCGGCGTACGGCGTCGCGCAGCCGGATCATTTGGAGGCAGCATGCGACTTTCGTCTTTGATTGTCCTCGCGGGCGTTTTCGCACTCGCCTCGCCACGCGCCCAGAGCCTGACAACCAACGGCGGCGAATCCGAGCTGAAGGTCGTGCTTCTCGGCACAATGGGTGGACCGACATTTGACCGCGAACGCCTGGGGATCAGCACGTTGGTAATCGCCGGTGACGAGAGGCTCCTCTTTGATGCAGGTCGGAACCTTACGACCGGTCTGGTCAGGCTGAACATCAACCCGGCGAGCGTGACTCGCGTATTTCTCACGCATCTGCATTCCGATCACATCGTTTCGCTGCCCGAACTGCTCCTGTTCCCCTGGGCGTCACAGGGGCGAGCGGTGCCGCTGCAAGTGTGGGGACCGACAGGGACCCGGGCGATGATGGAGCGCCTGCAGGAGGCGTTCGCGTTTGACATTCACGTCCGTCGCGACGTGGACGAACGATTTTCACCGGAAGGAATCAGGGTGCTGGCGACTGATATTCGCGAAGGCGTCGTCTACGAGGCGAACGGCGTCAAAGTCACGGCCTTCCTGGTCGATCACGCGCCTGTCGAGCCA
The DNA here is from genome assembly GCA_046734955.1 of Acidobacteriota bacterium. Lineage (GTDB taxonomy): Bacteria > Acidobacteriota > Vicinamibacteria > Vicinamibacterales > 2-12-FULL-66-21 > JALZOC01. The sequence continues at coordinate 1,497 of JBKPSH010000158.1, forward strand.
GCCTTCGGGTTCCGGGTGGACTATCGGGGGCGGTCTGTTGCGCTATCCGGTGATACGAAACCTTCTGACAGCCTTGTCAAGGCGTCGCGAGGCGTGGATGTTTTGGTTCACGAAGTGGGCAGCTGGAAACAAGATCCGAACCTGGCCGGCTCTCCCGACGATCGCTTTCCAGGATCGGCACAGACCCGCCGGCAAGTACAGACGATCCGCAACCATCACACCGACGGCGCGGAGGCGGGCTCCATCTTCGAGCGCGTCAAGCCGAGGCTTGCGGTGTTCTCTCACTACAATGCGGATCCTGCGACTACCCTTCGACTGGTGCGCCAGGTCTACAGTGGTCCAGTCGAGTTCGGTGAGGATCTGATGGCCATCGACGTCGGTAACACTATTTCGGTGCGTCGATTCATCCCTCCTTCGAAGTGACCGTTGAATTTGTTTCCCCCCGGCCCGGAGAGAATATCGTTTCCAAAGGCGACTCCTCGCCTCTTCAGAGAACAGGCTGTTGTCATAAGGTCAGACACCGCCAGCACAAGGCGATTCCACCCGCCCGGGTTGCTGCTGTTGTAGAAAGGCGACGGCACTCGAGACATCCCGCGACTGGTAGCGGACCCCGTGCACACGGAACGCTACGCGACTCGCTTCCGACGTGTTGACCATCATCACGTCTCGCGGATAAGCTCGGTATTCGTTATCAGAAAGCATAGTCGTGAACCGATGATGTCATCCGGCACTGCTGTCGGCCAGCTTGTGTATCGAGGCGATCTCCACACCGCGGATTGCCGATGACTCGACGATGTGCCGCTCTGTTTGTTGCGAACGTGCTTGTCGCCTCGACCGCATGGGCCCAGGCTAGCGATCCTCCACAGCCGCCCCCGCAGTCGCTGACATTGGCGCAGGCGCTGCAGTACGCACTTGACCATTACCCAAGCGTCCGGTCCGCCCTGGAGCAGGTCACCGTCTCTGCGGCGAACGTCAGCGTGGCCAAGGCCGCCTATTTGCCGCGCTTCGACACGCTCTGGCAAACGAATCGCGCGACGGCGAACAACATCTTCGGTCAGCTGCTGCCACAGTCTGTGCTGCCGTCGATGTCCGGGCCAGTGCTCTCCTCTGCGTCTTCTCAGAGCGTCTGGGGTACCGCGGTCGGCGGCCTTCTCTCCTGGGAGCCCTTCGATTTCGGTCTACGTAGTGCGGCCGTACGCGAGGCTGACGCGAGTGTTGTGCGCGCCCGCGCGGACCAGACGCTGACACAACTCGCCGTCCAGAACGCCGTCGCCACCGCCTTTCTCGCCGTGGCAAGTGCGCAGCAGGCTGTGGTCGCCGCCGAGGCAGATACGACCCGCCGCGGCACATTGGCACAGGCGGCACAAACGCTCGCTGACAATCAGCTACGGCCGGGTGCCGAGGCGTCGCGCGCAGCCGCGGAGCGCGCAGCTGCCGAGACGCGCGCCATCCAGGCGCGCCAAGCGTTGGCGATCGCGCAAGCGACACTCATGCAAGTGCTTGGGATGGCGGAAGGCCCGATCACCGTCAGCACCGCGGGGCTACTGGAGAAGGTGGCGGTTGGCGCAATCCCTTTATCACCCTCGCCGCAACATCCTCTCTTGCAATCGGGTCAGGCCGCGGTGGACCTGGCTCGCGCGCACGAATCCGTGCTCGCTTCGACCTACCGGCCTCGTGTGTTCGTTCAATCGAGCGTCTTCGCTCGGGGAACTGGCGCTAACGCCGACGGCACATTCGACGGTGGTGCCAATGGGCTGGGGCTCGAGCGCGCGAATTGGGCGGCCGGAGTCCAGGTCGTGTTCCCGAACCTGTTCGACCTGGCGAGTGTGCACGCGCGTCGTACGGCGGCGGGCGCTGCGACACGAGCAGAAACTGCCCGATTGGATGAGGCGGGATTGACGGTGACTAGCCAACGGCGGGCCGCTGATGCGATGGTCGTCGCCGCACGCGCGATCGCTGCGAACACACCCATTCAATTGGCCGCCGCTCGGCAAACTGAGACACAGGCGCGTGCTCGCTTCGACGCCGGTCTCACCAACATCGTCGAAGTCGCAGAGGCGCAAAACCTGCTCGTGCAAGCGGAGTATCAGGATGCAGCCGCACGCGTGGACGTGTGGCGCGCGCTTCTCGCCCAGGCTGTTGCCAACGGCAACTTGATCCCGTTCGTTGATCTTCTTCGCGCCTCTGGGGTGCAGTAGATATGTGGTTGATCCGAGCGGCGCTTCGACGCCCCATCACGGTCCTCGTCGCGGTCATCGCTGTCGCGCTGACGGCCGGCTTCGCTGTCAACCGGATGCGGGCCGACATTTTCCCGGATCTCGATCTGCCGGTCATTTACGTAGCGCAGCCGTACGGTGGCATGAGCCCTGCGCAAATGGAAGGCTTCATCACGTACTACTACGAGTACCACTTCCTGTACATCAACGGCATCGAGAGCGTCGAGTCGAAATCCATTCAGAACACGTCGCTCCTCAAGCTGACATTCCATCCGGGCACGGACATGTCCGAGGCCCTCTCGCAGACGATTGGCTACGTGAACCGCGCCCGGGCGTTCATGCCGCCGGGGACCGTCGGACCGTTCATCATGCGGTTCGACGCCGGCACAGTACCGGTGGGCTACCTGGTGTTCAAGAGCGACACGCGGAGCCTCGGGGAGATTCAGGATCTCGCGTTGAACCGCGTGCGGCCGCAGTTCGCGACGCTTCCCGGCTTGACGTCTCCTCCGCCATTCGGCGGGAGTCAGCGCACGATTGTGATTCGTGTGGATCCCGATCGGCTGCGCTCGTACGGCATGGCGCCCGACGACGTGATTCGTGCCGTGACGACGGGAAACGTGATCATGCCGTCAGGCAGTGTCAACATCGGTGACGAGACACGAATTTCACCGATGAACTCCGTCGTCGGTCCCATCAACGATTTGCTCGAACTCCCGATTCGCACTGGCGCCGGCACGCCCGTCTTCATTCGCGACGTTGGCTCGGTGAGCGACAGCACCGACATTCCTACGGCCTACGCGCTCGTGAATGGCAGACGAGCCGTCTATATCCCCGTCACCAAGCGCCCGAACGCCTCGACATTGAGCGTCGTGAGCGAGGTCAAGGCGAACCTCGGTCGGTTTCAGGCGCTGGTCCCCGACGACATCGCGGTCTCGTACGAGTTGGACCAGTCCACGAATGTGTCTGCCGCACTCGCGGCGGTGCTGCGTGAGGCGGTACTCGGCGCGGTCCTCACCGGCTTAATGGTGCTGCTGTTCCTCCGCGACTGGAAAAGTTCCGCGATTGTCGTGATCACGATCCCATTTGCCCTGCTGGCTGCGGTCGTGGCGCTGTGGGGCGCCGGCCAGACGATCAACATCATGACGCTGGGTGGACTCGCTCTGGCGGTCGGTATTCTCGTCGACGAAGCGACCGTCGCGATCGAAAACATACACACCCACTTGTCGCGCGGCACTCCAGCGGCACGCGCCGTCCTCGATGCGAGCGGCGAGGTGGTCGTGCCCCGCCTGCTCGCCATGTTGTCGGTGGTGGCCGTGTTCGTGCCGTCCTTCTTCATGACTGGCGTGTCGCGATCACTGTTCGTCCCGCTGTCTCTCGCGGTCGGCTTCGCCATGATCGCGTCGTTCTTCCTTTCGAGCTCGCTCGTGCCGGTGCTATCCGTCTGGTGGCTGGGGAAAGGCCATCACTCTCATGCTGAAAAACTGCATGCGGGGGACTGGGTGGAGCGTTTCCGGAATCGTCTCGCGGCGTTCCTTCATCGAGCGGCCCCGGCGCGAGGTCTCCTCGTGGCGGCGTACCTGCTCGTCACGATCGGCGTCGTCGTCATGGTGGGCCTCACGCTCGGACGCGAAATCTTCCCACCGAGCGGCGTCAAAGCGTTCCAGCTTCGCTTCCGCGCGCCAGCTGGTACCAAATTCGAGTCAACCGAACGCCTGGGTCGAGACGTCCTCGACGTCATCCGTGATACGGCAGGTTCGGACAATGTCGACATCACGCTCGGCTACGTCGGTGTGCAGCCGTCGTCGTATCCAATCAACACGATCTTTCTGTGGACTGGCGGCTCCCATGAGGGCGTGCTGCAGATCGCGCTCAAGTCCGATGCACCCATGAGGCTCGACGACTTGCAGCAGAAGCTCCGCGACGCGTTCCACGGAAAGTTCCCCGATGCGCAGTTCTCCTTCGAACCTGGTGACATCGTCAGCCGCATTATGAATTTCGGCGCGCCCACGCCAGTTGAAGTCGCCGTGATGGGTCCGGATTTCGCGGCAACTCGCACATTTGCCAACAAAGTCCGCAGCGAACTCTCGCAGATTGGCTCGTTGCGCGACCTCCAATTCGGCCAGACGCTCGACTATCCGGCCATTCAAGTGAACGTGGATCGCGAGATGGCGGGCCAGCTCGGTGTGACGGTCGATCAGGTCGGGCGGTCATTCGCTGCGGCGACGTCCTCGAGCCGTTTCGTGGCGCCAAACTATTGGGCTGATCCACGGAGCGGGATCGCGTTTCAGGTCCAAGTTCAGGTTCCACAACCGCGCATGACGACGCTCGAGGATCTCCGCGTCGTCCCGGTATCGGCCGGGGGCGTCGCCAAACCCTTGCTCGGCGACCTGGCGCGTATCGAGAACGCAACGATCGTCGGTGAGTACGACCGTGTGAACGGGCAGCGCATGGTGACCCTGACGGCGAACGTGGCCGGCGAGGATCTCGGTCGTGCGCTCGCTCAAGTCAACGCGGCGATCCGCCGGGCCGGGGAGCCGCCGCGCGGTGCCACGGTGGCCATCCGTGGCCAGATCGCCGCGATGGCGGAAACCTTCACCAACATCAGCGCCGGTCTCGTCGTGGCGGTCGTCGTGATCTTTCTGCTTTTGGCGGCCAACTTCCAGTCGCTTCGGCTGGCCTTCGTCGTGGTGTCGACCGTTCCCGCCGTCCTGGCGGGCGTGGTCGTGGTGCTCTGGCTGACGGGCACCACACTGAACGTCCAATCGTTCATGGGAGCGATCATGGCGATCGGTGTCGCAGTGGCGAACGCGATTCTGCTCGTGACGTTCGCCGAGCAGTCGCGCCGTCAGGGCGGCTCTCCACTGCATACTGCCATCGACGCGGCGCGCGCACGCATGCGTCCCGTCTTGATGACGAGCGCGGCCATGATCGCCGGCATGGTCCCGATGGCACTCGCGCTGGGCAAAGGAGCTGAGGCCACCGCACCGCTCGGCCGGGCCGTCATCGGCGGGTTGGCGGCAGCCACGCTGGCCACATTGATCGTGCTGCCGTCGGTGTACTCACTCGTCCAGCAGTCGGCGAGGGCCGCGTCGCCATCGCTGGATCCGGACGACCCGGACAGCCCGTACCGAACGCAACTGGGTTGAACATGACAACAGCCAAGGATGACAGCATGTTTGTGTGGCGGGTCTTCAGTTTCGTGTGCGCGGCGTCACTCGTGACCTCCTGCGGAGGCAGGAAAAGCGCCTCTCCGGGAACACCGGCCGCTGCGGCAACCGGTCCAGCCACGATTGATGTCGTGCGCGTGGTCGAGCAGTCACTGGATGTCCCGCTCTCCCTACCGGGCGAGCTGACGGCGTTTCAGGCAGTGGCCGTGTTTCCCCGAGTGACCGGATTCGTGAAGACCGTCAACGTGGATCGAGGCTCGAACGTTCGCGCCGGCGATCTCCTGGTGTCGCTCGAAGCCCCCGAACTCGTGGCGCAACGATCAGAAGCGCAATCAAAGCTGCAGGCCGCCGAGGCGCAGCTGTCGGTCGCGCGCGCCAAGGCTGATGCAGACAGCACGACCTTCGAACGACTGAAAGCCGCGTCGGCAACGCCGGGTGTGGTCGCCGGTAATGACGTCGTGATTGCGGAAAAGACGGCCGATGCGAGTGCGAACCAGGTCATTGCGGCGCAGCAGAGCGTCGAAGCCGCTCGCCAGGCACTCAACGCCGTTCGTGACATGGAAGGGTACCTGCGAGTGACGGCGCCATTCGCCGGTGTCGTGACCGAACGCAACGTGCATCCTGGGGCGCTGGTAGGACCGTCGAGTGGCGAGGGCGGGACACCGCTGTTGCGGCTCGTCGATCGCCATCAGCTGCGGCTCGTCGTGCCTGTGCCTGAAGCCTACAGCGCCGAGATGAAGATTGGAGCTGAGATCCCCTTCACCGTCAGCGCTTACCCGGGGCGAAGCTTCTCAGGCAAGATCGCGCGCGTCGCCCAGGCCGTGGACGTCAGCACACGAACCATGGCGATCGAACTTGACGTGACGAACAGCGATGACCGCCTGGCGCCAGGGACATTCTGCCAAGTGCGCTGGCCCGTCCGACGTGCTGGACCGTCGCTATTTGTGCCGAGCGGGAGCGTTGCCGCGACAACCGATCGCACGTTCGTCATCCGCATCCGCAATGGCAAGACGGAGTGGGTGGACGTCAGGACCGGGCTGACGGCCGGACCATTAGTGGAAGTCTTCGGCGACCTGAATGCCGGTGATGAAGTTGCTGGACGCGGCACGGACGAACTGCGCCCGGGCACTGAGGTGCGTCCACGACAAGGCAAACCGGCGGCCTAGCGTACTGAGTAGACGGTATCTCTCATGAGTGACCCCATCGTGCGCGAATTCCTCCTCGGATTCTGGAAGATCCACATCTTGCACCATGCCGAAGAGCAGGGTGTATACGGACAGTGGATGCTGGAGGAATTGCAGCGGCATGGTTACCGCCTGAGCCCAGGCACCTTATACCCGTTGCTCGCCCGAATGGCTCGCCGCGGCTGGCTGCGAGCTGCGGAACCGAAGCGATCGCGCGACGCCAGGGTTTACCGAATTACGCCTGCAGGTGCTGAGGTGTTGAAGCGGTTGCGCTCGTCGCTCGCCGAGTTGCAGCACGAAGTCGGTCCACACCCGGCAGGTGCGAGAAGATCCAAGCGGTCAAACCATGGGTCGCGCAGGGTCCAACGGTCATGACGTTATCAAGGGCCGCAACGGCCTGTTGCATGCTTCTCACCGTGGTTGCCGCGATGGCCGGGCAAGCACGTTCCGCAGAAGAGTTGATCGGTCTGATCCGACAGGGCGGCTACGTGCTCGTCATGCGGCACGCCAGCTCACCGCGCGAAGCGCCAACGAAGGAGCAGGCGAATCCTGACAATCTGAAGTTGGAGCGACAGCTGGATGAATCAGGCCGCCGCGGAGCTTCTGCGATGGGCGACGCGCTTCGTCGGCTCCAGATTCCGATCGGGGACGTGCTCACGAGTCCTACGTACCGAGCCATGGAGACCGTCAAACTCGCCCGACTCGATCGGTCGCAGGCCGTCAGCGAACTCGGGGACGGCGGTCAGAGCATGCAGGGTGTCTCGGAGGCGCAGGCGTCGTGGCTCCGGAGCCGTGTCAACGAAGTGCCCCGATCTAGAAACACGATCCTCGTGACGCATCAGCCGAACCTGTCGAGAGCGTTTCCGGATTGGGGACGCAGCGTCGCTGATGGGGAGACCGTTGTGCTTCGACCCGATGGCCGCGGCGGTGTCGCTGTCATCGGGCGGATTCCGATCGAGGAGTGGCCGCGCCTCCGCTAGCCTCCCGGTGAGATTGAGAAGAACCTCGGTCCACCCAGCGCGAGCTGACGATCTTCGTGTAGGAACGGATCTTCGCCGTCTCCTTTCTTGATCCGTCGTATGTCACCTGCTCGTCCATCCTGCCGACGGGCTACCGCGTGTCGTCTGGGTGATCGACGATGACGATCAATCGATGCACACTGAGTCCATCGCGCCAGGAAAGGGTGTCCTGATGCCGCCCGTCAAAGTCGATCCAACTAAGGTCAAGACATTCGAGAACGCCATTGCCTTCTATAGGTGGCTCCGCGTGCACCACCACGAGGAAGACGAGGTCTGGATCAGGATTTACAAAGTGGGCTCGGGCCTGAAGTCGATCACCCCCAAGGAGGCGATCGACGTTTGCCTCTGCTGGGGCTGGATCGACGCGGTGCGCAAGCGCTTTGACGACAAGAGTTATCTGCAGCGCTACACGCGCCGGCGCAAGCGCAGCATCTGGAGTCAAATCAATGTCGACAACGTCACCCGGCTGATCGCGGAAGGCCGGATGACCGTGCATGGGCTCAAGGAGGTGGAGGCAGCGAAGGCCGACGGGCGCTGGGATCGCGCCTACGCAAGCGGCAAGAACATGACGATCCCCGACGATCTCCAGGCTGCCATCGACGCGGAGCCGAAGGCCAAGAGGATGCTGTCGACGCTCAGCGCGCAGAACCGATTCGCGCTGGCCTTTCGCGTGCACAACACGAAGACAGTAGC
>JBKPSH010000159.1:0-25449 GCA_046734955.1 Acidobacteriota bacterium
TGTTTCATGACCGGCTCCTATCGATGCGGCTCTGGCGCCGCGAGGCGTTAACCCGCGATTTCGGTGGCACAGACCACCTTGTCGAGTGCGACAGCACTACGACATTACGATAGCGGGCCGGTCATTCCATATTGTCTAATCGTGAATCGCTGAATCGCTGATTAGCGATTCGACGATTAGGGATTCGCGATTCGACGATTAGGGATTCAGGATCAGTGATTAGTGATGAGTGATTCCGTCATTCCGCGCGTACGCTGTGGCTGGACCAGTAACGCGAGAATTCATCGAGGAAGGTAAGCGACTGGAAGTTTTTCATCCGGTCGAAGAACAAAATCCCATCGAGATGATCCGTTTCGTGCTGGATCACACGAGCAGTGAAGCCGGCCGCCGGCAGTTCGATTTTCTTGCCGTTGCGATCGAACGCACGGACGACAATATTCCTCGCGCGCGGGACGCGGCCGCGGATGTCGGGAATGCTCAGGCACCCTTCCCAGTCCTCGACCATGTCGCGTGACGTCATCTCGATCTCCGGATTGATGAGCGCCATCAATGGAACCTCGTCTTCCCGCTCGTCCTCGTCCTCCGCATCCTTCCGCGGCGGAAAGCCGGCAACGAAGATGCGCAGGCCCTCATGCACCTGCGGTGCGGCAAGCCCGACACCCTGATAGTCCTTCATCGTTTCGAACATGTCGTCGATGAGCTGCTGGATTTTTGGCGTCCGGATCTCGGACGGATGCAGCGCGCGGGCCTTCGCGCGCAGGACCGGGTGGCCCATACGAGCGATCTTCAGGATCGACATAGCGAAATTATATGCGGTGAGGTACAAACTGGATCTCGGCACAATGGACCCCTCCTTCCGCTTTTGTCCCGCATGCGGCGGGTCGCTCGAACCGCGGCAGTTGAAGGCCGGCGACCCGATGCGGCCGGTCTGTGCGCGCTGCGGCTACGTGCACTACCTCGATCCGAAAGTAGCGGTGGGAACCGTGATTGTCACGACCGACGAGAAGATTGTGCTCGTTCGCCGGGCGATCGAACCAGGTTACGGCCTGTGGGTTTTTCCCGGTGGATACGTCGATCGCGGCGAAGAAATCACGGTCGCGGCGATTCGCGAAGCGCGTGAGGAGTCGGGCCTGGACGTTCGTCTCGACGGGCTGATCAACATCTATTCGTATCCCGGCCGCCCGATCGTGGTGGTGGTCTACAAGGCGTCCGTCATCGCGGGCGATTTGCAAGTTGACGAAGAGTCGATCGAGGCAGGGCTGTTCTCGCGGCGTGAGATTCCCTGGGAGCAGCTGGCATTTCGCAGCACGCGCGAAGCGCTCGAAGATTTCTATACCGGCATCGTCCACCCCATCCGCTGAGTACGCATATTCGCACACGGATGAGATATATAATCCTGGCTCTTCCAGCCCTGATCTCAGGGACATTTGAGTCCGATAAGCACTACGTGATTCCCGCGACTTCGGCGGGACTGCGAATCGCGTCACGGCGGATCCGAACATGAAGAAAACCTACCTCGTCATATTGTCGTTTTTTGCAACGGTAGCAGCAGGCTGCACGGGCCTCGAACATAAGAGTTCGCTCACCGACCCATCGATCGCCGGAAATAACTCGCTCCTTGGCAACTGGACTTCGTCGACCCTCATTCCCACACCGAGCACGTGCACGGATTTCAAGTGGAACGTCACGGAGCAAACGTCGTCTTCGATGAAAGGAACCTTCAGCGCCAGTTGCCCGGGCGATCTCAAGTTCACCGGCAATGCTGAAGGCGGCCTCACTTCGCCCACGAATATCAAGTGGTCCGCCGCCGGTAACGCCACTGCGCCGGGACTCACGTCGTGTTCGATGAACCTGACGGGCACCGCCACGCTAGGCACCGACTCGATCATCGTTCCTTATGAGGGGACGACCTGCCTCGGAACGGTCAAGGGGATCGAGACTCTCAAAAAGCACTGAAATTTCTGATTGCTGATTGATTATCGCGCCAATATTTCAATCAACGCTTCATCGGCGGGGGGAAACGGCAGCGCCCGAAGTTCCTCCCGCGACACCCACCGCATTTCCTGACCCAGAACCGGGCGCGGCTTACCTGCCAGACGGCAGCAAAAGAAATGCAATTCGACAATGAGGTCGGGGTAACTGTGAACGACTGAGAAGATCTCGCGATCGATGATGATTGCGGTGTCGAGTTCCTCGGCGATCTCGCGCACTAGAGACTCCGTGTGCGACTCCCCTTCCTCGCACTTCCCTCCCGGAAACTCCCAGAGCCCTTCGAGGTGAACGCCGCCCGGCCGACGCGTGACAAGAAACCTGCCGTTCTCCTCGATCACTGCAGCAGTGACGACGATACGCCGCAGTGTGACACCGTTTTCAGGAGCCATCGAAGGGGAACGCGGCACAGCCGGCCCGCAGCGGGCATGCGTCACACTGCGGCCTGCGCGCGGTGCAGAGCGTGGCGCCAAAGTCCATCAATGCCTGATTGAAGTCGAACACATGGCGCATGGGGAGAACCGTTCGCGACACCTCCCAGAGATGACGGCGCATCGCATGTGATTTCGGATCGCCGGCACCAACAAACACGCGAAACAGCACCCGGGCAACGTTCGTGTCGAGAATGGCGGCCCTTTGCCCGAAGGCAAAGCTCAAGACCGCTCCGGCTGTGTACGCACCAATGCCCTTGAACGATCGCAGCGTCGCTTCATCGCCCGGCAGTTCGCCGCCATAGCGCGCCACGGACTCGCGCGCAATCGCATGCAGCCGACGAGGGCGGATGTTGTAGCCAAGTGGTCGCCACGTCTGGTTCACATCGGCTTCGGGCGCCGCCGCCAGTGCCTCCAGCGTCGGGTACTTCTCGAGCCATTCGTGATATTTCGGCAGGACGCGATCGACCTGGGTCTGTTGCAGCATCACTTCGGAAACAAGGATCCGGTAAGGATCGCGCGTCGTGCGCCACGGCAAATCACGGCCGTTTCGACGATACCAGTCGAGCAGGCGGCGCCGGAACCATTGACGGGCGGCCGGCGCCGGCAACGGGTGACGCTGTTTTTGTTGACGTTTAACGGGACTCGTGGTCATTCGCGAGCGCGATTCGTGTGCATCCGGAGCAATCCGGCGAAATAATGAGGACGTGAAAATCTACACCAGGACCGGTGACGATGGCGACACCGGTCTCTTCGACGGCACACGAGTGTCGAAGAGCGATCCGCGGGTGGCGGCCTACGGGGACGTGGACGAGCTGAATGCATGGCTCGGGTTCGTGCGGGGGTCGACTGACGATCAGGATGTGAGGACGATGCTGGAACAGATCCAGCGGGATCTGTTCGGCCTCGGCGCGCGTCTCGCCGATCCTGCAAAGCGTATCGCCGAACGTGTGACGAAAGCGGCAGTCACTCCACAGGACATTGCGCGACTGGAGGACTCGATTGATCGGCTCGAATCAGAGTTGCCTCCACTTCGGCGATTCATTCTTGCTGGCGGATCGACACCTGGTGCAGCGCTCCACGTCGCGCGGACGGTGTGCCGCCGCGCCGAGCGCTCGATTGTGGCATTGGGCAGCGATGCGGTCGAACCGGAGCTGCTCATCTACATCAATCGACTCTCGGATTTGCTGTTCGTGATGGCGCGTGCGGTCAACAGTCGCGCGGGAGCGCCGGAACTCGAGTGGTGAACGCGCCCCCGGCGCCGCGCGACTCGAGCACCGGAATCGAGACGGCCTACAGCTACTGCGAGCGCGTCGCACGGGATCATTACGAGAATTTTCCAGTCGCATCGAGCCTGCTGCCAGCGGCGATGCGGCCGCATATTGCCGCTATCTACGCGTTCGCGCGGCGGGCCGACGATTTCGCGGACGAGCCCGGGCCGGATGCAGACGAACGCCTGCGGCTGCTCGATGCCTGGGGGATACGCCTCGATCGCGGGACTCCGGCGATAGCCGATCCGAAGGCCATGACCGGCGACGATTTGATCTTTGCCGCACTCGATCACACGATTCGGACGTGCCACTTGCCACGGAGGCTGTTCCACGATCTTCTGAGCGCCTTTCGTCAGGATGTGAAGACAACGCGCTACGACAGCTGGCGCGACGTGCTCGACTACTGCCGTCGCTCGGCCAATCCGGTCGGGCGATTGGTGCTTCGCGTCGCCGGCTACAACGACCCGATGCTGGACGCGCAGTCGGATGCAGTGTGCACAGCGTTGCAGTTAACGAACTTCTGGCAGGATCTGGCGATTGATTGGCGTCGCGGACGTCTGTATCTCCCCGCCGAGGAACAAAGGCGCGCGTTCGCACGAGAGGCCGATCTGAATCGCCCGGAGATGACGAGTGAATGGCGTCAAGCGATCCAGCAATCGATCCGTCGGACCAGGGAGTTGTTTGTGTCGGGCAGACCGATCTGCGATGCAGTCCGCGGGCGGCTTCGCTGGGAGCTGCGCTTCACGTGGCTTGGCGGGATGCGCATTCTGGAAAACATCGAAGCGTCGGAGTGTGACGTCTTGAATCATCGGCCGACGCTGGGCCCGGCAGACGCCCCGCTGCTCGCCTGGCGAGCGCTTCGATGGACGAAGAGCGTTCCGGTGCCCTAACATGGCCCGCGACACCAATTTTTACTATTCGTTTCTCGTCCTGCCGCCGGACAAACGACGGGCGATTATCGCCGTCTGGGACTTCTGCCGTGCGGTCGATGACGCGGTGGACGAAGCTGGTGCGGGTGAGCCCGCGCGTACCCAGGTCGCGCGATGGCGGACTGAGCTTGCAACAGTGTTCGAGGGAAGGCCGCCGCAAACGTCGCAGGGACGCATGCTGGCTCCGCTCGTGGCACAGTTCAACCTTCCGCGATCGGCGTTTGACGCGCTCATCGAGGGTGTCGAAATGGATCTCGATTTGCGCCGCTATGAGTCATTCACGGACGTGTATGAATACTGCATCCGTGTGGCCTCCGCGATCGGGCTCATCTGTCTCGAGATCTTCGGATACGAAGATCCGCGCTCGCGACAGTACGCGATCGATCTTGGTGTCGCGCTGCAGCTAACCAACATCCTTCGCGACGTGCCGGAAGATCTCGGACGCGGCCGTATCTACATCCCGCAAGACGAGCTTCGCGCGCATGGCTGTCGTGTCGAGGATCTCGCGCGCGAGGTCCGAGAGGCTGGCCGCGGAGTTCGCTCGGCAAATGTGAAAGCGCTGCTCCGGCAGCAGGCAGAGCGCGCACGGAGCTACTTCGGCAAAGCCGCCGCCGAACTGCCAGCGGTGGACCGACGGCGACTGGCGGCCGCTCAAATCATGGGAGCCATCTATCGCGGCATTCTCGGGCGTATAGAACGCGCCGACTACGACGTCTTCTCCGGTGTTGTCCGAATCCCCCGTCCGCAACGCGCGGTCATCGCCGCCGTGACCTGGGCACGAACCGTCCTTTGGTCGCAATGAACACTTCGGTTTCGGCGGAGCGTGCTCCGACGGCGTCTTCGTCGTACTCGTCAGATCTGGTCGTCGTGGTGGGCGGAGGATTCGCCGGCCTCAGCGCCGCCGCCGCACTTGCGGAACGTGGGAAGCGCGTTCTTGTCGCCGACGCACGAGCGCAGCTAGGCGGCCGGGCGACCGCGTTTCGCGACCGCGAAACCGGTGAGTTGGTGGATAACGGACAGCACGTTCTTTTCGGCTGTTATCGCGCCACGTTTGAGTTCCTCGAACGAATCGGCGCGTCAGATCGCGTGCGTGTGCAGCCGTCGCTGGCAGTTCCCTATATCGATCGGGCAGGCCGGCGCTCGGTTCTCAAATGTCCGAAGCTCCCCTCGCCTTTTCACCTGGTCGCGGGTGTCCTCGGGTGGACCGGCCTTCCATGGCGCGATCGAGCGTCTGTGCTGAAGCTCGCCGGCCCGTTGCGTCGGGCGCGGCGCGAGCTCGAACGAACTGGCTCGGTCACGGCCGATCCGGACGGCACCGTCTCCGAGTGGCTGATTGCACATGGGCAGCGCGAGAAGCTACGCGAATGGCTGTGGGAACCGCTCGCTGTCGCTGCGCTTAATCAATCACCCGCCGTTGCAGCAGCATCGCCGTTCGTTCGCGTCCTGGCGCAAATGTTTGGACCCGATCCGCGCGATTCGGCGCTTGTGCTGCCGATTCGTCCCCTTCACGAGATGTACGCGGAACCAGCGCGGGCGTTCATCGAGTCACACGGCGGTGACGTCCGGGTCAACGCACTGGCTCGAGTTGTCGTCGAGAACGGAGGCGTATCCGCGATTGACATTCGGGGTGAGCGCATCCCCACACGACGCGTCATTTCCGCGGTGCCCTGGTTCGACCTCGGACGATTGTTCAATCCGTCGCCACCGCCGGAACTTACGCCGCTTCTCGCCTCTGCGACTCGGATGCAGTCGATGCCGATCGTCACCGTGAATCTATGGTACGACGGACGCGTGATGGACGAGGCTTTCATCGGACTGCCGGGACGTGAGATGCAGTGGGTGTTCGACAAACGGATCGCGTTTGGCGAAAACGCGTCGCATCTTTCCCTCGTCTCGAGTGGCGCAACACGGTTGACGTCGATGAGTCGACACGAGCTGACGGCGCTGGCGGCGCAAGAAGTTGAAGAAGCGATCCCGTCAGCGCGCCGCGGCCGACTGCTTCGGGCGACGGTCGTCCGTGAAAAACGAGCGACATTCTCGCTCGCTCCGGGTGAACCGTCGCGTCCGGCAACGGGGACGCCCGTCACGGGACTCTACCTCGCCGGCGATTGGCTCGACACGGGACTGCCCGGGACTATCGAAAGCGCGGTCATCAGCGGGCACCGGGCCGCTCGAGAATTGTTGAATTCTGAATTTTGAAACGTTGCTCGCTCCTCGCTGCTGGCTGCTGAACGATGCAAGTAGAATTATGAATTCATCAAGTCAGTAAGCATCCAATCAGCAATCAGCAATCGAAAATCAGCAATTTCATGGACTCCGTCGTCATCCACTACCAGGAAATAGCGCTCAAAGGAAACAACCGCCCATGGTTCGTGGCGCGCTTGGCTCGCAATCTTCGCCAGGCGACTGCCGATCTCGGCGTCGGAGATGTGCGCGTCCTGATGGGACGGATCGAGATATTGCTCGGCGAGAACGCCGCCTGGCCCGCGGTGCGCGAACGCCTCGCACGGGTTTTTGGTGTCGCAAACTTCGCGCGCGCCGGTCGCGCGACGCTCGATGTGGACGCGATCGCGTCCTCAATCCTGGCCGACCTCGACGGCTATCAAGACCCGCGAACGTTCAGGGTATCCGCGCGCCGCGCGGACAAGCGGTTTCCTCTGACCTCACCGCAAATCGAACGCGAGGTCGGTGGGCGCATCAAAGAAGCGAGGGGATGGAAGGTCGGCCTGAGTGATCCGGAGTTCACGATTCATGTCGAAGCGCTGACCGACGAAGCGTTCTACTACTTCGGCAAGGAACTCGGCGCTGGAGGGATGCCGGTAGGCGTCAGCGGCAAGGTGGCATGCCTGCTCTCGGGCGGCATCGATTCACCGGTCGCCGCCTGGCGGTTGATGCGCCGCGGCTGCCGCGTCCTTCTGGTCCACTTTCACAGCTATCCGATTCTCTCTCGCGCCTCGCAGGAAAAGGCGCGTGAGCTGGCGCGATTGCTCGCGCAGTATCAGTTCCATTCGCGGTTGTTCCTCGTACCGTTTGGCGAAATTCAACAGCAAGTCACGCTGAGCGTTCCGCCGCCTCTTCGCGTCGTCATCTACCGGCGCCTGATGATGCGGATCGCGGAACGAATCGCCAGGGATCACAGGGCGCAGGCGCTCGTAACTGGTGAGGTGGTTGGACAGGTTGCGTCGCAGACGCTCGAGAACCTCACAGCGGTTAATGAGGTTGTGTCGATGCCCGTGCTGCGGCCGCTCATCGGCATGGACAAGGACGAAATCATAGCCCAGGCGCAGCGACTCGGTACATATCCGGTATCGATTATTCCCGACCAGGACTGCTGCACGCTCTTCACTCCGCGGCACCCGGCGACGAAAGCT
Source organism: Acidobacteriota bacterium (assembly GCA_046734955.1). GTDB lineage: Bacteria > Acidobacteriota > Vicinamibacteria > Vicinamibacterales > 2-12-FULL-66-21 > JALZOC01. Next base: position 7,992 of record JBKPSH010000159.1, read on the forward strand.
CGCCCGCGTGATGTGCAAAGCGCAGAGGCGACGTTACCGATCGACGAGATCGTCAACCGTGCAACTGCTGCCGCCGTTGTAGAGGATTTTGAATTTCCCCTCTGATCGCATCCCGGATCCCGGCCAACGGATCCCGGATCAAGGTAAAATGGCGGTTTCATCTTTGATTCGAAAACCGTTCCGTGGAGATACGAACGTGAAAATCACAGCGGGCAAGCTTGCGGGCATGAAGGCGGTATCGAACGATCGCGGTGTCATCGCGGCGGCGGCAATGGATCAGCGCGGCTCGTTGAAAAAATCGCTGGCCAAGGAAAAAGGCAGCGAGGTCAGCGATCGGGAGATGGAGGAATTCAAGTCGCTGGTGACCGAGGTGCTCACCAGATACGCGAGCGCCATTCTGCTGGACCCCGAATGGGGATTGCCGGCGAGCAAACGCAGAACACGCGGCTCGGGCCTGTTGCTCGCGTATGAGAAGACCGGTTACGACGCGAATACGCCTGGCCGGCTTCCAGACTTGCTCGACGACTGGTCCGTCCGTCGGCTCAAGGAAGTGGGTGCCGATTGTCTCAAAATTCTGCTCTACTACACGCCGTTCGACTCGAAGAAGATCAACGATCACAAGCAGGCGTGGGTCGAGCGGATCGGCGATGAGTGCCGCGCCAACGACATTCCGTTCTTCCTCGAGTTCGTCGGCTACGAAGAGAGCATGGACGAGAAGGGTCTCGAGTACGCAAAGAAGAAGCCCGAGATCGTCATCGGCGCAATGAAAGAGTTCACGAAAGATCGCTACGGCGTCGATGTGATGAAGGTCGAAGTACCGGTGAACATGAAGTTCGTGCAGGGCGCGAAGGTGTCAGCCGGCCAGCATGCCTACACGAAGCAGGAAGCGATGGATCATTTCCGCCGCGCCGCCGACGTCTCGACCAAGCCGTTCATTTACCTTTCCGCGGGCGTCAGCAATCCCGAGTTCACCGAGGCGCTCGAACTCGCGGCGGAGGCGGGGACGAAATTCTCCGGCGTGCTCTGCGGCCGTGCGACATGGAAAGACGGCATCGCGGTTTACGGAAAGCAGGGCGGCGAGGCGTTTCGAAAGTGGCTCGAGGACGAGGGCGTCAAGAACATTCAGAACGTCAACGAGCGTCTGAAGGCTGCACATCCCTGGTACGAGTTCTATGGAGCGAAGTCTGTGGAAGCGCTCGCGTAGGACAATTGTCAGCGCGCGCCAACGACAAATGTGGGTTGGCGCGCCAGCATTGCCAGCACCGGTCCCGTCATACACGTCGTCGTCAGCGCCATGATCACCATCATCGTGTACATCGGTGCGGACAGGATGCCAAGGTCGTAGCCGATGTTCAGCACGACCAGTTCCATCAGCCCTCGCGTGTTCATCAGCGCGCCGAGCGCAACCGAATCACGCCAGGAAAATCCCTGAACGCGCGCGGCAATCGAGATCGCGCCGAACTTTCCCGCCACCGCGGCAATCAACACAAGGGCGCAGGCGAACCACGCCGCGCCGGACAGTGAGCCCACTTCCGTACGCAGACCGGCATAGGCGAAGAAGAGCGGAAGGAGCAGCGTTGACGTGAGCGGCTCGATTGCCTGGCGCATCGGCTCGCGCAGCGAATCCGCGCCGGCGACCGCCACGCCAGCGATGAAGGCGCCGAACAACGCGTGCACGCCAAGAGTCTCGGTGCACCACGCCGTGACGAAAAGAAAGATCAGCGCTCGCAGCAGCGTTCGGCGCCGTGCGCCCGCAGAATCGGCGCGGCCGAAAAATAGTGACGCGCGCGGACGCACGACCAGCAAGGCGATCAATGCGACGGCCGCCGTCAGCGTGACGGCAATTGTGGGCTTGGTGAATCCCTGACCCTGCCCGATGGCCAGTGCCAGCGCCAGCAGGCACCACGCACTCACGTCATCGATAGCGGCGCAGCCGATCGCCGTGTTCCCAATATCTGTCTCGGTGAGACCCCGTTCAGACAGAATACGCGCAAGCACTGGGAACGCCGTGATGCTCATCGCAATCCCGATGAACAACGCGAACGTCAGATAGGCCACGCCCTCCGGCGCGTATCGATCGTGCAGGTATATCGAGAGGCCTGCGCCAAGCGCGAAAGGAACGACGATTCCCGCGTTGCTGATAATCACTGTCGCTCTCGCGCGACGGCGAAGACGATCGACATCAACGTCCATTCCGACAACGAACATGAAGAGGACGACGCCGAGCTGGCTGATCAAGTACAACGGCGGCAGCGATGTCGGAGGAAACAGGCGCGATTCGATCGAGGGAGCCAGCTGACCGAGGAGTGAAGGTCCAAGGAGAATACCCGCGAACATCTCGCCGATAACCGCGGTTTGCCCGAGCCGTCGAAACGCCACCCCCATGAGCCGGCTCGCGCCGACGATGACGATTAACTGGACGAGGAGGACCGCCAGCGCGTTTACCTCGAAGGCGTGAAGTCCGCCTTCGCGAACGCTGCAGCGGGCACAAAAGGCAGGTGCCGAACGATGGCAACCTTATCCTCGACGGTCACAGGTGTACCCGGTTCTACGAAATCACGATGTACATATCCGAGCGCAATCGGCTGCCCCAGCGCCGGCGACTCGACCGCACTCGTGATCGAACCGATTTCCCGATCGCCTGCGAAGATCTTCTCGCCTGGCGATGGCACCACAGCTCCGGACTGGAAAACGATGCCCACCAGTTTCCGCACCACGCGCCCGTGGCCACGGTGAAGGACTCTGATGATGACTTCCTGTCCTACGTAACATCCCTTAGTGAGACTGATTGCCCGGTCTTCAATTCCGGCCTCGAGAGGAATCGTGTCCTCGGTCATGTCCACTCGGAACAAAGGTCGTCCTGCCTCGAGACGGCAGATCTCGACCGCGGCCGCTCCGACTGAAACGCCGCCGGCGGTTTCCAATCCCTGCAGAGTGTCGTCCTTGATACCGGCAGCGACGACCAAATCGAAACCGCGCACTCCGATTTCATCACTTGCGAGGACGCGAATCTCTTCGCCGCGTCGATCCCACGCACGATTGGCGTAGAGCGGAAGCGTGCGCAGCGTCGCTTCAATCTGTTCTGCCTGGCCGGTGTCTTCCCCTGCAATCGCCTGGGCGAGAACGCGCGCGGACGCCGGGCCGTATATCCCAATCTCGGCGGTCGACGCCGAAACATTTGAGATCTGAACGTCTTCGCTGAACACAAACTGGGACCAGCGGACAGCAATCGAATCCGCGAGCGTTGCGTCGAGATCCACGAGCAGGTCGCGGCCAGTTTCGAACACGCGCATGTCAGCGATCATCCTGCCCTGAGCCGTCAGATAGGTCGCGTAACAACCGGCTCCCTCTTCGAGCGCGGCGATGTCGTTGGACAGCAGCCCCTGCAGGTAGCTGCGTCGGTCGGCGCCGCTGACTGTCAGCCGCCCACGCGCGGCTCGATCCACGAGGCCGGCGGCCTGACGGAGCGTTTGATAGTCGGTATGCAAGACCATGTGCGGCGTACTGGTATCCTGAATAGATGCAGTCAGTAAGACATTTTACTGCGGTGGCGGCGGCCGCCCTGCTGGCGATAGGTCTCTGCGCCCTCGACGAGATTCCCGTTGTTTCGGCGGCTGGTCAAGATCCGGCGCCACAGGCCTTCGCCACACCAGCTGAAGGCGAGATGGAATTCACGCTCTTCCTCGGTGGAACGCGAGTGGGAGTCGAACGCGTGCGGCTTGCAAAGGCTGCGAATTCGTGGGTCATCTCTTCGACCGGGCAATTTGCCGCACCGATCAACATGACGGTCAACAGGTTCGAGGTGAAATACACGGCCGACTGGCAGCCACTTGAATTGCATATCGAAGCGACGCAGTCAGGTCGCCCGTTGCTGCTGGCGACATCCTTCGGCATGACGACGGCGATTAACGAGATCACGCAAAACGGCACGACGAATTCAAAGACGGATCAGGTTTCAGCACGAACGATCGTACTTCCCAATTCGTTCTTTGCAGGATACGAAGTGCTGGCGGCACGGCTGGCGGCTTCTCAGCCGGGAGCCGAGCTTCATGCCTATATAGCACCTCAAACCGAGATCGTCGTGAACGTCAAAGGCATGACCAACGAACAGCTCAAGTCGCCCGCTGGACTGATCGCGGCGCGACGATACGACGTGGTCTTCCAGAATCCAGGGCGCCCCCTCGATGCCAGCGTGACGATCGATTCACAGGCAAGGCTCGTCCGTCTCGAAATCCCGACCGCAGGTCTGCGCCTCATTCGTTCCGAGCTCGCCGGTGTCGCCGTGCGTTCTCAGCCGGTGCGGAATTCGAACGATAGCGACGTCATCATTCCCGCTGCCGGTTTCAGCATTGCAGGAACGATGACGACGCCGCCGGGTACGGGAAAGCTTCGCGTGCCCGTGGTCGTCCTGGTCGCCGGTTCCGGATCCATCGAGCGTGACGAGGTCGTGGCCGGTGTGCCGATCTTCGCGCAGCTGGCGCGCGGCCTTGCCGAGCAGGGCTTTCTCGTGCTGCGCTATGACAAGCGTGGCGTCGGGCAAAGCGGCGGACGAAGTGAACGCGTGACGCTGCAGGACTACGCCGACGATCTGGTCACGATCGTAAAGTGGCTCGCGAAACGCAAGGACGTGGATCCAAAACGAATCACCGTCGCTGGGCATAGCGAGGGTGGCGCGGTCGCAATGCTCGCTGCCGCGAGTGAGGAACAGATCGCGTCGCTCGTGCTCATCGCTGCGCCTGGCATGCGCGGATCGGACCTGATCCTGGAACAGCAGAAGCATGCGCTCGCAGTGATGGGAGCGACTGACGCGGAACGCACAGCAAAGATTGACCTGCAAACGCGGCTTCAGGAGGCAGTCGTCACAGAGAAGGGCTGGGAGTCGATTCCACCGGATTTGCGCGCGCAGGCCGATACGGCGTGGTTTAGAAGCCTCCTGCTCTTCGATCCGGCGAAAGTGATGCAGAAAATCGAGCAGCCAATCCTCGTCATTCAGGGCGACCTCGATCAGCAGGTCTACCCGCATCACGCCGATCAACTTGGAGCACTCGCGCGCACGCGAAAGAAATCACCACCGGTGGAGGTTGTCCATCTCCCCGGAATCAACCACATTCTGACTGCGGCAAAAACTGGCGAAGTTGCCGAATACGCGACGCTTTCCGACAAAAACATCACGCCCGACGTCGCCAGGACGATCGGGGCATGGCTGAAGAAATAAATTCGATTACACTGACTCGAGCGCCCGCGACAGCAGACGCGAGCGAGCATGGTGAAGCGAGCCACGCGAACGGGCCGCCTTCGCCGAGGCTTCGAACAATGAGAGTCGGCATCCCGAAAGAAACGTCACCGGGTGAAACACGCGTAGCCGTTATTCCTGCCGCGGTTTCTCCTCTCGTAAAGTCGGGACTGGAAGTGGCGGTGGAATCAGGTGCAGGGACGGCTGCCGGCTTTCCGGACGACACCTATCGCTCGCAGGGTGCGACCGTCGTCGCACGGCCCGAGCTGTTCCGCACCGCCGACATCGTTCTGCAAGTCCGTGCAACGCCGGCTGATCCTTCGCTACTTCGCAACGGTCAGACGGTGATCGGCTTCGCCGATCCGCTTGGGAACCCGCAGGCGATCCGCCAGCTCGCACCGACCGGGATCAATCTGTTCTCGATGGAGTTGATGCCGCGCATCACGCGCGCGCAAAGCATGGATGCGTTGTCGTCGATGGCCACGATTGCCGGCTACAAGGGAGTCCTTCTCGCCGCAACCACGCTGCCGCGCATGTTCCCTATGCTGATGACGGCGGCAGGAACGATCTCTCCGGCGCGCGTATTCATCATGGGCGCGGGCGTCGCCGGCCTTCAGGCGATCTCCACCGCTCGTCGTCTCGGCGCGAAGGTCGAAGCGTACGACGTTCGACCTGCGGTCAAAGAACAAGTGCAAAGTCTCGGCGCGCGGTTCGTCGAGCTTCCACTCGAGGCCTCGGATGCCGAAGACAAGGGTGGATACGCGAAGGCGCAGGACGAATCTTTCTACAAACGACAGCGCGAAATGATGATGAAGGTCGTCGCCGCAAGTGACGTCGTCATCACGACCGCGCTCATTCCGGGCAAGCGCGCACCGATCCTGGTGACGACGGAGATGGTCGAAGCCATGGCGCCAGGATCGGTCGTCGTCGATCTCGCTGCCGAGCGCGGCGGCAACTGTGAGCTAACGAAAGCGGATGAGATCGTCGTCCATCACGGAGTGACGGTTCTCGGGCCGTCAAATCCACCCGCGCTCGTGCCGTACCACGCGAGTCAGATGTACTCGAAGAACATCACGACGTTTCTCGCGCACCTGCTTGGCAAGAATGGCGCCGCTCAACCGTCGCTTGCGATCAATACCGACGACGAGATTACGAAGGAGACACTGCTCACACGTGGAGGGGCAGTCGTCCATGAACGTGTGGGGGCAGCCTGACCACAATGTGGATCCTGAAGAGCGCCGAAGAGGCACCCGAGCCAATGACGTTTCGCATCCTTCCAGGCAACATCAAAACTATCGGCCGTTCATCTGGCGCCCAGTTCATCGTCGATGCCGCACTCGTTTCCCGCCTGCACTGTCGAGTGAGCGCGGGAGCAACGGAGCTGCAGGTGGACGATCTGGACAGCACGAACGGCACGTTCGTGAACGGCAAGCGAGTCAAGCGCTCGAGCCTGAAGGAAGGCGATCGGCTGGGTGTCGGACGCGTCGAACTCGTGATCAGTAGAGAATAAAGGCGCTCGAGGTCAGCTGATGAGAAACGGGTTGGTGCGCTTCTCGATTCCGACCGTCGTCCGCTCCCCGTGACCCGGATAGACGACAGTGTCGTCCGGGAATGCAAACAAGACCGTTCGTATTGAATTCAGCAACGTCGCGAGATCACCGCCCGGTAAATCAACGCGACCGATGGACCCCGCGAAAAGCGTGTCGCCGACAAAGAGCGTCCGTTCGCCGTCTCCTTCACGCCCAATCGCCAGGCACACACCTCCGGGACAATGCCCCGGCGTGTGATGCACCCACGCACCATATTTGCCGAATCGCCATGGCCCGGCGCCGTCGTAGAAGAAGTCAACATCCGGCTGCGGATCGGCGGGCACGCCAAGCATCTGTCCCTGCTGCACCACCCCAGTGTAGAGGAACAGATCGGCTTTGTGCAGACCCACCGGGGCGCCAAGCGCTTTCTTCGCCGCCCCGACTCCGGTGATGTGATCGATGTGGGCGTGCGTGAGGAGGATGTATTTCACGCTGAGCCTGTGTCGATCGATTGCGGCAAGAAGTTCGGCGACTTCGTCGCCCGGGTCGATGACCACGGCCTCGCGGGTGTCCTCGCACCCGACGACAAACCCGTTCTTGAAAAAGGGAGGAGCAGCATGAACGTCGAGAATCATGGTGGGAATTAGTGAATTGGTGAATTGGTGAATTGAGCCATTTTCTCGCCCATTTTCGCATTCCTAGACAAATGGCGAACAGTACCTACAAAGAAGCCAAGCGCGTCCACGAGAGCCTCCTGGCTGGCATCGAGAAGCGATGTCTCATCTGGATGGCGAAGCGGCTGCCTGCGGCGGTCAACTCGGATCACCTGACGGTACTCGCCGGAATCGCTATGTTGGGCGCCGGTTTGTGCTACTGGTACGGCTCGCCGACGACGCTCCTCATTTCCATTGCACTGCTCGCCATTAACTGGTTTGGCGACAGTCTCGACGGAACACTCGCTCGCGTACGTCATCATGAGCGGCCGCGTTATGGCTTCTACGTCGATCACGTGCTGGACGCGCTTTGCATCCTGTTCGTCTTCGCCGGCCTGATTCTCGGTGGCCACATCAGCGTGGCGATTGGCGGAGGCTTCCTGCTCGCCTACTATCTCCTGACGATCGAGATCGCACTCGCGACGCATGCCGTGGGCGTGTTCCGGATTTCGTTTTGGAAATTCGGCCCTACCGAGCTGCGAATTCTTCTCGCGATCGGGTCGCTGCGGTTGATGCATTCGGACTTCGTTCGGATTGCGGGGTCTGATTACCGGCTGTTCGACATCGGTGGCGTAATTGGGATCGTTGCGCTTGCGGTCACCTTCACCGTGGCCGCAGCGCGGAATGCACGTGCTCTCTACCGCGCCGAACCGCTGCCGCGCAGATCGACGGACAAATCGACGCCGATTCACAGCCTGTGCGCACAGCTCTCGAAGTAAGTGCGTTATCATCGTGGAATGATCCTCGCCGCGGTTGACGACCTTCTCTTCAGTTCCAAGATTCGCACGACTGCGAAGCAGGCGGGGGTTGAGCTTCTGTTCGCGCGAACTCCTTCCGAAATTCTCGACCAGACGCGCGCGCTTCGACCATCACTCGTCATCTTCGATCTCAACAGTGCCAAGGCAGATTCGGTTCGAACGATTGCCGCACTGAAGCAGGATCCGGAGCTATCGTCCATTCGGACGATCGGCTTTGTGTCACACGTACACACGGATCTGATCGAAGAGGGCCGTCGGGCCGGGTTGGACGACGTGATGGCGCGGTCCGCGTTTGCGTCACGACTGGCTGAAATCCTGATCGCTGCCAGCCCCACCCGCACCTGATCACCATCGACGCTCTTCATGCGGCGGCGCGCAGGCTCGATGGGCGCATTATGCGCACACCGCTTCGCCGATCCGAATGGTTGTCGGCGCTGACTGGCAGCGAGGTCTTTCTCAAGCTCGAAACTCTTCAGCCCACGTTTTCGTTCAAGATCCGCGGCGCGCTCAACGCAGTGCTTTCCCTCGTAGAACAACACGGACGTCAGGCGCCTCGGCTCGTCACCGCATCGGCGGGAAATCACGGGCAGGGGCTCGCTTATGCTGCGCGGATCGCCGGACTACAGCTCACGGTTTACGTGCCCGACGATGCACCGCGCGCGAAGAAGGACACGATTCGACGACTGGGCGCGGACCTGATCATCTGCACCGATTACGACGAAGCGGAATTGCGCGCGAAGGAGCACGCCGCCACCGGGTCGGCGTTGTTCATCTCTCCGTACTCCCATCCGGACGTGATTGCCGCGGCGGGAACAATCGGACTGGAAATTACCGGGCAGGATCCCACAATCGAGGCAATCGTCGTTCCCGTCGGAGGCGGAGGACTCCTGAGCGGGATCGCCGCCGCGGTGAAAGGATCGGGACATCCCGCGGAGATCGTTGGTGTCGAGGTCGAGGCATCGTGCCCATTCAAGCAGAGCCTCGCTGCCGGACGCATCGTTCACATCGACGTCGGGCAGACACTGGCCGATGGACTGTGCGGAAATCTCGATCCCGACACGATCACGTTCGACCTCGTCCGGACGCTCGTCGATCGCATGGTCCTGGTTACGGAAGATCAACTGCGCGAAGCGATCCGAGGGCTTCTTCGTGAGGAACGGCTCGTCGCCGAAGCGGCAGGAGCTGCGGCGGTGGCTCCGTTCATGAAGGAAGGAGTGCAAATCAAAGGGCGACGCATTGCTGCCGTCCTCTCGGGCGCAAACATCGATTCGGAAGTACTGGCAGCCCTCATCTAAGAATCCACCACGCGAGACCGGCAACGGCAACGATCGCAGCAGCAGCCACCCACCATTTCGCCGAGCTGCCCGGGTCGTCCTCGATTGGAAGCAATTCGGATGGACCGGCCATGCCGGATCGCACATCGAGAATGGCGCCGATGCCGCGAAGTTCCGCCGAGAACGACGCGGCGCTCTGCGGGCGGCTGTCGATTTCCTTCGACATCGCCTTGGTAATCAGGGCGTCCAGGCCGGCGAGAGATGTCGACAGCGCATTCGTCGCCGGCAACCTCGCTGCCATGACGTTCAGGGCGGTAGCCTCGGCGGTGGCGGCCGCGAAAGGGTTGCGGCCGGTCAGCATCTCGTACGCGATCACGCCAAGCGAGAAGATATCGGTGCGGGCATCAATCGCGCCGCCGATCAGCTGTTCGGGAGACATATAGCTGACGACGGGAATCGCGTCGGGCCCGAGTGCCTGCGGAGCGCGCGCAGCCGCGTCGCGAATACGGCCGCCGGAGGTCCACCGCGACATCCCGAACTCGAGGAGCTTCGCACTCCCTTTGTGGGTCACGATAATCGTGTCGGGACGCAGGTCGGCATGTACGAGCCCATGGCCGTGCGCATCCGCAAGCGCATCGGCGATTTGAACCGCGAGTTCGACCACGCGTCGAGGATTGACCGATCGCCCCTCGCACTCCTGCCGGAGAGTAATCCCGGACGCGAATTCGTACGCCAGGTAGCAATCGCCCTCGTATTCGCCAACATCAAAAAGAGTCGCGATGTTGGGATGGGAGAGTGCCATCGCCGCGCGAGCCTGATCGAAAAATGCGGTGCGTGTCGCCGCATCGGGAAACATTTCGGCGGAGATGAATTTCAACGCGACTGTTCGTCCGACCTTCGTGTCGCGCGCGCGAAACAGCTCCCCGGTCGAACTTTCACCGAGGCGCTCGAGAACGTTGTAATGCGCAATGGCGGTGGTCACGTGTGGTTCAGCGTTTGGGCGGCCGCGACGGCCGTAGCTCGACGCGGCTTGGAAGACTTCGAGCGGGATGGCGAATCAGGTCGATCACCACTTCGGCCACATCTTCCGGCGCGAGTTTCCAGTCATCCGCCGGGCCACTCGGCGAGTCGCCACGTGAAAAACCGGTCGACACCGAACCAGGCATGACATAACTGACGCGAATGTCATCGTGCCGGACCTCTTGCATCAGCGCCTCGCTGAACGCATTCACGGCGGCTTTCGACGCGCAGTATGCCGCGCCCAATGGGAACGGGTTCTTTCCGGCGAGGCTGCTGATGTTGATGATCCACCCGCCGCCGCGCGTCTTGAGATGCGGAATGGCGGCGTGGCAGCAAAAGAATATTCCACTTAAGTTCGTTTCAATGACAGCGTGCCAAGCCGCGACGTCGGTGTCAGCGACGCTGCGGAAGATTCCGATTCCGGCGTTGTTCACCAGGATGTCGAGGCCGCCGAATTGCTGCACGGCACCCTCGATTGCATGGACCGCATCCTCGGCATCTCGCACATCCGCGACCGCAGCATGAATACGATCGGCGCGCGTCCCTTCGCCGCGTGCGAGTTGTTTTCGCGCTTCGTCGAGCTTTGCGGGGGTGCGCGCGGTGATCGACACGCGCGCGCCGGCATCGAGCAGTGCGCGAGCTATCGCCAGCCCGATGCCGCGCGAACCACCCGTTACCAGGGCAACGCGTCCCGTCAGATCAGGTGTTTGGGAATCGGCAGGCATCGCTCTAGGATAATCGAGTCTGTTAGATGCCACCGCACACGTCCGCTATTCCAAGCATTGCCGTCGGCAGCCTCGACGCGAGGCGCGCCACGGGCGCGCCCGCCGGAGGGGCGGGGGTTGGGGCCCCCGACGCGCCTTCGCACCCACACTTCCCCCCCGGATCTAATTGATGCCGTTCATTGCAATCATTGGCGCCGGAAGTCTTGGCGGGACGCTGGCGCACACACTGGCGCTTGGCGACCGCGTCGGCGAGATCCGGCTGATCGATTCACAGGACCGGATTGCGCAGGGTAAGGCACTCGACATTCGCCAGTCGTCGCCGATTGATGGATTCGCCACTCTCGTCGGATCGACGGGATCGATCGCGGGAGTCGCCGGTGCCGCTGCCATCGTTCTCGCCGATCCAGCCTCGGGCAGCGGCGAGTATGCTGGAGAAGAAGGACTCGCCCTTTTACGGCGCGTCAATGCTGTCGAGGCTGCGGCGCCGATCGTGTGTGCCGGGGCTTCGCAGCGCGAGCTGGTCGCACGCGCTATCAGCGAGCTTCACATTCCTCAGGCTCGGATCGCAGGATCCGCACCGGCCGCACTCGAGTCGGCGCTTCGCGCGCTCGCCGGCCTGGCGCTCGATGCGTCGGGTGTGCCGATCGCGCTGAGTGTCGTTGGGGTTCCTCCACGAAATGCAGTCGTCGCGTGGGAGGAAGCTTCCATATCAGGGCAGCCGCTCGCCGCGCACCTTCCGGCGCATGTGATTGCCGCGCTGAACTCACGAATTCCAGGACTCTGGCCCCCGGGCTTCTACTCGTTGGCATCAGCAGCTGCCCGCGTCGTCGAGGCGATCGTCACCGGATCCCGCCAGCGATACTCGTGCTTTGTCGGCGTCCAGCGAGGAGCGGTCGCCGCGATGCCTGTAGAACTCGGACCGGATGGTGTGCGCCGGGTGATCGAGCCTCTGCTTACGCCGCAGGAAAAGACAAGGCTCCACAATGCGCTCTTGGAATCACTGATCACTGATCACTGATCGTGAATCCCTGATCTCCGAATCGGTGAATCCGCGAATCGCCACAGCGCGGGGATTCAATGGATTCAACGATTCGAGGATTCACGATCAGTGATTCACGATCAGTGATTCACGATGAGTGATCAGCGATTAGCGATTCAGTGCGTGGACTCGCGCGTGTGCAACGCGAGTCCACCGGCGAACTCGCCGAGATGCTGTCGGAGAATCAAACGGCCACGATGCAGGCGCGACTTCAGCGTCTGCGGCTTGACCCGAAGAATCGCGCTCGCCTCTTCGGTGGACAGTCCCTGGATATCCCGGAGAATCACCGGCACGCGATAGACCTGCGGCAGGTGCGTGAGCGCCTTGATGAGACGATCGCGCAACTGCGCTCTCATCACCTGATCGTCCGCAAGCGACGACCAGTCCGCCGGTTCCTGCGCGGTCTGGTCGGGCGACTCATCCTGCCGCGGAACCTCGTATGGCCGGCTGAATCGGCCGTTCCGCAACCGCGACATCGCGGTATTGAACGTAATCCGATAAATCCAGGAAGACAGCGCCGCATCACCGCGGAACGCATCGATCTTCCGGTGCACTTTCATTAAAACGTCCTGGGTTACCTCTTCGGCATCTTCCCAGTTCTTAAGATAGCGGAACGCAAGCTGGTGGATTCGCGGTCCGTAGGTCGAGGCGAGATCGCTGACGGCCGTGCTGTCCCCCGCCTGCATCCGGCCGATCAGTTCCTGCTCCGCCGGCTGACGCATCTGGGGCCTCCGTAACGACGAAAACACCCGATGGGCGTCAGTTATTCCAATTCTGAAATCGTGTTCCTAAACACTTGATAAGGAGTGATTTATGGACGAGCCGCGAAATGAGTGGAAGCGGCCGGCGCAACCGTTCGCTCGAACACCGACGCAAACGCCTCGGTAACGGCCGGGATAACTGACTGTATTTCAATGGCTTGACCGGTCAATTGTGCGAGCGAGGTAACGCCTTTCCCTGTAATCCCGCAGGGAACGATGAGATCGAAATGCTCGAGCTTGGTTGTGACGTTGAGGGCAAACCCGTGGCTGGTGATCCATCGCGCAATCCGCACGCCGATCGCAGCGAGTTTCTTGTCTCCTACCCATATGCCTGTGAGTCCCGGCGTCCGATTCGCAACTACCTCAAATTTCGCGACCGCATCGATGAGCATCTGCTCCAGGTCGCGGACGTATCGGTGAACATCGCAGCGGTCCGGCCGAAGATTCAGGATCGGATAGCCGACCAACTGGCCAGGACCGTGATAAGTGACGTCGCCGCCTCGCCCCGACTCGAACACTTCGACACCTTCGTCCTCGAGCGTCTGCGGCGTTGCGATGATATGCGACCGGTCGTCGCGCGTCTTCACGCCCAGCGTGATGACGGGTGGATGTTCGAGCAGGAGAAGTTGATCGGGAATCGCGTCGATCTTCCGTTGCTCGACGAGCCGCTTCTGCAGATCGACGCCATCAGCGTAAGGGATCGTTCCAAGCCAGTGGACCTCGAGGATGCGCGGCGGCATGCATTACATCCATGCTTCGTCGAAGTTCTCGAGCCGTTCCTTCACGAAGGCCAGGAATCGCCCGGCGTCTGCGCCGTCAACCAAGCGGTGATCGTGTCCAAGCGTGATGTGGCACATCGGCCTGATCGCGATCGCGTCATCGACGACGATCGCCCGCTTCTCAATCGTGCCGACACCGAGGATGGCAACCTGCGGCTGGTTGATCAGCGGCAGACCGTACAACGCACCAAAGATGCCCGGGTTGGTGATGGTGAACGTCCCGGCCTGAACTTCGTCCGGATTCAACTTCTTGCTGCGGGCGCGGTTCGCGAGATCGTTGATCGCGCGCGTCAACCCGAGCAGGTTCTTCTCGTCCGCGTTTCTAATCACCGGGACAATCAGGCCATTGTCGAGCGCGACGGCGATGCCGAGATTGATGTCTTTCTTGTAGACGATGTTGTCGCCGTCAATCGACGCATTGACGATCGGGAACTGACGCAACGCATCGATCGCCACTTTCGCAATGAACGCAGTGAACGTCAGCTTCGCACCAGCCGTCTCGTATTCAGCCTTCTTCCTGTCGCGCAGCATCGAGACGCGCGCGAAATTCACTTCGTAGACCGAATACACGTGCGGCGACGTATGCGCGCTGAGCACCATGTGCTCGGCAATCTTCTTGCGCATCACGCTCATCGGAACAACGCGAGTGTTCTCGCCCGCTTTGAACACGACGCTCGGCGGCACCGGCGCTGTTGCCGGTGCCTCCGGTGGGCGGTCGGGCTTCTCGACCGGCTCGGGTGCCTGGCCAGTCTCTTCGGGCCTTTTGCCCAACTGGATGTAGCCGAGGATGTCCTGCTTGGTGACGCGTCCGCTCAGTCCAGTGCCCTGAATCTGGCTGAGGTCGACGTTGTGCTCCTGCGCAATCTTCCGGACCAGTGGCGAACTCTTTTGACGGCGAACTTCCTCGCGGTTCTCGGACTCAGTCTGTTCCTCGGATTCGAAGTCGTCCAACCACTCGCTTCGGTTTGTGACCTTCTCCGGCTGACCGGCCGCTGCCTCGGGAAGCGAGTCGGAGAGAGTGTTGTCCGGCTGTGTTTTCACCTCACCCGCCGTACCGATCGTCGCAACCACGCTGTTGACCGCAACCGTCTCCCCTTCTTTGACCTTGATCTCGGTCAAGACTCCCGCAGCGGGCGAGGGAATCTCGGCGTCGACTTTATCGGTGGAAATTTCGAAGAGCGGCTCGTCGCGGTCGATCGTATCGCCGACTTTCTTGATCCATCGGACGATGGTGCCTTCGGCAATCGATTCGCCCATCTGGGGCATCACAACGTTGGTCATGATTGGCCTGTCACTGTAGTTTCCAGTTTCCAGTCTCCAGTTTCCAGTCCATTTCTAGCGGAGAGAAGTTTTTACTGGCAACGGGGTACTGGAAACTGGCAACTGTTTCACGCATGTATCGGCGCTCCATGCGCCGCATGCGCTGCTTCCCCGATCGCCTCCGACATGGTCGGATGTGCGTGGATCGTGCGGATCAACTCTTCCACCGTGCACTCGAGTCGCAGCGCGAGCGTGGCCTCAGCGACCAGCTCCGTCGACCGCGGCCCGATCATGTGAACACCAAGAATCTCGTCGTACTTCTTCTCGAACACAATCTTGACGAACCCTTCCCCTTCACCCGCAATACGCGCTCGACCGAGTATGCCGAATTTGAAAGAACCGGTCTTGACTTCGTAGCCGCGCGCCTGCGCCTCCTGCTCCGTGAGGCCGACGCTTCCGATCTCGGGATCGCAGTATGTGCACGCAGGCACCTGGTCGTAGTTGATCAAGCCCGGCGCCTCCC
This sequence comes from Acidobacteriota bacterium, assembly GCA_046734955.1. Classification (GTDB taxonomy): domain Bacteria; phylum Acidobacteriota; class Vicinamibacteria; order Vicinamibacterales; family 2-12-FULL-66-21; genus JALZOC01. The sequence goes on from JBKPSH010000159.1 coordinate 23,606, forward strand.
ATGCAATCCGCTCGGCGACGGCGATTCCTTCGGCTGACGACAGATGCGCGAGCTGAGGATGATCGGGCTTGTCGAATGTGATGACGTCGCCAATCGCAGAAATCCCAGGGACGTTGGTGCGGAAGTCGCCGCCGACGTGAATGTAGCCGCGCTCGAGCCGCAGTCCTGCTTCTTCAGCGCCAAGGCCAGAGGTTACGGGACCGCGTCCGGTCGCAACGAGGAGGTACTCCGCGTTCAACTTGATGCTCTTCCCGTCGGGCGTCTGCGCCTCGAGATCCACGCCCGTCGCACCGGCCTTCGCACTGGTAACGCGCGTGCCGGTCAACACTTTGATCCCCTGCTTCTTGAACGATCGCTCCAACTCCGCAGAAATCGCCTCGTCCTCGAGTGGAACAATGCGCGGAAGCAACTCAATCAGGGTCACCTCGCTTCCGAAGCGACGAAAGATGGAACCGAACTCAACGCCGACAGCGCCGGTCCCGATAATCGCAATCGTCTTCGGAATCTCCTTCAGCGCAATCGCCTCGTCGCTGGTGATGATTCGCTTGCGATCGATCTCGATTCCCGGAACGCTGCGCGGCTGCGATCCGGTCGCGACGATGATCTCTTTGCGCGCGGTGAGCGTCTGCTTTTGCCCCTCGGTGATTTCAACCGTGCCTTTGCCAGCCAGTCGCCCACTGCCTTTGATCCAATCGATCTTGTTCTTCTTGAACAGGAATTCGACCCCGCCGGTCAGACCCTTGACGATGCGGTCCTTTCGTGACTGCACCTGGTTCATGTCGAGCCGAATCGTGGCGTTGCCGAGGGTCAGACCCCACTCGTTCCAGTCCTGCGCGATCTTCAACGAATGCGCGTGTTCGAGCAGCGCCTTCGTGGGAATGCAACCCACGTTCAGGCACGTGCCACCAAGCGTTGATGCGCGCTCGACAACCGCGGTCCGTAATCCGAGTTGTGCGGCGCGAATGGCGGCCACGTACCCGCCTGTGCCCGAACCAATCACAACAACGTCGTATTCGTTTCCGTTTGCCATTTACCTGCCTTTCTTCCATCGTCGGCGGCCCCTGCACCCCGACTAGCTCTCTGCGCTCCGCTCGCCCTTCGCGCCTCGCTCCGCTCCGGTCGCCCTCTTCCGGATGGTCGAGAGGGGCACGAACGAGACCGAAGGCGTGGAGGCCGGCGGAGCTGCCGGTTCAGGATCGGCTGCGGGATCGAGTCGCGAAACCTGTGACCGGAGCCGCGTGTATTCGTACCTGAGGTCCCAGTAGGACTGGGTCAACGCGTCAAGACGCCTCGAGAGCCGGCGCGCCATCGCCAGAGCTACGAGCCCCACGAGCAGGGCGGTTCCTGCAACAACCCACGCGAGCACAACGACTTAACTTACAAAGAAAACGAGGCAGCGACAAGCGGCAATCCTGCACTCGGCCGCGGGAACGGGCGCCAAATCGCGCTACAATCGGTGCTCTAGCGAGGCTGCGCGTTCGGCAACGAGGCTATGCCGTCGCTAGGCAAAAGCTTGATAACGCCGCGCTGACGCGGACGGCCTTGACCGGAAATGAGATTCGAGCCGGCCAAGGCCTCTAGCCATGGCTTCCACGAAAACGATTCTGATCTGCGACGACGATCAGGGGATGCGCGACACGATCGGCGCCATCCTCAAGCGTGATTATCGCGTGCTGACCGTGTCGAGCGGAGAAGCGGCACTGACGCTGCTGAAGCAGGAAGACATCGACCTGATCCTGCTCGACGTTCGACTTCCCGGCATCAGCGGCTTCGACGTCCTTCGCATCGTCAAAGAGAACTACAGCCTGGTCGAATGCATCATGATCTCGGCAATCAACGAGGTC
>JBKPSH010000160.1:0-42440 GCA_046734955.1 Acidobacteriota bacterium
GCCCGGAAGAACGCGGATGAACACGAAAAAGCGCGTTCCTCACGTATCGGGTCAGAATCCCGGTCGGATGTGTTAATCCGTGTTTTTCCGCGGTGTTTTTCAGTGACTACCTCTTTCTGTGATCTTCCGCGGCCCGGCGCAGCCCTCTAAACGCCCGCAGCATCTCCTTATACGTGAAGTTCGCATTCCGACCGCTCGGGTTCGGCAGAACGTAGATGTGCGCGCCGTGGATCGTCTCGGGGCGAAGACCAGTCGTAAGTGGAACCATTCGGACGCGTGCGCGCGTGTTTTTGTCGGCGTCTTCCGCGATCAGCGGCTGAATGACGCGATACAGGGTGACGCCGACGAGCGCGACCATCCGTGGCCGATACTTCCTTATCTTCCGGTCGAGAACGTGCCAGCCGTCGACATATTCCGCCGGCTTGAGATCGCCGATCCCGGGGCTCGGCCTCGCCACGAGATTTGTGATGCCGAATCCAAATTCGAGCAGGCGATGATCGTCCGCATAGGTGATCGGTTCCGGCACCAGTTTCGAATCGAATAGCAGCTTCCAGAACCGATTCGAGAAACCCGCGAAGTGATGTCCCGTGGTCGCGGATCTCACTCCCGGATTGATGCCGACAAAAAGGATTTGCAAACTGCGGCGAATGCGATCGTCTAATCGCAGAGAGGACCATTCAGGGGTGCCAGGGGTGCCGCGCGTGCCAAGAGTGCCAGCAGTGCCACGGGTGCTGCGAGTGCTATTGACGATCTGGCGCTTGGGTAGCATACGATTCAGATATGAACTGGCTATTCAAAGAAGAACCGACGCACTACAGCTACGATGACCTCGTCCGCGATGGTAAGACATCATGGACCGGTGTGAGAAATCCCGTCGCGCAGAAGCATCTGCGCTCGGTCAAGAAAGGCGATCGCATCTTCTTCTATCACACGGGCGACGAGAAGGCGGTTGTCGGGATTGCCAGGGCCGCGGCTGAATCGTATCCGGATCCCAGTGATACCACAGGCAAGTTTTATGCGGTCGATGTCGTGCCGGTGCGCAAGCTGAAAAATCCCGTGACGCTCGCAGCCGTCAAGGCAGACAAATCGTTCGCCAGTTTCCCTCTGACGCGCGTTCCGCGCCTCTCGGTCATGCCGGTTAATGATGACGAGTGGGAGCGGATCGAAGCGAAGAGCAGGTGAGTGGCTGATTGCTGATTGATTTGGTTGACGATCGGCGATTGCGATTGCGGACTGTCGACGTGAACACGGCAGGCTCATCGCAGCACCGAGAAATGTTCGAACAGAATCGGATACTCGGCGTCGAGACCACGTTTTCGTACGATTGCCGTCATTCGCGGCGGACGGCTGCCAACATAAAACGGAGTATTCGGTTCACCGGCGTGTCGCTCCGTCGTCGTCAAACAGATATCCTGCACCAAGCCTTGATCGAGGAGCGCCGACGCGGTCGTTCGACCGCCAACGGCTGATATCCGTCGAATCCCGCACGCTCGATTCAGGTATTCGAGAGGTCCACGCAAATCGTCACCGCTCATCGGGACAAGGTGTACCCACGAGCGATCGGCAATGGCTCTTTCGAGCGCGCGGCATCCGACGGGACCAGCCAGGACAAAGACTGATACTTCCGGCACGTTGAAGACCCTGCTCACATCCGGGTTGATACAACCCGTCCCGGTGACGACGATTTGCGCAGGATGACGAGGGAGGCCCAGCTCGCGTCGAAGTGCGACGAGCTCAGGATGCCAGACGGAAAAGAACGTGTTCTGATCGTCGGCTGTCTTTGCGCCGGCGAGCACCGCATCGACCGCTACCCTGGAGAGCCCTTCGTAGATGAGATGTTTATCCAGTGGTCCACCGCCAAGTTCCTCGGGACTGTCGCTGGCGGTATTGCCGTCTTTGGATTGCACGAACACGAGCGACACAAACGGAGCGGCAGCGATCGTGCTCTGAGCCGGCACATGAAAAGGACCATCGTAGAGCTCACGCGTCCACGCGTTGGCGATTGCTCGAGTAACAAACGCTGCCGAATGGTCCTCGATCGTTCTTAGCGGAACGAGTGCGGCAGAGACAGCGTCGCGTGTCTTTCGCTCGCTGAACGCGCGAAAGGTTTCCACGCCGGTCAGGCGCCGGGCTTCAGGAGCAGGAATCCGAGCGGCGGTAGCGTCAGTCGTAAAGACTGATCGTAGCCGTGCGCGGCGATTGCTTCGGTAAAGACTGCACCGCCGTTACCGATGTTCGAGCCACCATACATCTCGGCGTCGCTGTTCAACAGCTCGACGTATGCGCCCGCTGCCGGGACGCCAACCAGGTAGCCGTCGCGTGGCACCGGCGTGAAGTTCAGGATCGCGACGAGATAATCCGCGGCGTCCTTCGCCCGCCGGATGAACGAGACGACGCTGTTCTCGCTGTCGTTGCAATCGACCCACTGAAAACCGCTGAAGTCGAAGTCCACTTCGAACAACGCTCGCTCCGCCTGGTAGATGCGGTTCACATCCTGGACGTAGCGGCGAAGGCCCTGATGCAACGGCCGCTCGAGCATGTGCCAGTCGAGGCTCTCATCGTAGTTCCACTCGCGGCCCTGCCCGAACTCGCTTCCCATGAACATGAGTTTCTTTCCGGGATGCGCATACATGAAACCGTACAACGTGCGCAGCGTTGCCGCCTTCTGCCAGTCGTCGCCCGGGATCTTGCCGAACATCGATCCCTTGCCGTGAACCACCTCATCGTGCGAGAACGGCAAAATGAAGTTCTCGCTGAACGCGTATAAGAGCGAGAACGTCAGGTGCCGGTGTTCATACCGGCGATATACCGGATCTCTTCGCACGTACTCGAGGATGTCGTTCATCCATCCCATGTTCCACTTGTAGGTGAAACCGAGTCCGCCAACGTAGGTGGGACGACTGACTGATGGCCACGCCGTCGATTCTTCCGCGATCGTGATCGATCCTGGCTGCTCGGCGTGCGTGAGAGTGTTCAACTCACGCAAAAAGTCGATGGCATCGATATTCTCTCGACCACCGAAGCGATTCGGGATCCACTCTCCCTGTTTGCGCGAGTAATCCAGATACAGCATCGACGCCACCGCGTCGACCCGCAGGCCATCGATGTGATACTCGTCCAGCCAGAAGAGCGCGTTGGCGAGAAGGAAATTGCGAACTTCGTTACGCCCGTAATTGAAAATCAGTGTTCCCCATTCCCGGTGCTCGCCCTGACGCGGATCCTGATGTTCAAAAAGGGCCGTGCCGTCGAACTGCGCGAGCCCGTGGGCATCCTTCGGAAAATGGCCGGGCACCCAGTCGAGGATGACTCCGATCCCTTCCCTGTGGCAGGCATCAACGAACGCCTTGAAATCTTCCGGCTTGCCGAACCGACTGGTCGGCGCGAAGAAGCCGATCACTTGATAACCCCACGAGCCGGAGAACGGATGCTCCATGACGGGGAGCAGTTCGATGTGCGTGTAGCCCATCTCCTTGACGTAAGGAATCAGGCGTTCGGCAAGCTCGAGATACGTGAGGTATCGATTGCCCTCTTCCGGAATGCGCGCCCAGGACCCGAGATGCACTTCATAGGCAGCAAAGGGTCGATGAAACCAGGAGTCCGCCGACTGGCGGCTTCGCATCCACTCGTCGTCTCTCCATTGATAGCGCGGAGCCGCGACCAGTGACGCATTCAGCGGCGGCAGTTCGAAGGCAAATCCAAACGGATCGGATTTCAGAATCACTTCACCGTATCGGGTCAGCAGCTCGAACTTGTATCGCTCGCCGACGGCGAGCCCGGGAATGAAGATCTCCCAGACTCCGCTCGAGCCAAGCGATCGCATCGGATGACGGCGGCCGTCCCATGCGTTGAAGTCACCGACGATACTGACGCGTTTCGCGTTCGGCGCCCAGACAGCGAAGTGAACGCCGGTCGCACGACCTATCGTCATCGGGTGCGCGCCGAGCTTCTCGTAAATGCGTGTGTGTTTTCCCTCGGCGAACAGATACAGGTCGTAATCCGACAGAACACGGCCGTACCGGTACGGGTCGTCGATTTCTGAAGTGGTTCCCCCCTGATACGACACCTGCAGGCGGTAATCAGGGATCTCGGTAAGATCCGTGAGCACGGCTTCGAAGATCCCGGCGGGATGTCGCCGCGTCATTTCTATCGACCCCGAGCCGTTGCGCGTGACGCTGATGCGCTCCGCGGTCGGGATCACAGTCCGGATTACGACACCCTTGTTGGGCTCGACATGTGGCCCAAGGACCGCGAATGGATCGGCGTGTCGCGCTTCCGCAATCGCCTGCAGCAGAGGATCTCGCTTCACAATTCACTAATTGCCATGTTATAGCGCGGCGAGAAGGCTGGCGCCAGTGCTGGCCAGGGCGAGGACGAGAAGCCACGGGGCAACCATGGCAGCTCGGCTTGCGGGCAGGGTTGCTTTTCCACCCGTGGCGCCCCAGTGCGAGATTGTTTGAAACGCAACAAACGTGCATCCGAGCGCGCCAAACGAGAGGGCCCACCCGGCGCCAAGCAATCCGCGGGGAAGGCCCGCGCGCATGCCCGGCAGCCACACAGCAAGTGCGGCGGAGAGCATCCACGCCCCGATCGCGATGATTGCGAGCAGTTTGAGTTGGCCAAGCGCCCGGTCGGCCGTCTGGCGGCGCAGCTCCGCCGCCAGCGCTTCCTCGGCGCGCCGCTGCTCAGCGTCGATCTGAGACCGCTCCAGCTCCATCCGGGCGCGGTCGCGATCGAACGCCTCTTTCAGCGCGGCGACGACGACGCCCGCCAGACGTGTCTCCAACCCGCGCGTCGCCCCCTCGGCGATGTCGGTCGATCCGGGATCGAACGTCGCACGAATGCGCCCGGCAGTCCGCGCGAGCCCGGTCACCGTGTCGATCACGCGCAGCCAGTTGGGCATCTCAATCCCTCATCACTGATCACTCATCATGAATCACCGATCGTCGAATCGCCGAATCACCGATCGTCGAATCGTCGAATCCTGTCGACGAATCGTGCAATCCTCGAATCGTTCGGCAGCAATGCGGCTCGACATGATTCAGGGATTCGAGGATTCAGGGATTCGAGGATTCAAGGATGAGTGATTCTCGATGAGTGATCAGTGATTAGTGATTCGGAGCAGCTCGTCGTTGGTCAGCAATTTGCGAAAGGATTGCATCGATATAGGCGGCGACGAGACCCGGTAGATCATCGGCCGGGCCGTTCAACGTGAAGATCTTCCGGAATCGGGGACCCGAGATCGCGAGGTCCCAGCCGCTGCCCGACTGCGACTTGAACAGCGACAAACGCCAGTTTTCAAACGCCGGCCTCCAGCGCTTCACGACAGTCTTCACGGCTGAGGTGAGCTGGCTGCGCAGACCAGCATCACCCAGTTGCGGACAACTGATTGAAACAGACATACGGAGGTATCTGTTACCAGTTTCTTCTTCGATATTTCAAGCTTGGCTGTATTCGCTTCTACCAGGTTCTTCACGAGTCCCATGGGCCCGCCTGGATTCCGGGCTCTTCGAACACTGAGCCGAAGCCGCGATTACCGGGAGATCGACGGTGAACGTGGCTCCTTGATTGAGTCCTGGACTCGACGCGTGAATCGTTCCGCCATGAAGATCAACCAGGTATTTGGCGATAGACAAGCCGATTCCAAGACCCCATGTCGCCCCGCGCGTCGGTGTCGGATCAGCCTGTCGAAATCGATCGAACACGAAGGGAAGGAAATCCGGCGCGATCCCCCGCCCCGTGTCCTGCACCAGAATGCGAACCTGTCCCTCCGCATGGGTAATGCGGGCATCGACGCTGCCGCCGTTGGCTGTGAACTTGACCGCGTTGTGCAGCAGGTTCCAGACAATCTGTTGCACTCGTTGCGCATCCGCTTGAATCTGCGGCACCGGCGTGTCGATGCACGCCGCAACGTGAATATCCTTGGCTCCTGCCATCGGTTTCAGTGATTCCACCGCTGCGACAATCACGGACGCGACATCAGTCGGCGCGAGTTCCAGGCGAGTGGTCCCCAACGCGAGCCTGTTCAGCTCGAGGAGATCTTCAATCAGCTTTGCCTGCATCTCGGCGTTCCGCTGAATGACCTCGATCGCATGCCGCGAGTCCGTGACACCTTCGCCTCGCGCCAGCAGGCTGACCCATCCGAGGATGGCGTTCATCGGCGTGCGCAGCTCGTGGCTGAGGGTTGCCAGGAACTCATCCTTGATCCGGCTCTGTCGCTCCGCTTCGTCACGCGCGCGCCGCTCTCGCCCCAGCGCCTGCTCGAGGGCGCCAGTCCGCTCCGCGACCCTGAGCTCGAGTTCCTGGTTCGCTCGCTGCAGCGCTTCTTGAGCGTTCTGCCGGGCGGCAACCTGTTTTTGCAACTCGTCGTTGAGCGTCGCAAGGGCCCGCGACTTTCGATACAGCTCGATGAAGACATTAATCTTCGATCGCAGGATGTCAGCCTTGATTGGCTTGCTCAGGTAATCGACCGCCCCGACGCCGTAGCCGCGGAGGATGTCCTCGTCGTCGACGAGATGCGCGGTCAAAAACAAGATCGGAACGTATTGGGTGCGGCGGCGTTGTTTGACGAGGTTGGCGAGTTCAATCCCGCTCATCCCCGGCATCCTGATGTCGAGGATCATCGCGGCAAAATCGTGACGCAGCATGGCGAGGAGCGCGTCGTCGGCCGACATCGCACGGACGGGCGTACACCCGGTCGGCTGGAGCATGACTTCCAGCGAATCCAGGTTGCGCCCCTCGTCGTCGACGATGAGGATCTTGACGTCCTCGTTCATGCCGCCTCGGCGTTCATCGATAGAGCCACACGCGCAGCAGCGACAGCAACTGCTCGGTGTTCACCGGTTTCGCAATATAGTCCGACGCGCCGGCCTCGAGACACTTTTCGCGATCGCCCTTCATCGCCTTCGCGGTCAGCGCCAGAATCGGCAGCGTCCGAAACGCTGGATTTTTCCGAATCTCTCTCATCGTCTCGTAGCCGTCCATACCGGGCATCATGATGTCCATGAGGACGACGCTGAGATCCGGTGTCTCGTTGATTAACTCTATGGCTTGCTGTCCATTGGTTGCCGTGACGACCTCCATGTCGTGATTCTCGAGCAGGCTCGTCAACGCAAAGATATTCCGCGCGTCATCGTCGACGATGAGGACGCGGCGGCTGCGCAAGACCGCATCGGACCCGTGAAGTCGTTCGAGCAGCTTGCGTTTCGATTCGGGCAGATCGGCGACGACACGATGGAGAAACAGCGCCGTCTCGTCGAACAGGCGCTCTGGTGACTGCACGTCCTTGAGCACAACGCTCTTTGCCACCGTTTTCAACTGAGCTTCTTCGTCAGAACTCAGCTCTTTTCCGGTGAATACCACGACCGGCGTGTCGCGCAGTTCCGGTTCCGCCTGCATCCGCCCGAGCAGATCGAAACCCGACATGTCGGGCAGGCGCAGATCGACAACGCAGCACTCCACTGGATGCTCTCGCAGGACGCTCAGCGCTTCCTCGCCGGTTCCTACCGCCGCCACCTCGATGTCGTCGTGCATCACCAGATCGACGATGCCCTCGCGCTCGATCTCGTTGTCCTCCACGACCAGCAGTCGCTTCTTGTGAGGAACCACGTACGACTTGATCCGGTCGAATGCCTGTTCGAGATCCTGTGTCGTCCCTGGTTTCACGAGGTACGAGAACGCACCGTGCGACAGGCCATGCTGCCGCTCTTCCTCGACAGAGAGCATCTGTACCGGAATGTGCCGGGTGGCTGGATCCAACTTCAAGTTATTCAGGACCGTCCAGCCGAGCATGTCGGGAAGGAAGACGTCCAGCGTGATCGCCGTCGGGAGATACTGGCGCGCGAGCGTCAGCGCCGCGGCGCCGCGGTTTGTGACGATTCCCTTGAAGCCCTTGTCTCGCGCAAGTCCGAGCAGGACCCTCGCGTAATGCGGGTCGTCGTCCACGATCAACAGAGTCTGGTCGCCTTCGACGATGTCGTCGCGGTCGTCGAGCACGACCTCTTCGCTCTTGGCGACCGTGAGAACGGGCAGCGTCGTGGGGACGGCTCGCGGCGTGTCTGTCAGGATCCGGTCGGTTGCTGGAGCGGTGACCGCGCGCGCCGGGCCGATGTAATTGATCGGCAAGTACAGAGTAAAAGTGCTGCCCTGTCCCGGCACGCTGACCAGGCGAATCTCGCCGCCCAGAAGCGACGCGAGTTCACGGCTGATCGCAAGACCAAGACCGGTCCCGCCGTACTTGCGGCTGGTGCCGGCATCGGCTTGCTGGAACGCTTCGAAGATCAGGCGCTGCTTCTCCGGCGCGATGCCAATGCCCGTGTCGGACACCTCGATGGCGACGGCTGCCGGTGCGTAACGAAGAACCGGATGGTCGGATGTCCACCCGCTCGTCACCTGCTTCACTCGCATGCTCACCTGACCTTGCGACGTGAATTTGAACGCGTTCGAGAGCAGGTTCTTCAAAATCTGCTGCAAGCGCTTCGGGTCGCTGCTGAACGTTCGCGGCAGCGAATTGTCGATCTCCACCTGGAATGCCAGGTTCTTCGATTCGGCGAGGTGGTGGAACATGCGCCCGACGGTGTCGCGAAGCGATTTGAAGGTGAGCTCCTCCGGTTCGACGGTGACCGTGCCCGATTCGATCTTGGACAGGTCGAGAATGTCGTTGATCAGCGTCAGCAAATCGGTGCCGGCCGAATGGATGTTTCTCGCGAATTCCACCTGCCTGGCTGCCAGATTACCGGTTGGGTTGTCCGCCAGCTGCTGGCCGAGAATGAGGATCGAGTTGAGCGGCGTGCGGAGCTCGTGCGACATGTTTGCCAGGAACTCTGACTTGTACTTCGACGTGAGCGCGAGCTCGGCGGCCTTTTCTTCCAGCGCGCGGCGTGCCTGCTCGACTTCTTTGTTCTTCCGCTCGACCTCGACATTCTGTTCCGCGAGCTGTTGCGCCTTGAGCGCGAGCTGCTCGTTGGTCTGCTGAAGTTCGCTCTGCCGTGTCTGCAGCTCAATCGTCAGCTGCTGCGACTGCAACAGCAGGTTCTCGGTCCTCATCGTCGCTTCGATCGTGTTGAAGACGACGCCGATCGACTGCGTCAGCTGTTCGAGGAACGTCAGGTGCGTCGCGGTAAAAGGCTGCAGCGAGGACAACTCGATGACCGCCTTCGTTTCACCTTCGAACAACACCGGCAGCACGACGATATTCTTGGGAGGCGCGGCGCCGAGACTTGAATGGATGCGCGTGTAGCGAGCCGGAACCTTGGTCAGAATGATGCGCTGTTTCTCGAGCGCGCACTGCCCGACCAGCCCCTTGCCCACTTCAATCCGCCGCGCCTGATCGTCGCCGATTGCATATCCGGCGAGCAGCGACAGCGACGGCGAGCTGTCGGCAACTTCGCTCAACATCTGATACACGGTGCCCTGCTGCGCGTTCACCAGCGGCGCAAGCTCGGTCAGCAGGAGCTTGCCGACCGTGACCAGATCGCGCTGCCCCTGGAGCATGCGTGTGAACTTGGCCACGTTCGTCTTCAGCCAGTCCTGCTCCTGGTTGCGATCGGTCGTCGCTCGCAGGTTGTCGATCATCGTGTTGATGTTGTCCTTCAGCTCCGCGACCTCACCGCGCGCTTCAACCTGGATCGATCGCGTGAGGTCGCCCTTGGTGACGGCGGTTGCAACTTCGGCGATTGCGCGCACCTGGTTGGTGAGGTTCGCGGCGAGCAGGTTGACATTGCCGGTGAGGTCCTTCCAGGTTCCGGCGGCACCGGGCACGTTCGCCTGGCCGCCCAGACGGCCGTCGACGCCGACTTCGCGCGCGACGTTGGTGACCTGCTCGGCAAAGGTTGCGAGCGTGTCCGTCATGTTGTTGATCGTCTCAGCGAGGGCCGCGACTTCGCCCTTCGCTTCGACGGTCAGCTTCTGCCGCAGGTTACCGTTCGCCACGGCGGTCACGACCTTGACGATGCCGCGGACCTGGTCGGTGAGGTTGGCGGCCATGAAATTGACCGAGTCGGTGAGGTCTTTCCATGTGCCGGCGACACCCGGCACTTCAGCCTGACCTCCGAGCTTGCCCTCCGTGCCGACCTCGCGGGCGACGCGGGTAACTTCAGCCGCGAACGCGCGCAGCTGGTCGACCATCGTATTGATCGTGTTTTTGAGTTCGAGGATCTCCCCCTTCACGTCGACAGAGATCTTGCGGGAGAGGTCGCCGCGCGCGACCGCGGTCGTGACTTCCGCGATGTTTCTGACCTGCGCGGTCAGGTTCGCGCCCATGACGTTGACCGAGTCGGTCAGGTCCTTCCACGTGCCGGCGACGCCGGGGACGACCGCCTGAACGCCAAGGCGTCCTTCGGTTCCGACCTCGCGCGCGACGCGTGTGACTTCCGACGCGAATGAACGCAGCTGTTCGACCATTGCGTTGATCGCTTCTTTCAGCTGCAGGATTTCACCCCGGACGTCGACGGTGATTTTCTTCGAGAGGTCGCCGTTGGCGACCGCGATGGTGACTTCGGCGATGTTGCGGACCTGGCCGGTGAGGTTGGACGCCATCGAGTTGACGTTGTCAGTGAGGTCCTTCCACGTGCCGGCGACACCAGGCACCAGCGCCTGGCCGCCAAGCTTTCCTTCCGTGCCGACCTCGCGCGCGACGCGGCTGACTTCCGACGCGAACGCGTTGAGCTGGTCGACCATCGTGTTGATCGTATTCTTCAGCTCGAGGATTTCCCCCTTGACGTCGACGGTGATCTTGCGCGACAGGTCGCCGCGGGCGATCGATGTGGCGACGTCCGCGATATTGCGGACCTGGTTCGTGAGGTTCGCGGCCATCGAATTGACGTTGTCGGTCAGGTCCTTCCACGTGCCGCCAACGCCAGGAACTTCCGCCTGTCCGCCGAGCTTCCCTTCGGTCCCGACTTCGCGCGCCACGCGGGTGACTTCCGCCGCAAACGATCGCAGCTGTTCCACCATCGTGTTGATGGTGTCCTTGAGCTGTAGGATTTCTCCTCGGACATCGACCGTGATCTTTTTCGACAGGTCACCGTTGGCGACCGCAACCGTCACCTCCGCGATGTTGCGGACCTGTGCGGTGAGGTTGCCTGCCATCTGGTTGACGTTGTCGGTGAGGTCCTTCCATGTCCCGGCGACACCGGTCACGACTGCCTGGCCGCCAAGTTTTCCATCGGTCCCGACTTCCCTCGCGACGCGGCTCACTTCTGACGCGAACGCGTTGAGCTGGTCGACCATGGTGTTGATGGTGTTCTTCAGCTCGAGGATTTCCCCCTTGACGTCGACGGTGATCTTGCGCGACAGGTCGCCACGGGCGACGGCGGTTGCCACTTCCGCGATGTTCCGCACCTGGCCGGTCAGGTTCGACGCCATGAAGTTGACGTTGTCGGTGAGGTCCTTCCATGTACCAGCGACGCCGGTGACGACCGCCTGACCACCGAGCTTCCCTTCGGTGCCGACCTCGCGCGCCACGCGCGTGACTTCCGAGGCAAATGCATTGAGCTGGTCGACCATCGTGTTGATCGTGTTCTTCAGCTCGAGGATTTCCCCCTTGACGTCGACGGTGATCTTCCGTGAAAGGTCGCCGTTGGCGATTGCCGTCGCGACGTTCGCGATGTTGCGCACCTGACCGGTGAGGTTTGACGCCATGGAGTTGACGTTGTCGGTGAGGTCCTTCCACGTGCCGGCGACGTCGGGCACTTCCGCCTGCCCACCAAGCTTGCCTTCCGTGCCGACCTCGCGCGCGACGCGGCTCACTTCCGACGCGAAGGCATTCAACTGGTCGACCATCGTGTTGATGGTGTTCTTCAGCTGGAGGATTTCTCCCTTGACGTCGACGGTGATCTTGCGCGACAGGTCTCCCTTGGCGATTGCCGTAGCAACGTCGGCGATGTTGCGGACCTGCCCGGTCAGGTTCGACGCCATCGAGTTGACGTTGTCGGTCAGGTCTTTCCAAGTGCCGGCGACGCCAGGCACGGCCGCCTGGCCGCCGAGCTTGCCTTCGGTGCCGACTTCGCGCGCGACACGGCTCACTTCCGAGGCGAAGGCATTCAACTGATCGACCATCGTATTGATGGTGTTCTTCAGCTCGAGAATCTCTCCCTTGACGTCGACGGTGATCTTTCGCGACAGATCGCCCTTGGCAATCGCGGTTGCGACGTCGGCGATGTTGCGGACCTGCCCCGTCAGGTTCGACGCCATCGAATTGACCGAGTCGGTGAGGTTCTTCCACGTGCCGGCGACGCCGGGCACAACCGCCTGTCCGCCCAGCTTGCCTTCGGTGCCGACTTCGCGCGCGACGCGGGTGACTTCCGACGCAAACCCGTTCAACTGATCGACCATCGTGTTGATGGTGTCCTTCAGCTCGGCGATCTCACCCTTGACGTCGACGGTGATCTTGCGCGACAGGTCGCCGCGCGCGACCGCGGTCGTCACTTCCGCGATGTTCCTGACCTGGGCCGTGAGGTTGGCGCCCATGGCGTTGACCGAGTCGGTCAGGTCCTTCCACGTGCCCGCCACATCCGGCACTTCGGCCCGTCCGCCCAGCTTGCCTTCGGTGCCGACTTCGCGTGCGACGCGGAACACTTCCGAGGCGAACGCGTTGAGCTGGTCGACCATCGTGTTGATGGTGTCTTTGAGCTCGAGGATTTCTCCTTTGACGTCGACGGTGATCTTGCGCGAGAGGTCACCGCGCGCAACCGCGGTGGTGACGCCGGCGATGTTGCGCACCTGCGCGGTCAGGTTCGACGCCATCGCATTGACCGAGTCGGTCAGGTCCTTCCACGTGCCGGCGACGCCGGGCACGACCGCCTGGCCACCGAGCTTGCCTTCGGTGCCGACCTCGCGCGCGACGCGCGTCACTTCCGCCGCGAACCCGCGCAGCTGATCGACCATCGTGTTGATCGCTTCCTTCAGCTGCAGGATCTCGCCGCGCACGTCGACCGTGATCTTCTTGGAGAGGTCGCCGTTGGCAACCGCGATCGTGACATCGGCAATGTTGCGGACCTGCGCGGTGAGATTGCCGGCCATCTGGTTGACCGATTCGGTGAGTTCCTTCCAGACGCCCGACACCCCCTTGACCTGCGCCTGTCCACCGAGCTTGCCCTCGGTGCCGACTTCGCGCGCAACGCGCGTGACTTCGGAGGTGAAGACCGAGAGCTGATCGATCATGTTGTTGACGAGCCGCGCCGACCGCAGGAACTCTCCCTCGAGCGGCCGTCCGTCGACTTCGAGCGCCATCGCCTGCGACAGGTCGCCTTTCGCGACCGCGCCGACGGCGCGCGTCACTTCGGTCGTCGGCCAGACCAGATCGTCGATCAGCGTGTTCAGCGCATTGACCTCGTCGGCCCATCCGCCGCTCAGGCCGGCAAGCGTCATCCGCTGTTTCAGCTTCCCTTCCTTCCCGACCGCTCTCGTGACGCGTGCGGTTTCATGCGCGCGGCGTTCGCTGACGAGGGCGATGTCGTTGAACGCGTCGGCGATCTTTCCGTTCACGCCGGTGAGATCGTTCGGCATGCGCGCGGAGAAATCACCCTGCTTGAACGCGAGCATCGCGCCGAGCAGTGCGCGGGAGAACTGATCGCTGTCGCTGATGTAGAGCGACCCGTTGTCGCCCTCGCCAAGGATGGGTTGAACGGACGAACCAGAGGCCGAAGCGGGGGGTTCCATTGAGACTCCTTCAGAGTCACTGGACGCGCGCGTCATCCTGTGCACGGAAAAACTGCAGACCGTGCACGCGTTGGGAATCTGTCAGCTGAACGCCACTCATCGTTGGGGTTTGATACGAAAACCCATGTCGGCGCAACGGATTCTTACCGACGTGCAATTAGGAAGCCAGCTCTGCCGTCAGCACGGCAGGAGCTAGCTCGGCTGTAAGTGGACGCTTCATCGCGGGGTCTAAAGACCGCGCGCTACGCTCGCAACATTCGATCCCTCGTCGCCAGCAGCATCTCAATCGCATCAGCAAGATGTTCTTCAGCAATGTGATGATCGCCGCGTTCGACGCGCAGGCGATGCGCCTGCATCAGCACGTCCGCGTCGCGGAATCCGTGAGGAGTTTCGAACTTGTAGCACGAGAGCTCGACCTTCATGCCGTTCGGGTCCTGAAGGTAGATCGAGTTCATGAATCCGCGATCGCGTTCGATGAATTCGATGCCGCGTTCGCGCAGGCGCGCCGGCGCAAGACTGAAGGTAGCGCGTGAGACGTTCAGCGCGAGATGTTCCATGCAGCCGACCTCGCGCGGGGCCACTCGGCGCGCATCGGTCCGCGTTTCGTTGGTGAACACGGTCAGCAAGCGCCCGTCACCCGGATCGAAATAGAGATGGTTTTCGTCCGGCTTTCCGAGATTGGGCTGCTCGAAAATGAACGGCATGCCAAGCGTGCCCTCCCAGAAATCAATCGCGCTTTGGCGCGTCGAACCAACAATGGTGATGTGATGGAAGCCCTGCACCTGAATCGTCTTCTTCACAGCGATTCTCCCGAAGTCTCGATGTTAATGCGATTCTGACCTGCGAATTCAGATTCCGTGCTTCCAGTTGGATGATTCAGACAGCTCCCGGGCGAGCCAGCTGCACGGTGACCGTGCGCATCATTCGATCGCCAGCATCAATTCCCGCGTCAGCTCGGCAGCCGACACATTCCTGCATCCGCTCGCGTTCTGCCCCGACCACAGCGGCGAAAAGTCGCCGCTGCCGCTTGCCTCGGCCTTGGCGCGAAGCGGAAGGATGGCCGACGTCGCGAGCGGAAACTCCGGCGCGAGGGGACTGATTGGTCCGAGCTCCCGAATGATGCGATTGACAATGCCGCGCGCGGGGCGGCCGGTGAAAACATTCGTGACCGCCGTATGGCGAGCGGCGTCACTCACCAGAGCCGCGCGATGGACCGCGCTCGTCGTCGCCTCCGGGCAGAGCAGATAACTGGTCCCGATCTGCACGCCGGCGGCGCCGAGCGCGAACGCGGCTGCAACACCTGCCGCATCGGCGATCCCCCCGGCAGCGATGATCGGCACCCTTACAGCGCGAACGAGCTCTGGCACCAGTGCGAACGTTCCGACCTGCGTCGTCAAATCGTTTGACAGAAAGATCCCGCGATGTCCGCCGGCTTCCAGCCCCTGCGCGATGATGGCGTCAACTCCGCGCGCCTCGAGCCAGCGCGCCTCTTCGACAGTTGTCGCTGATGCGAGGATCTTGGCGCCCCACGCGCGCGCTTGCTGCAGCAAGTCCGGCGATGGCAGGCCGAAATGAAAGCTCACGATCGGGGATTGGAATTGGCTGAGAAGATCTGCAGCCTCTGCCGAGAACGCACCCCGGCCGCCACCCGGCGGAATGGTGCGCGTGTCGATACCGAGTTCGTCGTAGTAGGGGCGCAGCGCATCGCGCCACGCCGTCTCGCGCTGCCGATCGGGAACCGGCGGCGTGTGACAGAAGAAGTTGACGTTGAACGGCTTTGAAGTGCCCTTTCTGATGATCTCGAGTTCTTCGCGCATCGCATCGCGCGAAAGCAGCGCGCACGGCAGCGACCCTAACCCGCCGGCATTCGACACCGCGAGAGCAAGGGCGCTCCCCTGCACGCCCGCCATCGGTGCCTGGATGATCGGAAGGTCGATGCCGAGGAGATCACAAATGGAAGACATCCGCCCGGTCATCTCCGTGCTTCAGGAACAGCAGGTCGGGCCGCAGCAGGGTTCGGCTTGCGACTTTCGCGCGCGAATAAAGGCGCTTGCGATTTTGCCATCGATCTGCGGCGCGATTGCATCGGCGTCGAGTCCGGCTTCGGCGAGAAATACGCGAGCCTCGCGGCTGTGATAGAACCGCCATGGACTGACCTCGGCATCGACAAACCCTGCCGCCTCTAGCTTCGACACGTATTCGTCGTCGCGGAGCGCTCCGGCGACACATCCACACCACAACTCCATGCTCCTCTGGATCTGCGCTGGCACCTCGCCGTGAATGACGACGTCGGAAACAGCGAAGACGCCATTCGGCTTCAAAACGCGAAACGCTTCTCGCAGTACGGCCTCCTTGTCCAACGACAGGTTAATCACGCAGTTGGAAATCACCACGTCGACCGATCGATCGGGTAGCGGAATGGCCTCCATCGTTCCCTTCAGAAACTCGACGTTAGTGGCTCCCGCCTTGCGCTGATTCTCGCGCGCGAGCGCCAGCATCTCGTCGGTCATGTCGAGGCCATAGACCTTGCCGCTCGACCCGACGCGCCTGGCCGACAGCAGCACGTCGATTCCGCCGCCAGACCCCAGGTCGAGGACAACCTGTCCTGGCTGGAGATCGACGAGCGCCGTCGGGTTGCCGCAACCCAGCGACACCGCCAGAGCATCGGCGGGAATGGCGGCAGTCTCGGCCGATGAATACAACGCTGAAGTAATCGGGTCACGGCCATCGCCGGATTGAGCCCCACAACAACCTGCTTTCCCGACAGTCCGAGCAATTTCCCCGTACTTCTCGCGAATCGCATCCTGAAGGTGTGAATCGGACATGATCCTGCCACAATACTTGTAGTAACAACTACGTGACAATAGACGTTCACCGGCAGGCCAGCGTGCCGTCGACGGTACTGCACGATTGCCCAGTGCCCACGCTGATCCCGGATCGAAATCTTGGATCCGCCGCATCGGCCAAACGACGCAGGACCTTCACAACTCCAGCGCGGACGTCTGGGGCGAGATCCTGTAACAGCTGCTTTTGCTGCGCGATCAGATCGTCAGTGATGCGCGCGTACAGCCGCTGGCCGTGGCGCGTCACATGCAGGCTCATCGCTCGGCGATCGCGCTCATCGTGACGTTGCTCAACGTATCCCTTGCGAACCAGCGTGGTGACAACGCGACTGGTCGTGCTCTTGTCGAGGAACAACCGCTCAGCCAGCGCACTGAGTCGCATCGCACCGTGGTGGACCAACGTCTCGAGCGCGTAGCATTGCGTCACGGAAATGTCGTGGCAGCAGATTCGATCGCGGTCGCGAAACTGGTACACGCGAACCAAATCCGCAATCGCTGCCTGGAGGGCGACGGCATCGCCCTGAAGTGACGGACTATTCGTCGAGAGCCTTGACATAGTTGTCAGTGACAACCATATCGGAGTATAACGATATAGTCAAGACCATGCCCGAACGCGTCATTTTCGCGTGTGTCCACAACGCCGGCCGCTCTCAGATGGCGGCGGCCTTTTTCGCCTCCATCGCCGATCCGACCCTCTGCGAAGCGGTATCCGCCGGCACCCAGCCGGCAGAACGCGTGCATCTCGAAGTCGTCGACGTGATGCGCGAAGTCGGCGTCGACCTCGATGCGATGCGCCCACAACGGCTCACCGAGGAACTCGCGCGCAGTGCGACGCTGCTCGTGACGATGGGATGCGGCGATGCATGTCCATACGTCCCGGACCTGGAGACTGTTGACTGGTCGCTTCGGGATCCGAAGGGCCTTCCGCTCGATCAGGTGCGGGACATTCGCGACGACATCCGGGAGCGAGTCACGAGACTCATAGGCGCCCGTGGATGGCGGCGGTAGGACCCATCCACCGTGGTAAAATACTCTGTTCCCCTTGACGCGCCTCCGCGCAGAGGGCGTGCGGACTGTGGAGCCTGACGAGCGATTCATGCGGGCCGCGCTCGAGCAGGCACTCGAAGCAGGTCGTCACAACGAGGTGCCGGTCGGGGCAGTGGTGGTTTTCGGCGACGAGATCATCGGCGCCGGGTTCAACCAGCCCATCAGCGCGCACGATCCGACTGCGCATGGCGAGATCCTGGCGCTCCGTGCGGCGGCAAAGCACGTCGGGAACTATCGATTGACGGGTTCCACCCTGTACGTGACGATCGAACCGTGCCAGATGTGCGTCGGTGCAATGATTCACGCACGGGTCGCGCGCCTGGTATACGGAGCAGTTGAGCCAAAAGCAGGCGCGATTGAATCCGCCATGCGTGCCCACGAGCATCCCGCGCTGAATCATCGGATGTCCGCGACGGGAGGCGTGCTAGAGGCAGAATGTCGGGCCGTCATTCAGGAGTTTTTTCGCGAGCGTCGATAGATTTGCTGCTGGCTCTCGGCTTCTAGCTTCTGGCTGTTGGCTGCCTCGCTCGAAGACAGGAGGCGCCTGCCGCCCAAATAGTGGAGAGGTACCGAAGTGGTCGTAACGGGGGCGCCTCGAAAGCGTCTTGCCGGGTAACCGGCACGGGGGTTCGAATCCCTCCCTCTCCGCCAACCTTCGCCAGTCGCTCGCTTCGCTCGCGGGTTCGGTTGGCAAGCCGCGTCACGCGAGCTCATCGAAGGTTGTCCGCCGTAGCGCGAAGCGCGTAGGTGGGCGCCAGGTCAGCCCGTTGGGCTGGCCTTTTTTTGTCCGAGAAAGCATTTCTCGCCTGGGCCCAAACACGGACATCTCAGCAGTCACAAATGCTGCATTTGCCGCGATTATCGACGGCACCGACCTTGCCCCAGACCAAAGTAGTCCCCTCGGACGTCTCAACTTTTAATCAGCGTGTTTTCCGGGAAGGTGCCATGCGTCTGAAATCACCCACACTGTATACAGCCGCGCTCGTTGCTGCGTTATCGCTGAGTCCGGCGACTGCTCAGTATGCGTTAGCACAGCCGCCGCCGGCCGCCGTTGTACTTTCCGCGATTCACATAGATAACTTCGGACGGATTTCGCCGACGTATTACCGCGGCGCGCAACCAAAAGGACACGACTATGCGGACCTGGCTGCGCTTGGCGTCAAGACGCTTATCAATCTCACGAGCGATGATGCGTCTCCCGACGAAAAAGCGATGGCCGAAAGGGCAGGGCTCGGATACTTTCAAATTCCGATGAATACGCACGTCGTGCCGACGGTTGCGCAGCTCACGGAGTTCATGAAGATCGTCAACGACCCGGCGAAGCAGCCAGTCTACGTCCACTGTGTCGGCGGCAAACATCGCACGGGTGTGATGACCGCGGCCTATCGGATGTCACACGACGGCTGGGACGCTGAGCGCGCCTTCAACGAGATGAAGCAATACAAGTTCGGCGCGGACTTCCTGCACTCGGAGTTCAAGCAGTTCGTCTACGGCTTCCGTCCTGACACGTTCCTGGCTGATACGGCGGTGACGACGCCTGTCGCTGCGACGAAGACCGGCGGGCAGTAGTTCAGGACTTAATCGCGATAAACCACGCAGCAATGATCGGCCCCTGCGGCCCGCGGCCGCGTCTGCCGCCTCCTGCCGGGGGCGGCGGGGCATCGGCCGGCGCAGACGGAGCCGGCTCACGTTCAGGCTGAAACAGATACGCATTGTGCGTCGCGGGATCGACTGTGATCGTCTTCGCGCCGGCGAACGTGGGCACAGTTGCGATGACGGTGTACTTGTCGGCTGAATCCTGATGGACAACGGTCACGTTGCCTTCGCCGCCGTTTGGAATAAAGATCAATTTCCGCGACGGGTCCCACCCCAGCGCATCGACGCGCGTGCCATTCGAAATCGACGCGACGACCTTTCCCGTCGCCGCATCGACGACCACTGAGGTGTTGCTGCATCCAGAGAAGATTCGATTCGTCGCTTTGTCGTAGGCGATGCCGGTCGGTCCGTCGCACGGCGCAAGCGGCCACGACGCCGTCGCCTTCCACGTTTTGACGTCGATCACCTGAATCGTGCTTTTCCCTTCGTTGTTGACGAAGATATGCCCTTTGCCGTCGGCCGCCGCTCCTTCGGGCGCCGCATCTTCGAGTTCAACCGTCGCGAACACTTCTCCTGATTCGGGATCCAGTGCCGTAAGCGTTCCCGGACGGCTGTGGTTCGTCAGAATGATCTTGTCATCGGCTTCATCGAACATGATCCCGTCGAGGCCCGGACCGACCTTGATCTGCTTGATCGCCTCGAGCGTCTTCAAGTCGAACATCGTCACCGTCTGGTCACCGCTGTTGGTTGTGAATCCGTGGCCATGCTTCGTCGCAATCCCGGCGCCGTGGACGCCCGATGTGTTCGGAATATCGCCAAGCACTTTTCCGGTCGCGCCCTCGACCACCATCACGTGACTGGATCGCGAGACGAACACCCGCCCGGTGGCAGGTTCAACCGTGACGTAGTCAGTCCCTCCCTCTCCTTTGATGTCGAACTTCTCAACTTTGAAGGTCTGCGCGTGCGTGATCAGAGGCACAGCAACCCCACACGCAACCAGGAGAACGACGACAACAGCCAAGCGTCTCGTCATAGAGCGCCTCGTTTCGAGCGGAATAGGACAGCGGGAAGAACAAGAGCCAGACGGGCAGCGATTCTAAATCGCTGGGTGCGTTATCGGGATGTACCCCGGAGTATAGGTTGCCTACTGATAGATCACGACGGACGGCGATGGCGTCAGTGCAAGCACCTGGGATGGCTGCAGCAGATCGGTGTCCTGAATGTAGAAGAGTTTGAATCCGCTGAATGCGAGGGCGCGCTGCCGGAGCACCATCGCATACGTGTGTCGCTTCAATGCGGGAGGTCCAAATCCATCGGCAACAAGGACAACGTCGATCGCGGAGCTGTTCACGATCTTGTCCTTGTCTGGCAGCATCGCCATCGTGAACTGGTGCACCATGAGGACCTTGCGTGGCAGCCTGTAGCGGTCCTGCACGTATTCGAGCACATTGATCGCGTCATTCACTTCGTCAGCGTGCATCATTCCGATTCGCTGTCCCGGCACACCGCCGTCTCCCATGGAGAATTCCGGATCGAGCGCGAGAAAGACATCCGGCTCCTGGAGATATCGAGAGAGGTAGGACAACTCGGAGAGGACGGATGAATGGCCGGTCTGCACGTCGAGGATCAACTTGAAACCTGCGGCTCTCGCCTCGCGCAACATGCGATCGATGACGTCGTAGCTTTCGCGGCGACGATAACGCCCATCGCGTCCGGGCTGCGGCTGCCCGACGATGGTGACGAGCTCGTAAGCGGGAATGACGTGCTTTTTTGTGGCGGCTGCGTAGGCCGCAGCCTGCTTCTTCAAACCATCGGCAAGCGCCTTGTCCTCGAGGCGCCCGAGAATGCCCATTCGTTCCGACCAGGGATTCCCATACCAGGTGACGAGAAGATTCGTGTCGAGAAACGACGGCTGATCGCCACTGTGAGCCGACGCGACTTCCTTAAGAGGAAGGTGAGGCGCTGGTGGCGGCGAAGGGGCCGTGCCGGAAGCGGCTGCGGCAATGACGGTGATTGAGAGCAGCGCGAGAACCGCGACTGATAAGAGGACCCGACGCATCCATCATGGATGCGGCAAGGTCCATTCCTACTGCATGCTCGTCGCTTTTGAGCGCGCGTGCACGGGAATTCGCACGTTTCAAGGAACGCGTGCGCTCGATCGGTAAACAGGGGTTAATCAAAAAGCGACGGTCGATTACGTCCTCGTAATCAATGTTGCAGTGCCGGCCGCACGATCCCGAGCTTGCGCATACGAAACTGCAACGTCGATCGCTTGACGCCGAGACGTGCCGCTGCTCCGTTCGGGCCAGCGATCACCCAGTTCGCCCGTTCGAGAGCCGCGATGATGTGCCGGCGATCTGCAGCCGCGAGCGTCCCGTCGTCGTGAACGCTCGGTTCCGGGGTGTCGGCTGGTGTCGACGAATCCTGTGAACTGCTCAGCGCTTCCATCGGGACGCGCAGCATCGAACCAGTGGAGAGAATGACCGCACGTTCGATCAGGTTCTGCAGCTCGCGGATGTTTCCCGGCCAGTCGTAACGGGTCAACGACTCCATCGTCTCGCTCGGAATGGACTCGATGTTCTTCTTCATCCGTCGCGAGAACTGTTGCGCAAAATGCCGCACCAGCATCGGAATGTCGTCGCGCCGCTCGCGCAGCGGCGGCACGACGATCGGAAACACATTCAACCGGTAGAACAGGTCCTGACGGAACTTCTGTTCGCCGGCGAGTGCGGCCAGGTCGCGATTGGTGGCGGCGATGAGCCGCGCATCGGTGCGAAGGGTGCGCGTGCTACCGAGGCGTTCGAATTCGCGCTCCTGCAACACGCGGAGAAGCTTCGGCTGCAGTTCGAGCGGAATCTCGCCGACCTCGTCGAGGAACACCGTCCCGCGATTCGCCAGCTCGAACCGGCCAATCCGCTGACTGATCGCCCCGGTGAATGCCCCTTTCTCGTGACCGAACAATTCGCTCTCGAGAAGTCCAGTGGGAATCGCCGCGCAGTTCAACTTGACGAACGCGTGTTCGTGACGGCCGCTCAACTGATGGATGGCGCGCGCCACCAATTCTTTGCCGGACCCGGTCTCGCCGGAGATCAAGACCGTTGAATCGGTCGGTGCGACAGTCTGAATCTCCCGCAGCACGCGAGCGAGGGCGGGACTGCGGCCGATGATTTCGTCGAACTGATAGTCGCTGCGAATCTCGTCCTCGAGATACAGCTTCTCGCGCGCGAGCTGCGCGTTCAGCTCTTCAATCTGCTCGAATGACACCGCGTTGCGCACTGCGATCGCGATCTGGCCGGCGACACGCGTCAGCAGCGGGAACTGGTCCTCGGAAAACGCGTCGTGGCTGACTGCGCCGAGGTTCAGCGTGCCGATGACGCCGTGAGCGGTCGCGAGCGGCACAGCGCACGCGGAGTTGATACCGCGCGCGCGAATGAATGCGCTCTCCGGGAAGCTGTCGAGATCCGCCGGTGAGAACACGCGCGGCTTGCCGGTCTTGAACACGTAACCCGACGCCGATCCATCGAGCGTACTCTCTGTGGCCATCGGCACTTTCGAACGCTCGCAGAAATCGTGGGGCGAGTCGCAGACGTGATGGCGCAGTACTCCGGCTTCCGGATCGTAAAGACTTAACGCGGCCACGTCGGCGCTGACGCAGCGACGTAACGCCGGCGCAACGGCGCGGAAGAGTTCCCGCGTGTCCAGGTGTGTGACGACAGCGTTGGTCACGTCGAGCAGCAGATCCAGCTGATCGCGTTCGCGCTGCAGCACCGTCAGCAGATCGGTTAACTCCGCATTTGAGGCAAGAACGGTCGCTACGTCAACGACCCGCGACGCACGCTCGTCGAACACATCAAACTCATCACTGACGCTCTTCATAGGCACTCTCTATCTCGTAGTCGCTTTAGCGCTCCCCATATCGACAACCACAGACTCGCCCACTGAACTAAGACGCAAACGAGCGGTGAAAGGTGCCAACTGACTGGCACTGCCAACATGCCGGCGGGTTTTGCGTTGGCACTTACCGGTTGTATCTCGCATGGGTAGCGACTGCAAGTGCCAATGAGCGATGAAGTTAACGATTGGTCTGCTACGGCCATCGAGGCGCGGCACGATCGTCGCTCTCCCACCCGCATCGGCGTCGGCCGGTACAACCTCGACGTTCAACAAAGGTCAATCAAATGTTCCGAATTACAACACGCGGCGCGGATGGCGAGCTGGTGTTGACCCTCGAGGGCACGCTCACAGGCCCGTGGGTTGATGAACTCAATAGCTGTTGGCACTCCGTCGTCGCCACGGCGCCCGGGGCGCAGCTTCGCGTCGACCTGTCGAGTCTGTCCCGTGTCGATAGCGAAGGGCGCGAGCTTCTCCGTGCGATGCATCGTTCGGGTGCGCGCCTCGTCGCTCGAGGATGTGTGATGCCGGTGCTCGTGCGGGAGATTGCAGAAGCCGAGCAGGAAGCAGTTCTCGTGAGGGCGAACACGAAGTCGGAAGGAGTACAGCGGTGGTGAGACTTTCTCGTGTCCTCAACTTAGCGTTGGTCGCGCTGGTTGCATCCGTCGCGACCGCGTGCACGCTGGGGAAAAACTATCAACGGCCGTCGATTCAGACGCCGTCGACATATCGATCGGCATCGGGACAACCCACGCCGGCATCACTCGCGGATCTGCAATGGTTCGAGCTGTTCCGTGATGACACGCTCAACGGGCTGATCAAGACGGCGCTTCAGGAAAACTTCGAACTGCGAATCGCGGCGCAGCGCGTGCTGCAGGCGCGTGCGGCATACGGAATCACCCGCGCAGGACAGTGGCCGACCGTCGATGCGTCGGCCGACATCATCTCCGCGCGATCGTCGCAAGTCGGGGCGAACCGCGGAATACCGGCGGGCACCGACACCGACGTCAGCTATGCCCAGGCGGGCTTCAGTCTGAATTGGGAACTGGATGTGTGGGGACGTGTGCGGCGTCTGAACGAAGCGGCACGGGCGCAATATCTCGCCACCGAAGAAGGACGCCGCGGAGTCATCACGACTCTGGTAGCCGACGTCAGCCAGACATATCTGGCGATACGCGCGCTCGATTTCCAACTGGAGATCGCGAAACGCACGCGGGATATTGCGAACGACAACCTGCGTCTCGTCGCGGCGCGACGGGCGAGCGGCGTCGCCAGCGGCCTTGACGTGCGCCAGGCAGAGCAGCTGCTTTACACGGCGACCGGACAGATCGCCAGCATCGATCGTGAGATTGCGCTGGCAGAGAACGCGTTGAGCCTGCTGCTCGGACATGCCCCGGAAGACATTCCGCGCGGACGCCCCCTGGAATCGATGCAGGCTCCGCCGACAGTGCCGGCGGGTCTTCCGTCGTCGTTACTCGAGCGACGTCCCGACATACGTGCTGCCGAGCAGCAGCTGATCGCCGCGAACGCGCAAATCGGCGTGGCGAAGGCCGATTATTTTCCGCGGATCTCGCTGACCGGTTTCTTCGGTGCGCAAAGTCGCCAGCTGTCGGATCTGTTGAGCGGCCCCGCGGTGCTGGCGAGCGCAGGTCTCGGCGCAGCGGTGCCGCTGTTCAATGCCGGCCGCACACGCAACAACGTCCGGCTCGCCGAGGCACTTCACGGCGAAGCGCTCGTGAATTATCAGCGCGTGATCTACAGCGCGTTCCGCGATGTCTCTGACGGACTCGCCGGATACACGAAGACGAACGAGCAGCGGATTGAACAGGAGCATCTGGTCGAAGCGCTCACCGCATCAGCGCAGTTGGCGACGCAGCGATACCAGGGTGGTCTCGATAGCTACCTCCCCGTCCTCGATGCGCAGAGAAATCTGTTTCAGGGCGAGCTCGATCTCGTGCGGCTGCGACAGCAGGAATTGGGATCGCTCGTTCAGCTCTATCGGGCACTCGGCGGGGGCTGGACACCACAAAGCTAACAAGGGACGCGACGAGCGGAGCGGGGCGTTGGGCCGCCGCGAGCGAGGAGCTTGGCGGGGTGCAGGGTCCCTGCCAATCAATAAATGAGGTAGGAAATGGCGAAGCGAATGATTCTGATGGTGGTTGTGATGATCGCCATCATTGCGGGTCTCGGATTTGTGAAGTTCAAGCAGTTCCAGGCGATGGCACAACAGTTCGCCGCGATGCAGCCGCCGCCTGACGCGGTCACGACGATCGTTGCGGCCGACGAGCAATGGCCCTCGACCCTGAATGCGATCGGAACCGTCGCAGCAGTGCAGGGAGTGACCGTCAGCGCGGATTTGCCGGGTGTGGTGGATCGCATCACGTTCGACTCTGGCAAGTCAGTTCAGAAGGGGGACATCCTCGTGCAGCTCGATACGCGGCAGGAGCAGGCGCAACTGACCGGCGCCGAGTCGCAACTGCAGCTCGCGCGGCTGAACCACGAACGCATGAAAGGGCTCGTCCAGCAGGACGCGGTCTCTCGTGCTGAATACGACACGGCGGCGGCAACACTGCAGCAGGCGGAAGCGCGGCTCAGCGAAATCCGCGCGACGATCGAACGCAAAACGATTCGTGCACCGTTCTCGGGCGTGCTCGGCATTCGACAAGTCAATCTCGGACAGTACCTGACAGGTGGCGCGGCGGTCGTTCCGCTCCAGTCGCTTGATCCGATCTACGTGAACTTCGCTGTGCCACAGCAGGACGTGGCTGAGATGCGGATTGGACGGACCATTCACCTCACGTCGAACGAACCGCGCGGCGGCGAGCTCACGGGACGCATCAGCGCGATTGATTCGATCATCGATCAGGCAACAAGAAATGTGCAGGTCCAGGCGACGCTACCCAACCCGGGCGCGAAGCTTCGGCCCGGCATGTTCGTGCAGACTCAGGTGATCCTCGGGGCCCCGCAGCGCGTCATCGCGCTTCCGGCGTCCGCGATTAATTACGCGCCGTACGGCGACTCGGTATTCATCGTCACCGACATGAAGAACGAGCAAGGGCATCCCTATCGCGGCGTTCGCCAGCAGGTGGTGAAGCTCGGGCCTGCGCGCGGCGATCAGATTGCGGTGCTGTCCGGGATCAAACCGGGAGAACAAGTTGTCACGTCAGGAGTGTTCAAGCTGCGTAATGGCGCGCCGATTCAAGTGAACAACAACGTACAGCCTGCGAACAGCACAACTCCGGCGACGGAAGACAAGTAAAAGGGAAAAGGGAAAGCGCCCACGCGCAGCGAGTAAAGCAGACAAGGATCGTTCAAATGCGGTTTACAGACCTATTCATAAAGCGGCCAGTCCTGGCGATTGTCGTCAACCTGGTCATTCTGATCGCGGGACTCCAGTCGATCCGCGCGTTGAGCGTGCGGCAGTATCCGCGCAGCGATATCGCCGTTATCAAAGTCTCGACGGTATACGTCGGTGCCAACGCGGATCTCGTGCGCGGGTTCATCACGACACCGCTCGAGCGCGTGATCGCGAGCGCTGACGGCATCGACTACATGGAGTCGTCCAGCGCGCAGGGGATCAGCACGATCACCGTCCACCTGACGTTGAACTACGACACCAACGCGGCGCTGACGCAAATCCAGGCGAAGGTTGCTCAAGTCCGCAACCAATTGCCGCCCGAGGCAGAGGCGCCGGTCATCGAAATGGAAACCGCGGACGCCCAGTTCGCGGCGATGTATCTCGGCTTCTCGTCGGCCGACCTCGATCAGAACCAGATCACCGACTATCTGACGCGTGTGGTGCAGCCGAAGCTGAGCGCGATCAGTGGCGTGCAGCGGGCAGACATCCTCGGCGATCGGACATTCGCGATGCGTGTCTGGTTGAAGCCGGAAAAGATGGCCGCGCTCGGAATCGCCCCGGCGGATGTGCGGGAGGCGCTGGCCCGCAACAACTATCTGTCGGCCCTTGGCAAGACAAAGGGCTCGATGGTGTCGGTCAATCTCGTTGCCAATACCGACTTGCGGACGCCCGAAGAGTTCCGCCAGCTCGTTGTGAAGGAACACAAGGGCGTCATTGTCAGACTCGGAGAAATTGCGGACGTCGTGCTGGGCTCGGAAAACTATGACCAGGAGGTGCGCTTCAACGGCGAAGCGGCGACCTTCATGGGTATCTGGGTTCTGCCAACCGCGAATACGCTTGATGTGATCAAGAAGGTCCGCGCCGAGATCCCGGGCATCCAGGTGCAGTTGCCCGCGGGGATGAAGGTTGGCATTCCGTACGATTCGACTGAATACATCCAGGATGCGATCAATGAGGTTCTGCGGACGCTCACCGAAACGCTGCTCATCGTTATTGTCGTCATCTTCCTGTTCCTCGGATCGCTGCGCGCGCTGATCGTTCCAGTGGTCGCGATTCCGATCTCGCTCGTTGGCGCGGCATTCCTCATGCTCGTCGCCGGGTTCACGATTAACCTGCTCACGCTGCTGGCTATCGTCCTCTCGGTCGGACTGGTCGTCGACGATGCAATCGTCATGGTGGAGAACGTGGAGCGGCATCTCCATGAAGGAAAGAGGCCGCTTCAGGCGGCGCTCGAGGCGGCACATGAACTGGTCGGCCCGATTATCGCGATGACCATCACCCTTGCCGCGGTGTACGCACCCGTCGGGATTCAGGGCGGTCTCACGGGCACGCTGTTTCGCGAGTTCGCATTCACGCTCGCCGCGGCCGTCGTCGTCTCTGGTGTGGTGGCGCTGACGTTGTCGCCGATGATGGGATCGAAGCTGCTGCGCGCCGGCGATACCGAGCGTGGCTTTGCCGGCTTCGTCAATCGCCGTTTCGATTCCGTGCGCACGCGGTACACGCGGATGCTGGCATCGACGCTGCGGTATCGACCGGTCGTGCTCGTGCTCTGGGCGATCGTGGCGCTGCTGATCGTACCGTTCTACATGTTCTCGCAGCAGGAATTGGCGCCGGCGGAAGATCAGGGTGTGGTATTCGGAGTGATCCAGGCGTCGGCCAACGCGACCATCGACCAGACGACGCTGTTTACAAATCAGATTCACGACGTCTACAAATCGTTCCCGGAGAGCGCCAGCATCTTTCAGATCACGTCGCCAAACGGTGGCTTCGGTGGAATGGTTACGAAGCCGTGGAGCGAGCGGAAGAAGACCGCCCAGCAACTTCTCATGGAATCGATGGGGCCGCTATCGCGTATTCCAGGTATTCGAGTGATCCCGTTGACGCCACCGCCGCTGCCCGGTGGCGGCGATTTCCCGGTGGACCTGGTCATCGCGTCTTCTGCGGAACCGGCGCAGCTCCGCGATCTTGCGGGCCAGCTCGTTCAGAAAGCATTTGCGAGCGGAATGTTCATGTTCGCCGATGCTGATCTCAAGTTCGATCAGCCGCAAGCGGAAGTGGTGTTCGACCGTGACAAGCTGCGATCGCAGGGTGTGGATCTCAGCCAGGCGGGACGCGACCTCTCGGCACTGCTCGGTGGCGACTACGTGAACCGCTTCAGCATTCAAGGCCGGAGCTACAAGGTCATTCCACAGGTCAAGCGCACCGGCCGATTGACGCCCGACCAGTTGACCGACATGTACATCACCGGAGGATCAGGCAAGCTCGTTCCGCTGTCGACTTTCGCGAGCTTGCAGACGACCACCGAACCGCGCGAACTGAAGAAGTTCCAGCAGCTCAACGCGGTCCGCATCCAGGGCGTCATTCCGCCACCGGTGCCGCTGAACCAGGCGTTGACGTTCCTCGAGGACGAGGCGCGCAAAATCCTGCCGCAGGGGTTCACCATCGACTACGCGGGAGAGTCGCGTCAGCTTCGAACGGAAGGACGAAAGTTCCTCGGCGTCTTTCTCCTGTCTGCCGTGCTGATCTATCTGGTGCTCGCGGCGCAGTTCGAGAGCTTCCGCGATCCGTTCATCATTCTCGCGGGCTCAGTGCCGCTGGCGCTTTCAGGCGCGCTGCTGTTCTCGTTCCTCGGATTGACGACGTTGAACATCTACAGCCAGGTTGGACTGATCACCCTGGTAGGACTCGTCGCGAAGAACGGCATCCTGATCGTGCAGTTCGCCAATCACCTGCAGGAGACGGGACTGAGTAAGCTCAACGCGGTGATCGAGGCGTCCGGCACGCGGCTTCGGCCGATCCTGATGACCACAGCGGCCACCGTCGTCGGGCACACGCCGCTGATCCTTGCGACCGGTCCTGGCGCGGGCGCTCGCAACAGCATCGGGATTATGCTCGTAAGCGGGATGATCATCGGGACGATGTTCACGCTGTTCGTGGTGCCGTCGATCTACGTGCTGGTTGCGCGATCGCGGGTGGCGTTAGCCGTCGAGGATGAAAAACCATCGCCGGCGCGCGCGCGCGAACTCGCCGGAGCGACGTCATAGGTCCCAGGGGGTCCGCCCCCGCGGACCCCCCGCGCCCGCGGCGCGCCGAAATTTTGAGACGAGTTTTAAACATGGCTACTACACACATCGATCGACACTATCTACCGGCGGCAGGACGGGACATGTTCCTGCCGCTGTACGATCCGTTCACGAGACTGTTCGGGGTTGATGCTTTACGTCGAGGCCTCCTCGAGCAGGCGGCGCTACAACCGGCGTATCGAGTGCTTGACGTCGGCTGCGGCACGGGCACTCTGGCGATCCTCATCAAACGGGAGCACCCGACCGTCACGGTAATCGGGATCGATCCCGATCCGAAAGCGCTGGCGCGTGCCGAGCGCAAGGCAGAGCGCGCCGAGGTGTCGGTGCATTTCGAGCGCGGCTTCGCCGACGCGCTTCCATACGCTGACGCCACCTTCGATCGCGTCTTTTCATCGCTGATGTTCCACCATCTCGGGAAGAACGAGAAGGAACAGTCACTGCGAGAGATCCGGCGGGTTCTGCGACCCGGCGGCCGTCTCGAGTTTCTGGATGTGGCGAGCCCGGACCGACACGTACACGGATTTCTGAGCCGTCTCATTCATTCGCATGCACAAATGAAGGACAACGTGGACGAGAGGATCGTTCAGTTGATGCGGGCAGCGGGTTTTATCGACCCCAGGAAAGTTGGTGACCGCAGCGTAATTTTCGGAACCGTGGCATTCTTCCAGGCCGCGGCACCACAGGCTGTGTGAATGGGAGCCGTATGGCTTCGTCATTTCCGACAGTAACTGATTCGGTCCTCCGAACAATCGGTAGCACGCCGATCGTTCAACTCCAGCGAATTGCGCCAGCTGGCGGGGCAGATGTGTTCGTCAAGCTCGAATACTTCAATCCTACCGGGTCGTACAAAGATCGAATGGCACTCGCGATGATTGAAGGCGCTGAGGCGCGCGGAGCGTTGCGCCCCGGCATGCGCGTTGTCGAATACACGGGCGGCAGCACCGGATCTTCGCTCGCGATGGTCTGCGCGATAAAGGGATATCGGTTTGCACCGCTATCGTCGGATGCGTTCGCGCTCGAGAAGATCCGCACGATGGAGGCGTTCGGTGCGGAGGTGGAGATCGTGCCGAGTGACGGTGGCAAGGTGACACCCGCGCTGTTCGATCGATTCCGTGAGCGCATCGCCGTCCTGAAGAATGAGCCGGACACGTTCTGGACCGATCAATTCCACAACCCTGACGCGCTGAACGGGTATCGCCAGATCGGTGTCGAGCTCCTGGAGCAGCTCGGATCGGTCGACGTGTTCTGCGGTGCCGTCGGTACTGCGGGCATGCTCGTCGGCGTTTCCCGCGCGCTGAAGGCAGCCGGGAGCGGGGCTCGCGTGGTCGCCCTGGAACCGGCGGGATCGCCGGTTTTAACGACGGGGCGTGGCGGAGCGCATCGCGTGGAAGGAACCGCCCCTGGGTTTGTGCCTCCCCACCTCGAGCGCGACGATTACGACGAAGCGCGCGCGATCGGCGAGGAGGAGGCGCGTGCCTTCGCTCGACGTCTTGCGAAGGACGAAGGCATCTTCGCCGGCGTGTCGACAGGACTCAATGTTCTCGCGGCGTGTCAAATCGCGCGTGAGCTTGGACCCGGTCGTCGCGTTGCGACGATCGCGGTCGACACAGGGTTGAAGTATCTCGCGGGTGATCTGTTTACCCGAACGTGAACGTGCCGGGATCAGGCATTCGCGCCTTCGCACTCGTTCTTGGCGGCGCGATTGCGGCGCCCCTGGCAGCAGATTTTCAACAACTCGCCACTCCCAACGGCCACACTATCAGCGGCCGCGTCGTCGATCCGTATCAACTTCGTCCTCAGGGCTTGACGTTGATGATCGAATCACCAGACCGGAATGATGCCAGCCTCAGCTCGCGGCCGGTTTCGATCAAGTCTGATGGGTCCTTCGTTACCGACCCTTTCGATCCTGGAACATATGTCCTTGAACTGATTCGTGGGGCGAACTCGGCAACTGCCATACCGGTCGGCGTGACGCTCGTCTCGCTCGAAACGTCTGATTTGTCCAATGTGACGGTAGCAGTGCGACGTGACACCGCGATCACTGGTACCTTTCGAATGGAGAGCGACAACCCAGCTCCAGTGTGGCCGTCTCACATTCATGTGTTGGCGGACCTTGCGGTAAATGGAATGGCTTTTCTTGGCTCAAGGATGGCCGACGGTGCGCCTGGAGGAAAGTTCGTGCTGCGCAACGCGTTCGGTCCGCGTGTTCTCCGTTGCGGCTACACCCTCGCCGCGGGCAGCAAGTGGTGGCCATCGCACGTGACTCTCGACGGCGTCGATATCACGAATGTGCCAACCGACTTCAGCGAACACGAGAACGGACGCCTCGAAGTCGTCTTCACCCAACATCCGGCCCGAATTCGGGGAACCGTCACTGACCGACCTGGCCATCCGGTGCGAGCACCATGGATACTGGTCGCCGCGGCGGATCCAGCGCTGCGGCAGCATTGGTCCAGTATGATCTATGAGGCGCAGGGTAATAGCCGCGGTGAATTCTCAATTGCCGTGACCCCAGGACGATACTTTGTCGCCGCCTTTCCGCAAGAGAGATTCTCGTCGTATCCAGGCGCTCGGAAAAACGTTCTCCCTATGACGACGAATGGAGTGCCAGTGCAAATAGAGGCGCGCGAAATCAAGGACGTGAACATCCCGATTCGAGACCGCTGACGCGTTTCTTGACTATGCGAAGCAGTACGAGGAGATGCCGACAGCCGAACGAGGAACGCACTTCAGAGAAGCCTCGTCATCTTTTGTCAGGTTGACGAACAACCGACAGATCTCGCTGCAATCCCGGCGGGTGATCGCCGTCGTACTCCTGGCGGTCCTGGTGGTCGTGGTCGCATGTGCGACGATCCCGAATCAGCTTGCCGCTGCCGGTGCTGGCGGGTTGCTGCATCCAGCGCGCCGTCACGTCGTCACCGCCACGCCATCGACCTGCACGGAAACAACGTTCGCCGGTGACGGCGTGGAGCTGAAGGGCTGGCGATGCCGCGGTTCCGTTCCGCATCACGGCACGGTCGTCTATCTACACGGCGTTGCCGACAACCGCAGCACCTCCGTCGGAGTCATAGAGCGATTCTCCAAACGTGGTTTCGATGTCATTGCCTACGATAGCCGGGCCCACGGCGAGTCCTCAGGCAATCTCTGCACCTACGGCTTTTTCGAAAAGCGTGATCTCCATCGCGTGATCGACGGCATCGCCGGTGGACCGATCGTCCTCATTGGCACCTCGCTCGGTGCGGCTGTCGCGCTGCAGGAAGCGGCGCTGGACGCGCGCATCACGGCTATCGTCGCGGCAGAAACGTTTTCGGATCTTCGGACCGTCGCCGCCGAACGGGCGCCATTCTTTTTCACACCGAAGATCATCGATCGAGCTTTTCGTATCGCTGAGCAACACGCTCACTTCGACGCGAGTGAAGTCAGCCCGTTGACCGCGGCTCTGGCGATCACGATTCCTGTCCTTCTGGTGCACGGCGCCAACGACACGAATACCTCACCTGATCATTCGCGCCGGGTGTTCGCCGCCCTGGCTGGACCGAAGCGCTTGATTCTGGTTCCAGGAGCGCGGCACAACGAATCGCTCCGTCCTGACGTCTGGAACGAAGTCGAGCTCTGGATCGACGATGTTCTCGCGTCGGCGGCGAGATAATATCGATAGCCCGCGGGCGGCGCGAAAGACGATGCGAGGCTCAATGACGAAGTGTCTCAGCCTCGCGGCGACATGAAAAACGGGTTCCCGTGAGACTTCCCGTAATCGCGTTCGTCGTTGGTCTGATCTGCAATAAGGGGAACTTCAATTGTTCACGTGTCAGGTCCACCCTTTGTCGACGAGTGCCGTCTTCCACTGCACTCCCGTACGGACCACGTCGTCACGCGAGCCGCATACCTTACTGAGCATCACGTCAGCGCGGACGCCCATCACGAGGCGCAACTCCCATCCTGACTGGTGCGACAACAGCTTGCACCGTATCTCACGGCGGCCTCTTCTCATGACGAACAGTTCACCAAGTTCGGTCGAAGACCCGTTCCAGTCCGCTGCTGGTACTGTGTCGATCATGAACGGCATTCTAAGCCTGAATCGCGGACGTCTACTGCTACCCCTGCTGCTTTCGTTGGCCGTCGTCAGCGGACTCGACGCCAGCCCACGAACTCAATCAAGGGAGCAAGGAAGGCAGGTGCTCTCGGGCGCGGAGTTCCCGGACTATGACGCTGAGATCTTGAGGGAACAACGAAATGGGATGGTGAACAGGTCCCTCGATCTTCGGTTGAAGCGGCAACCAGGAAGTTCCGAGATCGCGGACCTGCTCGAACAGAACCGAGTTGACGAGGCCATCCAGCTGCTGCGCTCGATCATCAAGAGTGCTCCACAGGATATTCCTGCCGCCTTCAAAGTCGTGGTCGAACAGTCGGGGCAGTTTTCGGATGTGGCACGTGGCTATCCGGAGTCGCTTCAGGAACTTGTCGATGCGGCGCGAATGCAGCTGCCTCGACTGTCACGTGAGGAGGCGGCACGAGCCGAACGACAACTCCTGATCGTCGATCGCAGTGTGCCATTCGATCAGCGGCAAAGCACTGTAGACCGGCTTCGAGCGTTCGTGCAGCAGTACGCCGGCACCGAGACCGCTCTTCTGACCGAAGTCGACGTGATTGAGTCCGGGGTGCCGATTCAGCAGCAACTCACTGCTCTCGACGCCATCGTGCGTGATCACCCCGGAACTGTCGTTGCCGCAAAGGCACTCTTGATCCAGGGCTTTCATTTGGGCAGAGGCAACGCGCATGTCGAAGCTCGAGGCCCCGATCCGACGGGTCGGTTCTTGAAAGTGATGGAAATCGTCAAGGAGCTCGAGAGTGGACGCTACCCACCACGCGAATGGGTACAACGCGCACCGTCGCTGGTGTCGGATTTCTCCGCGTTCAACCCGGCGTATGCGCCCGGAAGCATCGATATCACTCTGCGTGGCTACAAGGAGTTCCTAAGAACGCACTTCGCGCTCGCCGATGAGTATCCGCTGAGTACCGGGACTGGTTACATCATCACGACAAAGATGTTCGATCTCTTCAAACAGAACGGCGAAGGGATCGCTGGTGTCGAGCGCGTGCTGGCGGAGCTCGAAAGAGAGGTGACGGATCCGTCGGCGGTTCAGTTTCTGCGAGCGCGGTTCTACGTGGAGAGCATGGATTGGGAGTCGGTGAGTGAACGCGCGGTCGTTTACCGCAAGGCCGTCGCAAGCCTCAGTCAACTGGCGGCAAGCGGTACATCGATGTACCACAGGAAGTCGCTGGCGACGTTGGCATCGCTATATTTCGCCGAAGGTGAGTATCGGAACGCGCACGCAGCCTTCCAAAAGTATTTGAGCGCGTATCCGAAAACGACGTGGGCGTGGGTTGCTGCATTGCGAATCGGCCAGTGCAGCGAAGCGCTCGGTGAATTGCCCACCGCCGTCGATGCCTATCTCAAAGCCGCTACCTCTTACTCCGGTCTTCCAACCGCATACGTACTCGCTCATGCCTATGCGGCTCGCAATTACGAAGCATTGGGTCGATTCGATCGTGCGTTGCGCGAGTACGAACTTGCGCTGGCGGGGTGGGACCAGACGTACGGGGCTGTGTATTCACTACGTCGAACGTCGAATGGCAGATCGAACCAGCCTTCTATCGTTCGAGACAATCCGGACGTCACGAGCATTGGCCTCGCGGACAGAATTGCGCAGCTCAAGCGTTCTATGAACGCTCCGGGCGGCACGTTTCTCGAGCGTGGTCGATGGTCAGTCGAGCACGGACAGCACGCCAACGCGATCGTCGTGTTGGAGCGGTTGCTCAATCAGTATCCCCAGTTCCCTTTCGTAGACCGAGCGCGGTATCTTCTCCATCGGGCCAGGCTCGGAAGCGTGTTGCAACTGGCGGGCGTCGAGAATCCGGGATCCAACACTGCGGCCGCGCTCGCGCAACTCAAGCGCATCGCGAGTGATCCGTATGACTTCGGTGTTTGTGCGGCGAAGATCGCTCGAGCGTCGATAATCTTCAAGACTGGTGCGAGAACGGAGGCCGAATCGCAAATGAGATCGGCTTTGATGGAGTGGTTCGACTATCAGCGTGCGTACCGTGAGCACGCTCTCGACGATATGGAGAAGGACATTGCGGATATCCGCAACATCGTTCTGAACCATCGGACGAGAAATCTCCAACAGCGCTCGTCCGATTTCTTTCTTGTCGTCAATCCCGACGTCTCGGTAAGCCTTCGAGGTACTCACACCACGCGGCACACGGTCTATCACCCGGTGACCAGTGCGAGCCGGGTCATCTTCCTCGACAAAGAGCAGCAGCGAATCTTGAAAGACATCGTCGGAAAGCTTGCGAACAAACCGACACGGGACCAGTCTGCGGGTAACGATGTTCTCCAGTTGTGGAACAAATTCTTTCAGACCGATCTGATTGTCGGCCGAAACGTATCTAACGACTATCCCCGTGTCGTGTTCGAGTCGTATCCAATAATCACGGACCTGGAATTCCTGAATGCCGAGCACACCAGGGCGGCGGCGCGAATCGGGTCTGGAAGTCAGGGAGGCACGATCGTTCTGGAAAAGGGCCTGGGAGGCTGGATCGCCAAACCAATGGTCAATTTCTGGATCTCGTAATTTTTCAGTTCTCGCTTCGCGTTCCAGCCGATGAAAGCAACGCCACCCCTTCTAGCGGTTGTCGCGGCCGGCATTGGTTTCGCCGTTTCAGGAGCTAACGGAGCACCCGACGGCGAGCTGAAGTGGCGACCTGCCGTCGAGCTGATTTTGAGCGCGTTCCAAACCCATCCCGTCGTCGCTCTCAGCGAGGGCACGGGACATGGACAACTCGCAACCCGTGATTTTTTCACCGCGCTGATTCACGACAGCCGTTTTCCATCAACTGTCAGGAACGTCGTCATCGAGTTTGGAAACGCCCGATACCAGACGGTGATGGATCGGTATGTCAACGGCGATCCAGTCACACTGACTGAACTGCGCCACACCTGGGAAGACACGACACAGGTAACCGGTGTGTGGTCGCTCCCGATGTATCAGCAAATGCTCGCCGAGGTGCGTTCCGTGAACGCAAGCCTGTCGCCCGCGCGTCGCATTCGCATCCTGCTCGGCGACCCGCCGATCGACTGGAGCAGCATCACCAGTCCGGCAGATGAAGATATGAATGATTGGCGGGACGCACATTTCGCGCACGTGATCGAGCGGCAGGTCATCGAGCGCAATGAAAGGGCGCTGATTCTAATCGGTGGAGCGCATATCAGCCGCACCGTCGTGTTCCCGAACAGCCTGATCCACCTGCTTGACTCCCGATTCCCAGGTCAAACGTGGGTCATAGGCATGCTCGATCCGCAACTGGCCGATGCCGACATTAGATCGCGGCTTCGACCAGGGTCACTGCCTGCCGGAGTGTCCGTCCGGCAAACATGGCTTGGACGTCTGAATGCGCGGCGCATCGGCTACACCCTGTCACAGGGCGTGATCGAACACGATGTCGACGCGCTCGTCGTCTTGCCTGCGTCATCCGCGCGCTCGCCGCAAGTCCCGGTGTTGAACGCGAGTTACGGCGACGAGCTCGCGCGACGACGGGAGCTTGGGAACTCTACGCTGCCCTTTCGCGGAGCAAGAATTCGGTTCGAGGAAGGAAGCGCGTCGTTTGTCTCGGATGCCGATGAACCATTGGAAGCGGTCGTGCGCGAGTTACAGCGAGATGTGCGCCTGAGATTAATGGTCAAGGCGTTCACTGATCGAATGGAGAGCGATGCCCTGCGTCTGTCGTCCCGTCGCGCACAACTCGTAATCGAATGGCTCACGGCGCACGGAGTCGACCGCGACCGCTTAGTCCCAAGAGGCTGCGGTGCTCAGCGTCCACTCAATTTCGGGAACACGCCGGCTGAGCGTGCACTGGATCGCCGGGCGGAATTAGTGCGCCTCACCGCCACCGCGGCGTGTGAGCCTCCCTGGTAGATTCGTCTCAAACTACGCAAGATACTAAAGGCCAACGAGCGAAGCGAAGTAAGCCTCGCGGCCGCCCCGCGAGCGAGCCAGCAAGGGGGGCGGGGATGATAGCCCCCCGATGAGAGATATCCTGCGACCTTCCACCATCGGCCCGATTCTAAGGCGATTCGACAGAAGGAGGCCTACGTCGTTGAACGGCTAAGGAGCTTCTCCGCCGCAGGCAGCACAGACGACAACTCGAACGGCTTATGCAAGACGCGTAACGGCCCGAAGTCGCGTAAGTCGTAGGCACTCGTGGCACTGCCGGTCGCCACCAGCACGGGCACTCGCGCTAGTCGCGGATGTTGACGGACCGTGGCCAGCACTTCGATGCCGTTCACCCACGGCAACATGAGATCGAGCACGATCAAATCCGGCAACTCGTTTTCGAGCAACTGAAGCGCCTCCTTTCCATCTTTGGCGGAGCGAACGATCAGGCCGCCCCGCAAGAACACGCGTTCGAGATGGTCGCGGATCATGTCGTCGTCCTCGACAATGAGAACGTGAGTGCCTGCCAGCAAATCAGGGAGCCTCACATGAGTGCACCGCCGGACCGGAAATCAGGATTTCGGCAAAGGCCTCCACGATGCTGGATTCCCGCAACCCTTCGTCGGCCTGCTTCCGAAGCATGTGGATCGCATCGGCCGCCGACTTCGTCGTCTGGTACGGGCGATTGTGCGTGACCGCGTCGTACAGATCGACCACGCTGATGATCTGCGCCAGGAGCGGGATCTCGTCGCCCCGTAAACCGTCAGGGTAGCCTGATCCGTCTCGTCGTTCGTGATGGTGACGGACGATGGGGCGGACAGCCTGTAGCGATCGCAAGTTTCGACACAACTCGTCGCCGATTACCGTGTGCGATTTGACGCGCTCGAACTCGTCGGGCTCGAGCGGTCCAGCTTTCAGGAGCACCGACGGCGGGATCGCCAGCATGCCGATGTCGTGGAGAAAGCCACCGCGATGGAGTGCCTGTAAATCGTCTGGGCACAGACCGAGCGCACGTCCGATAGCAGTGGCGTAGTTCGCCATTCGATGGCAATGCCCCTCGGTCATGCCATCGCGCGCCTCGATCATGACGGCAAGCGTCATCACGATCGACGCCGCGGAATCGAGATCATCGGTGTACCGTTTGAGTTTGGCCGCGGCAGCCACCCGCGCGATGAGCTCCTGCAGATCAGCTGGCTTCGTGAGAAAGTCATCGCCGCCGGCACGGCGTCCCTTGATGCGGCTCTCACGATCGCCGAACGCGGTGATGAAAATCACCG
Organism: Acidobacteriota bacterium; assembly: GCA_046734955.1. Lineage (GTDB taxonomy): Bacteria > Acidobacteriota > Vicinamibacteria > Vicinamibacterales > 2-12-FULL-66-21 > JALZOC01. Next base: position 38,746 of record JBKPSH010000160.1, read on the forward strand.
GCGTCAGCCTGGTCGTCGCGTTCTCTTTCAGCCGCTGGCAAATCGTGAACCCGTCGGTTCCAGGCAGGACAACATCCAGCAGGATCACGTCTGGTGGTTGACGCTCGATGATTTGGCGTGCCGCATCGAAGTCCGGCGCCGTCTGCACGCTATACCCTTCGCCCGACAGGACCCGATGGAAGAGACTCGATACGCCGGCGTCGTCTTCGATGACCAGCACTCGCGGCTGCGCCGCTCCTGTCGCATCCATGTACGTGTCAGCTCTCCTTTCTCGGCACGGAATGTTGAACCGCAACCTGATATTCACGACGCACGACATCAATCTGGTGCGCCAGTTCGCGCGCGGGATCGACGTCGCTGCGGCCAGCCCTCGTCAGCGCATCACGAAGGCTCTGTAGAACGATCTGGTGAGAGTTTCCAGGATCGTCTCTCGCAACGGATCGGGCCAATCGCGCGGCGGCCTCTTTCAGCGCATCGATTCCTGTGTAGTGCGCCTGAACATCACGTAGCTGGCGAAGTATCTCGTACTTCGCGACGGCTTCTGCAGCGCGCCGTTGGAAGATGCTCTCGATCACTCGCGGCTGACCGGCCGAACTGCCGTCGCTGAAGACGACGGCGATTGGTGTCACCGTGAGCTGTAGTGTGGCATCAAACGGGCCGGACACGATAAAACGACGTTCCCGATGAGGCTGCAGGAGCAGCTGATCGAGATGCTCGTCCGGCACGACGCCTCGATCGGCTTCAGCCCTGTATTCATCGGTTGTAATTGCCGAGTGACGAACGACCTGGCCATTCGGATCGGTCACCATCACCGTGACGCTCCAGGCCGTCGCCGGTTGTGATGCGGAATTGGTTAACGAGTATTCGAGATCGCCGTCATCCGTTACACCCGCGTCGGTTGCTTGAAGTGGGACGGTCTGGCACCATACAACTTTTGTGGTGAGAAGACATGCGAGCACCACAAGTGGCAGGTGTGGTCGAAGCTTCGTGTGGTCCGCGTCTGACAAGGACTCGGTCTTGTGCATCTTCACCCCCGGCGTTTGCAACTAAATCGGATCGCTCCAATGCGGCATTGGTGTTCGTACCAGCTGCGCCCATTCGTGTTGGCAATCACGGCATCCGAACGAAAAGACCTTCGGGCTCGGCGAGATTATTGGTGCTGTCCGATCGGACATGCACGACGGACAGCGTGGCCGGTGGATCGGCCGTCGTTCTTTACGACCGACGAGCCTCAGCACACGTCGGAGCATGCCCCATTGATGTGTCGTTGTGAATTGCGAGCGACCCGCTCGCGAATGTATCCGATTCAGAAATGGCGAGAGGGCAATGTCACGCGCCCCTACTATCGGCGATAGTTGTGCGCGAGTTCATGACGAATTGCAGCTGAGTTTGAAAAAAAATCCTTCACGAGCGCGTACACGCGTGTCCGATCCGCACACGTTTAGTACTCACGTAGTTCAGTCATGTTGCAGATGTGAAACGGAGAGAGTCTGACGCCTGTGCGGCAGTGTGCTGAAGGTATCGTGTTCGCGCATTGCCGCGCGCTCGCAATTCTTCTACTCTCGCGCTGATGCTACGTTTGCAACTGGATCTCGTTCGACCCAAACGTCGGTTCTTCTTGCTCACACTTGGGAGAGCGCTCCACCCCGCGCGCATTGTTGTCGACGATTGCCGAGTTCGAGCTTGATGCTCTTGTCTGCGGCGCCTTTTGTTGCGACGAAGGCCGACATAGCGCGCAATCGCAGCCGCATTGATGTCGCTCAGAAGCCGCTGACCAAAAACTGGCCTGAGATGCTTGAGGCTGTACTATTCAACGGAGTAACTCTTGGCCGCGAAGTGTGCCTTTCTTGATCTCCAACCATTCGTCTGCGGCAAGTGAGAACAGCTTCGGGATCCGTCTTTCCACGGACAGACCGTTGTAGCTCTCTTCCAGCGCGGCGCCAAATCGATTTTGAGGGGCCGTTTCATTGTCGTCGGAAAGTCGAAGACAGCTGCGGGGACGGGACGCTACATTCCGATGAACGACCGTCTTACGCTCGCCCTGCGCACGTGGGCGAATCGATTCCCAAACCGCGAGTCAGATCATTACGTATTCCCGGCCGAGCAGTACGGAACGCCGGGAGATGAGAAACCGGGGCCTTACGAGGAGCATCCGACACAGCCGATCGGTAGCTGGAAGACAGCGTGGAAGAACGCTCGAACCACTGCGTCCGTAACCTGCCGCTTCAATGACTTGCGTCACAGCGCAGTCACCCGGCTCCTCGAAGCTGGGGTGTCGTTTCCAATCGTGGCAAGTCTTCTAGACTGGCGTCCGAGCACGACGACGAAGATGGCGAAGCGCTACGGACACGTCGGAAGCACCGCACATCGGGAAGCAGCCGCGGCACTTGATCCGAGCACCAAATCGAGCGGCAGGGGCACAGTCGCGAGGTCTGGCCAGAGGGCTATAGCTGTAAGTGCCTGAAGAGATTTGGTGCGCCCAGCACGACTCGAACGTGCGACCTCCTGGTTCGTAGGTTAATGCAGGTGTCTGGCCTCGCGGGTTCTTCGTGTGCGTAGCTCGGATCGGAGCCGGTTGTTGCCCGATGTTCGGAACCAAATTGTTCACTGATTGTTTCACTGTCCCTGAAGTCGGGTCAGCTACCGCAATGACCAGAACTCCGTTCGGCATTCTGGCCTGAACGGAAATTCTGCAGCGTCCGTCGGGGGCCGGGACGATATGGATGCCGGCCGACTGTCGGGCGTGGCACGCAAGGACCCCGATTTCAAGACTCAGCGCGCAAGCGCCTCACCGTGCGCAGCGTTTTGCATACCTCGCCATTTCTACGACCCCTGCGTTCGCGACCGGTCTCATACGTTCGCATCTCCGACACGACGTTCTCGTGCGCGACCGGAACGGCGCCGTTGTCGACCCCACACCTGGTTGCCGTAGGCGTGATCGCCGTGATGGTGGGTATCGAAGGCGCCAGACGAATTCGAGGATCGCCGACGTCGCTTTCCTGTTCTACATCGTGGTCGGCGTCTCCAGGATGATGCTGGGCTCAGGCGCAAGCCGCGGCGACACGGTGGCCGCCAGACTAACCAGCGTCGCCGCGCACACGACGCAGATTCGAGCGACGATCGTTCTCAACCTGCTGGCCGACTTCTCTGCGCTGGTATTGGGCGTGACGCTCTACGGCATCACGCGCGAGGAGGACAACGAGCTTGCGGTCTTCGCGCTGATCTGCCGCGTCTCGGAAGGACTGAGCGGCGCGATTACGCTGTCGTCGGCCCTCCTTGTGGTGCTGTTGCCGCTGCAGTTCATCGGCGTCGTCTCGGGGATCGTCACCTCGTTCCTGGTGATGTGGATGCCGGCGCTGGTGTTCGAGCTGTCGCTCGCCGTGTGGCTGCTCGTCAAAGGGGCGACTCCTGCCCGGCGAGCGACGAATCTGTAAGTAGCCTCACACTTCTCACTTTCCGTCGAGCCGGGACCTCTCGCGAGTATCATGGAGTGACTCGACCCATAACATGCCGGAACATTCCATGGGACCCGCGCACTCGCACTTCTCATCGGGTCTGGGATCTCATGATTCGAGCTCGTCCGTTTCACTCCTGCTACGCGCGCAGCACGGAGATGAAGCGGCTCGTAATGAGCTGTGCGCGCGCTATCTACCGCGGCTTCGCCGGTGGGCGCACGGCAGGGTCCCGATCTGGGC
>JBKPSH010000161.1:0-15724 GCA_046734955.1 Acidobacteriota bacterium
TGGACGCGCACAAGAAGAAACGGAGGGACGATCGATGGCTATTCTCTCGTGGATTGTGTTCGGCCTGGTGGTTGGCATCATCGCCAAGCTGCTGATGCCAGGCAGGGATCCCGGAGGTTTCATCGTCACGATTCTGCTGGGCATCGCCGGAGCCCTTATTGGCGGGTTCATTGGGCGCGCCATGGGGTTCTATGGGCCGGGGCAGAGCGCCGGGTGGATCGTGTCCATCCTAGGCGCAATCATCCTGCTCGCCGTGTACCGTATGGCGGTTCGTAGCCGGGTCTGACCCGGCAGCGCAGTTTTGAGCGTGGCGTCACGACGCACCGCGGCAGGGCCGCTGTGCGTCGTGGTGTGTACGCCGGCGATTCATGTGAAAATCGATCGCGCCGGCCTGCGCTCAAGGAGTGATTGGATGCTTCGCTCGTCTCGCCTCGCTCTTGGCATCGCTGCCGCCCTCTGGCTTTTCCCTGGTCTTGTTCACGCGCAGACAGTCGACGACATCATCGCCACCAACCTGCGATCGAAGGGAGGGCTGGAGAAGATCAAGGCGACTAACAGCGTTCGGATGACCGGCTCGGTTGTCGCCCGCGACATGAGCGGTCGCGAACTGACCGGGACCATGACCATGGTCGCGAAGCGGCCAAACCTCATGCGGCGCGACGTCGATCTCGGTGGTCAGCGGATCGTCAACGCATTCGATGGTTCGGCGCTGTGGATGGCGATGGGAACCGGCGCGCCGCAACAGGTTCCGGCCTCGCAAAATGCGTATTCAACGCAGGACGCGGAGTTCGATAGCGTCTTCGTCGATTACAAAGAAAAGGGGCACAAGATCGACCTGATCGGCAAGGAAACTGTCGATGGAGCGCCCGTCTATCATCTGAAAGTCACCAAGAAGGGCGGTCCGCCGCAGGACTACTATCTCGACGGGGAGACTGGTCTCGAAAAGAAGATCAGCGTCACGGTTCGTGCCCCGGACGGATCACAGATGGTCAACGTGACGGAGTTTTCAGACTATCGCAGCGTCGACGGCAGCATGGTGCCGTTCGTGCTGAAGCAGCGCCAGAACGGTACGCTCATCGCGACGACGACGTTGGACAAAGTGGAATTCAACACCGCGATCGACGACGGGCTGTTCAGGATGCCTGGGAAGTAGTCGCGAGTCCGAGCGCGCTCAACTCGTACAGCAGCTCGTCGCGCGTGAACGGACGGACGAGGGTGCCCTGCCGTCCGGGGTGATCGCCGATAAACAGGCTACGCAGCGCAGGGTGATGACGGCGCAGCGTCGCGGCGAGTGCCTGTCCCGTCATGTCGTCGAGGCTCACCTCGCTGATAAGCACGTCGATGCGCGCCTGCGTCAGCGCGGCAAGAAACGCGTGGCCCGAGTGGTGCGCGATGACCACGTCATAACCCACCTGTTGCAGCACGCGCAATGCGGCGGCACTCAGGTTCTCGTCGCTGGTGACGATCAGGATCGTCGATGACGGGCTGATAGCGTCCGGCAGTGATGGTGCGGCGGCGCTCACACGACGTCCTTCAATACCATTCAGCATTTCGGCGCACCCGACCGGATGATGGGTTAGGCGGCCCGGATGGGCAAAGGGAGTGCCGCGCGGATTTGCGCCAGTTTTGCACGCAGTCCGGCATATCGGCCGATGTGTGCGGTTACGGTATTGGCAGGAACTTACGATTTCGTCAGCGGCCGGGCGCTGCGCTAACGACTTCGAGGAATCAAAAGTACGTAATCCGACGACCGGGGTCTGACCCCGGCCGGGTGAGCGACCGGGGTCTGACCCGGTTTATGCCCGCAGGCGGTCCTGGAGCTTTTCGCGGTAACCGCGACTCAGCGTCAGGCGCGTTCCGGTGCGCAGCAACACCGCGTACTCCCCATTGAGCCACGGCTGAAGCTCCTGGATCCGCTCCATGTTCACGATTCGCGAGCGGTGAATCCGAAAGAACTTCTCCGGATCGAGCCGGCTTTCGATCGCGTTCATCGTCTCGCGCAGCAGATGCGATGTCGACCCCACGTGCAGCCGAACGTAGTTGCCGGCCGCCTCGACCCAATCGATCTCGTCGGCTCTCAGGAAGAACAGACGTCCACCGGACTTGACGACCAGGCGGTCGGTGCGCGGCTGATCGCGCCGCAGATCCTTGACCAGCGCGAGCAATCGCCGACCCAGATCGCCGCTCTCGTCGCGTTCGATCTGCTTGCGCGCGCGCTGCAATGACTCGGTGAACCGCTCGCGGTCGAACGGCTTCAAAAGATAATCGAGCGCCCGGACCTGGAACGCCCGCAGCGCGTGCTGATCGTACGCAGTCACGAAGATGACGAGCGGCATGCGCTCACCGCCGACCGCTTCGATAACCTCGAAACCGTTCATCTGCGGCATCTGAACGTCCAGGAATACGAGGTCAGGCTCGTGATCCACGATTGCGGTCACGGCTTCTTCTCCGTCGCGGCACTGCGCCACAATCTCGATATCCGGCTCATTCGACAATAGCCCCGCCAGCCGTTCCCGCGCGAGCGGCTCGTCGTCCACGATCAGCGTCCTGATTTTCTTCATATCGTCTGTCCCAGGTAAGGCCGGTCGAGCGCCGGCGTTTGAGATCGAGCGGCGCCCATCGCTCCGCTCACCGGGTCGCTCCCGCGACCATTCGACGCGTCGACGGGCTCATCGCTCTCCTGCGTCCGATCCACCGGCCGCGACGTCCGCCATGGCACCGCGACCACCACTGCCACTCCCTGTTCGAGCCGGTGGAACTCGAACCGGAAATCCGCTCCGAACCGATGCTGCAAGCGCGCGCGTGTCGTCGACACGCCGATCCCTTTCTGAAGCGCCGCGAGCGCGCTGTCCGACAGCCCGAGCCCGTCGTCGCGAACTTCGATCCACAGCTTGTCGTGCGCCTGCCGCGCGCGAATATCGATGTGACCTGGACCAGATTTCTTCGAAATGCCGTGTTTGATTGCGTTCTCGACGAGCGGCTGCAGCAGCAGCGTGGGCAGCAGCGCATCGAGCGCCTCGTGTTCGATGTCGAATCGCACGACAAGCCGATCGGCGAATCGTGTCTGTTCGATCTCGAGATACTTGGCAAGGAAATCGAGTTCTGCCTTGAGTGTGTTTTCCTGCTGGCCCACATTCTCGAGCGTCATCCTCAAAAGGTCGCTGAGCCGCATCAGCGTGCGATCCGCCGCGTCCACATCCTTGTGCATCAGCGTCGAAACGGCGTGAAGCGTGTTGAACAGAAAATGCGGCTGCAACTGGTGCTGCAGCGCGGCCATCCGCGCTTCGACGAGCTCGGCCTCGAGCTGCGACGCCCGCACGGCGCGATCGCGCGACTCGCGATAGTAGAGGACGGCGTGACTGAGCCCGGCAATGGCCCAGTAGGTCATCATCTCCCAATCGAAGTTCAGGAGCGCCGACCGCTTGATCTCGGACCAATAGGGATCCGTGGGCGTCGATGAAAGCCACAACTGCACGCCGCTCATCACCGCAATGTGAGCGAACGAGAAGATGGCGACCGACGGCACGTGAATGAGGATGGCGCGCATCAATCCTTGCCGCTCGAACCGGAAATGCTGCGACAGCCAGACGATTGATGGGGTAAACAGCGCCCAGACGTACCAGTAGGTCGCGTTCAGAACAACAAGCGGAACCCAGTTGGTCGTCGGCCTTCCAAGCGCACGCGTGAAGCTGAGGGCGAGCGCTGAGGACAGTACTGCCAGCAGTGTCGCGACGCCGAGGACAACGGGGCGTCGCAGCCCGTAACGGGGTCGCGTGGGTGCCGGCAGGTCGATGCCGGCGCCGGTCATGTCGAGCAGTCGATCGCTTGGCGGTCTCATAGCCGTGTGGTCGATTGCACAAGAGCGAACGTTGTGGGTTAGACGTAGCCAAACACACTTTCGTCTTGTTTAAACGCAGCTTTTTCGCACGCTGCATGGCGCTCGCCACACGCGCCATACCGCGGCGAAAACGGCCAAGACGCGCTTCGCCAGCGATTTTTCACCGTTCGTCCCAAGCAGCTGGTCGTTTATCCCAGGACTTGGCGCCCCAGCAGTTTTTGGGAGTGCCCGCCACCGGCCAGCCCTCGACCGTTTTCGGACAGTGGATCCGCTTCGCTCAACCGGGATCCGTTATCCGGGATCCGGGATCCGATCCGGGTGCTCCATGACAGACGGGTCGGGCGAGCAGCGTGTTGGTGCAGTACTTCGATGTCGGGATCGGTTTTGCGGGATCCGGAATCCGGCTCTCGGGCGTACTACGCACCGAGCGTTTGTCGTGAGCAACGCGCTTCGACGATCGGATGCCGGATCGCGACAAGCGTCAGGTGAACGGATCCCTCGATCAGCAAAGGCATCACTTTTGAAAGTAGATTTCGGAAAACGTGTGTATCATGTTCGCGTGAGTAGCTCGATCACTCGTGGTCATCGCACGTGGAAGGCTGGAGAAGCCTTTACCGTTGCTGATGCCACCGACCTCTACGAGCTGGACCGCTGGGGTAAGGGCTACTTTTCTATCTCCCCCGCGGGACATGTCCTCGTTCATCCGACCAAAGACCCGGCGCGCTCGATCGACCTGAAGCAGCTCACCGACCACCTGCAGCTTCGCGGCATCGGGCTGCCGGTCCTGATCAGATTCCGCGACATCCTGCGGCATCGCGTCGGCGACATTCACAACGCGTTTCGAGCCGCGATCACCCAGCACCAGTACGAAGGCCGCTACGTCTGCGTGTATCCGATCAAGGTGAATCAGCAGCGTCAGGTCGTCGAAGAAGTGCTGGATTTCGGCCGTGAATACGGATTCGGCCTCGAGGCTGGGTCCAAACCCGAGCTGATCGCGATTGCGGCACAGGCCTACAACGACACCCCGATCATCTGTAACGGCTTCAAGGACGCCGAGTTCATCGAGATGGCGATGCTCGCCCAGAAAATCGGGCGGAACGTGATTCCGGTCGTCGAGAAGTACACCGAGCTTGGGCTTATCCTGAAATACGCCGAACAAGTCGGCGTGCGGCCGCAGATCGGTATGCGCGTCAAGCTGGCGGCGCGCGGCGGCGGCCGCTGGCAGGGCTCCGGCGGGTATCGATCGAAGTTCGGCCTGACCGTCGCGGAAGTGCTGCGCGGCTTGGAAGAGCTGCGCTCGCGCGGGATGCAGGACTGCTTCAAGCTCCTGCACTTCCATCTTGGCAGCCAGATCCCGAACATCCGGATCGTCAAGGGGGCCCTCAACGAGGCTGCGCGGGTGTACACGGAGCTCTCAAAGGCGGGTGCGGGGCTTCAATACCTGGACGTCGGCGGTGGTCTGGGCGTCGACTACGACGGGTCGCAGACAAACTTCGAATCCAGCGTGAACTACACGCTCGAGGAATACGCCAACGACGTCGTCTACCACATTCAAACAGTGTGTGACGACGCCGGTGTCAAGCATCCGACAATCGTGTCTGAGAGCGGTCGGGCGATCGTTGCGTATCACAGCGTCCTGATTTTCAACGTCCTCGGTGTTGCCGCGTTTGGCGAGGAGAAGATCCCCGAGACCATCAGGCCGGAGGAAGCCGAACAACCGGTCATCGATCTCCTCGAAACGTATACAAACCTGACGATGCGCAACGCCCTCGAGGGCTATCACGACGCGCAGCAAGCGCTCGACATGGCGTTGAACCTGTTCACGGGCGGATATCTCCCGCTCGAACAGCGGTGCCAGGCCGAAAACTTGTATTGGGCGATCCTCGTGAAGCTGCGCAAACTCGTGGCGCAGATGGACGACGTACCGGAGGACCTGCAGAACCTCGACGACACGATGGCCGACACCTACTTCTGCAACTTCTCCCTGTTCCAGTCCTGCCCCGACAGCTGGGCAATCAAGCAGCTGTTCCCGGTGATGCCGATTCACATGTTGAACACCGCGCCGACCCATCACGCGGTCCTCGGTGATATCACGTGTGATTCGGATGGAAAGATCGATCAGTTCATCGATCGCCGGGACGTGAAGCGGACGCTGCCGCTGCACACTGTGAATGGTGAGCCTTACTACTTGGGTGTGTTCCTCGTCGGCGCGTACCAGGAGATCCTCGGCGACCTGCACAACCTGTTCGGCGACACGCACGCAGTTCATGTCAGCCTGGACGATCGCGGCAGTGTGGTCCTCGACGCCGTCATCAAGGGCGATACCGTCAAGGAAGTGCTCGACTACGTCGAGTTCGATGCCGAGACGCTCGTTCGTAAACTCCGTTCGGATGTCGAACTCGCCGTCCGCGAGGGGCGCGTCAATTACGAAGAGGCAGGCCGTCTGCTGAAATTCTACGAAGACGGATTGCAGGGTTATACCTACCTGGAAGATCCCAACGAACGATAAAACAATCGCTCATCACTGATCACTAATCGTGAATCACTAATCGCGCATCATTGAATCCTCGAATCGTCGAATCGGCGCTCCGATTCATGATTCAGTGATTCGACGATTAGAGTGATTCGACGATTAGTGATTCGACGATTAGCGATTCGACGATTACCGATTCAGGATCAGTGATTAGTGATGAGGGATTAACGAGCGACCCGGATGCAATGTTCGTCGAAGGCACGGATAAGTTCCTGTGCAATGGTGTCCGCGTCGCGCATTTCGATAAAACTGCGCTCCATCATGTAAATCAGCTTGCCGTCATGCAGCAGGCCAATCGACGGTGATGACGGCGCGTAGCCGGTGAAGTACTGACGGGCACGATCGGTCGCGTCGATGTCGGCCCCGGCGAACACGGTAGCAACGACGTCGGGCCGGTTCTTGTTTTGAAGCGCCTTTGCGATGCCTGGACGCGCCTTGCCGGCGGCGCATCCACATACTGAATTGACGACCATCATCACGACACCGCTGCTGTTCTTGACGACATCGTCCACAGCCGCCGCTGTTCGCAGTTCGCGGGCACCCATATGAGTCATCTCGCCACGCATCGGTGCTATCAAATACTCGGGGTATGGCATTAGCTTTCCTCGTTTGATTCTTTCGCTTCTGGCTTCTGGGTTCTCGCTCCTCGGTCCTCGCTCCTCGCAACCGGAATCTATTTTTTCAGCGACTCTTCCCGCTTTGCTTTGAATTCGTTGCCTGGCTTCCACTCCGGCATCTTCGCCGCATTCGCAACCCGGTATCCGACGGCAAACAGCAACTCGGCATCATCGACCGCGCCGGTGAGATCCCAGTCCGGCTTAATTTCGTCGGACGGTGCGTGATAGTCGTTGTTCGTGTACTCGTCGCGTTTCTTCTTGCCGTACTCCGCGTCCTTGCCGACGAAATCGATACCTGAATCCGGATCGAGCGCCGGCACGCCCTGTTTGGCAAAGTTGAAATGGTCCGATCGGTAGTAGAACCCTTTCTCCGGCTCGGGATCCGGCCGCAGCACGCGCCCCTGTTCGTCAGCCGCGGCCTTCAGGTAGTCATCCAGATCTGATGCGCCCATCCCGACGACCGTCAGATCCTTGGTGCGGCCCCACTGGTTCACTCCGTCGATGTTGATGTTTGCGACGGTCTTGTTCAGGGGGTAGAGCGGATTGGTTGCGTAGTATTGCGAGCCGAGTAGTCCCTGTTCCTCTGCGGTGACCATCAGGAACAGAATCGACCGCTTCGGCTTCGGCTGGATCTGGGTGAATGCGCGGGCGATCTCGAGCACGGTTGCGACGCCCGACGCATTGTCAAGAGCGCCGTTGTTGATCTTGTCGCCATTCACCGGCGCGGTCACGCCAAGATGATCCCAGTGCGCCGAGTACACGACGTACTCGTCTTTGAGCGCGGCATCGGCGCCTTCGAGCCTGGCGAGCACGTTCTGCGAATCAATCGTGCGCAGCGTGTTTTTCACGGCCATCGATGCCTTCAGGCCAAGAGGCACCGGTTTGAATTCACGTGTGCGCGCCTGCTTCTTCAATGCCTCAAAGTTCTGTCCCCCGAGTGCGAGGATCTTTTTCGCCGCCTCCAGCGTGATCCAGCCTTCGATATTGGCACGCGACATGTTCTTGTCAGGTGTCACCAGATCAAATTTCTCTCCGAGATTCCCTTGCACCACCGAGAACGGATAACCGGCCGGTCCCGTCTCGTGGATCACGAAGATAGCGGCGGCGCCTTTGCGTGCTCCCTCTTCGAACTTATACGTCCACCGACCGTAGTAGGTCATCGCGTCGCCCTTGAACGTGTTCGGGTCGAGCTTACTGGGGTCCGAGGGATCCGGCACCGCGGGATCGTTGACGAGGACGAGGATGGTCTTGCCCTTCACGTCGACGTCCTTGAAATCGTTCCAGTTGAACTCCGGCGCTTCAACCCCGTACCCAGCGAACACGATGTCGGAATTCTCGATCGATGCGCCGTCGGCCACATGTTTGGTCCATGCGACGACGTCGTTTGACCACTTGAGCGACTGTTTCTGTGCGCCCTTCGCCACCGTCAGGGGCTTCGCTTCAGCGCCGGTGATACCGACGAGCGGCACCTTTTGTACGTAGGTGCCATCAGGATTTCCCGGCTTGAGATTTAACTGCTTGAACTGTTGCTCAATGTATTTGACCGAGAGCTCCTCGCCCTTGGTCCCGGGCTTGCGCCCCTCGTATTCATCCGATGACAGCACCCTGATGTGATCGAGAATCCTGTTCTGATCGATCTTCGGCATCGAGGCGACCGGCAGCTGAGCAGGCGCGGGCGCCTGGGCGGTCGTTGCCTCATTGCTACCGCAGCCGTTTGCGGTGACGAACACGAGCAAAAATGGAACTGCAAGAACACTCACTCGCTTCATGCGGGACATTGTACCCTCGTTCACAGGTATACTAACGTCTTCGTACTTCACAACCGGCTTACCGCCTCGCGCGTCTTACGAACGCATCACACTCATGAACGGTATCTGGCGCGATAGTCGTCACGCAATCCGCGGCCTGCGAAAGACTCCGGGTTTTCTCGTCATCGTCATCGTGACGCTCGGCCTCGGCATCGGTGCCAACGCGGCGATCTTCTCGCTGATGGATCAGATCCTTCTGCGTCCCCTCGCTGTCAACGACCCGGCATCATTAGTTTTGCTCGACGGCCCGGGGGCGTTCATGGGCCGGACGATGAACGCGATGACCTTCTCGTATCCGATGTACAAGGACTTCCGCGATCGCAACGAAGTCTTCGCCGGTGTGCTCGCGCGGTTTCCGCTCTCTCTGACGGCTGTCTGGCGCGGCACTTCGGAACGAGCGAACGGAGATCTCGTCAGCGGAAACTACTTTGACGTGCTCGGTGTTCAGCCGGCACTGGGCCGATTGTTCAATGCCTCGGACGATCGCACGCCCGGAGGACATCCGATCGCGGTTCTGAGTTACGGCTACTGGCAGCGAAAGTTCGGCGGCGATCCGCTGGTGCTCAATCAGCCGATCACCGTGAACGGTCATCCGCTGACGATCGTTGGCGTTGCCGACAGAAGGTTTACCGGCATTCAGATCGGCCGATCGGTGGACATCATGGTTCCGATCATGATGAAGGCACAGATGACGCCGACCTGGAACGATCTCGACAACCGGCGCAGTCGATGGCTGAACGTCATGGCCCGCCTGAAGCCTGGGGTGTCCAGGTCTCAGGCCGACGCGGCGATGAATGTGATCTATCGACAGATAAACGAGCAGGAGATTAAAGAGGTGCCGGGCGGATCGGAGAGCTTCCGAAAGCGGTTCGTCACGAAGCACCTCGACCTGCTCCCAGGCCAGAAAGGTCTGTCAGATCTTCGCCGCGAGTTTTCGACGCCGCTGATCGTCCTCATGTCGATGGTCGGTGTCGTGCTTCTGATTTCCTGCGCCAACGTCGCGAACCTGCTCCTGGCGCGCACCACCGCGCGACAGAAGGAGATCTCGTTACGTCTCGCACTGGGCGCCAATCGCGCCCGGATCGTGCGGCAGCAGTTCGTCGAAAGCGGACTGCTGGCGCTGGCAGGAACCGTCGTCGGTCTGCTGCTTGCGTGGTGGACCGGAGCGATGCTTATCCGGGCGCTTCCCGGTGATCCCGCCGCCCGGACTTTGTCCGCAGAGCCGGATCTTCGTGTGACGATGTTCGCGCTGGCGGTTGGCGTGCTGACGGCTTTCGTTTTCGGGATTGTTCCCGCGGTGCAGGCAACGCGAACCGGCGTCACCGCGGCGCTCAAGGAGGACTCCGGCAGCGTCTCCGGCGGCGGACGGCAGGCGCGGGTCCGCCGTGGGCTCGTCGTTGCGCAAGTCGCTCTGTCGATGCTGCTGCTTGCCGGGGCTGGTCTGTTCGCGCGCAGCCTCTACAACCTGAAGTCGTTGGATCCCGGATTTCGGGTGGACGATCTTCTCGCCTTCTCGATCGATCCGTCGCTAAGTGGCTACCAGGGCGACCGGCTTACTGCGTTGTATCGACGTCTTCAGGAAGAGCTCACGGCCGTTCCGGGGGTGCGTAGCGTTTCGATGTCTGAAACCGGGGCGCTGACCGGCAACGACTGGAGCATGACGGTCCGAGTCGATGGGTATCAGGCCAAAGAAGGGGAGGACATGAACCCGAGCGTGGACGGAGTCGGTCCGCGCTACTTCGAGACGATGGGAATTCCTCTTGTCAGCGGACGCGAGTTCACCGAACGCGATATCAAGGGAGCGCCTCGTGTCGCGATCATCAACGAGACGATGGCGAAGTATTTCTTCGAAGGGGCATCGCCTGTCGGTCGTCGTTTTGGATTCGGCCGCAGCAACGCGACAGACATCGAGATTGTCGGTGTCGCGAAGGATGTGCGCTCGCTGCAGCTGCGCGATCGTGCACCGCGTTTCATCTACATCCCCTACGCACAGGACGAAAGTGTCACACAGCTGACCTACTACGTCCGAGCCGCACAGGATGCGCGCGCCACCGCAACGGCATTGAGACAGGCCGTGCAGCGAATCGACGCGAACCTGCCAATCTTCGACATAAAGTCGATGCAGGTGCAGGTCGACGAATCGTTGTTCGTTGAACGGATGGTTGCGGCCTTATCCGTAGCCTTCGGAGCGCTGGCAACCTTGCTTGCGGCGATTGGGCTCTATGGAGTGATGTCCTATGCCGTCACACGGCGAACGCGCGAGATCGGAATTCGCATGGCGCTCGGCGCTGAGCGCAGCCGCGTTCTGTGGCTGGTGTTGAAGGAAGTTGCGCTGATGGCGGCCGTCGGAATAGTTGGCGGTCTCGCGGCGGCGTTCTGGCTCACACGTCAGGTCCAGGCACAACTGTTCGGACTTGCGCCCAACGATCCGGTCACACTTGCGGCTGCGGCGTCGCTTCTTGCGCTCATCGCGCTCGCCGCCGGGTATTTCCCCGCGCGTCGCGCGACGACGATCGATCCGCTCGTGAGTTTGCGGACGGAGTGAAGCCGAATTCTGCCGGGATTCGTTGTTCGGGATCCGTGTTCCGTAACGGGGTTGGATTCGAAATCGGATATCCCGGATCCCGCGCTCCGGATCCCGGCACTGTCACGACATGAGCTATCGTTTGAGCCGCGTGCCCGTATGTTTCGGGAGTTCTCGCGGCGTCACTTCACGCCAGTGACCCGGCTGCAATCTGCCGAGCTCGATATTTCCGAATGCGACACGCAGCAGCTTTGTCACGGGATGGCCGAGCGATTCGAGCATTCGCCGAATCTCGCGGTTCTTTCCTTCGACAAGCTCCACGATGAGACGCGTTTCGCGTGCCGATCGCTTCCGCACCAGAACCGCGTTCGCCCGAAGGCCATCAATCCCCGCTGTCATCCGCGACGCTTCGTCGTCCTCGAGCGCACCACGCACGGTAACGACGTAACGCCGCACGATCGCGTTCGAGGGATCGCTCAGATAGTTCGCGAGCCGGGTGTCGGTTGTCAGCAGCAACAGTCCCGTGCTCGCCATGTCCAGCCGTCCGACGGCGACGAGTGATCCTGCTGCGTCACCCAGCACATCGAATACGGTGGGTCTGCCTTCCGGATCGCGCCGAGTCGTGACAACCCCTCTCGGCTTGTGAAATGCGATCGTGCGCCAGATCCGGGTGCCGGGCTTCGCATTATCAACAGCAATCGCCGCATCTTCGAGGACGACAAGGTGTCCGGCGTCGCGGACGACGCGCCCAGCTACACGGACACGACCGTCCGCGATCAGTTGCTTCGCTTCAGATCGCGACGCGATTCCAAGCTTCGAGAGTGCTCTATCGAGCCGGACCATTCCTTATTTCACACTAACCAGACGCGCCAGCTCACGTCCAACGTCTACATGACCCGCCACCTCGCCTACGCGCTGCGAAGTCTAAAGAAATCTCCTGCGTTCACGACGATCGCAGTGTTGACGCTTGGCCTCGGCATTGGCGCGAACACCGCGATATTCAGCGTCATCAACAGCGTGTTGCTGCGCCCGCCCGCGTACCAAGAACCCGAACGGCTGGTGTTTCTCTGGTCCTCCAGCTCCTCGTTGGCCCGGGAGCCGCTGACACCCGCCCGCCTGATTGACTTCCGGGAACAGCTGACGTCGGTCACCGCAATCACGGGGATCAGTCACATCCCGCTCAATCTCACCGGCACCGGTGAACCGGAGCGGGTCGATGCATCGAGCGTGTCGTCGAGCTTCTTCGACATTCTTGGCGTCCCTGCGTTGCTCGGCGATCCGTTCCACACTGATCGTGCGGATGATCGCGCGGTTGTGCTGAGCTACCGATTATGGGCGCGACGCTTCGGTTCTGATCCAGCGATCATCGGCCGCCAGATTACGTTGAACGGAACTCAGCGAACCGTGGTCGCGGTGATGCCGCGGCGGTTCGAATGGCCCGCCATCACAACAATGCCCAGCCGTGCTGGCGGGCCGCAATTGTGGGTTCCGGGAGCGTTGCGCGACCTGCCCAGAACGCCGTCCGATCGCGCCGACCAGGATCTGTCCACCAACCGTACGGCCGGCTATGTGCGCGCGGTTGCGCGGCTGAAGAATGACGTCACGATCGAACAGGCGCAACGCGAAGTAGATATGATCGCTGCCCGAATTGGCAACGCGCATCCCGACACAGACGGTGCACGCGGCGCCGTTGTCGTGGCCTTGCGGACCCAGTTCTATGGACCCATGCAGCGCACGCTGCTGATTCTCGTGGGTGCCGTCACGCTCGTCCTTGCGATCGCCTGCGCAAATGTCGCGAGCCTGCTGCTGGGACGCGGGACGGCGCGCAGAAAGGAGATCGCGATCCGGCTTGCGCTCGGTGCGACACGCGTGCAGATCGTGCGTCAGATGCTCATCGAGTCCATCGCGCTGGCCTGTGCGGGTGGCGGGTGCGGACTACTACTCGCGTGGTGGGCTCAGTCGTGGCTCATTGCGCTTGGTCCACCCGAATTCCTTGGTGTGAGCGACGCGCGCATCGATCCGTGGGTGCTGGCGTTTACCGCTGCGCTCTCGATCGCGACGGGCGTTCTCTTCGGAGTCGTGCCATCGATCCAGGTGACGGGTGACAGCGTGACAAGCGATCTACACGACGGCGGCACGCGAACTTCGAGCGGCCCGCGATCGACCCGGACGCGCGAGGCGCTCGTCACGCTCCAATTGGCGACATCGCTCGTGCTTCTGGTTGGCGCGATCCTGCTGATCCGAAGCTTTTCCGCACTCGTGCACGTGGACACGGGCATCGCCACGCACAATCTCCTGACGTTCAACATGTTTCTCAGCGGCCCGCGGGCAACGTCGGCGACGCTGCAGACCGCGTTCTATGAACAAGCGCTCGAGCGCATCCGCAGTCTTCCCGATGTCGTCGCTGCAGGAGCAGCCGTAACACTGCCGATTGGCGGCGACGATTTCTCTGCCTCGTACACAGTCCAGGGCCGTCCCGTACCGGTCGGTCATGAACCAGCGGCGGGATATCAGGTGGTCACGCCCGGCTACTTCGGCGCCACCGGAATACCGATTCTGGCAGGACGCGACTTCAATGCCGGTGACGTCCGCGACGGCGCGCCGGTGGTTCTGATCAATCAGACGCTCGCGCAGCGCGAGTGGCCCGGCCAGGATCCACTTGGCCAGCGCATGCGCGTCGGCGCCGATGGCTCCTGGATGACGATCGTCGGTGTCGTCGGCGACATCCGTCACATGGGTCCGGCCGCTCCGCCGCGGCCGGAGTTCTATCAGCCTTACACACAACGGTCGTTTTCGTTCATGGCATTCGTCGTTCGAACACGTCACGATCCCGCAACGGTTGCATCGAGCATCCGCGCGGAGGTCACGCGACTGGATCCGGCGCAACCGATCGCCAATGTTGCGACGATGGATGAACATATCGATCGCGCGCTCTCACGACCGCGATTCATGTCGACGCTGATTGCCGTTTTTGGTGCGCTCGCGCTCGGGCTGTCGATTGTCGGCGTCTATGGCGTGATGGCCTACTCGGTCACCCAGCGCACGCGCGAGATCGCAATTCGCCTCGCGCTCGGCGCTCGCACATCTACTGTCATCGGCATGATCCTGTCGAAGACCGCGCGGCTCACGATGGTCGGTCTTGCGATCGGCGTCACCGGGGCGGTTGCGCTGTCCCGTGTCTTATCCGGTCTCCTTTTCGCCGTCCGTCCATCCGATCTGCCGACGTTTTTCATCGCGTCGCTGGTGCTCGGTGCGGCCGCCCTTGCCGCAGGTGCGATTCCCGCCATTCGCGCGACTCGCATCGATAGTGTCGAAGCACTGAAGATGTAGGGGCACTCGATCAGCTGGTCAGGCCGCGCCGTATTGGAACCCAGCCGAACGTATCAAGCGTCTCAAGTAAGGTCGGGTTTGCGTGCGTTATGCTACGGGCGTGAATCAGACCGCCGCGCGCCGCTTGCGAGCGCAGTCTGTGCTTGCCTTTGCGCTCATGGTCGCGGGATTGGCCTGGTTGATCTTTCGCCACGAAATCCTCGCCCGCAGCTGGATTTGGATTGTGATTCAGGCGCTTGCAGTCCTGCTGATGACCGCTGCCCGGATCACATTCGGGCGTCGCAGTTTTCACGCCGGCGCAAGTCCGACCGCAGGCGGCCTCGTGACGACTGGGCCGTATCGCTTTTGGCGTCATCCGATCTATGCGGCTGCCCTATATTTCGTGTGGGCCGCCGCCCTTGAGTATCACTCACCGGCCGCGATTTTTGCGGCGATGCTCGTGACCATCGGCGCGGCCGTACGGATGTATGCTGAGGAAATATTGCTAACGACTGCGTATCCCGATTACGCCACATACCGCGCGCGAACGGCGCGCGTGATTCCATTCGTTCTATAGAGGAGTGCGAAGATGTCTATCCGTATTGGAGATCAGGCGCCGAATTTCAAGGCGCAGACGACGGAGGGCCCAATCGACTTTCATCAGTGGATTGGCGATTCCTGGGCAGTGTTGTTTTCCCATCCGAAGGATTTCACTCCCGTCTGCACGACCGAACTCGGCTATATGGCGAAGCTGAAGCCGGAGTTCGACAAGCGAGGCGTGAAGATCATCGGTCTCAGCGTGGATCCGGTCGACAAGCACAAGCAGTGGGCGCAGGACATCAAGGAAACGCAGGGATATGCGCCGAACTACCCGATGATCGGCGACACGGACCTGAGCATCTCGAAGGCCTACGACATGCTCCCGGCCGATCTCGAAGGCTCGTGCGAAGGGCGAACGCCAGCCGACAATCAGACCGTTCGCAATGTTTTCGTGATCGGTCCCGACAAGAAAGTGAAGTTGCAGATCGCGTATCCGATGACGACCGGGCGCAATTTCGACGAGGTCATTCGCGTGATCGACTCGCTGCAGCTCAC
>JBKPSH010000162.1:0-11102 GCA_046734955.1 Acidobacteriota bacterium
CTTCATCGCGTCAAACACTTTGAGGCACTCCCGGACCTACAGCGCGCGTTAGCGCGCGCGACCCGGGTCGCGACCAAAGAACACGCGGCGTGAACGGTGGGCGTCACCAAATTTCAACTAGGAATGGCATTGACCCATTTCGAGGATTGACGATGAGGGATTCAAGGATTCGAGGATTGGTGATTCGCGATGAGTGATCAGTGATTAGCGATTTACGATGGACATTTCCCAACATCGTCCAAATGCGGGCTGGATCGAAGTCATCACTGGCAGCATGTTCAGCGGCAAAAGCGAGGAGCTGATTCGACGGCTTCGTCGCGCGCAGATCGCCAAGCGGAAAGTTCAAATCTTCAAGCCCAAAATCGACAACCGCTACGCCGAAGACCACATCATTTCTCACAGCGACATGCGGATTCCCTCGGTGAACCTGTCATCGTCGCGGGAACTTCTTGCGCAGGTCCTGCCTGATACCGAGGTCGTGGGAATCGACGAGGGGCAGTTCTTCGATGCCGAGTTGCCGGCAGTGTGCAGCACGCTCGCCGATCGCGGGAAGCGCGTAATTGTCGCCGGCCTCGATCAGGACTATCTCGGCAAGCCATTCGAGCCGATGCCGCAGTTGCTGGCCATTGCCGAGTACATCACCAAGACGCTCGCGATCTGCATGGTCTGCGGCGCGCCGGCGAACCATACGCAACGGCTCGTGGCCAGCAATGCCCGCGTCCTGGTCGGGGCACAGGGTACTTACGAGGCGCGCTGCCGCCATTGCTTTGATCCAACGCTGGGGCAGTAGGCGCGCTTTGCGCCTGGTCCCTGCAGGGATCCGTTTTCCAAGATCCGTGATCCGACCTTTCCTCGAGCAGCCCGAGATGTTGAAGAGTCGGATCCCGGATACGGACGGCGAAGTCGCTTAAAACGGATCCCGGTTACGTCGCAGCATTGCTAGAATGTGCGAAACGATTCGTCCGTTGTCGCGCCGCCTATGCCACCAGTTGCCGCCGATCCAAAAATTGCGACGGCCATCCTGCCTCAGGTGCTGTTCTTTCTGGGCATTGGATTCTTCGTGGCAGACCTCCGGCTCTTCTTTCAGTTCCTGAGGTTTCAGCGGCTCCGTTCATCGGCGCTGCTGACGTGGCCGGGGCCGCGGCCGCCTTTTTACGGCCTTCTCCTCGCAATGGGCGCAATCCTGAGCGTCCTGATTGTCTACAAGCTCGCATTCCTACGGCTTCGACTCGTCGACGTGTTTGGCGAAACGATGATGCTCGTCTACTACGGCTACGCGTTACCGTTGAGCCTGAAGATCGGGCGAGGGTTCTACAAGGAAGGGATTTGGGCGGACGCCGGGTTCATTCCTTACTGGAAAATCGGCGGGCTCTCGTGGCGTGAAGGGGAGAAGCCGACGCTCGTGCTGATCTATCGGATGCGTGCGTTTGCGCGCAGCTTGGTTGTGCCGGAGGTGTACTACGGCGCGGCCCGCCGGCTGCTGCGCGACAAGATTGCCACCTACGACATCCATTTCGCGGGAAAGCCGCTCGACTTGGGCATGCATGATGAGCGGGACGATGTTTAAATGTTCAATGTTCAATGTTCAATGCTCAATGCTCAATGCTCAATGTTCAATGCTCAATGTGCGAAAACATTGAACATTGCTCATTGAACATTGAACATTGACAAGAGCCACCCGATAGGTCCTGTCCCTGACGCCATCGGATCCCCCAGCCAACCCGGCGGTATCAGCCACACGAACGCGAGAATCGCGATGACCATGACGTCGTATTGCCACGTCGCCCGCTCGTAGGTCCAAAAAAACGCGTTCCAGAGAACGCGCATCGGAAGTGTGGCGGGATTCTTCATGCGATCGCTTGCTCCGTGCTGCGGAGTTCGCGGTAGGTATAAATGATTCGGTCGGCGACGGTGAAGACCGACAACACGCCAATCACCCACAAGACGGCCGCCATCCGGTTGGTAAACGCCCCAATCATGAAGAGCACGATCCGTTCTGGCCGTTCCATGAAACCGACCTTGCACTTCTTGATCAGCGATTCCGCACGGGCGCGCGTGTAGCTCGTCATAATTGCGAACATCATCGCGATCGCCGCAACCATCACGTAGTCGGTGCGCCCGAGGTGTGAGTAGAGGTAGATCAGACCGAGGAATAGCGCAATATCGGAGAACCGGTCGATCACCGAGTCCCAGAATGCGCCGAACGCGCTCACCGCGTTCGATTCGATTGCCACCTTGCCGTCGATGAAGTCGAAGATGTTCGCGATCACCATGATGACGCCGCCGCGAATGAAGTGCCCGCGCGCGAGTTCAAAAGCCGCCGCGATGTTGATGAGCACGCCCATGAATGTCAGAACGTTCGGATGGATTCGCAGGGCGACACACGTATTGATGATGAGCCGGAGCGGGAACATGCAAAGCCGGCCAATGAGTCCGGTAAAGGTCATAGAAGACCGTGCGTGACGCGATATAATGGAGGGTTCACGATGCGCCAAAATGCGCAGTCTACCGTATGCCGATTCGTGATCTCAAGGCCCAGATAGCCCGGCTGCCGGAACAACCCGGCGTCTACCTGTATTCCAACGGGCACGGGGAGACTCTGTACGTCGGCAAGGCGCGGGTCCTGCGCGATCGCGTGCGGAGCTACCTTGGCGCATACGGGACGAGTCCACGAATAGATGCACTTCTTGACGAAGCGGAACGGCTCGAGGTCATTGTCACAGACTCGGTCGTCGAGGCGCTCGCGCTCGAAAATAACCTCATCAAGCAGCGCTCCCCGAAATACAACATCCTGCTGCGTGACGACAAAACCTATCCGTATCTGCAGTTGACGACGGGCGAGCCGTTCGCGCGGGTCCTGGTGGCGCGACGAGTCGAGCGTGACGAACACTTCTACGCCGGACCGTTCATGCCCGCCGCGCTGGCGCGAAGGACGATGTCGCTGTCGCACAAGCTGTTCGGCATCCGGTCGTGCAACGAGGTCATTACGGGCGAGCGGGCGAGACCGTGTCTGGAGTACGACATCAAGCGCTGCATTGCCCCGTGCGTGCGCGCGATTTGCTCGGAGGAGGAGTATCGAGCCGCGGTGGACCACACGCGGTTGTTCCTGGAAGGGCGGAACGACGAGCTGCTGGTGACGTTACGCGAGCGGATGTCCGAGGCGGCTGCGGTGGAACGCTTCGAACAGGCGGCGCAGCTGCGCGACGCGATTCGCACAATCGAAACGCTCCAGACGCGGCAGCAGAAGATGGCGTCGCCGGAACTGGGCGATCGCGACGCGTTCGGTCTGAAGATCGGTCCCGCCGGCGCTGTGGTGCAGATTTTTCAGATGCGCGGCGGGAAGGTCGTGGAGCGCACCGAGTTGGTGACCGAGTTCCGCGATCCGCACAAGGGCAGGCCTGGCCTTCCCGACCAACCAACCGGTTCGCTGGAATGCGATGTTCTGCAGGCGGCGCTGCAGCAGTTTTATGCGGAGCGAACGGCGGCACCGGAAGTTCACATTCCGATTCCGTTTCCAGCTGCCGACGCCGAATTGCTCGAAGGATGGCTGTCAGGCGAAGCTGGGCGGCGCGTGCGCCTTATCGTACCCAAGCGCGGCGAGAAACGAGGCCTTCTCGAACTCGCCAGCCGCAACGCCCAGGTCGCCTATCAGGCACGCTTCAATGAGAACGTCGCCGCGAATTACGATGCTCTCGAGACGTTACGGGCGGTGCTTGCCTTGCCGTCCGTGCCGCGGCGAATCGAGTGCTTCGACATTTCCACGATTCAGGGAAGTGAAACCGTGGCTTCGATGGTCGTCTGCGAAGACGGCCGGATGAAGAGGTCGGAATACAGGAAGTTTCGGATTAGGGGACTGCGATCGTTGCCGGGATCCGTTGTCCGGGATCCGGGCTCCGGGCAGCTCCTGATCAACGACCAACGGGGCTTGAGCAATGGCTCTCGCATTTCGGATCCCGGACTCCGGATCTCGGATCCCGGCAGGAGCGCAGCGAATAACGACTTCGCCGCTATGCACGAAGTTGTGCTGCGGCGCTACCGGAAGTTGCTCGAAGCTGGAGGACCGTTCCCGGATCTGATTCTGATCGACGGCGGCAAGGGACAATTGTCGGCCGCCTATGCCGCGCTGCAGGAGCTTGGCCTCGCAAATCTCGTGGCGGTGGGTATCGCGAAGAAAGAGGAATTGCTCTTCACGCGCGATCGCGAGGATCCGATCGCGCTCGCCACTGATAGTCCGGCCCTCTTGCTGATCCAGCGAATCCGCGACGAGGCGCATCGATTTGCCGTCACGTTCCATCGTCTCTCGCGCACCAAGCGCGATTTCCGTTCGGAGCTGGACGCGATCACTGGAATCGGACCACGACGCCGCAAGTCGCTGCTCACGGCGTTTGGAAGTCTCGCAGGCGTCAGGCGGGCGACGCGTGAAGAGTTGATGAAGGTGGTCGGCGCAAAAGCGGCAGATGCGGTGCTCGCGCACTTCGCCCGCGAGGGGCACTGAAATCCTTGATACGGCAGCGCTTTTACCGTATTCTCTTGAACGTCTAAAAGCGCGCATGCCCGCGCTTCGTCACTCTGTCTGCGACCGAAAATCAGCACTACTGAATGAAGCCTCGCGTGGTTTCGGGCATGCGCCCGACGGGAAAGTTGCACCTCGGGCACCTTGTCGGGGCATTGAACAACTGGGCCGCGCTTCAGGATCAGTACGATTGCTTCTATTTCGTCGCCGACTGGCACGCGCTGACCAGCGATTACGCGGACACGTCCGAGATCGTCTCGAGTGCCTACGATATGGCGGCCGACTGGATTGCCGCCGGTCTCGATCCGGAACGGACGACGCTGTTCATTCAGTCGCTGGTACCCGAGCACGCGGAACTGTTCCTGTTGCTTTCCATGACCATTCCAATTCCGTGGCTGGAACGCGTGCCGACCTACAAGGAGCAGATGGAGCAGCTCGCCGAGAAGGACCTGTCGACGCTTGGTTTTCTCGGGTATCCGTTGCTGCAGACCGCGGACGTCATCATCTACAACGCGCAGTTTGTTCCGGTGGGCGAGGATCAGGTGCCCCACCTCGAATTGAGCCGCGAGATCGTCCGCCGGTTTCACAACTTTTACGGCGAGCTTTTCGTCGAACCCAGGCCACTGCTGACCACGTTTCCGCGGCTCCCGGGACTGGACAACCGGAAGATGTCGAAGAGCTATGGCAACACGATCAACCTCTCCGACGCTGCCGAAACGGTTCGGAAGAAGGTCATGCAGATGTATACCGACCCGAAGCGGATTCGGGCCGATGTGCCTGGCACGGTTGAAGGAAATCCGGTCTTCACGTATCACGATGCGTTCAACCCGGACAAGGCAGAGGTCGATGATCTGAAGACGCGATATCGCGCCGGCAAAGTCGGCGACGTCGAGGTGAAGACGAAGCTCGCGAAGGCGTTGAACGCGCATCTTGAACCGATGCGCGCACGACGCGCACAGGTGTTGGCGAATCCCTCAACGCTCGGCGACGTGCTGCATGAAGGATCGAAGAAAGCGCGCGCGGTCGCTCAGGAAACCATGGAGCGCGTCCGCAGCGCCGTGAAACTGCAATATGGAATACCAACAGGACTTTGAGTTCGAGTCGATCCTCGAGGCCTATCCGGTCAGGCTCGATAAGTTCGAGGGGCCGCTCGACCTGCTGCTGCACTTGATCAAGCAGCACCAGGTCGACATCTACGACATTCCGATTGCGAAAATTACCGAGCAGTATCTCGGTTACATCGACATGATGCAGGAACTGAACCTCGACGTCGCCGGGGAGTTCCTGGTCATGGCGGCAACGCTGATTCACATCAAGTCGCGCATGCTGCTGCCGCGCATCGATCCGACGCAGGAGGATCCCGACGAGGATCCGCGCGAAGCGCTTGTTCGTCGTCTCCTCGAGCACCAGAAGTTCAAGGCGGCGGCCGAACTGTTGCACGAGAGGGAAACGCTTCGCAGCGCGCAGTGGACTCGTCCCGATGGGCCAATCGCTGAAATCGCGGGCGAGGCGCCGGAGCCCGAGATTGAAGTTGATCTGTTCAGCCTCATCGCCGCCTTTCGCACCGTCGTCGAACGAGCGAAGCAGCGGCCGAAGGTATACCTCCCGAGCGAACAGATCCCGATCGAGGATCGGATCGAGCAGCTCATGGCGAAGCTCTCCGAGACGGAAGCCTGCGGCTTCGAAGATCTTTTCGCCGACGTTCAAAGCCGATCGGGCATCGTCGTCACCTTTCTGGCGATGCTGGAAATGATCCGGCTGAAACTGATTCGTGTTTTCCAGTCGGGTGCGCTCGGCCCAATCCGTGTTTACAAGCGCGCGCGGCCTGCGGATGCGCCGAAGCCGTTGCTCGATCCTGAACAGCGGCACGCTCATGAAGTCGCCCTTCAGTCCACTGTGTCGGAGGATGAGCCCGTCGCGGCGATCGCGAAAAGCAGCGAAAGCGAGTAAATCGTGTCTGACCATCTGAAACCAATTGTCGAAGCGCTGATCTTTGCCTCGCCGGAACCAATCACACCGAAAACGCTGTACAAGCTCCTGGATGGCGAACCGCGCGAGGACGTGCAGGCGGCGCTCGAATCACTGAAGGCCGACTACGAACGTCCGGGAGGGCTGCAGATCGTCGAGGTCGCAGGCGGCTATCAGATCGTCACGCGTGCCGAACTGCACGAATGGGTTCGCAAGTTGTTCCACGAGCGGACGACGCAGAAGTTGTCGGTACAGGCGCTCGAGACGCTGGCCGTCATCGCATACAAACAACCGATTACCGCGCCCGAGATCGCCGAGATCCGCGGTGTCAGCAGCAGCGGCGGTGTGTTGACGACCCTCGTGGAGCGCCATTTGATCAAGACGGTAGGCCGCAAGCAGGTGATCGGCCGTCCGTTCATGTACGCGACAACCAGGGAGTTCCTCGATCGCTTCGGCCTGAACGATCTGGCGGATCTTCCGAAGGTGGAGGAGATGTCGGACGCCCTGGGGTTCGAATTGCCGACGGCACTGACCGAGCCCACTGCTGAGACAAGCACGCTTCCGTTCGAGTCGCAGACCGAAGTCCCTGAGGCCGCGATTCCCGAGAAGAGCCTTTCAGTGTCAGACGAAACCGTGCATTAAACTACTGTGTGCGTGAGCGGCTTCAAAAGATTCTTTCCGCCGCTGGGATTGCATCACGGCGCGCCGCAGAGTCCTACATCACCGACGGGCGCGTCAGCGTAAACGGCCAGCCGGTCACCGAGCTCGGATCGAAAGCCGATCCCGACACCGACGACATTCGCGTCGATGGTCGTCGACTCAAGCGTGCGACTCGCCGCCTCTATCTGCTGCTCTACAAACCGCGCGGGTATATCGTCAGCCGCTCCGACCCGCAGCGACGGCCGACCGTCATCGACTTACTGTCGAAAGGCGGAATACGCGACTACGTGTATCCGGTTGGCCGGCTGGATTACGACTCGGAAGGTCTGCTGCTGCTGACGAGCGATGGTGATCTTGCTGCCCGCTTGACCCATCCGAGCCACGAGGTCGAACGCGAGTATCAGGTCAAGGTTCTCGGCGTCCCCGACGAGCACGATCTGGAGCGGCTCTCGAAAGGGATTGTCATCGATGGACGGCGGACGCGCCCGGCCGAGGTCAAGCTCCTCGATGTCGTTCACGCGAAGGACGCCGATCACGCGATCGTGTCGATCGTCGTCAAAGAAGGACGGAACCGTCAGGTGCGCAACATGTGCGAGGCGATTGGGCATCCGGTCGATCGATTGAAGCGCGTGCGCATCGGGCCGATTAGCGACGACCGCATTCGGCCAGGTGAGTTCCGCGAATTGGATGCGAAAGAGGTCGCCGCTCTGAAAAGAGCTGCGCGATGAATCGCTCCGCTTCCCGCTTTTCGCTTCTCGCTCCTCGATCGTCCGAGCAGCGAAAGCGATTTACTCTCCGAGCAAATCCGCCCAG
This sequence comes from Acidobacteriota bacterium, assembly GCA_046734955.1. Lineage (GTDB taxonomy): Bacteria > Acidobacteriota > Vicinamibacteria > Vicinamibacterales > 2-12-FULL-66-21 > JALZOC01. Next base: position 7,955 of record JBKPSH010000162.1, read on the forward strand.
AACGCAACCAGCTTCAACATCGCTGATGCGGTTGCGGATCGATCGACTTCGGCGTGTGTGATGAGCGGAGTCGCCAGTTGATGGACTTCGACGCCTCGTGACCGCAGTGTGTCTGCGAGCAGGAAGGACTCGACGGCGGGAATAACATTGTCATCGGTGCCGTGGAGCAGGTACACCGGCGCCTTCGGCGCTGCCTGGGTTGCCGGCGAGAGCTCGCGATCGTCACCAAGCTTCGTGACGTGCGGCAGCAGAATCGGGCCGAGGTGGCCGACGTCGCGCTCGTTGACATATCCCATCAGCGTCTTCGCTGGCTCTGGCAGCGATGCGGTCATCGCGCGTGCTCGCTGGAACGTGTTCCATGATTCGTTTTTGTCGACCAGATCCAGGCGCGACGCTTCGAGATAGGTAAGGATCACGTTCCGGAGCGGTTCGACTTGATCCGATGGCACGACTTGATCCGCAACGCTGAGCAGAATGATCACGACGCCATAGTCATGCGGCGGCCGCTTCGAGCCATCGGGCTGCACTCCCGTGCAGAGATAGCGAAGCGTGCGCGGCAGATCGCCGTGACCGCCGAACGACATCACGAAGGCGACTCGATCGCGAAGTGATTCGCGAGAGGCGGCGATGAGCGAGAGGCCACCTGCGAAGCTGATGCCCATCATGCCGACGCGGCCATCGCGCGCCAGGTCCCGCTGATTCGAGAGCCATAGCGCCGTGTCTTCGATCATGTCGGTCGTGCGGGGCGTGATTCGATACTGCGTGAGATCGGTGAGTTCTGCGGTCAAGACGGTGTGCCGCACCGAAGCAAGGTCGCGCGCGAACTGCACGAGGCGCGGTTCGTCAACTCCTGCCGCATGGACGCCAGGGACCAGCAACATCGCCCGGTCTGACGCGCCGCGCGGAATGTAGAGCCGCGCGCGCAGTTGTCCGCTCCGCCACGGAATCGTCAGCGGCCGTTCGTCGAACTCGCCGGTTTCAACCGCTGCCGCTTTCCGCGCATAGCCCTGCATGCCGGACGCTTGAACGACGAAGGCGGCGGCACGGAGATAGCCGTTCGATGCCCACGCTCCGAGAAGGAGCGCCGCGGCGATGATGCCGAGGGCCTTCGTTCGTGTGCGCATGGCTGAGGGATAATACTCTCGACCGGGATCCGTTGTCCGGGATCCGGCATCCGAATGTTCGATCGTTCGAAGATCGGATCCCGGGTACCGGATCACGGATCCCGACAAACGACAAGAGATCCAAATGGAGCCTGTGATCATCGCCATCGACGGACCATCCGGCGCGGGAAAAGGGACGATCGCCAGAGCGATCGCCCGGCGGCTTGGCTTTCGTCATGTCGATACAGGCGCAATGTATCGTGCGGTCGCGTGGAAGGCGCTTCACGCCGCCATCGATCTGAATGACGAGGGAGCGGTATCAACGCTCGCTGAGCGCGTGGAGTTCGATGTCAGTAATGGACGCGTTTCCGTCGATGGCCACGATATCGGCGGCGCGATTCGAACTCCGGAGATGGATGCGGCGGCATCGGTTGTTGCGCGACAGCCCGCGGTGCGGCGCGTGCTTGTCGAGCGTCAGCGTGCGTTAGCGGTCGAGGGCGGCACCGTCATGGAAGGACGTGACATCGGAACGGTGGTATTCCCGCGCGCGCAAGTGAAGATCTATCTCGACGCGTCTCCCGAGGAGCGCGCGCGGAGGCGCGCCACCGATCCCGCGCACACATCTGGAACAGCTGCAATCCAGGAAGTAGCCACGGCGCTTGCCGAACGGGATCGGCGTGACACGACGCGAGCGGCTTCGCCGCTCGCCGTGGCTGAAGATGCCGTCGTGATCGATACGACGGCCCTTTCGATCGAGGAGGCCGTTGAGCGGGTGATGGAGATTGTAAGACAGAAGATCTGAAATTTCTGATTGCTGATTTCTGATTGCTGATTGAATCGAAATCAATCAGCAATCAGCAATCGAAAATCAGCAATTTCAGTCTCTATCGCGATAGTCGTCCGACGACGCGGGATCAAGTTCCCAGCGGTGCCGATCGCGCTGACTGATCTTGTCCGAGCCTTTCAGCTCCTCGTTGTCGTCATACTGAACGCCTAACGCCTTGCCGATATCGTCCACGCGATCCTGATCCGGCGTGGGATTGTCGCCGCCGGGCGCTTCGTCGCCGACCGAATAGGCGTCTTCCCAATCTGCATCGACGTCGCCGGCCGTCAACTCGGGGCTGACCTCGGGATGTTCGCGCCGGCTCTCCTGGAGCTCATGGCGTCCGCTTCGCGCTGCCGAAGGACGCCGATCGAGATCAAGGCTCGATGGCGGCGTCGGCACACCCTCTTCCAGTTCTCGAAGCCGTTTACGTTCACGCTCGAGGCCAGGAGCGCGCTTGGTGCTGCCCGCACCTGCCGCCGTGCCTGTGGATCGCTTGGTCGGCATCGGGTTGGTTGGGCCGCGAACCGATCGACCCGTCTGTGGAGTCTGCGACAGTTCGCGCTCCAGACCCGAGCCGCCAACGCGGCCGCCAGATGCCGCGCGTTTCTTGGCGCGCGCACCGGCCGCTCGCAGCTGATCGAGAGACCGCTTCGGCGACGCCTTCTTCTTGCCGCGAGGTGTTTTAGCGCTCGCGGTCTTTCGTCCCGTGTTGCGGCCGCCCGCCGCCGCACGGCTTTTTCCGGCGCCACTCCGTGCGGCCGCTCGGGCGCCGCCAGCTGCGCGTTTGCTCGACGTGGAGCGCTTCTGCCCTTTACTGGAGCGTTTTCTGGAAGAGCTGGCGGCCTTCCGCCGAGATGCTTTCTTGGCCATGACGTTGACCCCTGTCGGTGACGGCGGGCGAGCCTTCACTCGTCCACCACGCGCATTGACTACAGGCCTCTAAGTGATGTATCTTCTATTGCTTATCGCAATCAGCGAACAGTAAATCTACAGCCCGCCGGAGCTGAGATCCGGTCAGCAAGTTCGAGGAGGACCCGTTTAGCATGGCAACCGATAATTCACCACACAACAATCCCAGAGGAGGTGGCGCAGGAACCGCTGATCTGAAGACATCGGGTTTCTCCCAGATGGACGATCACGTTGATCCCGAAGAATATGCACGCCTCCTGGACCTTTACGATAACAGCTTCCGCAACATCGCGGAAGGCGAGGTCGTGAA
>JBKPSH010000163.1:0-9870 GCA_046734955.1 Acidobacteriota bacterium
ACCGGAACATTATGGATGGGCGAAGACAACGACTCGACGTCCGTCACCGACACGAACTGCAAGGTCCGGCATGTCGCGAATGCGTACGTTGCCGGCCCTGCAGTGTTTCCCACGATTGGTTCTCCGAACCCTATGTTGACAGGAATCGCTCTTGCCCGGCGACTCGGCGATCATCTCGTAACACCGGCGCCTTACATCGCGCCAGATGGTGAGACGTTATTCAACGGGTTCGACCTGACTGATTGGCGGATGACGACGATCAAGAATCAGTCGAAAACGAATCCCGGATATTTCAGAGTCATAAACGGCACCCTGGAATCCGTTGCCGGCAATGATATGGGAGTGCTGTGGTGTGTGAAAGCCACGCCGCGCAACTTCATCCTTCGGCTGGAGTGGCTTCGATGGACCGACCGGACCAACTCCGGCGTGTACCTGCGGTTTCCTGATCCGGAGACGAAGGGCTACAACAACACGGCTTTTGACGATTTTGGGTTCGAGGTTCAGATCGATGAATTCGGTGATGCACCTATTCATCGGACCGGCGCCATTTACCGAAAGGACAACCAGACAGACTTCGAGACCCTCACGCAGAAAGCGACACGACCTGTTGGCGAGTGGAACGAATACGAGATCCACGTAAAAAATCAGATCTACACGGTCAAGTTGAATGGCGACGTCGTCTGCGTGTTCGACAACACCAGCCGATATCCGGGCCGAGGTCTGCCGTCGGCATCAGGAGCGGCCGCACACGTTGGCGTGCAGTGCTATGCCGACCCGAATTCACGTGCGGCGTTTCGGCGGATCCGCATTCAACCGATACCATGACGTCCACTTTGAAGTCGCCTGTGAGTAGGTTCGTTTGTCGGTTGTGCGGTGTTCGTAAGCGGGCGTACAGAAGTAAGTCAAGGGTGGGACTATATAGAAGCGGAACAGGAGGCCTGAAATGGCAACTGGCAAAGTGTTGACCGATGCACAGCGTAAAGCGTTTGATGAAGCGGACGCAATTTTTGGTCGCGCCTACGAAGAGGCTGCTAGTAAGTTGACAGCAACGGGTTTACGCGCAGCCCACGAGGACGAGCCTCAGCCCACGTCGTGTATTTCGTGTGATTGTCCGCAATACATGTCCGACGGCAGCACGGCAAAGTGCAGGCGTGTCTCTTGTCGCCATTCGATACTGAATCACCATTTCAGGCCGATATAGACAGGTTACGACCACCGCCGCGACGCTCCAAACGCTGAAGCCAATCAGCTTCAGGCCGTCCAGCACTGTGAGGAATCGTCTGCTAGGCTAGCCCAAGTCGTAGGGAGCGCGGCAGGTGCGTGTTGCTCAGAGCTGGCAACCGCAATGCTCTGCAGTTCGTCTGGGCTATGTACTAATTGTTCGCCGTTCGTACGCTCTCGTTTGGTCCGAACCCATTCAGAAGATCGCGCCATGAGTGATCCACTCGCTCGATTTCGAACTCGTCGCGAGACGTTGAAGTTGTACCACTGTGCCCGCGTTTGAGATCGCGAGGGTTCGTTACGAGGGCCGCCTGACAACGCGAAACCCTTAGCTCGTGCCTGGAGGCGGAGGGGAAGGTTTGGCACTGAAGCGACCTTCCAAATCTTGCTGGTGTTCGACGAAGTCGAAGAATTCCATCGCGTTGAAATACTTCGACTCCGTCTCTCTAGGCACTCGTCTCTTGGTGAGGGCCGACAGGACCAGCCCGCGCGTCGATCCAGAACCGCCAGGGCGATAGCCACGGATGTAAAAGCCCTTCGGCCAGTTCACTGCCTTCAGTCTGAGCTTCTTCGACTCACTCTTGATCGGGATCTCGTAGTCCAGCAAGACGTGATCGATGATCCCTTTGTTACTGGATTTCTCCAGTAAGGATTGCGCGAACAAGCTGGCATGCGGCGTCGCCTGTATGCCGATCCAGTCAGCAGCTTCATACCAAGATGCCGCATCGCTCACGGCTGGGCCCAAAACTGTTCGTTCGTCGCCGATGAAAAATTTTCCCACGGCAAAGGCGCCCCTCAGTGAGTATTTCTGCACGATAGAACGCATCTCCGCATATCGGAGCACGTGGCAAAACCGCTCTACATCGGCGAGCGTCACTTCTGACGCTGCGATATACGCATATAGAATCGTGTCGTTAAGAGTAAAGGTCCGCAACTGGGAGATTTGAAGGCCGGAGAGATTCGTCTCAAAAACCGGATCCGTGAAGGTCGTTATCGAGTCACGGAAAGCGATGAATTCTTCCGCCTCTTCCTGGGAGAATAATTTAGTTCCTAGTGCATCCAACACTGCGACGAGCCCTTTTGCTGGGACGATCCGCGTTTTTACCGCATCAGAAAGCTTCAAGCTTTCCGATAATTCAACGGCGAGCGGTTCATCATTGGGCATATCCTGCCGATTCTACGATCCTACGACCGCAGCGACTTCTGACCGATGACTATTAATGGTGCTGACCGGACGGGAGCAAGAGGTTTGTGCGAACGATACGTCTCCAACGGGATTCGAAGATTTGTGACAGTGGCCGTTCGTCGTTCGCTCCCGGTGTGGGACATCGACCCGGGCACACGCAGGAGCAATGGGAGTGCTGCTGCGCTCTCGATATGTCCGGGATGTCCTCGCGATTCAGCAGCTCTACGATCGCGTTTGGCAGGAGCCGATTCATTGCCTCTCGAGGAAATTTGGGCTCACCGTCAGAATCGTTGAAGCTCTGAATGTTGAACCGCGAAGGAATCGAACCCTTTCAACAGCTCTATTCCACTTCTTGATGGCGCGCGACTTCTGGTGCTAACTGCTTTTCCTTCAATCTGATCGCATTCTGCTCGCGTCGACTGGTGTTTTCCCGAGTCGTCCAGAAACGACCCCGGTTTTGGAGAAATAGTGGAGACGGATATAGAGAGGTTACCGGCCCTCTCCTTGGCAGACATCTTCCCGAGGCGGCCGCCCAACTCGACCTCGAGATTAAGTCAAGAGCGCAACAAGCATCAGCCCCTCCGAGCTAATCGAAGCAGTCTGGGAACCGCGACATCGGCTAACACGCGTTGGACCAGGCGGTCGCTACCGCTACCGTCGTCGCGGAAGCGTGCGACGCGACGCACTGACGACACTAGGCTCTGCGGAGCTCGTCGAGTTGGATTTGCAGCAGCCGGCCGCGGTGTCGCGACCTGATCAACACAAAGGCGAAGATCGCCAAGACACTGGCGGCGAGCGGCAGCGCCACGCGCAGTCCTGGTGCGCCGGTCGCCCACATGCCCGCGAATAGCGCGAGCTCGCCGAGCCCGGCCGGCAGCAGGAACCACAGCCATGCGCGGGCCGCGAACGCCCGTTCCCGTTCGAGCGATGTGCGCAGAAACGCCAGCGACGTCATCAGGCCGGCTTCGCCAGGCGCCGTGATCGGCGCGCTGCGCGTCAACGCTTCGATCTGTGCCAGCGACACCGCCAGAAAGAACACCGCGACAAACGGCCGCGTCTCGGGCCTGAGCCACGCCAGCGCGGCGCAGATCGCCACATTGTTCACAATCGACAGCCGGAACACCAAGCTGCGCCGCCGCGCGGCGGCCTCGATCGTTACTGCCCGGCGCCGGACGCTGGCGACCGCCACGTCTTGTGGCTCCTCCTGCTGTCGTTGCCAGAGCGCCTTCACGTCGCCGCCTGGATTCTCACCTGCCATCGGGTGCTCCCTCGAAAAAACGCGCGGCCAGAACTTTCTTAATCCTATGGACCTTGGTGGCGACGTTGGCGGCCGACATGCCGGTCACCGCTGCGATTTCCAGTGCGTCCAGGTCTTCGAGGTAGAGCAGCATGACCTCCCGATCCAGCGGCTTCAGCTCGTGAATGACCGCCAGCAGACGCGCCGAGGCCCGTGCTCGATCCAACTGATCCTCGAGATCGCCCGACGCCGCCCGTAACTCCAGCTCGTCGACGCCGACCAGCGTCGGCATTCGGGTGCGCCGGCGAATCACCTTCGAGATGGCGAGGTTGTGAGCCACGCGGTAGGTCCACGTCCGCAGCGAGCACCGGGCGTCGAATCGATCCAGGCTCTGCCACAGCGCCAAGTGGATGTCCTGAAGCAGATCGCGCCGCCGTTCGCCGTCTACTTCGTAACCGCGGGCCAGCCGTCCCAGCGCGGATCCGTAAGCGGCGACCGCATCCGCGTACAAATCGTCCTGCTTAGACAGCGTTTGGCCCTTTGAATGGGTGATGCATGGAGAGGATAGTCGCCGGAGCCGGGGTTCTCTTACATCGAGGAGGCGGCTGACGGCGAACGGCGACGAACAGCCCCCGAGGCGGCGGAATTGCGATCAACGCGGCGGCGGCGACCCGCCTCACCCGCCCGTCGCCGCCATGAGGTCCAGGACGACCCGCCGTGGCTGTAGGATCCACTAACCGATCGACTGACCAAGGAAGGCGCCGTGCCGCGCTTCGTATCGATCACGCTCGGGTCCATCCAGCCGGCGACCGCCGACTTCATCGAAGTCGATGTCGCCTCGAAGCGATCCGAAGTCGTCGCTGAATCGTTCGACAACCCGCACGCCGATCAATCACGACCATCATCGCTCGTCCTCGCGGTCTGCCGCACACCCGCCTCACGCAGGATGCGATTGCCGCAGCAGGCATCGTGACGGCTACTGTTCCGCGGAACGTGCCTCGGCCCAGACTGGATCGTACGCACGGGAAAAGGAACGCTTGCCGGCCGGATTCCTAGGATGGCACCGCCTTCAATATCCGATGGATGCTGTCGTTGATCGCCATGCGATTCGTATCTCCGCCGTTGGTCAGCATGATGACCACGATCCGATCGACGAGTCGCCGTTCGATGAAGGCGCGAAAGCCGGCCGTGTTCCCTTGGTGCCACACGTGCTTCCCGTCAACATCGCTGACGATGTTCCAACCGAAGCCGTACGTGGTGCGGCCTTCGCGCACAGGAAACGGCGTGAAGGCTTCGGCGAGCGTCTGTGGCTTCACGAGCGCATCGGTGTAGAGCGCTTGATCGAAGCGGAGAAGGTCCTTGACAGTCGAGTACACGCCGCTGGCACCGGTTTCCATGCCAACAAAATCGTCTGCGCCGCTGACCCTGTCGTAACCGCGAGCGACGTCTGGCGTTTTCTGGTCAAGGCTGGTCAGAACGAACGATGACGTCATTCCAAGCGGGTTGAACACGTGTGACTCGAGGAAGCCTGGCAACGGCTGGCGCGAGATGTTCTCGACGATCAATCCCAGGAGCACGTAGCCACCGTTGCAGTACTGGTACTTCTCGCCGGGTGGGAACGCAGGTTTGTGTACCTTCTGTAAGGCCGTACGGATTTCAGCGTTCGTGACGCCGGGATGGTCGGCATTCAGATCGGGGTAGTCCGGAATGCCCGACGTGTGTGTCAGCAGCTGCCGAATTGTCACTGCCCCAACAGCATCCGAGAACCCCGGTAGAAACGCCGCCAGCGGATCGTCGTATGTCAGGCGCGACTGCTCCGCGAGCATCATGATCGCCGTCGCGGTGATTGGCTTCGACAGTGATGCGAGACACGATCGAGTGTCGGTGGTGTACGGCTGACCGGTGCTGCGATTCGCCAGACCAAATGCACCCGCGTAGATCACGTGACCCTTCTCTGCCACCAGGATCTCGCCGGTAAACTCATTCTGCTCGTGAAGTCGGGCCATCAGTTGCTCGATTCGAGTTCGGCGGTCGCCGAAGGTCAGCGTCTGAGACGAGCATCGGGTTGAAAGAGCAGCGGCAAAGCTGCTGCCTGCCTGACGCAGAAACCGACGACGGTTCATCGTCATGAAGCCCTTGCTCGCCACGGACAATCGCTCGGCCGCGAAAAGGCGTCCGCCGTCATCAGCACTCGATGTCCCGACAGCACTAGTGACAAACCCTGGATGGTTCCTAAAGTTTCACTCGTGGACCCATCGGGATGCGGTCAAGTTCTTCGTGCTTCCGCCGCCTTCGGCTGCCAAAAACGGGCCCCTTCCAGAGAATCTACCATTCGTCGTCGAAGCGCGGATGCATCCGGTAGAGTTGGCTGAATGAAAAGCGAACAAAGTTAAGAAGAGCGCCTATCGGCGAGGGCCGGAGGGAACCGAGCCAAGCGACGTCCGGCGGGAAGCGAGCACGGGCAGCGAAGCCGCCCCATGCGAGCGAAGTTGAAACGTCACGTATCTGCGGCGTAATCCAGGTTGCGCGCGCGCACGGTCGCATCATTTCGATTCACCGCGATCCTGACCTGATGCCGTTTGTCGGCGCCGGACTCCACGGGATCGCGCGTGATGGCAAGGACGTAATACGTGCGGCTCTCATCAAAAATCTCGTCGATTTTGTCTGCTGGTTTGTTGCTGTTCAGCACCACGCGACCGCCGTTCTCGCGCCGGATCGACGTATGCGGCGCAGTAACTCGTTGGAACCGTTGACGCGATAGCAATGTCGCTCCCAACAAACAGGATCGACTTATGCCGCATCAGGGGACCCGAGAGCTCCTTGGTCAGCCTCGTGAGCGCATCCGGGACGCAGACGCCGCACTTGCATTCGCCGGAAAGCTCTTCAGAGGCGCGGCGGCGCTGGCCGAACTGCTGCCGAGAGCCGATTTCCCGCTGCAGATGAATCTGGTGCCGCAGTTTTCCGAGAACGGTTCTGCCGAGGTTCGCGTGCTGCTGAGCGTGGCGTCCGGGGTTGCCGGCCAACTCGACGTACTCATTGCCTCGTTCGACCACATGTTCACGCCGGTCGGCAGTCCTCTGAAACAGCGGCTCGCCGTCCCGGTGGCCGCGGTTGCCGGCAGTGCGGCGTTCCAGTGGACGTCCGTGTTGAAGCCGCCGCCTGGGGACTACGAAGTGCGCGCTGCCGTCGCGACGTATCGTGGCCTGATCGGATTCGGTGGACGTGTTCGCTGTCTTGATCGGTCCTCGTGATCGTTTCCTCATTCATTAAGATAGACGATGGCGTGGAGCCTATGGGAAAACCGCGCCTCTTGCGGTTTTCCTTAGGATCCACCTTCGGCGTTCTTGCGACGCTCGAAATCGGATCTGATGGCTCTCGCGTTGAGAATGACTCCAGCGACGGCAGCGAACATGACGCCACGAATGTGGGATGTTTCTGATTTGGTGGCACTTCTAGAGCCGACGAATCTAAAAAAGGCTGTTCACCGATTTGAGTACGGCTCGTTATCGGTGCCGAACGTGGCCCGTCGCTCAGCGGCCTGCACTCTTTTTGTTTTGATCCTGACGACTGCAACCAGCCAGAACACGCCGAGCGCCGTGGCGATGATGGCGGGCCGATATTGCCGCCACGGCAGACGCTCTGTGCGGTAGCTCAGATGCCCATTACCGATCCGAAGAACCTCAGCCCCGATGGACCAGCTATCGCCGACGAGCACCGCGGCGAACACAGTCATGACTGACACGATGATCACGGCGGCTACCAGAGCGAATCGTTCATCACCAGGGAACCGACGCGTGATTGCCCCGACCAATTGGTGCGCGATCACCACGTACGCAAAGGCGAACACGAGGAGGACGGCGGCGTCAAAAATGATGTCTCGTTGCTGGGCGTACTCACGCACAGTACTCACGTCGATTCCATGGCTCTGAGAGATCCTCGCGAACAGCATCGCCATGCACTGGTCGCGGACGTCCGCATATGGACCGGCGCCCTGCTGCCGAAGCGGTGATACATCGGCATGGGCGATGGCCCAACTCTCTGCCGTCGCAGAATCGGCACGGAGGTGAGCACGGTCGGCGAATCGGTCTAGATGCAACGGTCGCGGTGGCTCCGCTGGGATTTCACATCGACGCGCTCGGCCATTCGCGGCTGGAGCCGGCAAGCGCTTGGATAGCATGACCGCTATCAGAAACATCAACGCCACCGCAACGACTGCCCGAACTGCGCGACCCATCCGCACCTCCATCCATCAGTTTGACACCGCGGCTGGCGGTAGGGGTCGGTGGAGTCGGCATGAAAAAGGATGTTTCACCGATCTTGAGTATAGCGATTTGAGGTAATTACCCGGCCGCCTGCGCGGACCGCTGTTGGGTGGGCGGTCTGCTCGGCGGCCTGGACTTGAGAACGCGATCCCACTTGGCACCGGACTATCCGGTGTCGTCTTCTCGGAGTGCTACCAACAAGGGAGGACGAGTGGGATCGGGACGCGATTGTACGTGGATTCTCGGGTTGTTGGAGTTTCGGGTCGTGACGGCGGAGAGCGACGGCGAAACGACAGATAGCCCGCTCACGATCCGGATCGAGCGACGCGACGTACGCCGGTACGTCTGCAGCGGGTGCGGCGGACGCACGGTCGCGTGCGATCGGCGCGGGATTGCACGTGGGACGATGTGCCCTGGGCCGCTCATCGCGTGACGCTCGTCTATGCGCAACGGCGCGTGTGGTGTCGACGCTGTGGTATTCGCACCGAGTGGCTCGACTTCGCGGATCCGAAGGCACGGGTGACGCGACGGTTGCGCCAACAGATCGGGCTGGACTGTCAATCGATGCCCGCCAGTCATGCGGCGGTGCGCCACGGCGTGAGCTGGAGCAAAGCCCATCGCGCGGAGCTCGCATTTCAACCGTCGCCCGCGGCATCTGGGGCTCGATCGCTCTCGCAAGACCTACGCCTTAAACAGGCGGCGATTCGCCGCGAACAGCGTCCGCAATTCCTGGTCCGCCGCCAGGAGTTTTTCCGAGCCGGGGCGGTGATGCGGACCTGGGCGCTTGATCCGGTCCGCGCTCTACCGGCTTCACGATGGCGGAGTAGTATCCAAGGGCCGGCTGGACCTCGGCCTGCGGATCATGTCGAAAGGCACCGAGGCGGCCCGGTCTGCGATGTACTTCGTTCTCGGCGGACCACCCGGTAATCCTGGATTCGAAGCATATCGGAAACAGGCAATCACCACCCTGCTTCGCAATGCCCCCCGAGGCGAGAAATCGCTAAACTGACGCACGAACTTTTTCAACACCCGATCGCGGGAGTTTGGCCGAGCGAGGAGATTGTCCCGCTTGTGTTGGTGGATTCCTCGCCCCGCAAGGTGTCCGAGATCCCTCTCAGGAGCGCCCGTAGTAATGAGAGCGCCCGAGAGTCGCGCGGCTGGCCGAGTCAACTACCTTACATCCCGATGAACAGCTGCGGCGATTCGCGCAAGCACTCGATGAGAATGGTGATTGGTTCTCGACTGCGAAAGCCATTCTGCTGTCTGATCCGGCCGATGACGAGCCCGTGACGGAGACCTGACCTGCTGCCACTTAGCCGCTTACGCCGCTGCCGCGATCGAACGCAACACGCTCAAGTTCTTCGTAGAATTATTGTTGACTGGCGAGGTACCGGGTTCGTTGGTACCATCGCGAGAGAGACGCCAATGGTATCGCTGACGCGTATGCCGGATCGACAATGACGTCGCGCAAAGCGGCCGTGCTTGAGTGCTTCTGGGGTTCCGGCCGCAACTAGAGTGGCCGAAATGCCACATCCAGAGCCGAGTCAGGCGCTCCGCGCGCGTCGGCATTGCTCCGTCCCGGTTCGCGTCTCGATGAAACGGGATCAAAACCGTATTCACGGCTGCGGCACGCCTAGCCACTATTCACCGCCGGCACCTTGCGCAAGTTGGTCGGCGCCTAATCGGCTGCGAGCGTGAGCGTCTCCTCGCGTAATTCTGATCAAACGCGCCCGGCCTGCACCGCTCGCAGGGCGGACCACGATCTCCTCTTGCCGTCATCTCGGTGACTAAGCGAGCGACGGTCGCACGGTCTGCGCTTCATAGTCGCTCACAAGCCGTACGCGCCATTGCATTAGCGAATCAACGGAGGTTCGTTGGTGCTGCAGGTGGTGCCGGAACATTGATTACGATCATTGGTCCGCGCTTGGTGAAGGACAACTTCTTTCCATCGCGAAACACTGATG
>JBKPSH010000164.1:0-23847 GCA_046734955.1 Acidobacteriota bacterium
TCGGCGTTAATTCATCGAGGGGCTTCGCCTCCGCGATGCCAATCGAAAAGGGTCGAGACGCGCACAGAGATACGCATCGTCCCGTGCCCGAAATGTGGATGTTTACGGGCGCATCGACAGTAATCGACTATCGTAAAGGCATGGGTGTGCCTCCGGCTTCCTTACTGCGCTGCGCCGCATCCAAGAACGCGATCAGTTCCAGCGTCTCTTCATTAGGAACCGGAGGCACCTTCGTCTGGAAGAACTTGACGATCTCCTCGTCGAGGCGCCGCGCAACAGGAGTGATGCTCTTCATTTCGAATTCCTGGCGCCTTGCGTTCTTGCGAAAGACGACGGCGCCGTATTCCGAGGACGGCCGCAGTGCGCGCATTGTTCCAATTCGCCCGTCATTCCAGCGGCACGTCACGACGTCAGCATCGGCTGATGCGGTGCGTGTGACTTCCTCGCACCCACGGCCGAGAATCGTGAACAGCATTTCCGCTTCGTGAATCGCGTACCACGAGAGATCGAGCTGGTGGTGTTCCTCGAGCGGCCCGGGACCCCAGACGTCAACGCCGCTGATATCGCCGGCCTTCAGCTCGGTCACACCGTACCGCAGCGTCGACGTGCTGAACCACGGAACGCCCGCAGTCTTGGCGAGTCTCGCGATCTCCCTCGCATCGTCGAGCGTTGACGCCAGTGGCTTGTCAATAAACAGCGGCTTGCCCGCGGCGATGATCTCTCGCGCCTGCGCGAGGTGAACACGGCCATCGACGCTCGTCAGCAGCACACCATCGACCCGCGCGCACAGGTCGGCAATACTGCCGACGATTTCGACGCCGTACTTGTCGCGCAGTTGCGTCGTGAAGTTGTCGATGCGATCGCGGCTCGAGGGCAGATCCGGGCTTCCGCCGCGATACGCGGCAACGATCCTGGCCCCCGCGAGGTGCTGCGGCGACGACAGATCGTTGAACGCCGCGGCAAACGCCGGCGCGTGCGACGTGTCGGTGCCGACAATTCCGAGCCGCAAATCCGCGGCGGCAACAGGTGTGGCGGCGGAGATGCACGCGAAGAACAGAATGTGCGTTCTCATCGACGGCGATACCTCCTATCGATCGCGCCCGGGCGGCCCGAAGTACGGATAGCGATCCCACAAATCAGCGGACTTCGCGGCACGCGGATCCTGCGTCTCCCGCATCCAATCCAGCAGCGCGGAACGCAGGGCGGTTGTTGTTTTCGCGTACGGAGGAGTCCCAGCAACGTTGTCGAGTTGCTGTGGATCCTGCCGCAGATCGTAGAGTTCCTCTTCAGGCCGCTTCGCGGTTGCGAGATTGAAATACCGCGACATCGCGGGATCGTCGCGACGTTGCAAGAGCAAGTCCTTCGTTGGTCCGCCGTCAATGTCGCCGAACGGCCCTACAGACACATACATCTCGGGATCACCTGCAGGCCAGCGATCCGGACGGATGTTCCAGATGTACAGAAAGTCATTGTTCCGAATCGCCCGCGCCGGATAACCAAGGTCGCCGCGTCTGACCTGAGCGTGCCGTTCGCGTTCCAGGAACACGCGGTCGCGGTCCGGCTGCGTGCTACCAGTGAGCAGCGGCATGAGCGTGCGGCCGGTCATTCCGGCGGCAGGCTTCACACCGGCCGCTTCGAGGATCGTCGGAGCGAGATCAGTCAGGACAACGAAGTCGTCAAGTGTCCGATGCGGCTTTGCCTTCGAGGGGAACCGAATTGCGAGCGGCACGTGCGTACCACCATCGTACAGATTCGCTTTCGCGCGCGGGAACGGCATGCCGTTGTCGGACGTGAAGATCACGACCGTGTTATCCAACTGTCCGGCCGCCTCGAGTGTCGCAATGATCTCTCCCGCATCGCGATCGAGGCGTTGCACCTCGAAGTAATAGTCGAGGAGATCGCTGCGGGTTGCCGGAGTGTCCGGCAGAAACGGCGGGACAGCAACATCTGCAGCCGTCATTCCAGAAGCCGCGCCGCTCCCTTCCTCGTACGGACGATGCGGATCCTGTGACCCGAACCAGAAGGCGAATGGCTTGTCCTTCGGCGCCTGCTTGTAGAAGTCAGCAAAACTCGCAAACTGGTTTCCTGCGGGGTTCCGCGCTCGTCCTCCTGCCTTGAAATCCCCGGGTCCCCACCCCTTTCGTGTGAATCCGACGGTATAGCCCGCCGTTTCCAGTTGATCCGGGTACGTGACAAACTTCGCGGGAAGGAACCCCCAAAGGTTCCCACCTTCTTCAAGCTGATGAACAGCACGTCCGGTCAGCAGCGACGCGCGAGAGGGCGTGCACGACGGCGCGGCAACGAACGCGTTGCGGAACAGCACGCCTTCGCGTGCGATGCGATCGAAGGTGGGCGTCTTGACGACCCGGTCACCGAGCACACCGGCGTGGGGATAGGACCAATCATCTGCGATGACGAGGAGGATATTTGGACGTGAGGCCGCCGGCTGTGCACCACTCGCAAGTGTCGCAGCTGCCGCGAGTACCGCGATAAAAGTGGCGCGAATCATGTGCGCATGATAGCGCTCCCAGAGCCACCGTTCGAACTAGTATTTCTGGGAGCCAACGCTCGCGGCTCCTGTTCCGTCAAAGTCAACATGTTTACCGCCACTCTGATTCACGATCTTCGCTATGCCGTCCGCACGCTGAAACGCGATACGGGGTTTGCAATCTTCGCCATTACGATTGTGGGTCTCGGCATTGGCGCAAGTGCGACGGTCTTCAGCGTGCTGAACGCGCTCCTGCTGCGGCCGCTGCCGTTTGAGGATCCCGAACGCCTTGTCTGGATTACGAACCACGACACGAGCGGCCTCTCCGGCCAGACGACCCAGGTTGGGTACATGCTGGACCTGCGGGAACGGACGCAGTCGTTGTCCAGGCTGGCCGGTTACTTCGCCTTCTACGGAGTCGGCGACACCGTCCTGACCGGCCGTGGCGAACCGGAGCGGCTGAACGCCGTCCCAGTCTCCGACAACTTCTTCGACATCCTCGGCGTACGGCCGCAACTCGGACGAACGTTCACGGCGCAGGAGTGCCGGTGGAACGGACCGAAGGCGGTTCTCCTCAGTCACGATTTGTGGACGCGCCGCTTCGCGGCTGATCCGGCCGTCGTCGGCTCGTCGGTGACGCTCAACGACGAGCCCCACACGATTGTCGGTGTGCTCCCTGCATCATTCGATTTCGCTTCGGTCTTCGCCCCGGGCAGCCGGTTCGAACTCTATCTTCCGTTTCCGTTGAGTCCCGAGACCAATCGATGGGGAAACACAATGGCCATGATCGGCCGTCTGAAGCCAGGCGTGTCAACTGCCCAGGCGCAGTCAGAAATCAGAACACTCGGTGCGCAAATATCACGAGAACATCCGGAACGTAACTCGTTCGAAGGTTACGTCGCTCCGCTGGCCACGCACGTCAACGGCCGCATGCGGCTCGCGCTATGGGTGCTGGCGGGAGCGGTCGGGGTCGTGATGCTGATCGTCTGCGCGAACCTGTCGAATCTGCTGCTGGCGCGGGCGGCGGCACGTCACAAGGAGATTGCCATTCGTACGGCGCTCGGTGCGGGGCGGCGACGGCTTGTCGCGCAGATGCTGACCGAAGGTGTCGTGCTGTCCTTGAGCGGAGGCCTGCTCGGACTGTTGCTCGCAATCGTCGGGACCCGCGGACTCGCTCGGCTCGATGCGATGAGTGTCCCGCTCCTTCAAACGGTCCATGCCGACATGGCGACGCTCGGCTTCACGTTCGGGCTCGCGATCGTCACCGGCATCGTGTTTGGGCTGACGCCGGCGTTTCAGACGCCAGAAGCGATGCTCCACGATGCATTGAAAGAAACCGGCCGCGGCTCGACTGGCGGCCGCCGGCGCACGTGGGCGCGCAACGTGCTCGTCGTGTCCGAGATTTCGTTTGCGTGTGTGCTGCTCGTGGGTGCGGGCCTGCTGCTGCGCAGCTTTGTCCGTGTGCTCGATGTGAACCTGGGATTCCGTCCCGCCCATGCGATGACGATCCGCGTCGATCCCGGCAAGTCCTATTCGACGCGCGAGCAACGCACCGCATATTTCGACGAGGTCTTGCGTCGTGTCCGCGCGATTCCCGGCGCCGATGGAGCGGCGATCACTGACGCGCTCCCGCTTGGCCGTAATCGCACGTGGGGAGCTCCCGCGAAAGGGGCGGTCTACGAACGCGGCAAATTTCCGTTCGCCTTCCCGCGCATCGTCAGTGATGGCTACGCGGCCGCGATGGGCATTCCCGTGCTCGCCGGGCGTGACATCTCAGATCGCGATACAGCGTCCAGCGAACCGGTCATCGTGATCAACCAGACGCTGGCCCGATCGCTGTGGCCCGGCCAGGATCCACTCGGAAAAATCGTGCTCAACGCCTGCAGTCCCGAACGCCGCGTTGTCGGCGTTGTCGGCGACGTTCGCCATCTCGCGCTCGAGCAGTCATCGGGAAATGAGATGTACCTGCCGATGCGACAGTGCGGCGACCAACCATCGTCGGATCTCGTCGTACGATCCACGCTGCCTGAGAGCCAGACGGCGACGGCGGTTCGGGCCGCGCTGAAGCCGCTGGCACCCAATCTCGCAACCAACGAGGTGAGAACGCTGCAGCAGATCGTCGACAAGTCCGTCTCGTCGCGACGGTTCGTCGTACTGATGCTCGGTGGATTCGCCCTGTTCGCGTTGGTCCTCGCGTCGCTCGGCATCTACGGGCTCATCTCCTATACGGTGACGCAACGGACGCAGGAGATCGGCATCCGCATGGCGCTCGGTGCCTCTGCGCGCGATGTTCGGATGCGAATTGTGATGCAGACACTGGGGATGGCAGCAATCGGCATGACCATCGGCGTTGTCGGTTCGTTGGCGCTCACGCGCTCCGTCAGCGGCTTGCTCTTTGGCATCACTCCAACAGATCCAGCGACGTTCGCGGGGATGCTTCTCGTTCTCGGAATGGTGGCGGGACTCGCTGGCTATCTTCCGGCACGCCGCGCATCCCGCATCGATCCGCTCGTCGCATTGCGGACTGAATGAGTATCACGATCGCCGGTCCTCACTGCGGCGCGGTTTACAAGCATCCGTGAGGGCGACTTTTGTAGACCCTGCGGAGTACTAAGTCCCCGAGCCTGAAGCGGACACCAGCCATTTTGCAGCAGTTTGCCCAGGGTGTCCCGTTTGCAAACCACCGGTCACTCTGCGACTGCTCCTTCTCATCGTACTGACTCTCCTGACCGGCGTGGCGCCGGTTGCCGCCGACGTCCGCGAGCAACACGATGCCGGGGCATTGGCCCGGAAGGGCGCGGCGGCAATCAAGCATGGACGGTTTGGTGAGGCGCTGGACGCGTTCACCAGAGCATCGACGCTGCAACCTGAAGACGCGACCCTCTGCTTTGGCGGTGGCGTCGCCGCCTTCATGCTCGGCCGCGACGAGACGGCGCGGATCCGCTTCGAATGCGCCCTCGCGCTCGATTCAGGCAATGTGCAAGCAGCCGTGTGGCTCGGAGACTTGCACTATCGCGCCGGGCGGCTCTCCGAGGCGATCTCGCTTTACGAGATCGCCGTTCAGCGCTCCTCGGGTCAGACCGATCTCGAGATGAAGCTCGCGACATGGCGTCGAGAGCAAGAGCTGCACGATCGATTCCACGAAGTGCGCACCGATCACTTCAGTGCGCTTTTCGAGCGACCGGACGACGAACCGCTTGCACGTCAAGCAGCGAAGCAACTCGAGAACGCGTACTGGCGGGTTGGCCGCCGGCTCGGCGTTTACCCGTCGGAGCGAATCACGGTTGTGCTTTACACGCGGGAACAGTTCAACGCGATTACGCGACTGGCATCATGGTCGGTGGCCGCGTACGACGGTTGCATCCGGGTACCGATTGGTGACACGTTGGCGCAGCGCGATGACCTCGACCGCGTTTTGTCTCACGAATTCGTCCACGCACTGGTGGCCATGCTTGGAGGACGAACCGTTCCCGCGTGGCTGAACGAAGGTCTCGCGACGGTGCTTGAACCAGCCGGGTCGGAGGACGCGGAAGCACTGCTGACCCGTACGCGCGCGCGTCCCAAGTTGTCGAAACTGCATCAGTCGTTCGTTAACATGTCGCGGCGCGAGGCCGAAATTGCGTACGCCTCGGCGGCACGCGCCGTCCGGCGTCTGATGGAGCTGCGAGGCGCGTCTGCCATCGTCGCGCTGCTGCAAGACCTGGCACAAGGGGCGAGCTTCGCAAGCGCGTTCGAACAACGAATCGACATGACGTATCAGGATTTCGCGACCGTCGCGCGCAACTAACCAGCCGATGCTAAGATGCGCGGCGATGCGACATCCCGATCGAAGCCGAGCTTTCAGGCTCCCACTCGTCGTGGCTCTGCTCGCGCTGTGCGCTGCCCTGGTCCTGTTCGCGCAGCAACGGCCGGCGTCAGAGGGCAATCACGTCATCATCATGACGCTCGACGGCTTCCCTGCTTGGGCACTCGACGATCCGTACCTGCCCGTACCAAACCTGCGGCGGCTTGCGGCAAACGGTGCGCTCGCAGCCGGCATGCGGCCGGTAAACCCGACCGTGACGTGGCCGAACCATACGTCGCTGGTGACTGGCGTCACACCGGCGAAGCACGGTGTGCTGTTCAACGGCACACTCGTGCGCGATTCCGGTGTTCCTCCGCGCGTCGAGCCGTGGCGTGACAAGAAGGACATGGTGCGCGCGCCAACACTCTACGACGTTGTTCACGATCACGGAATGACGTCCGCGCAGGTCGACTGGGTGGCGATCCTAAATGCGCCTTCGATCGATTGGGAATTCCCCGAACGTCCGGAACGACCTGAAACGAAACCCGCAATCGCGCGAGAGATGGTCACTGTGGGGACCATCTCTCAGAAGGACGTCGATGGTTTCGGCAACCAGAACATCGTCTGGAGAGACGATGTTTGGACTGACGCCGCCATTCACATCATCCGGACGCATCGCCCCAACCTGCTGCTGTTTCATCTGCTCGCGCTCGATTCGATGCAGCACCGCTATGGGCCAAAGACTCCGGCGGCAATGGTCACGATGGCCCGACTGGATTCACAGGTTGGACGGATCGTGCAAGCGCTCGATGGTGCTGGCATGACGGCAAGCACGACGTTGTTCGTCGTCTCGGATCATGGCTTCAAGGCCGTACAGAAGCAACTGCTCCCGAACGTCGCGCTACGGGATGCAGGACTCATGACCGTCGAAGCGGGACAGGTGACGGCGACACAAGCGTATGTGGTTTCCGAAGGTGGTTCGGCATTCGTTTACGTGACCGAACCTGATTCGGACGGCAGTGTGTTACGCCGTGCGCGGCAGGCCATCTCCAGCATCGAAGGTATCGATAGAGTCATTGAAGCCGCGGAGTACGAGTCGCTGGGTCTGCCGCAGCCGTCGAGCGATCCACAAGTCGGAGTGCTCCTGCTGACGGCGAAAACTGGTTACGCGTTTGCCGCCGGCGCGATCGGAGAGAAGACAGTCGTGGACGCCGCCGAAGGCGGCCTCGGCACGCATGGATATCTTTCGTCAGACGCCGAAATTCAGGCGCTGTTCATCGCGTCGGGCCGTGGCATCAAACCAGGCGTGAAGCTGCAGTCGGTCGACAATGTCGACGTCGCGCCAACAGCAGCGAAACTGCTTGGTGTCGAGTTGAAGAACGTCGATGGAAAGTCGCTGACCGACATCCTGCAGAGCAAATGAGCTCGCTCCTGTTTCGCGAGCCGCTTACCACAATAACTTCAGGCCGAACTGCAACTGCCTGGGTGAATTGGCCTGGCCCGAAATAACGCCGAAGGATGAAGAGGTCACGCTGGTATTGGGGGCGGAGAACTGGACGCGGTTGAACGCATTGAGCGCCTCGATCCGGAACTGCGCTTTCATTCCTGCGGTTACCTCGAAGTTCTTGAAGAATGACAGATCGAAGTTCTGGACGCCGTGCGCGCGAAGCAGTGGCGAGAAGATAGGTTCGTTGCCAAACGTGAACGCGGCCGGCTGGCTGTAGACGCTCGTGTCGAAGGCCTTGCCGAGCCTGTCCTGGATCGGCCCACTCAGCCTCGGGTCGTTGCCGTTGTTATTCGGCTGCGTTCTCGCGCCGAAAATGCCGGCCGTGTTATTCGCCGTGATCGACAGCGGTGTGCCGGTTTGCAGCGTCGTGATGCCGTTGAATTGCCAGCCGCCGATGATCGCGTTGAGGAACGGAGACGCGTCGGAGAAGAACTGTCGATTCCGTCCTATAGGAAGCTCGTAGAGATAACTCATCACGAACCGGTGGTTGATGTCGTACGAAGCGAGCGCCCAGCTCGTCTCGAGATTGTAGCTATCCTGGTGGCTCATCCCGATTTCTTTCGCCTTCGCGAAAGTGTATGACCCCTCGAACATCAGACCTTTCGACAAACGCTTGCGTCCCGTAATCTGCAGCGCGTTGTACCGCGACTTCGCGCCGGACGCATACAGGGGAATGATGTCGGTGAACTGAGGATACGGCCGCAGCAGCTGCGCGCGGCTGACGGTCGGCTGTGTCAGCACCCCGTTGTTGACGATGCCGTAAAAGGGATTCGGGACCTGCTGATTGAGCTGCGATCCGAGCGACATGTATTGTGGATCCAGCTGATTCAGGCTCAGTCCGCTTTCGCCGACTGACGACAGGTCGTAGCCGCGGGTTCCGACGTAGGCCACCTCGACGAACAGCTGCCACGGCAGCTCCCGCTGCACGTTGACGTTGTACTGAATCGCCCAGGGCGACGGCGTGTCCTGCAGCGGCGCCTGTAGATTCGCACCGGCCTGCGTCAGGAGTCCCTGGGAGGAGCCCGGCGACGGCAGGAAGCCGTTCGGATAGGGGTTCTGCAGCGTGTTCAGCGGCGTGATGCCGTCGATGGTCGTGACCCAGAGATTCTCCGTGCGGAACCCGAACGGTCCAACGGTGCCCTGCGCACCCTGGTTGGATGGACCGAAGATATGGCCGTAGCCGGCGCGCACCACCGTCTTCTGATTCACCTGGTACGACATGCCCAGGCGCGGTGCGATGTTGTTGGTGTCCCAGTTGTACTGGTACCGACTGTGACCGTCGACACCGACGAACACGACGCCTCCCTTGAGGTTCGGAAGTCCGGGAATCTGTTGCGCCAGCGGCGAGGGCGCGACGGGATCGAAGTAGTTCATTCGGTTGTACCGCTCCGTCCGCGGCACGTCGAGGTCGTACCGCAACCCGAGGTTGAGCGTGAGTTTGGAATTGACCCGCCAGTCATCCTGGGCGTATCCGGCCCAGTAGAAGCTGTTCGCCGCGACGTTCTTCCAGTTCTGAATCAGCACGTCGTTCGGTTGGCCCGTTCCGAGGAGGAATGACGCGAACCCGAAGCCAGCCGTGCTGCTGGCCGTGTTGGGATTCGGCCCCTGCGTCTCGTTCGTGCGAAAGTTGAACGTCCCTGCGCTGCGCGCTTCCCACACGTTCACCCGCAGCATGCGTCCCTCGAATCCGGCTTTCAGCGTGTGATTGTCACGCAGCTTGGTGAGGCTGGCAGCAGCGGTGTAGCTCATGAACGCGCTGTAACGGTGATCGTTGCCGCCGAGCGTCACCATGCCGGAAACACCGAACCGGGGGAACATCAGCCGATCGACGTTTTCATCGATCGATACCGGCAGTCCGAGGCTCGACGGCTTAAACCCCAGTCCCTGATTGTCGAAGACGTAAAGCGTCCGCGCGAACCCCAGCCGCGCGTTCAGCACCGTCGTATTCGACATCGTCCGGTTGTAGTCGATGACCACATTGTGCGCGTGGTTTTCTTCGTTCACCCGGCCTTCGGCGATGGCGATGTCCTCCGGAAAAAACGTCGCCGGCTCGCTGAACGTCTTGCGGTAGGAATAGCGCACGAAGGTCCTCGATTTGTCGGAGATCTGATGATCGACTCGCGTGTCGATGTTATCGACATTGAGTTCGGCTGTTCCGGTGGCGAAGTAATTCTGGGCTCCCGTAATCGAATTGCCTGCTTGATTGGGCAGTGGAAAGTACTGAAGGACGTTGCGCGCCACCGGGTCCATCCGGCCGATCGGAATGACATTGTTGGTGAACTGGTCGCGAATGAAGCCGCCCGCTGGATTGGCCCGCGTCGTGAACGGGTCGAAGATTCGAATCAGCTGGCCGTTCTGCGCGAATGTCTGGGAGAAGTCTCCCTGACGTTGCGCAATCGTGGGCACGGTCGTCGTGGTTTGCGAAAGGCGCCGCTCACGCAAGCCTTCGTACGAGGCCATGAAGAATGTCCGGTTGCGTCGAATGGGCCCGCCGGCAACGCCCCCGAACTGGCTGCGCCGGTAATCGCCAAGTGGCTGACCGGCCAGCTTGGCAAAGTAGCTGTTCGCGTCGAATGCCGAATCTCGAAAGAACTCGTACGCGCTTCCATGGAAGTCATTCGAGCCAGACTTGTAGACGACGTTCAAAACGCTTCCAAGGCTGCGGCCGTATTCCGCCGGGTAGTTCGCGCCGAGCACTTTGAATTCCTGGATCGCATCCACTGATGGAAACACCGAAATACCAGTGAAGCCATTGACGGTCGGAAACGACGCAGTGACACCATCGATGACGGTATCCATCATCGTCGGCCGTGCGCCGTTCACGGTATAGCTCATCGAGTTGTAGTTGTTGCCGATCGATCCGGCGACGCCAGGGGTCAAAAAGATCAGCGAATACACATTCCGGGTATTCAGCGGAAGCTCGAGGATGCGCTTGTTGTCGACCAGTTTGCCCACAGTGCCCGTAGTCGTCTCGAGCGGCGTGGCGTCAGCGCGTACTTCGACCGCATCGGTCAGCGTCCCAACGTCGAGGGTGAAATCGATGACCAGCGTGCCGTTTACCTGAACGGTGACGTTTGCACGCGCCGGGCGGAACCCCTGGAGTTCCGCCTCGACGCGATACTCGCCTGGCGGCAGCGGCAGCGACGTGTAGCGCCCCTCGAGGTCCGCCGTGACGGACTGCTGCCGACTGGTTTGCTGGTTCGTGATCGTGACCGTCGCGTGCGGAACAACCGCCCCGCTCGCGTCTTTGATCGACCCGACGATGGTGCCAGTGTAGGACTGGGCAAACAGGAGCGACGGCGACGAAACGAGGGCAACGTACAGGATGCTCCGAATCACGCGCATGGCTGGCCTCCGGTCGCGCGGATTATACGCCTCGGTTGTTCGTTCATCGGCGAGAAGATTGCCGCGGCGCTCTAGGCGCGCCACGGGCGCGCCCGCGCGAACGGAGCGGGGATCATGGGGTCCCCGCGAGTGAGCGCGTAAGGGGGTCCGGGGGGCGGAGCCCCCGGATCCAGTTAGGATTTCTTCAGAACTTCGTCGCCAGTGACCGGAATGCCGCAGACCGTGCCGTTATAGACGATGCGCATCCCGCCGGCAGATTCCTGTGTCGCTTTGCCGTTGGTGAAGTTGAACGGGCAGCTCAGCGATCCCTGTGTGACTGTCCCTTGAGCATTCCAAGTAAGTGTCGAGCCGGAGATGGTGCCGGTCCCAGTGCCGTTCACTTCGATATTGCCCGCGCACGTGCCACCAAACGTCACATTGGCCGATGTCTCGGTGACGGGGGTGACCGTGTATTTCACGCCACCGCAACTCGTGGCAGGCAAGGACGAGGATGATGTCACCCAGGTTCCGGCGAAATCGCCGGCCGACGCGGAGGTCGAACTTGGGGCCGTCGGGTCCTTTCCTTTGAGCTTGTCGATCAAGTTACACGCTGCCGTAAGCGCACACACGGCGGCCAGACCAGCCACAAGTCGAGATCGGTTCCCCATACGCGTCGTATCGGCCGCTTGCGAACCGGTCAGTAGGCTCACCGTTCCCAGCGAAGCGCGGCGATGCGCGGATCGGTAGCGAATGCCTCTCGCGTGAACTCCAGGCGCACTTCGGGAAACTCGCACACAGCGCGAGCGCCGTGCGCGTTCAGATTGAGGCGCCACGTCTGGCGCTCGAGCGGCTCCCTACCGGCGAATGCACGGCACGATAGCAAAGCGACGTTGACCCCGGTCGCATCGCGCGCCGAACTGTAAAGCAGCACCTCGACATCCGCGGTACGTGCAGCATCGGCCAGCGTCTGACACGACGCATAGTCGGTGGGATGACTCCACCGCGCGCGGTCGGCATCAAACGGCGTCGCGGTCAAATCGAGACCGGCCTGCGAACGGAAGCGGACCGAGAAGGCGGTAAAGTCGCCAGCATCCATCGGCCAGGGCGTCTCGGGCGAGTCGACATAGAACAACAGTCGATGGAATGTCATCTCCGCGATTGCAGTGGCAGGCGCTTTCGACGCATAGAAAACGCCGGGCGTCATTCCGGCGCGCCGAAACCGCGAGCCCGCCGGGTATGGCGCACCGTATCGAAACGGGGTGGCTAACAAGTAATGAAGATGCTGACACTCCGGGGGAACAGGCGGCTTGGTCGCCTCGACGAGCTCTTCGAGCATGCTCTGCTCGTCGAGCGTGTCGACGAGCTTCATCGTCGATATGCGATGTTGCGCTTCGACGATGCGCCAGCAGACACCGGAGAGGCGGCGTCGCTCAGACGAGAGCGCGGCGGGCGTCCAGGTACGCGACGGCATGCACCAGCCCCGGCACCGACTGGATCAGTGCGATCGGTGTCCCTCCGAGTGCCGCGTTGGGATTCGTGAGCCACGCGCGTGCGACGTTGTCGTCGCCGTGAACGATCGCATCGAGCGCGCGGTAAAAGCGGACGAACAACACCGCAAGCTCGAAGGGTTTGTCACCCCGGTTCAGCGTATAAGTACCCGCGCCCATCCGTGAAACGCTCGCTTCCGACAGGCCAACGATGCGGGCGAGCATCTTATTGGAGATTCCCAGTAGATCCGCCGCGCGTAAGGCGGCTTTGGTGACCACCGCTCCCTCAGAAGGAGCAGGGCGAACGGCAGGTCGGGCCATGACCGGAAGCCCTCCTTTCTATAGAAATATTATAAGCCAATTCTTGCACGTCCGGCAACGACCCCAAAATCGGACCACTTGTGTGCGGGCTGGCCTACCGGTTCAGACCTCGCGTACGGAGGGGCAGACCCCGTTCATGCCGAAGCGAGCAGCGATATGCCCCAGGCCACGACGGCGACACCGGCGACTCGGGCCAGCAAGGCGCCTCGATCGAACAGTTTTTCGATGAGGACGAACGCCGCCAACACAGCCACCCAGAGCAGGTTCATCACGCCGACGACGAACAGCAGCGTCATGAGAAGCCAGCAGCAGCCGACGCAAAACATACCGTGACGAAGTCCCAGCAACAAGCTGCCCAGGCTGCCCTCGCGCCAGTGCTGCGACAGGAACGCGAAGGGTGATTGGCAATGCGAAAGGCAGGTGTTCTTCACCGGGAGCCACTGGTAAACGCCCGCGACGATCAGGATCACGCCGGATAACACCGACGAACTCAGGCGCATATCCGGCGCGAGCAGTGTGGCGCGATGAAGGCCGACCTGTGCTGCAGACGCCGCCACACTGAAAGCCGTCCATGCGACCAGATACCCGGCGACGAAGGCCGCGGCGGCCAGGCGTGCCTGCGGTTCGACACGTCGCCGATACATTCCCAGGACGAGCAGGATGACGGGCGCGGCGGATGGAAGCATCATCGCGATCATCATGATCGCCCACATCATGAACAGGCCGAACCAATCGCCAAGGCCCCACGCGTGCATATCGGCCATCCCCATCGCCGCATGCATCTCGGCCTCGGTCGCCATCGCCTGCATCCCCGCGGCCGCGCGCACGAGATAGGCCCACGCGAGCACGACCGTTGCGGCAAGACCGGCGGCCATCAACAGCCGGTCTCGCCTAACGATGCGTTCAACAATGCGGTCAGCGTCGGAATTTCGCGACATCGATGTTGATCTTTGCCGTCTGACCGTCAATCAATGTGACAAGAGTTGCGAACCGGCGAAGCTTCTCGAGGATGGCTGTGTCCTCTGGATAGCTGATCTCCGGATCAGGGATCGCAATGATGCGGTACCGTCCCGGCACCATCGATGGCAGTGTCATGGGAGAGTCGGGTCTTCGCTCGCCGGACTTTGGCGCCGCAGTTGCCCTGGCGTATTGCACGTAGTCCAGAGCCCACAAGGACGGATCGTCTGAAAAGAGAACGAGAAACACGGGTTCCGGATCGACGGCGCCGGTCCCGGTCACCGCGACCTCCAGCCGCGCGATTTGTCGCGTGAACTCGATGACAACATCATCGATGGTTTCTGTTCCGATCAGGTCCAATGCGTTTCCAGCAATGATCTGTCCCGCACGTTTGATCGAGACAAGCGTACCCGCACCAATGTCAGCCTCGAGCACCATGGGCCCGCGAAGGCCTCTCAGTTCGAAGCGATCCGTGCCCCGTAATTCAGCCCTCGTGACCTCGGCGTAGCTCATTCCCAAGTGTGCCCACGACCGGTGTGCCCAAGCCGAAACGAATCCAACCCCTGCAACGGCTGTCAGAGGCACGCCGTCGACGAGAACGCGACCAGATACCTTCGCGCCGGTGTTGGTTTGCACGTTCAACGACAAATCCTTGTCGGCGACGGTCACGTTTACATACGCGGCTTCCTCCAGCCGCGAACTCGTCGCAACAATGAGGTAGTAGTCACCGGGCATGATGTCGTCAAAGACAAACGTGCCATCCTTCGGCAGCTTGGGCAATCGCATGGACGACTCGAGAAAGGCAGCATCTCGCCTGTGGAGGCTCAGCCGCGCTTCTTTATCGAGCGGAGCGCCGGTCGAATTCACGGCACGGACGGAAACCGTCACGAGCTGGCGCGTCGTCACCGCGACATCCACGTGCTCGGTCGTGCGAGCGGGTCGAACCACAACCGGTCGCGCGGCATCAAGGGTCAGCGAATTCGGATGATACGTGTTGGTATAGCCCAGGCGTGGCGACGGAGTGATGTCCAGGCGTGGCGGCAGATAGCTCGCGATGACGTAGTACTCACCAGGCGGAACGTTGAAGATGCGGAAGTTGCCGCGATCGTCGGTCGCCGCTGACAGGCCAGAGGCGTCGACTTTAATGTATCCGCCGAAGTTGATTCTCTGGACCGCGGCGACTTGCATACCGAGCAGTCCGTCACCATGCTCGTCCACCACACGCCCCTCAATTGCACCTGTCCGTTCGACACGAAATGTCATTTGGACCGTTTGCCCATCGGCGATTTCTGCAGATTTCGAGCGCGAAGGTCTGACAAATCCCGTGACCCGATCAACCGTGACGTAGTAAGAGCCGGCCGGCAAAGTCGCAAAATCAAAGTCCCCGTTATTATCCGTTTCGGTGCTCCGCGAAATGGTCGCGGCGGGACCGGATTTCGGCTCTGATGGTGAACGACCAGACAGACGGATGTAAGCATGCCTGACAGGCCCGCCGTTATCAGATGCAACTACCCGCCCCATCAGTCGTGCAGAGCCGACTGGTTGCGGCTGGTCGGCGGCAGCCGGTTGCGCCGGCGTAGCCACACGCGCGACGGCGACCACGATCAGAATTGCTGCCAACGGCGCGTTCTGTATCGACACGTTGAATGTGCTCAGCGACCGAGCCTCGTCACACCTATGCTGATCTTTGCGGGCTCGCCCGCAACCAGCGTGACAGGATCTGCAAGCGGACGAAGTTTCTCGAGGATGGCCGGTTCGGAAATGTAGGTGATGCCAGGATCATGGATTGCAATGATGCGGTATCGTCCCGGAACGATTCGGCTGATCGTCGTGTGAGATTCAGCCTTCTCCTTCTCGGATGGACGCGGTGACGGTCGTGCAACGTCGTACCACAGATGACCGTAGTGCCACCGTGATGGATCGTCGGCAAAGAGCACGACCAACACCCGCTCCGTAGCATCTGGAGCGCGCGTCCCGGTAACCGTGACATCCACGCGCGCGGTTCTTGTCGTGAATTCGATGACGACGTCATCGATGTTTTCGGTCCCAGCGAAGGTCAGTGTCTTGCCCGCGATATCCTCCCCGCCACGGCGGATCGATACCAGCATTCCTCCCGCGATCTCCCCATTGAGCACCATCGGCCCTCGAAGTCCACGCAATTCGAACCGATCGGTGTCGCGTACGCCGGCGAGCGGCACTTCTGCGTAGGAAAAGCCATACTGTCCGACCGGACGATTCGCTGAGACGATCACGTTCCGAGGACTGGAACTGGCCTCATCACCAAGAGGCCGGCCGTCGACAGTCACGCGACCGGACACGCTTGCCCCGGTGTTCGTTTGAACGTCCAGCGACAGATCCTCGTTGGCAACGGTGACGTTGAGATAAGCCGCCTCCGCCCTCCCGTAACCGCTCGACACGATAAGGTAGTAATCGCCTGGCGTGACATCGTCAAACACGAACGTCCCATCCTGTGGCACGTTCACCGACTGTGTGGACGTGGGCAGATCGATGCCGTCGCGCCTGGTCAGGTGCAGCCACGCTCCTTTGCCCAATGGAGCGCCTTGCGAGTTGACCGCGCGGACAAACACCCTGACCAATCGTCGCGTCGCGAACGTGACGTCTACCCCTCGCGTGTCGCGACCGGCACGAACCAGAATCGGTCGCGCGTGATCAAGCGTGAGGACGTTGGGATGGTAAGTGTTTGTGAAACCGAGTCGGGGCTTTGGATCGATATCCCTCGGTCGCGGTCTGTAGGCCGCCACGACGTAATACTCTCCCGGCGGAACGTTGAAGATGCGGAATGCGCCGCGATCGTCGGTCATTCCCCAACCTCCCGCTCCTTCCACTTTCAGATAACCCGCAATGTTGATTCGGCGCACGGCATGAACTTGCGCCCCAAGGACCGGTTCACCATTCTCGTCCAGCACACGACCCTCGATTGCGCCAGCGCGTGCGAGACGAATCGTGACCTGAGCGGTTCCTCCTTCGACCAGGGTTGCGAATGCCGGCTCCCGGGGTCGAAGGAAGCCAGTCATCGGCTCGACGTAGATGGTGTACGAACCAGCGGGAAGATGAGCCAATTCGAATTGACCATTCGCATCGGTTTGAACGCTCCGGCCAGACACGGGATGGAAGACAAAACCAGCCCCCGGGGCAGTTAGAGGAACGCTTACGTAAGCGTGCCTGACAGGCTGGCCGTTGTCAGCGGCGATCACACGACCTGTCAATCGCGAGGATCCTGTCGGGAGGGATTGATCGTCGGCTGCCTGTTGCGCTGTCGCAGCGACAGGTGCGAGGCCGAAGATGATCAGAATTGTTATCGACCGCAAGTAGCCGATTGGAGACGTCGGGAGTGAGAGCCCTGGGTTCATCCGAATCTTAGACGCCGTTTGCCACCAGTTGGCTCGCGCTAATATCCGCCCCACTCTCGCACGCGGGCGCCGGCGGCAAACATCACCAGCGTTCCGATAGTGGTGGCAGCAATTGGAATGAGCAAGAGCGCAAAGCCCCAGTCGAGCGTCACGCGTCCGGTCGCACGATCGTATTTCACACAGCGGAAGGGAACGCGGCCGGGCAGCGGATAACTGCGCACGAACTCGCCGGACACTTCACGCACTAATTCATCGAGTCGTACCGACGTGATCGATCCGCCAACCAGTAGACGAACCAGCCGGCCGTCTCGAATGCCCGCGAGCATGGCTGAATGGTCAAACTGCTGTCGTCCGTCGTCCCAGGCCCACCAGAATCCCGTCGCATCCGCGAGCCGCCTGACATCCTTCGGATCACCGACCGCAAACGTCCACTCATCATTGTCATCAAGCGCGTGGTGGTGGGCTAACGTGGACATGTCAGCCGACGTGTCGCGCGGATCGAAACTGAGGACAAGCCGCAAGTACGCACGTTTTTCCCCAAGCGCTCGATCGGCCGACCGCCACGACGTCAGAAACGGCGAGCAGACGCCGGCACAGCGAGTGAAGACGAACGCCAACAGGAGCGGCCTGCCACGCGAGATCTGTGAGAGCGTGACGCGCGCACCGGTGGCGGTGGTCAGCGGAATGTCCGGCACTGCGGTATTGAGCAGCGAATCCTCGTTCGGTAGCGCGTCGCGCAGATCGACACTCTGTGCTCTTAATGACGCGATCGTACACATCGCCACGAGCAACGCGGCCGTGCACTTCACGACGAGAACGCTTTGAGGCACCGTCTCCCGGTCTCCCAGATGTAGATCAGCGCGCCGATCAGGAGGACCGCGATGAAGATCAGCGAGATTTTCGCGTATGCCGTGCCGACCGCCACTTCTGGTGGATACATCGCGTAGCGGCGAGGTACACCGGCGACGCCGGCGAGATAGAACATCAGTAGAAAACCGTAGCCACCCAGGCCGACCGTGCCGACGATCGTTTTCGTGAGCGCGATGTGTTCGGGCACCTTGGACAGTTCCGTCACAAGATGAAAGACCGTCCCGAGGATCATCAGCACGACGCCCATCACGAAGTACGTATGGAAATGCGCCGGAACCCACAACGTGTTGTGGAAGTGCGTATTCACGGCGACTGTCGAATCGATCACCGCCGCCACGCCACCAATCGCCCATCCCATGACGCCGAGAAACAACATCACCGACGGCAATCGCCACCGCATCGTGGAACCGTAGATCAGAACCAGCGTGCTGAAGATCGTGACGACCGCGGCGGGCACGGAGATGAGGTACGAGGACAACTGTCCGGTCACCTGCAACCAGCGTGGCTGCGCGAAATCCATATAGAGATGATGGAGGTAGGCAAACATCACCAGGAACAGCACCAGGTTCCAGGCAAAGACGACGAGCGTGTTCGTTTTCCAGGGCCGGCCGGTGTAGGCGGGCAGCACCTCGTAGACCATGGCGACGCCGAAATACATCGTGATGTTGACGACCATGTGACCGAAATAGAAGGTCAGGTTCTTGATGAGCAGCGCGTCGTTTGTAAAGGCGCCACCACCAAGCTGCTCGACACCAACAAGCACGAGGATGACGACGGCAGCGACGAGGCCGGCCAGCACGCCGATAAGACTCACAGTGGAAATGATGATGATTGGTGGCACCTCCGGGGTGGTGCTCCCACTCAGATAGTGCCAGCCCAAGGCATGTGAAAGACGATAACGGCGCGCGATCGCGAACAGCACATCGCCGGCCCACACCGTCCAGCCCACACCCATGATGGCGAGCGCGGCGAAGAGCGAAGCCGTTGCCCACGCGGGCCAGGTGCCGCCCGAGTGAAAAGGCAGCGGATAAAGGAAGTACCACCCAACGCCGAGACGGCCGATCAGCGTCGCGGCCAGAAGCAGCACAACGCCCGTGAGGGTCGCACCGTAGGCCATCCACGACACGGCCGTCGTCGGCTTCACGTAGCGGGCAAGGAGGACCGAAATCACCGCCATGCCGGCGACGAACCACAGTCCGACCATGCCGAGCCCGTGGAGCGTCATGAACGCGTAGAACACTTCGGGGGGTGTCGATTTCAAGTAGCCGCCCTGCTGCGCCCGCATCAACAAGCCGAGTATCGCGAGCACCGGAAACAGTACGAGCGCGGTCAGCACCCACACCAGCGTGACGCGGGTGAGCCCCCTGCGGTAGACATCGGCCTCAGGAATCGTGATTGTCGATTCTACGGTCGCCATCACCGTACCTCCACGACGCCACGCATCCTGTGGTGGGCCATGCCGCAGAACTCCAAACACAGGACCGTGTAGGTGCCGGGTTGATCGAACAGCACACGCAGACGATTGACGTAACCTGGCATCGCCTGGGTCTGCGCCATGAGATGTCCGTCCGGCGTGTAAAGGCTGAAGCCATGATTGACGTCGAGCGTAGTGACCCGGAATTCAACGACCGAACCCACCGGCACTGTTGCCGACGGGGAGAACGCCGTGTCCCAGCTCTCGAGTGTGGGCGCTGTCCCCTGGTTGAGCGACCACGCGTACTGCTTACCCGTCGCCAGCACAATCCGTGCAGGCGTGCTTGCTTCAACTGGGTACGGCAGGTTCGGAAGCGTCAGCGCCAGGAATACCAGCAGGATGCCGCTAAGCGACGCAAAGAACAGCAGTCGCAGCCGATTCGCGCGGGCGTAGTCGACGTTCCGCTGCACGTTCGTGCTGCGGGCAACAATGCCGAAGACGATGACGATGATCGCACTGGAGACCAGAAAGACCCCGAACGCGGTGACGGGCATATTCGACATCCTTCCTTGGAAAGAAAGGGACGTGCGGCCTCCGGTTATGTCATGTCTGGAGATCGCGCTAGTATCCCACATGCTGAAGAGGCTTGTCGTTTTCCTACTGGTGACGCTGGCGTGGCCTGGCATCGCCCGAGCGCAGTATCCAATACCAGAGCAGCACGACTTCTTCTTGAAGAATTTCAACTTCCGATCCGGTGGCATCCTCCCAGACCTGAAAATTCATTACAGAACACTGGGCAAGCCTGAACGCGATGCCGCCGGTGTCGTTCGCAATGCCGTCCTGATCGTGCACGGCACGGGCGGCAGCGGCGCGCAGTTCACCCGCTCCGAGTTCGGCGGCGCACTGTTTGGTCCCGGAGCGCTCCTCGACTCGGCCCGTTACTTCATCATCCTTCCCGACGACATCGGTCACGGCCAATCGAGCAAACCGAGCGACGGGTTACGCGCGACGTTTCCGCGATATGGCTATCTCGACATGGTCGAGGCCGAGTACCGGCTCGTGACCGAAGGTCTCGGCGTGAACCACCTGCGGCTGGTGATGGGAACATCGATGGGTGGCATGCACACGTGGCTGTGGGGCGAGCAATATCCGGACTTCATGGATGCGCTGATGCCGCTGGCCAGTCTGCCGACGCAGATCTCCGGTCGCAATCGTGTGTGGCGGCGCACAGTCATCGATGCTATTCGCAACGACCCTGCGTGGCTCGGCGGCAACTATTCCACCCAGCCGCCAAGTCTTCGCACGGCTCAGGAGATTTTGTATTTGATGTCGAGCAATCCTGTCATTCGCCAGCGCGAGCTTCCGACTCTCGCGGCGACCGATTCACGACTGGATGAAGCCATGGCAGCGTCCGTGAAATCAGCCGACGCGAACGACGTCCTGTATCAGATCGAGGCGTCGTACGATTACGATCCGGGACCGGGCCTGGAGAAGATTCGCGCGCCCTTACTGGCGATCAACTCCGCCGACGATCTGATCAATCCGCCCGAGCTGGGCATTCTCGAGCGAGAGATCAAGCGAGTGCCGAACGGACGCGCCGTCGTCATCCCGCTCAGTCCGGAGACGCGTGGCCACGGTACGCATACGATCGCTGCAGTGTGGAAGACTTACCTTGAAGAATTGCTCAAGCTGTCGGCACGGTAAGGTCCTGTCGAGCCGCGGCAAGGCAAGAGAATTGCGAGCGCCTTCAGCATGGCGCGCGTTCGAGTTTCAGCAGTAATCCTCGCCGCTCTGATCAATATCCCCGCCCTGGTGGGCCGGGCCCAGCCGTCAACGACGTGCCAACCGCCGAGCAAGCTGATGCGTCTCGCGGGTGTGTCCGAAGCAAGCGGCCTTGCGGTCAGCAGGCGTGTCCCCGGCAGATTGTGGACACACAACGATTCCGGTCAGCCGGTGTTGTTTGCGCTCGATGAACGAGGGGGCGTGACCGGACAACTTCGTATTGCCGGAGCGGAAGCGGAAGACTGGGAAGCGGTCGCCTCGGCGCGATGTACCACAGGGTCGTGTCTGTACATCGGCGACATTGGCGACAACAACACGAAGCGGGATCACGTCACCGTCTATCGCGTGCCGGAACCCGACGCCGCTGCGGACACCTCGGCACCAGCGGAAGCGTTTCACGCCACATACCCGGATGGCCCGCACGATGCCGAGGCGCTGCTGATCGCACCCGACGGCAGGATCCACATCGTGACGAAAGGCAACACCAGTCCGATTGCGCTCTACCGGTTCCCTCCGGATCTTCGAGCAGGTTCGACGATGAAGCTCGAACGAGTGGGGAATGCGGCGGCGGATACACGCGATCGTGAGTCGCGCATCACGGATGGAGCCGTTTCACCTGACGGTCGATGGGCAGTGCTGAGGTCACAAAACGCCCTGAGGTTTTTCCGGACGTCCGATCTGTTTGACGGCCGCTGGCAGGATGCATTTCGAGTGGACCTGACGGCGCTCAACGAGCCTCAGGGCGAAGGCGTGGCCATTGGCGCGAACAACACGGTGTTCGTGGCGGGTGAAAGCGGCGGAAAAGATAAAGGAGGCACGTTCGCCAGCTTTTCATGTTCGCCGCGCGAGTAGCGCGCATGCTAGGGCGACGTCAGATTCGCCTTCCACCACTCACGAGCACGTTGCTCGGTCCACGGATGTTCGAGCGCGATAGACTCGAGCCGCTGCAAGAGATCGCGTGCGGATCCCGGCCGCGCGTCGCGATCCTTCGCAAGACACTTCAGTACCAGCGCCTCGAGATCCCGCGGAATCGGCAGCGTGGTCCTCACCGAAGGTGGTTCGGGGGTGACTTGCGCGTGCGCCAGCAGCGTCTTGATGGTCGTATCGGCAGTGAACACGAGAGTCCCCGTCAGCAGCCAATACGCGACGCACCCGGTTGAGTAAAGGTCGGCGCGTGTGTCGATGTCATCCCCACCGAGCGCCTGCTCCGGGGCGATGAACGCCGGCGTGCCTTGTATCACGTTCTGGATCGTAATCGCGGTCTCCGCTTCAGGAGAGTTTTCGTGCATCGCCTTCGCGAGTCCAAAATCGAGAATCTTGACGAAATCGTGGTCTTCTCCATACCGGCATAAGAAGATGTTGGCCGGCTTGATGTCGCGATGGACGACTCCTCGCGACTCCGCCTCGGACAGCGAATGGCAGATCTGTCGAAGAATGTGAACGACTCGTTCGGCAGGTACCGGGCCGAAGCGCTTGATCAGCGCGTCGGTATCGACCCCATCGAGCAACTCCATCACGTAGTAGAACGAGCCTTCGTCCGCGGTACCGAAGTCGAAGAGCGTCACGGTGTGTGGGGATCGCAGTTGGGCGATGACCTGCGCTTCCCGCTCGAAACGTCGTCGCATATCGTCGGAGATTCCGGCGGCGTTTCCCGGCGCTGACGACCGGATCAATTTGATGGCTGCCGGCCGCGCAAGCAATCGGTGACTCGCCTTCCAGACTTCTCCCATGCCGCCGTGACCCAACTTCTCCTCGAGACGGTAGCTCCCCAGTTCCCGCGCACGCGTCACCTCAGTGCCGAGTGCGTAGACCACTCGAGCGCCGACATAGGCCATGATCACGACCAGCAGGTAGGGGAAGCCAAACACCCAGAAGATCATTGCGTCGTTCGGCGGCGACGCCGGTGGGAACAACGAGATCGAGAGCAGCACCATCGCCGGGACCGAGGTGACGGATGCGAGCGCGGCAATGACCGCGTAGCGGGGAACTGTCGGAACGACGACGTTGAAGAGCAGCATCCACACAGAGACCCAGGAGTGGCCGATCCACGATGACTCGATGTTGAGCGCTCTCGGCTGGATAAACTCGGCAGCGGCGATGCCGTAGCTGCTCACCACTTCGAAGACCAGGGCCAGGACCGTTACTGCCGCGGGCCGCACACCGGCGAACCGGACCGTGACCCCGACCACGACTGCCATCGCGATTGAAACGGCTCCCGGAATCCAGCTCACGGCATGCTCGAAGAGTCTCGCCCGCTGCGCGGCAGACAGTAACGATGGAAAGAACGCCGCCATGAAAAAGGTGAAGGCATAAAGCCAGGTCAGGATTTGGAAGCGAATCGCGATGCGATTCAGCAGGTCGGGCGGGAATCCAGTCGTTGCACGATCGAGGATCGATGAACCTCGAGCCGGCGGGACGAAGAGGGTCGGCCCCTCGGTCGAATGCTGCATAGCCTGCTGGAAGAGTAACAGGAAGGAGCGCCTACTACGGCAACGGCTGCACCGTCGAGTGCCCGACTCGATCGGGAAGACAGATGACGCTG
>JBKPSH010000165.1:0-26667 GCA_046734955.1 Acidobacteriota bacterium
CGCAGCTATTCGAGCTGCACGCAGTATCGCGAGAACGTCGATGCGGCGCGGGTCACGTTGAAAGAGCGCGCGCTCGCTGATATCGAGGTGGTCTACGTTGCCGACTGGCACACGCATCCCGGTTTCATCGACGCGAATGCCGACCACGTGTGCGATGCGCTCGACCAGCTCGCGCCTGATGTCCGCGATCGCGCGAGGATTGTCTTTACCGCGCACAGTATTCCTGTCTCAATGGCCGAGCGCTTTCCCTATCAACGTCAGCTCGAGGAGACGGCCAGTGCGGTTGCGGCACGAGTCGAGGACAAGACGGGACGGTCGCGGGACTGGGCACTCGTGTTCCAGAGTCGCAGTGGCCGCCCCGAGGATCCGTGGCTCGCTCCCGACGTCTGTGATTACCTTAGGGATGAGCGCACGAAAGGTTTGACGGCTGCAGCCCTGTCCCCTATAGGATTTCTCTGCGATCACATCGAAGTGCTGTACGACCTGGACGTCGAGGCGGCTGCCGTGTGCCGCGAGATCGGACTGCCGATGGTTCGCGCGAAGTCGGTCAACGATCACCCTCGGTTTGCCGACGCCATGGCGGACGCGGTCATGGAAACTGTCACGCGTTATTCGGCCGGGAGACCGCTCACGTTAGTGCCGAGTTCTACATGAGATCTTCAGCGGCGCTGCCGATTGGTGCAGTAGTTTTACTCGTTAGCGCGGTTTCGCCGGTGAAGACGCAGGGGGCCGACACGCGCAATCACACCCTCACAGCCGTAAGCGGCCTGAAAGTCGGGCACCATACGCTAAACGAGCGTCCGACCGGATGTACCGTCATCCTTGCCGAGCAAGGCGCTGTCGGTGGTGTTGATGTTCGCGGCGGCGCACCTGGCACTCGTGAGACAGATCTCCTGAACCCAACCAACCTCGTTGAAAAGGTCAACGCGATCGTGCTCGCGGGGGGCAGCGCCTTCGGCCTCGCGTCCGCGGACGGCGTGGTCAAGTACCTCGAAGAAAAACATGTCGGCTTCCCTACCGGTGCCGGCGTCGTTCCTATTGTTCCCGCGGCGATCCTCTATGACCTGCAGGTGGGAAAAGGATCGATTCGTCCGGGAGCCGACTGCGGATACGCTGCGGCACAAGTGGCGACGAGCGATCCGGTGGCCGAGGGCAATGTTGGTGCTGGTGCGGGAGCCACGGTCGGCAAACTCATGCGATCGGATCGCGCGATGAAGGGCGGCATCGGCAGCGCAGCGATCGAACTCGCTGACGGCCTCGTGGTTGCCGCCATCGTCGCGGTTAATGCGGTGGGCAACGTGATGGACCCGACGACCGGACAGTTCATCGCTGGCAGCCGCACTGATGATGGAGAAAGCATCGCGGACCTGCGGGCGATGTTGCGCGCCGGGAGGACCGGCAAGGGCGGCGCGATCGAGAACACGACACTCGGCGTCGTCGCGACGAACGCCACCCTCACCAAAGCCCAGGCGACAAAGCTGGCACAGATGTCACACGATGGCTACGCGCGATCGATCTATCCGTCGCACCTCTTGATTGATGGTGACGTGATTTTTACCCTTGCGACCGGCACTCGAAGCGAGACGGTCGATGTGAATCGGCTAGGTGCGCTGGCTGCCGATGTGGTCTCGGAAGCCATCGTTCGCGCCGTGCGTGCTGCAACCGGCATTCCTGGATATCCTGCTGCTCGCGATATCAAATAGTTGACCGTCTCGTTCGCTCTCCTCATCGCGTACGCGGCATTCTTCATCGCCATCGGTGTCTGGATCGGGCGTCGCGCGAAGGCGGCCGACTTCTTTGTTGCCGCTCGCGGCTTCGGTCCGGGACTGATTTTCTCGACCTTCCTCGCCGCCAACATCGGCGCGAGCTCCACCGTCGGTGCCACCTCGCTCGGATTTGCGGAAGGCGTGAGTGCGTGGTGGTGGAATGGATCCGCCGGCCTTGGATCGTTGATTCTTGCCTTCAGCGTCGGCCCGCGCATGTGGCGCGAAGCAACGGCTCATGGCGACCTCACGCTCGGAGACTTTCTCGAACGACGATACGGCCGCGCGGTGCGAGGGATCGTAGCGCTGCTCATCTGGCTTGGGACGGTGACGATTCTCGCCGCTCAGCTCCTCGGAGTCGCCGCGGTGCTCAACGTCACCGGCGGCTTCTCAGTTCCTGCTGGCTGCGCGATTGGTGCGCTCGTCACCGTTTCCTACTTCATTGCTGGCGGTCTTCTCAGCTCCGCGTGGGTGAATCTCGTGCAGCTGATCGTGATTCTTGCCGGCTTTGCGCTGGCGGTTCCCTACTCCGTGATGTATGCCGGAGGATGGAAGACCATGACGACAGTGGCGGGAACTCACACGGACTTTTGGTTTAGTTCCGGTCCGGGCTCCGGCTGGCGTCTCCTTTTCCTACTCGCCCCCGCATTCATTGTGTCTCCGGGACTTCTGCAGAAAGCTTACGGCGCGCGTGACGAGCGCGCGGTGCGACACGGCATTGCATCGAACGGCATCGCACTGCTGATTTTCGCCTGCGCGCCAGCCGCGATCGGTCTTGCGGCGCGAACTGTTTATCCCTCACTCGATCGTCCTGACCTTGCACTCCCTACAATTCTTGCGGCTGCTCTCCCATCGGCGATTGGCATCGTCGCGCTTGCCGCGGTGTTCTCTGCGGAAGTGAGTTCCGCCGATGCCGTGTTGTTCATGCTCGCCACGTCGGCCTCGCGCGATCTGTACTGCGGATTCGTTCGGCCGGCTGCCAGTGAAGACGATGTCTTGCGAGTGGCGCGGATCGCGGCGATCGTTGGTGGCATCTGCGGTATCGCGGTGGCGATGGCGTATGGATCGGTGCGCGCCGCCGTGAGTGTGTTCTACGCGATCCTGACGGTCACG
The DNA here is from genome assembly GCA_046734955.1 of Acidobacteriota bacterium. Taxonomy (GTDB): domain Bacteria; phylum Acidobacteriota; class Vicinamibacteria; order Vicinamibacterales; family 2-12-FULL-66-21; genus JALZOC01. The sequence goes on from JBKPSH010000165.1 coordinate 2,877, forward strand.
CTCTTCGTGCCGGTCGTGGGGGGACTCTACGTTCGTGCAGCGGGACCGCGAGAAGGAATGGCATCGATCGTCTCTGGTGTTTTGGTGCTCGCCATCACACAAGCTCTAACGGCAGGCCAGGGTTACGGTGTGCTCTCGCCGTCGCTGGCCGGCCTCCTGGCGAGCGGGTTGGCCTTTGGGATGGCACGGGCCACATCCGGCCCGGTCAGATCGTAAACAGGAGAAACTCGAGAAACGAGAGGAAGGAACTTTTAACATCCTTAACGTGGTACTCCGTGTGACAATTCGAGATACGGCTTACATCTAGAATCAGAGGTTTTATGCGCGTTCTACGAGTTGCGGCGTTGTGTGCCTGCGCCGTTGTTTTAGTCAGCGATGTCACCGCTGCACAGCAGCAGATCATCATCAACGGCCCGACAACCGACACGCCGGTGCAACTGCCGGGGATGGGACCGCGGCAGCCGAAGACCGGCACCGCTCGGCTGCGAGGGCGCGTGCTGTCGGTCGACAACGGCGGCCCGGTCCGACGCGCGCAGGTCCGGATCATGGGTCAAGACATTGGATCGAAAAGCGCGATGACCGATGCCGAAGGGCGTTATGAGTTCCGCGACCTGCCGGCGGGACGTTTCAATCTCTCGGCGACAAAGGCCGGCTATGTCACGGTCCAATATGGTCAGACACGACCGTTCGAGTCGGGAAAGCCGATCGATCTGAGTGAAGGTCAACTAATGGATAAGGCCGACATCTCGATGCCGCGCGGCAGCGCGATCTCTGGCCGGCTCGTCGACGAATTCGGTGACCCCATCGCTGACGCCCTGGTCAGTGCAATGCGATCGGCCTGGTCCGGCGGACGCCGGCGGCTTCAGCCGACCGGACGCACCGCGATGACCAATGATCTCGGCCAGTTCCGCATCTACGGGCTGTCGCCCGGTGACTACTACGTCAATGCGACGTTCCGCAGCGGCGACATGATGGGGATGGAAATCGCGATGACGGCGTTTATGAACGGTGGTGCTGGCGGCGGCGGACCAGTGGGATCGAATCCCAACTCCGGCTATGCGCCAACCTATTTCCCTGGGACCGCGAACGGTGCCGAGGCGCAGAAGATCACGCTGGCGGTCGGTCAGGAAGCTCAGAATACTGATTTCGCGCTCCTCCCGGTGAGGCTCGCGAAGATTACGGGCACGGTCATCAGCTCCGAGGGCAAACCGATCGAGGGCTCGATGGTCAATGCCGTCCCGCGCAACGCCGAGGGCGGGGGCATGATGATGATGGCGGGCAACGCGCGAAGCGATAAGAACGGGAACTTCACGATCCCTAATGTCGCTCCCGGAGAATACCTGCTGCAATCGCGTTCGCTGCAGATCATGACGACTGGTGGCGGCGACAACATGATGTTCACGGCTCGAATCGGTGGCGACAGCGGCGCGGAATCAGAAGTGGGTTCGCTTCCGATCAGCGTCAGCGGCGAAGACCTCTCGAACGTCGTCATCGTCACCTCGAAGGGCGCGACGGCGTCCGGACGCATCGTCTTCGACGACGGATCGAAGCCGTCGTCGGTGACGAGCCTGCGCGTGTCAGCGGCTCCGGTTGATTCCGACGGACCGGCCGCCGCATTTGGCGGCGGCTCCGGTAATGTGAAGGCGGATGGGACGTTCGAGCTGAAGAACCTGAGCGGGGCGCGGATCGTTCGGGCCGCCAACGTTCCGCCCGGCTGGATGCTGAAGTCGGTGCGGGTCAATGGAAACGACGTGACGGACAGCGGCCTGGACTTCAAGTCCGGTGAATCGATCAATGGGATTGAAGTGACGCTCACCTCGAAGCTGACCGAGGTGAACGGCACCGTGAAGGACGGTTCGCAGCCGGTGAAGGACTACACGGTCGTCGTGTTTGCCGACGAGCCGCAGAAGTGGACGCTGCCCAACAGCCGGTACGTCACTGGTTCTCGTCCGGACCAGGAAGGACGGTTCCAGATCAAAAATCTTCCCGCCGGCAGCTATCTCGCGATCGCGGTCGATTACCTGGCGCAGGGTGAATGGAACGATCCCGACGTTCTCGAGCGGCTGAAGGCCCGGGCCAGCGGCTTCTCCATCAACGAGGGCGAGACCAAGACGCTGAACCTCACGCTTAAGTAGTTTCAGCATTCACTCGTTATCGCTATCGAGAAGAACGGCGGCCGCTTCTTCATCGCTGTCAGGAACCGGCCCTTTCCGCCGCGCGTACCAGTAAGCAATCAGGAAGGTCATCGCGATAATGGTGAGTGAGATCCATCTTGGTGGTTCGAAGTGGATCCATCGCATGGCATCCGCGTATTCGAGAAGCAGCTTCGTGCCGACAAACGCGATGATGATGAACGCGCCATCGACGAGCGTCGGGTATTTCCGCACGATCGCGAGGAGCTGCGCGATCACGACGCGCATCGCGACGATGCCGATCAAGCCGCCGGCCAGCACCACCCACGTTTTCGACGACATCGCAACCGCGACCAGGATGGAGTCCACGGAAAAAGCGACGTTGACCAGTTCGACTTTGACAATCGTCCCCCACAGGGCTGACAAGCCCAACCATGGCCTCGCCGGACGCGGCTGGCTGCGCTCTGTCGCGTCACCGCTCCGAAAGAAGTGCTGATACGTCAGATAGATGAGGTAGAGACCGCCGAGAAGTTTCACCCAGGCCAGGCGAATCAGATACACGGCGAGCAAAGTCGCAATGATGCGAAACGCGAATGCGCCGAGAAGGCCGTAGCGGAGCGCAAGTTTCTGCTGACGGCGCGGCAGGCCCAGGATCATTACCGCCACGACGAGCGCGTTATCTGCGCTGAGCAGCCCTTCCAGGACCACCAGCAGGCCGACCGTCGCCAAATCGCTGAGTTGAACGTCGATCATGACGCTCGCACCTTGACGCGATCCGTATCAAGGCCTACATTTGGATCGACGCAACTTGTCATGCAAATGGATCTTTACTTTATCAGCACGGCGGCACGACTGCTCCAGATGCACCCGCAAACGCTGCGCAAATACGAGCGGCTCGGTTTGGTGTCCCCGTCACGAACCATCGGCAGTATGCGCTTGTATTCGCGCGACGAACTGAATCGTTTGCGGCTCATAAAACATCTCGTCGACGAGGCGGGCATCAACCTCGCTGGTGTGCAGCGCCTGTTGTCGATCGCGGAATCGGTTGAGAGGCTGAGACCGCTACTTACCCAGGATCCTGGCCGCGGGGACGCGCGGCGCAAGATTGCGCAGGAGCTCAGGCGGATTAGCGAAACGATCGGTCTGTGATCTCGAACTCGGTTTAGGACTCCGAGGCGCGCCACGGGCGCCCGCCGGAGCGGAGCGGGGCGTTGGGGCGCCGCGAGCGAAGGGCACGGGGGGACCGCGGGGCGAAGCCCCCGGATCTGACGATTGATGGAATTTAAGGATTATTACCAGACGCTCGGCGTTTCGAAGACTGCTTCGGACAAAGAAATCAAGCAGGCGTACCGGAAGCTCGCCCGCAAGCATCATCCGGACGTGAATCCCGGCGACAAGACCGCCGAGGCGCGCTTCAAGGAAATCAACGAAGCGTACGAGGTCCTCGGAGATCCGGCGAAGCGACAGAAGTACGACGAGCTTGGCGCGAACTGGCGGATGTACGAACAAGCGCAACAGCAAGGCGCGGGATTCCCCGGAGGCGGTAATCCGTTCAGCGGCGGTGCCTGGAACATCAACGTCGGCGGCCCCGGCGGCTACCGCACGATGACCGAAGAGGAGATGCATGAACTCTTCGGCAACGAAGATCCGTTCTCCGATTTTTTTCGCACGTTCTTCGGTGGCGGCGGCGGTCCACGTGAAGGCGCCGGACGGGCGCGGCAGGGCCGCGCGCCGCGAACGCAAAAAGGGCGGGACATCGAGCACGAGGTCGAACTCACCCTCGAAGAGGCGTATCACGGCGCGACCCGGCGGATCTCGATCAAGCAGGGTGGACACGCGCGCAGCGTCGACGTGCGGATCCCGGTCGGCGTGAAAGATGGTTCGCGTGTGCGTGCGGCAGGCGAAGGTGAATCCGGATCGAATGGCGGCGCGGCCGGCGACTTGTATCTGCGCGTCCGAATCCGGCCGCACCCGGTGTTCGAGCGCAAGGGCACGGATTTACATACGACAGTCGCCGTACCGGTGACGACGGCGGTGCTCGGCGGAGAGGCGCAGGTTCCGACGATTACCGGTACGGTGCGGCTCAAGATTCCGGAAACGACGCAAAGCGGTCAGGTATTCCGGTTGAAGGGGCACGGCATGCCAGCGGTCGGAAAGCCGGATGAGCGCGGAGATTTATACGCAACCGTTGACGTGCAACTGCCCCGTTCGCTATCGCGAGAGCAGCGCGATTTGTATGAACGGTTGGGAAAACTCGAACGATAGGACGCGTCGCGTCCCAGTTGAAAGTAGCAGCAATGAATATCAATAAGTACACCGAGAAAGCACAAGAAGCGATCCTGGCCGCACAGCAGCTGGCCGATCGCGAGGGAAACCCGGAGATCCTGCCGGAGCACCTGCTGCTGACGCTTGTCGAACAGCGCGAAGGAATCGTTCCCGAGATCGTTCGCAAGATGAACGCGGATCCCGCATCGTTGGCAGCCGCGGTCCGCGCCGAACTCGATAAATTGCCGCGCGCACACGGCGGATCGCAGCCCGGACTTTCGGCTCGCCTGCGAAAAGTGACGGACACCGCCGAGACGGAAGCCGAGCGTCTCAAGGACGAGTACGTCAGCACCGAGCACCTGTTCATCGCCATCGCGTCGGAAGGATCGCGATCGCCGCTGGTGCGTTTGCTCGAGCAGCGTGGCATCACGAAGGACGCGATCCTCCAGGCGATGACGTCGGTGCGTGGATCTCAGCGCGTCACCAGTCAGAACCCGGAAGGCACCTATCAGTCGCTCGAGCGGTATGGTCGCGATCTCACCGATCTGGCGCGCAAGGGCAAGCTCGATCCGGTGATCGGTCGCGACGACGAGATCCGCCGCGTGATTCAGGTGCTGTCACGCCGCACCAAGAACAACCCTGTCCTCATCGGCGAACCCGGCGTCGGCAAGACTGCGGTCGTCGAAGGGCTCGCACAGCGCATCATCCGTCAGGACGTACCTGAAGGGCTCAAGAACAAGCGCATCGTTGCCCTCGACATGGGCGCGCTGGTTGCGGGTGCAAAGTATCGCGGCGAGTTCGAGGAGCGGTTGAAGGCGGTGCTGAAGGAAGTCGCCGATTCGGCCGGGCAGGTGATCCTGTTCATCGACGAGCTGCACACGGTCGTCGGCGCCGGCGCGGCCGAGGGATCGATGGACGCGTCGAACATGCTGAAGCCGATGCTCGCGCGAGGCGAGCTGCACACGGTGGGCGCCACGACGCTGGACGAGTATCGGAAGTACATCGAGAAGGACGCGGCGCTCGAGCGTCGCTTCCAGCCGGTGATGATCGGTGAGCCGACGGTCGAAGACACGATCAGCATCCTGCGCGGACTTCGCGAACGATACGAGATCCATCACGGTGTCAACTTCAAGGACTCGGCACTGGTCGCCGCCGCGGTGCTGTCGAATCGATACATTGCGGATCGATTCCTCCCCGACAAGGCGATTGACCTGGTTGACGAAGCGGCGGCACGCCTGCGCATGGAGATCGATTCGATGCCGGCGGAGCTCGACGAAGTCTCACGCCGGATCATGCAGCTCGAAATCGAACGCGAGGCGCTGCGGAAGGAGAAAGACAAGGCGTCGAAAGAGCGGCTGGACAAGCTGGAAAAGGAACTCGCGGACCTGAAGGAAGAGAAGAACCGGCTGGCTGCACACTGGCAGCAGGAAAAGGACGCGATTCAACGCTCGCGCAAAGTGAAAGAAGACATCGAGCAGGTGCGCCTTGAAATGCAGCGCGCCCAGCAGGCGGGAGATTACGCGAAGGCGTCTGAGCTCCAGTACGGACGGCTGCCGCAGCTCGAGAAGCAGATTCGCGACGAAGAAACTCGTCTTGCGGACCTGCAGAAGGGCCAGCGCATGCTGAAGGAAGAAGTCGATGAAGAGGACATCGCTGAAGTTGTGAGCCGCTGGACGCACATTCCCGTCAGCCGTCTGATGGAAGGCGAGATCCAGAAGCTCCTCAAAATGGAGGAACGGCTTCACGCGCGAGTGGTCGGGCAGGACGAAGCGATTTCAGCGGTCGCCAACGCCATGCGCCGGGCGCGTGCCGGACTTCAGGATCCGAATCGTCCGCTCGGCAGCTTCATCTTCCTTGGTCCCACCGGCGTCGGCAAGACTGAACTGGCCCGCGCGCTCGCGGAATTCCTGTTCGACGACGAGCAGGCGATGGTTCGAATCGACATGTCGGAATACCAGGAGAAGCACACGGTCTCGCGCCTGATTGGCGCGCCCCCAGGCTACGTGGGATACGAGGAGGCCGGCCAGCTGACGGAGGCCGTTCGCCGCCGGCCCTATGCCGTCGTGCTGTTTGATGAAATCGAGAAGGCCCATCCCGAAGTGCTCAACGTCATGCTGCAGCTGCTCGACGATGGACGGTTGACCGACGGCAAAGGGCGAACCGTGGATTTCAAGAACACAGTCGTGATCATGACGTCCAACGTCGGCAGTCATTTCATTGCCGAGGCGGCGTTACGCGAGTCGGTATCGAGGAAAGGCGAACCGCAGCTCGACGAAGGCACGAGACGTCAGGTGCTCGATACACTGCGGGAGCACTTCCGTCCGGAATTTCTCAATCGTGTCGACGAGATCATCGTCTTCCACTCGCTGACGCGCGAGGAAATGCGGCACATCATCGACATCCAGCTGCGTGGATTGATGAAGCGCCTCGAAGATCGCAAGATCCATGTCGAGCTGACCGACCGGGCGAAGGACATTCTGATCGCCGAGGGCTACGACCCGGTCTACGGGGCGCGGCCGTTGAAGCGCGTCATCCAGCGTCGCGTGCTGGATCCACTCGCCATGCGCGTGCTCCAGGGTGAGTTTGGTGAAGGGAGCAAAGTCCGCATCGACGCTCCGCGGGGCGAGCTCGAGTTCAGTAAGGCTGAGGAGCCAGTGCATGCGTGAAATGGCGTAGGATCGAGATAGATGGCCGATCAACCACAGAACAGACCCGGTGGAAAGGCGCGGCGCGCGGGCGACCGCAAACTCCCCCCGCGCACGGGGCCGGGCGCTGCGATGTGGTACATCCTGGCGGTCTTTCTCCTCCTTGCGCTCGGCCAGGCGTTCTATTTCTCGATGGCCGGCGGGGAGACGATTTCCTACAGCGATTTCAAGCAGCGCGTGCGGGACGGATCGGTACAAGAGGTTGTAGTTGCCGAGGACCGCATTCGCGGGTCGATGAAGGGCGGGCCGAAAGGAACTCATCCGTTTCTCGCAATCCGGATCGAGGACCCCAAGCTCCTCGACGATCTGGAGAAAGCCGGCATCAAGTTCACTGGAGAAGCGCCGAACAAGTGGCTTGCCGAGATTGTCGGCTGGATCATTCCGATCATTTTTCTGATCGCACTCTGGAGCTTTTTCTTCCGCCGCATGGGTGGTGCGGAAGGCGGCGTCATGTCGTTTGCGCGCAGCCGCGCGAAGATCTATGCGGACGACGACGTGAAGGTACGGTTCGCCGACGTCGCCGGCGTTGACGAAGCGGAAGATGAGCTGCGTGAAATCGTCGAGTTCCTGAAGAACCCCAAAAAGTACACGACCATCGGTGGACGGATTCCCAAGGGTGTGCTCCTGGTCGGTCCTCCGGGCACAGGAAAGACGCTGCTGGCAAGGGCGGTAGCCGGAGAAGCAAAAGTGCCGTTCTTCAGCCTGAGCGGGTCCGAGTTCGTCGAGATGTTTGTTGGTGTCGGTGCCGCGCGCGTACGGGATCTGTTCGCGCAGGCAGAGGTCAAAGCACCGTGCATCGTGTTCATCGACGAGCTGGATGCGCTCGGCAAAGTTCGCATTCAGACGCCGATGGGCAGTCACGAAGAACGCGAACAGACCCTGAACCAGTTGCTCGCGGAAATGGATGGGTTCGACGGCCGCAAAGGCGTCATTATCATGGGCGCGACGAACCGGCCGGAAGTGCTCGATCCGGCGCTCCTCCGCCCCGGCCGTTTCGACCGTCAGGTCCTCGTCGATAAGCCTGACGTGCGCGGACGCGAGGAGATTCTTCGCATTCACGTGAAGTTAGTGAAGCTCGCCGAGGCTGTCGATCTGAAAGTGGTCGCGGCCCGCACGGCCGGGTTTGCTGGCGCCGATCTTGCGAACCTGGTCAACGAGGCGGCGCTGCTCGCTGCACGGAAAGACAAAGCCGCGGTTGAAATGAAGGATTTCGACGAAGCCATCGATCGCCTCATTGCCGGTCTCGAGAAAAAGCGCGTGATGAGCGACAAGGAGCGCCGAATTGTGGCGTATCACGAGTCCGGCCACGCGATCGTCGCTAGCATCCTGCCGGGACTCGATCCCGTCCACAAGATCTCAATCGTGCAGCGGGGATTCGGCGCCCTCGGCTACACGATGCAATTACCGCTCGAAGATCGCTATCTCTTGACCCGCGAGGATCTCCAGAGCCAGCTGTCAGTGCTGCTGGCTGGCCGCAGCGCTGAGGAAATCGCGTTCGGGCGGATCTCGACCGGTGCGCAGAACGATCTCCAGCGAGCCACCGATATCGCCCGGTCCATGGTCACCGAGTTCGGAATGAGCGACGCGCTTGGCGCCGTCAACTACGACGGGAACAAGCGTCCAGTCTTTCTCGATTCGCCGTTCGTATCTGAACGTGGCAACTATTCTGAGGAGACGGCGCTCAAGATTGACGCTGAGGTGAAACGTATTCTCGGCGAGGCGCACGAGACCGCGCGCGGCGTGCTGCGTGAGCGCCGTGCGACGCTTGATGCGCTGTCGGCGCGCCTCCTCGAGAAAGAAGTGATCGAGGCGGAAGAACTGAAAGCAATCATGGGCTTCGTTCCGCCGAAGGATCCCAATGGTACTGTGCCGCTGCCGCTTCCTGACGCCGGGATCACCACTATGTGAGAGCCGGGAAGGGTGGCCGCTTCTCGGTGACGTTGCCGATCCCCCTTCGTAGGCAGGCTGCGAGCACCGCACGACGTGGTACGCTAGCGCGCGATGGCGGAACGATCAGAGGCGGAGAGCTTCGAACAGCTGCTCGAACACCTGCGCCAGACGCGCGGGTTTGATTTCACCGCGTACAAACGAACCAGTCTGCAGCGCCGCGCCATGAAGCGCATGCAGGCGGTCGGCGTCACGGCGTTCGACGCGTATCTCGATTACCTCGAGCTGCATCCCGAGGAATTCGAGGCCCTCTTCAACACCATCCTCATCAACGTCACCACGTTCTTCCGCGATCCGGAGGTGTGGGCGTATCTCGACAGCGTGATCCTGCCGCAACTGCTCGATTCGCGCCGTGAATCGACGCCGCTGCGCGTCTGGAGTGCCGGCTGCGCGTCCGGGCAGGAGGCCTACTCGCTGGCGATGCTGCTGGCCGAACGATACGGCATCGAAGGCGTACGCGACCGGGCCAAGATCTACGCCACCGACGTCGACGAAGAAGCGCTGAAGGAAGGACGCCGCGCCTCCTTCCCCGCGCGCGATCTCGAGGAACTGCCACCGGAGTTTCGCGAGAAGTACTTCAATGGCGATGGCAGCGGCACGTCATTGAATCGTGACCTGCGCCGCGCCGTCATGTTCGGACGACTCGACCTCCTGCAGGACGCGCCGATCTCGCGGATCGATTTGCTGCTCTGCCGCAATACGCTCATGTACTTCAATTCCGATGCGCAGTCGCGGATCCTGAGCCGGTTCTCCTTCTCCCTCGACGGCAATGGGTTTCTCGTCCTCGGCCGCGCCGAGATGCTCTTCAGTCATACCGCCATGTTTATGCCGGTCGATCTTCCGCGCCGGATCTTCCGGGTAATTGCGAAGGCGAACCACCGCGAGCGGATCGGTCCGCTGGTGCTGACAGGACGTGATGCGATGTCGAATGGTTCGGTTCCTCTCACGCGGCTGCGCCTTGCGGCATTCGAGGCCGACACGGCGCCGCAGCTCATCGTCGATTCGACCGGCACACTGGTCGCGCTCACTGCCGGGGCGCGCGAGCAACTCAATCTCAACTCGACCGACGTTGGCCGGCCGCTCCAGGAACTCGAAGTGTCGTACCGCCCGGTCGATCTTCGCAGCGCCATGGATCGCGTCGCCGCCGAACAGCGCGAAGTGGTGCTGAAAGAAGTGCATCATTTCGTCGCGGGTCATCCGCGCTATTTCGACGTGACCGTGGCGCCGATCTTCGATGACGCCCGCGTGATGCTTGGCGTGCGCATCCTGTTTACCGACTCGACCTCATTCCTCCGCCTGCAGTCGGAATTGACCGCGTCCAAGCAGGAACTCGAAACCGCGTACGAGGAGCTGCAATCGACCAACGAGGAGCTGGAGACCACCAACGAGGAACTGCAATCGACAGTCGAGGAGCTCGAGACCACGAACGAGGAGCTGCAGTCGACCAACGAGGAACTGGAAACGATGAACGAGGAGCTGCAGTCAACCAACGAGGAACTGCAGACGATGAACGACGAACTGCGCATGCGCAGCATTGACGGCGATCTGATGAACGCCTACCTCGAATCGGTCTTCAGCAGCCTGCGGTCCGGAGTGGCCGTGCTCGATCGCGAGTATCGGGTTCAGGTCTGGAACCGGCGGGCAGAAGATCTCTGGGGCGTGCGCGGCGAGGAAGTGGTGGGCACGCAGTTTCTTACCCTCGACATCGGTCTGCCCGTGGCAGAACTGGCGCAGCCGATTCGTTCGGTGATGACCAGCGACCAGGGGGTGGTGGAAAAGAGGATCCCGTCGCTGACCCGTCGTGGACGCACGATCGACTGCCTGGTGTCAGTGACGCCGCTTCATTCCTCGGAAGGCGCGACCACCGGTGTCGTCATCCTGATGGACGAGCACCAGAACGGCTGATCGGCACTACTCCTCGGAAACCGGCGCGGCGTCTTCCGGTGATTCGATTTCAGCATCGGGAACCTCGTGCAAGCTCGCCCGGTTGACCAGAAGCTCCCGGATCACCGCCGCCGATCCGTCCGCGGCCAAGGCGCGTTCTTCGAATGCGCGAGCCACCCAGTTGTGCTTCCGCGCGCGGGCGCGTTCCGCCAGCCGGTGCGTCAGTGCGGCGCGTTCTTCGAGCGATCGCAAAGCGGTCCACAACGCGCGATCCACTGAATCCGTCTGCGCCGCGAGCATGCTTTCCGCCGAATACACGTGCCCGACACGGCAGCGGAACCTCACGATGCCCTGCTCGTCAGCCTCCCACAGTGTGCCGTGACACTCAGGGCATGTGAAGATCGAGATCTTGCCCGGGCGGTCGGTTTCGTGCAGGACGATCGGTGGTTCGCCGAGATCCGGTTCCAGCGGGGCGACGTGCACACCAGCCTCTGCCGGCTGCGGTTCGGCTTCTTCCCGAGTGAGCTCCGTGATCATGAGTCCCATCTCTTTCAACGGCAGCACATGATCGACGGCAACGAATGCGCGAGCGCTTCGAGGCATGCTCGGCGCGAACGCTTCCTCGGGATCCTGCACGATGGCGATGCCGCCCGCTTGCTTGATCGCCGCCAACCCGGCAGTCCCATCATCCAGGCCGCCGGTCAACACAATACCGATAACGGCTGGTCCATAGACGCGCGCGGCAGATCGGAATAGCGGGTCGATGGCCGGCCGGCACCCATTTTCGGTCGGTCCGTGCACCAGACGAACCTTCCCGGGGCCGACGACGAGGTGATGGTCTGGTCGTGCGACGTAGATGCGACCGTACTGGAGAGGATCGCCGTCCGCGGGATGGACGGCGGGGAGCCGTCCGGCGCGCGTGAGAATCTCAGGAAGCATGCTTCGGACCTTCGCCACGTGCACCACGACGAGAACCGCGGCGCGGAGATCGCGCGGCAGGTCAGCTACGATGGTGCGGACAGCTTCAACGCCGCCAGCCGAGGCGCCGATGACGACGATATCGTGAGTGGCCACGGCGGTGTTCGTGCATCTTTCATGCCTCACTGGGGGCGTCGTTCGCAAGCCGATTACTCGACGTTGACGCTCGCGGACATTCGGATCATAATCAATGGCTCGACCGAGCAACCGCTCAATCCTCGCCACCTTCGCAACAGAGGCTTGCTGTGGGAACACTTCATAATTTGACACTTCGGACGGCGACGGCAGTAGGTCGTCTCGCTGAGCTGCAGCGACGCGCTGAGCGTGTAACCGATAAGCCGTCACCGATCGCCAAAACGGCGCTGGAGGAGCTGTCAACAGCACTGGAAGAACTACAGGTGGCGAATGAGGCGCTCCAGGCGCAACTGGATGAGCTGAACGCCATCCGTACGAATGTCGAAACCACTCAGCGCGCGAACGACGAGTTTGCGCAGGCGCTCCCCATCGCGGTGTTGTGGACCGATCGCCTCGGCGTGATCGAAAAGGGAAACGATGCCGCGTCCCAATTGCTGAACATCGGCAAGTACCATCTCCAGGGCAAGCCGCTGATGCTGTTCATCACCGATCGCGGGCCGCTATTTGCCGCGCTGCGTTCGTTGTGCGATTCGGAGGGAGTTTCCGCCGTCGATATCGACATCACGGTTCGCCCGCGCGAGCGGCGTCCGCGCAAAATGAAGCTGTCCGGCCGGCGTCTGCAGCATGACACCCGGTGTGTGTGGTTCTTACACGACACCCCGACCGAGCACGACGTGGAAGTCTCGACTGCGCACGCCGAGTCGTCGCACCGATCCCACGATAGCGACGGCGTGGCGTAGTCGGCGGGGCGCTACCCCATCTTCTGCATCGACGCGAGGAAGTCCTGGTTGGACTTCGTTTTCCCCATTTTGTCGAGCAGCAGTTCCATCGCTTCCACCGCCGAGAGCGGATTGAGCACCTTTCGCAGCACCCACACGCGATTGAGATCCTCGCGCGGCAGCAGCAGTTCCTCTTTGCGGGTCCCGCTCTTCTGCATGTCGATCGACGGGAAGACGCGCTTGTCGGTGAGTTTTCGATCGAGATGAATTTCCATGTTGCCGGTTCCCTTGAATTCTTCGAAGATCACGTCGTCCATGCGGGAACCGGTGTCGATCAGGGCGGTGGCGATGATGGTGAGCGATCCGCCTTCCTCGATGTTTCGCGCCGCGCCGAAGAAGCGCTTTGGCTTCTGCAGTGCGTTTGAATCCAAACCGCCAGACAGAACCTTGCCTGATGGAGGAATGACCGAGTTGTAGGCACGGGCGAGGCGCGTGATCGAGTCGAGCAGGATCAGCACGTCCTTCTTGTGCTCGACCAGCCGCTTTGCCTTTTCGATCACCATCTCCGCGACCTGCACGTGACGCTGCGCCGGCTCGTCGAAGGTGGACGAAATCACTTCGCCATTGACCGAGCGCTGCATGTCGGTGACTTCCTCCGGCCGCTCGTCGATCAGCAGGACGATGAGGAAGACTTCCGGATGATTCTTGGCGACCGACTGCGCGATGCTTTGCAGCAGCATCGTTTTTCCTGTGCGCGGCGGAGCGACGATCAATCCACGCTGACCCTTTCCGATCGGCGCCATCAGATCCATCACCCGGCCCGACAACTGATCGGACGTGGTTTCGAGGATGAACCGTTCCTGCGGATAGAGCGGGGTCAGGTTTTCGAAGAAAAGCTTTTCGCGCGCCTGCTCCGGCGACTCGAAGTTGACCGCTTCAACCTTGATCAGCGCGAAGTAGCGCTCCCCTTCCTTCGGCGGTCTGATCTGCCCGGAGACCGTGTCGCCGGTCTGCAGATCGAACTTGCGAATCTGTGATGGTGAAACGTAGATGTCGTCGGGACCGGGCAGGTAGTTATAGTCGGGAGCGCGCAGGAATCCGAAGCCGTCCGGCAGCACTTCCAGCACGCCTTCCGAGAAGATGAATCCGCTTTGCTCGGTCTGTGCCTTCAGGATCTGGAAAATCAGTTCCTGCTTGCGCATGCCGGTCGCGCCCGCGACGTTCAAATCCTTCGCGATCTGCGTGAGTTGCTGAATGCTCTTGTCCTTCAGATCGGTGATATTGAGACCGCGGCCGCGGCGTCCTTCCTCGCGCGGCGGCCCACCGCCTTCTCCCTGACGCGCCGGCGGCGCCTCGCTTCGCGACGCACCTCCGCCGTCGCCACCGCGCGAAGCGGCCGGCTGCTCGCCGGCACGGGCGGGTGGCGGTTGATCGGCGGCTTTGGATGCGACCGGCTGGTCGCTTCCGCGCGCGTCACCGCCGGCCGGTTCTGCCGGCGACTCGCCGTTGGGTTGATCGATGGTGTCGTTCTCTACGAGGGGCTGACGCCCGGAGCTGCGTTTGTTCGATGGCATGAGACTACTGGCGATGTGTCGAGTTGACGTTGTTCGTATGAATCAGTTGACCTTGCTGTTTTCGTGCGGAGCGGGGTGTTTTCGTATCAGGAGGCTCCGCGGCTACGGCGGATTCATGCGGAAGTGTTGTGCTCCGGGCAGTATAGGGGCTCGACGTGGGGAAGTCAATACGGCCGTTCTCCGATGGCGATGATGCTGCACGCCTGAATGGTATTGAGCCCCAGTTCCCGCGCCTTGGCGACGACTTCGTCAGTGTCTGCCCCCGGATTCAGCCACACTTCGGCAATCCCCTTCCGGGCAAGCTGTTCCATCACTTTGACGCCGATGTGGCCTGGGACGTAGACAGTGGCCATATCGATTGGTCCAGGCACGTCGAGCACTGACGGGTACGTGCGGTGTCCTTCGACTTCCGTTTCATTGGGGTTGATGGCGAGCACGGTGAACCCCTGGCGTTCGTACGCACGCAGCGCACGGTTGCCAAACTTGTTTCGATTGCTCGATGCGCCAATGATGGCGACGACTTTCGGCACGATGCGATCTAATTGTACCGGGATCCGTATGCGGGATCCGGGATCCGGGGCGCGGTCTAAAAACGCCGCCTACACCAGTTGTAGGCCCGGTCTTCAGACCGCGGCATTTCTTCGGATCCCGGACACCGGACAACGGACAACGGATCCCGATCGAAGGTCGTACAATCACCATATGGCCTCACTCTCGGAAACACTCGAGGTCAGAACCGCAGAGGCGGCGCCGGAACTGGTCGAGGCGATCTCGCGCGATCGCATCCGCTGCTACGCGTGCGGACACGAATGTCCGATCCCCGATGGTGCCGTTGGTGTCTGCAAGGTTCGCTTCAATCGCGGCGGCCAGTTGCGCGTGCCATGGGGCTACGTCGGCGGCATCCAGTGCGATCCGATTGAGAAGAAGCCGTTCTTCCATGTTCGTCCCGGATCGCTCGCTTTCAGTTTCGGCATGCTCGGCTGCGACCTGCATTGTTCCTACTGCCAGAACTGGGTGACGTCGCAGGCACTCAGAGATCCTCAGGCGATCGCACCGCCGATCGACGCGTCACCAGATGCGCTCGTCTCCGAAGCCCTGAGGCTCGGCGGACGCGTCATCGTCAGCACCTACAACGAGCCGCTGATCACAAGTGAATGGGCCGTCGCGATCTTCAAGGAGGCCCGTGCCGCGGGCCTCATGACCGCCTATGTCTCGAACGGCAACGGCACGTCCCGTGTGCTCGATTACATTCGCCCGTGGGTCGATCTCTACAAGGTCGATCTCAAAAGCTTTGACGACAAGCATTACCGTCAGCTCGGCGGGCGCATCGAACCAATCCTCTACACGATTCGCGCGCTGCACGAGATGCGCATCTGGGTGGAGATCGTTACCCTGCTGATTCCGGGTTTCAACAATTCAGACGACGAGATCGAGCGCCTGACGTCGTTTTTGGCCGGTGTCTCTCCTGACATTCCCTGGCATGTCACCGCGTTTCACAAGGACTACCGGATGAACGATCCGGAGAACACGACGCCGGAGATGTTGATGCGGGCTGCAGACATCGGCATGCGCAACGGTCTGCGCTATGTCTATGCGGGGAACCTGCCGGGGCGCGTCGGCGATCTCGAGCACACGAAATGTCACAACTGCCGTGCGATGCTCGTCGAGCGATTCGGCTATTTCATCCAGCAGTATCGGCTGACGCCTGACGGCTCATGTCCGGATTGCGCAGCGGTGATTCCAGGCAGATGGGGCGGGGGATTCGACGGTCAGATTACGTCGACGCCGTTCTTGCCTGGCACGCGTCGTCTTCGAATGGTTTGATCGAGGCGCCGTCTTTAGACCGCGCCAAGATCATCGCGCCTGCGCGAGCGCCGTGTCGATGGCCGCCTTGAACTCGGGGTACGGCTTGGCACCATAAACGAAGCTGATGACCTTCATCGGCGTACCTGGTGGCGGTGTGAGACCGACGAGCACGAGCGGCGTGCCGCCGACGCCAAGCTGCTGCATGCGGGCAATGCTCTGACGGATCGCTGGCGCATACCTGCTCCCCTTGCCGGCGTTCATGCATTCCTCGAACTTCTTGGTGTCGACACCGATCATGCCGGCATTCGCGGCCAGCTGCGACACTTCTCGGGCCGGTGAATTCGTAAACAGCAGGTCGTGCATCTGCCAGTACTTGCCCTGATCACCGGCGCATGCAGCCGCCTCGTGTGACAGGAACGCGTCGGGATGAAGTTGCGCGATTGGATAATCGACGAATACGTACTTCACCTTGCCCGTCGTCACATAGTCCGCCATCAGCTGCGGCATCGTCTGCAGATTCTGCCGGCGACAGTAGGGGCAGTGATAGTCAGAGACCTCGACGACCGTGACTTTCGCTGAGGCGTTCCCCTTCGTCGGGGCGTCGGTGATGCTGATCGACTTGTCGGCGAAGGACTCTTCCTGCTGTCCGCGGCCCTGTGCGAGCTGTTGCAGCAGCGACTTGATGATGTCGAGGTCGCGCTGCATCAGCACTTGCTGGGCCTTCAGCCGTTCGATTTCACGCTTGAGCGCGGCAATGTCGTCGGCCTGGCTCTGCGGCGGAGAGAGCGACAACAGCGCCACAACAGTGACGCTCGCAAGTCTGGTAAACATGGAGGTCATGATTTTACCAAAGCCGCGCCCTCAACGCTTTATGGAAACACTTTTCCCGGATTCAGAATTCCTTCCGGATCGAATGCTCGCTTCACCCGTTTCATCAGCGCGATCTCATCCGGCGACAGTTCCATCGGCAGGAAGGGCGCCTTCGCGAAACCGATCCCGTGCTCACCGCTAATCGATCCTTCGAGCGCAACGACGCCAGCAAACAACTCACGCTCGGCGTCGTGAGCGCGCGCAACTTCTTCGCCGTTGTCCTTGTCCACCATGATGTTGACGTGGATGTTGCCGTCTCCCGCATGGCCGAAGCAGGGAATCCGAAGGTGAAAGCGTTCGCGAATATCGCGGACCAGCGCAAACAATTCCGGGATTCGTCCCTTTGGCACGACTACGTCGTGATTCAACTTCAACGACGCAATCATTTTCAGTGACATCGACAACTCGCGACGGACACGCCACAGCTCCTGCCGTTCGCCTTCATCGCGCGCGCGAAGGACTTCTGTCGCTCCGGCGGCGCGGCAGGCGTCCTCGACGCGGGCCGCCTCTTCCGTGACCGCCTCCGGCGTGCCGTCGACTTCGAGCAGCAACAGCGCTTCGGTGCCTTCAGGCGCGAGTGAGCGAACGTTCAGATTTCGCGCGACTGCCTCGAGCGAATCACCGTCAATGAGTTCAAGTGCCGCAGGAACGACTCGCTCACGAATGATGTTGACCACTGCGGCGGCCGCGGATTCGACGTCCCGGAACGTCGCACGCAGGGTCTGCTGGACCGGCGGCTTCGGCACGAGACGGAGAATGATTTTCGTAATGATGCCGAGCGTGCCTTCGGAGCCGACGAGAAGCTGCGTCAGATCGTAGCCGACGACGTTCTTCACGACCTTGCCGCCGGTCTCGACGATCTCTCCCGTCGGCAGGACCACCTCGAGCCCGAGCACGTAGCGCTTGGTCGTGCCGTACTTGAATGCACGTGGACCCCCGGCACATTCCGCAACGTTCCCGCCGATCACCGACTGGCGCAGCGAGGCTGGATCCGGCGGATAAAACAGGCCGACCTTTTCGACGGCGTCCTGGAGATCCCCGGTGACGACATTGGGCTGGACGACCGCGAGCAGATTGGCTTCGTCGATTTCGAGGACGCGATTCATTCGCTCGAGTGACACGACGACGCCGCCGTGGGAAGGAACCGATCCGCCGGTGTAGCCTGTGCCGCCGCCGCGGGGAACAATTGGGATGCGCCGCTCCGCGCAGAGGCGGACGACAGCGGCGACTTCTTCGGTGTTGCCGGGGAA
The DNA here is from genome assembly GCA_046734955.1 of Acidobacteriota bacterium. Classification (GTDB taxonomy): domain Bacteria; phylum Acidobacteriota; class Vicinamibacteria; order Vicinamibacterales; family 2-12-FULL-66-21; genus JALZOC01. Next base: position 21,142 of record JBKPSH010000165.1, read on the forward strand.
AACGACGATGTCGGCGGGACGTCCGCGCTTGAGCGCGTCCGTCCCGTAGATGGTGCGTGAGGCCTCGTCGGTCTTGACGTGCGCGGCGCCGAGTCGCGCGGTCAGCGCGTCAGCGAGCGCCTCGACGAGGTTCGGCGCGATCACCCCGCCACGGCCTTGCGGCTCTCGAGCGAGCGCACGAAGGTCAGGAGCCGCTCGGTGCCGCGTTTCAACTCCTGAAGGGAGGTTGCGTATGAGATGCGCAGGAACCCGGGCGCATCGAACGCCTCACCGGGCGTGACCGCCACGCGCGCCTCGTCGAGCAGCGCCTGCGCGAGCTCCATCGTCGTGCGAATGCCATCGGGCGACAGGAATTCGGACACGTCCGGGAACAGATAGAAAGCGCCTGCCGGTTTGACCAGGCGAATCCGCGGCTCGGCAGCGAGCCACTCGCACAACTGGTCGCGACGGTGGCGATACTCGTTCAGCATCTCCGTGACGCATTCCTGCGGGCCATTCAGAGCGACCGTTACGGCCTTTTGCGTAATGGAGCACACGTTGGAGGTCGAGTGACTTTGCAATGCATTGCACGCACCAATCAGTGCCGCGGGTGCCACGGCCCAGCCGCACCTCCACCCGGTCATCGCGTAGGTTTTCGATGCCGATCCGCAGAGAACGGCACGGTCGCGCATTCGCTCATACAAAATGCGCGGCAGGTTGTGCGGCGTCGGATCGTAGATAAGGTTTTCGTAACACAGGTCCAGGAGCACCCAGATTCCACGCTTCGCCGCTTCATCGGCGATCGCCTTCATGTCCTGTTCCGAAATCAGCGCGCCGGTCGGGTTCCCCGGCGAATTGATGATGATGCCCCGCGTGCTCGGAGTGACTGCAGCGAGAATCGGTTCGGCGCGCACGGTGAAGCCGTCTTCCGCATGGGTGTGGACGATGACCGGTTTCGCCTCCGCCAGCTTGACCTGCTCAACGAGCGTTGGCCATCCCGGCATGTGCGTGATGACCTGGTCGCCTGGCCCGAACAGGCACATGGCCGCGTTGTACAGCGCCTGCTTGCCACCGGCCGCGATGATCGTCTCCGCGGGGGAATACTCCACGCCGTAGTCGGTTTTGTATCGTGCGCAGACGGCGCGCTTCAGATCGTCAGTCCCCGAGTTGGTCGTGTATTTGGTGAAGTTGGCATCGATGGCCGCGTGCGCCGCCGCACCGATGTGTTTCGGCGTCGGGAAATCCGGCTCTCCGGCGCCGAAATCAATCACGTCGACCCCCTGCGCCTTCAGCTTCAACGCCTCCGCCGCCACCTTCATCGTTGGCGACACGCCGATTTTCTTCGTTCGTTCTGCGAGCATACGTTCAGGCCCTCAAGGTTTCGCGCGCGAGCTTTTTCTCGCGCAACCGCTTCTCGACGCTTTCGGGAACGAGTCCGTGCACGGATCCGCCGAGCGCAACGACTTCTTTGACCAGCCGTGAGCTCACATAAGTGTACGGCTGCGTCGGCATCATGAACACCGTCTCGACCTCGGGATTCAGCTTCCGGTTCATGAGCGCCATCTGCATTTCGAATTCGAAATCTGAAACCGCGCGAAGTCCTTTCACGATGACCCCGGCTCCCCGCTTCCGAGCGTAATCGACGAGCAGGCCATCGAAGGTGTCCACCTCGACATTGGCTTGGCCGGCGAAGGCTTCGCGCGCAATCTCGACTCGCTCAGGCACGGTAAAGAGCGGCGCCTTCTCGAGATTGATCAGGACAGCCACGACGATGCGATCGAAGAGCCGGGCGCCGCGGCGGATGATGTCGACGTGTCCGTTGGTTAACGGATCGAACGACCCGGGATAGATCGCAACGACGTGATGCATTTTTTTACTCTAAGGAGCTTCACCCCTCGGACACCGACACGCTCTCTCGTCGTCGGCCCGCTCCGTTCCCGCCTCCCCTAAAGCTGCGGCGAAACTCGCCGAAGCGCCGCTCATTGGTCTTGCGCGAAGGCGGGTCGGCGGTTGTAAAACGCGAGCGCGCTGTCTCCAGAGGTCAGTACTCGCGTACGAACCAGGATCCCTATCGACTCAGGCGCCGGATCGCGCCGGGCATGTTCGACAACGAGCAAAGTCTGCAATTCAACGAGCGGTGCTGCGGCCTCGATCGCCTCGATCAACTCGCGCGCGCCATATGGGGGATCGAGAAAAACGATGTCGAACGATCCGCCATCCTGGGATTGCGCCGTGCCGGCAAACCTAGCGCGGATAATAGCATAGCGGTCGGTGATGCCGCAGCGCTCGAGGTTGGATTTGATGAGCGCGATTGCGCGCGGATCACACTCGACGAATGTGACATGCGCCGCGCCGCGACTCAGCGCTTCAATGCCGACCGCACCAGTTCCGGCGAACCCATCCAGCACGCGGGCACCTTCGATTCTCGGTGCCAGCACGTTGAACAACGTCTCGCGCAGTTTGTCGGAGGTGGGCCGCAGGCCTTCCCAGGTCGGGGCGTCAAGACGACGGCCCTTTAGTGCTCCGGCGACGATTCGCATTGTCGGTTGTCAGGTGCGAGTTGCCAGTTGCCAGTTTGCAGTTGCCAGTTGCCAGTTTCCAGTTTCCAGTTTCCAGTTAAGAAAGCCAGCAGCCAGCAGCCAGCAGCCAGCAGCGAGGAGCGAGGAGCGAGGAGCGAGGAGCGAGGAGCGAGTAGCCAAAAGCGAGCAGCGATAAGCTTTAGCCAATTCCCACCAGCCCGAACCGCCGTTCCCAATTCGTGCGCACGAAGGTCATGAGCGTCGCGGACTGCTGGGGGTCGTCGAGCGCGGCAGATGCTTCGCGGCGGGCAGCCTCCATGATCTGGTGATCGCGAACGAGATCGCCGACGCGAAGGGTTGGCATACCGGACTGTCGCGTGCCGAAGAAATCACCCGGTCCGCGCAGCTCGAGATCGCGTTCGGCGATCTCGAAACCATCGGTCGATTCCGTGAGCGCTTTCAGCCTCGCGCGGCCCTGTTCGGTCAAGGGCGACTGGTACAGCAGGATGCAGTACGACTGATGTGGACCGCGTCCGACGCGGCCCCGCAGCTGGTGCAGCTGCGAGAGACCGAAACGCTCGGCATGCTCGACGAGCATCACCGACGCATTGGCGACGTCAACGCCAACCTCGACGACGGTGGTGGACACGAGCACATCGAACTCGCCTCGAGAGAATGCTCCCATCACACGTTCCTTCGCGTCTGGTTTCATCCGCCCGTGCAGCAGCGCGACGCGATACTGCGGGAAGACATCATTCGACAAATGGTCGGCCATCTCGGTTGCCGCTTTGAGATCGACTTTCTCCGACTCTTCGACGAGCGGGTAAATCACGTACGCCTGCCGTCCAGCATCGATCTGCTTGCGGATGAACTCGTAGATTTCGTCGCGCCGCGATTCTGGTTTGGCGATCGTCTTGATTGGATGCCGTCCGGGAGGCATCTCGCGCATCACCGAGACGTCCAGGTCGCCGTAGGTGGTCAGCGCAAGCGTGCGAGGAATTGGCGTCGCGGTCATGACCAGCACGTCGGGCCGCATGCCTTTGGCGCGTAGTGTTGCACGTTGAAGAACACCGAACCGGTGCTGTTCGTCGATGATGACGAGGCCGAGCTCGTGGAAGGCAACCGGATCTTCGACGAGCGCATGCGTTCCGACGGCAAGGTGGATCGATCCGGCGGCCAGCTCCGCCTGAACCTCCCGTCGCTTCTTTGCCGGGGTGGCTCCGGTGAGAAGCGTCATGCGGAATTTCGACGACTCGAGCAAGCGGCGAATCGTGATGAAGTGCTGCTCGGCCAGGATTTCCGTCGGCGCCATGAACGCGACCTGAAATCCGTTCTCCATTGCGACAAGCGCCGCCATCAGCGCGACGATCGTCTTGCCCGATCCGACATCTCCCTGCAGCAGCCGGTTCATCGGCTGCTGCCGCTTCATGTCTTCCACGATCTCGGCGATCACCTTTTTCTGATCACCCGTCAATTTGAATGGGAGAACGCGGCGCGCCGATTCCCTGATCTCGTCGTTGACCACGACAGCGCGCGGCTTGCGTTCGGCGTCGAACTGGCGACGCCGCAGTACGAGGCCGAGCTGGAAGAGGAAGAACTCCTCGAAGATCAAACGCCGTTGTGCCGGCGATCGAAACGCGTTCAACGTTTCGACCGGTGTACCTGCCGGCGGAAAATGTACGTCGAGCAACGCGCTCCGCCGATCAATCAGCTGCTGGCGGGAGCGCACCTCCGCCGGGAGCGGATCGATAACGGCCGCGGGCAGCGCGCTCAACGCCTGATGCACGATCGCACGCTGCATCTTCGTGGTCAGCGTGCCAGTCTTCTCGTAAATCGGCACGATACGTCCCGTATGCAGCGTCTCGTCGTCGGACTCCCCCGTACCCTCCCCGTCGCCATCCGCTTTCAGGATTTCGTACTGCGGATTTTGCATCTGCATCCCGTGCGACGTGAGCTCGAGCCGTCCGAAGAGAATCACTCGCTGATGCGGGTGGAAGACGTCGTTCAGGAACGGCTGGTTGAAGAAGACGGCACGCAACGCGCCGGTATGGTCGCGGACGAGCATCTCAAAAATCTTGAAACGCGGCCGGCGGGTTGGGCGGATCCCGCAGGAGATAACTTCGCCGGCGATCGACGCCGATACGCCGGGACGAAGCGCAGAGATCGTCTGAAAGGATCCTCGATCCTCGTAGCGGATGGGAAAACGATCGAGGAGATCCTCGACCGTGGAAAGACCGACGCGCTGCAGGTCCGCCGCGCGCCTCGGGCCGACGCCCTTTAAATATTGAAGCGGCGTATCGAGAGCGATCACCGACAATGCTCAGTGTTCAATGCTCAATGCTCAATGTTGATTGTGCGCTGCGATTTACATTGAACATTGAACATTGGACATTGAACATTACTGGACGACCGTCGAAGTGCCGGCGCCGACTCTGATCTCGCGGATTTTTGCCGGCAATTCGAACGGAGCATCCATGTTGATCCCCTCGGGGTTCTCGGGAGTCTTCGAGTAGTACGACAGGAGTTCCTGCAACACGGACTTCGGAACGTTCACGCCGGAAATTTCGGCCGACTGCAGCTGGAACTGCCCTTTTCCGTCTTTGGTGATCAACACACCTGATGCAGTGACCGGCAGCCGGCCGGTCAAGTAGCCAAGCGGGTCGAGCCAGCCGCGCTTCTTCTGCGTGCGAACGGCATCAAGGTCGACCACCGCCCGGCCGGACACGCGCCCTTCCCCAAGCGCGTTCAACTCAGGATCGACGATGCCGGTCGGGATTTGATCGCCGGCGCGATACTTGAGGTACGAGTTCACTTCGACGTCGGTCAGCGGCGTGTTGCGGCTTTGGGAACTCTTCGCGGCCGCGGCCGGTGCATTCCCGAATGCGACGATCTTCGTGAGCTTGGACTGAAAGCGATCGGCTTCTTCCTTGGACAGACGACCTTGCGCCACCAGAGGTGCGGCGACGATTAACGTCCCGAGCAGCCAGACAGCAGAACGCCGGCTCATGGATCGATTGTAGCAAGCCTT
>JBKPSH010000166.1:0-31291 GCA_046734955.1 Acidobacteriota bacterium
ACTCGATCGCGACGTCGTCGACGTGTTCGGCATTCCGGTGCTGCGGATTCACATGACGTGGAGCGAGAACGAGCGGGCGATGATTGCCGACATGGCAACGTCAGCAGCCGAGATGCTTGAAGCGGCTGGAGCGCGCAACGTCCATCCGTGGACCGTGACGGACCGTATGCCGGGCATGGGGATACACGAGGTCGGCGTGGCGAGGATGGGAACCGACCCGAAAACATCCGTGCTGAATCAATTTCAGCAGTCGCGCGACATAAGGAATCTGTTCGTGATGGACGGCGCAGGATTCACGTCGAGCGCCTGCCAGAATCCCACGCTTACGATCATGGCACTGGCGGTGCGCTCGTGCGATTTCCTGGTGAACGAGATGAAGCGCGGCGTGCTATAGCAACAACGAATCAGGACTCGTGCGCTTCAAATCTTCAGCCGCCGCAAGTACTCGATGCTTTGGGGGATCTGTCGGGCGGCTTCCGGGTGTTCGTCTTCGATCAGATACCACTTGACCTGCGCCTTCACGGCCGCGTTCATCACGGCGCGCCAGTCGACCGTCCCGGTGCCAAGAGGAACGCTCGCCTCGTCTGGCGCTTCGCCTGTAGTGATCCCGGTGGGAATTCCACGGCCAATATCCTTCAAATGCAGGATCCGAATCCGGGTTCGGTAGCGGTTGAGCAATGCAACCGGATCCCCTCCGCCGCGAACCACCCAGAAGACATCCATCTCGTAATCCACAAACTGCGGATCGGTGAGCTCCAACAGTGTGTCCATCAGCGTGCCGTCGGCGCTCGCGACGAATTCATAGCCGTGGATGTGATAGCCGAGGCGGAGCTTCTCGCGCGCTGCGCCTGCCCCCCATTTGTTGAAGCTGGCAATCGCGTTGTCCGCATCCTGGCGAGTCAGCGCCTTATCGTGAGGGATCCAGCCGCAAATCACCGTCTCGAGGCCAAGCGTGTGCGCGTCCCGGACGACGCCTGCGAAGTCATCACGCAGGCGCTCGTAGTCGACGAACTGACTTACCGCACGCAGCCCAACGCTGCCGAGCGCGCGTGCCGTCTCTGGCGTTGACATTGAGGGGAATCCGGCGAGTTCAACCTCCTCGAATCCCCAGCTGCGTACAAGCTTCAGGGTGCCGCGGAGATCTTTCTTCAGCTCGTTGCGCACGCTGTAGAGCTCGAGACCAAGGCGGCCGCCTGGTGGATGTGGAAGCCGGGTTTGCGAGATTCGCGCGCCGAGTGGATGAGCGAGAGCCGCGGCGGCGCCAAACCTGCGCAGAAAGGATCGTCGCGTAAAAAGCACCGAGCGATTCTACTCGCCCGGGAGCGGCGTCCGGGAATCGCAATTTGTCTATGGCGTTTTCCGCCGTCGTTGCGTCGCCGGTTAACGACCGGCACCGGGAAACGACTCCCGGCGCCTCAACGACTTACATTAAGGAAAACTAGCGCATGCGGCATGCCGCTCCCGAGGCATCCACGATGGCTCCGCGACTCCGTGCTATGGCGGAGATGCAGACATAGCGTGGCACGTGAGGGTCTACGCTGTTTCCGCCGAGTGTGCCGTTCTACTTCAAGAGCGCGGGCTGGCCGAGCCATTCCTGCAAGCTGATCTCGCCGAGCCGCGCGCTGTCCGCAGGGATCAGGGAGCGCTCGCCGAGTTCGGCCCCGAAGTATCGCGCGTGCGGGTCAGCGACAACTTCGCGAGGATCGTTACGCGCGCGGAGGCCCTGTCGAATCAGGTCATCGAAACGGAACCGCTGCGGACCAGCGACTTCAACAATGCCGTTCAGGGGCGGACTGACGGCGGTCCTCGCGACCCTCTTGACGACATCATCAGCCGCTATTGGCTGAATGAGCACCGGTGGCAGCCGAACCGTCATTCCGTCAGTGGCTTCGTCCGCGATGCGCGTGATGAATTCAAAGAACTGCGTCGCGTGGACGATCGAGTACGGGATTCCGCCGGCCTTGATCAGCGTTTCCTGTGCGCTCTTCGCGCGAAGGTAGGGACTGTCGGATATGCGCTCGGTTCCCACCACTGAGAGTGCGACGAAATGCTTTACGCCGGCCGCTGCCGCGTACTTGAGAAGGTTGCGCGTGGATGTGGTGAAGAACTCCATGACGGCCCTCTCCTCGAACGAAGGAGAGTTCGAGACGTCGACGACGACCGACGCGTCCTGAAGGGCTTCACCCAGGCCTTGGCCGGTGAGCGTGTTGATGCCCGTATCCGGCGCTGCTGGCACTGCTTCATGGCCGTGTTGCCTTAGACTGGTCACGACCTTTGATCCAATGAGCCCGGTGCCGCCGATGATGACGAGTTTCATGATCGATGTTCCTTTCCGTGTTGATCCGTTCGATGTCGCGAACGTTAGTTCTCGAATATCGACAGCAGACGAGTGAGTTCCCGTTCCGCGGACAGCCAGTCTTCGATGTCGTTGCCGTCCCGCCGTCCGTTCGTCTCGTAGAACTGGTATGCGAGACGAGCGATGTCGTTCGATGACGGATGCGCGCTGTATCTGCAGGCCGCTTCTACCAGTCATGACCGGATACGGAGTCTGGTTGTGACGAGCTCCGCGTGTCACAAGAGTGCGTGACTCGCGTCATGCCGCGACCGTGCACGCCGAGTTGGGACCGTTTGAGGCGAGCAGGACTTCCAGGCCAGCGACGTCGCCAGACCGGGCGGCTGCGATGAAAGCGTCGAGAAGCCCTTTCTGCCCCGTCGAACCCGCCGGCGTCCTTCGCCCAGTGGAGACACGCTGGCGAGCACGAGTCACCACTTGTCGCGCATTGGCCTCTCGTACCCGAAGGACAGTCGCGATGTCACGATATGTATAGTCGAATGCCTCTCGAAGGATGTAAGCCGCTCGTTCCGTCGGCGACAGCCTCTTCAGTAGCAACAGAACTCCCAACTGCAGCGTTTCGCTTCGTTCCGTTCCCAACCCAGGGTCGGCGGCCGTGTCGGCGGGTTCCGGCAGCCAGGACCCGACGCACGTTTCTCGGCGCGATCGCGCTGACTGCATGACGTTGATCGCCAGTCGTGTCGTGGTCGTAGCGAGGAACGCTGCGGGATCGCATACTACGTGCCGATCCGCCGTCTGCCAGCGTAACCAAACGTCTTGAACAATGTCCTCGGCATCGGCTGCGCTGCCGAGCATACGGTAGGCGATGCCGAACAGACGCGGACGCAGGCGAAGGAACACCGAGAGTCCGTCGTTCGCGCTGGACGGCTGTGACGAAACACCAGACACACTTGACATTGCTGATCTCCATTGGACGGCGTTGATCGTTCGCCGTCGCGAACAGTCACATCGCAACATCGACGCCATCCGAACGCATAAAAAGCCGCCGGTTTTTCACACATGCGACCACGAGATCTCATGAAACGCGAGATCTCATGGTCACCGACATCTGAGTGGAGCAGCTGATCAAAACGTCGCGATTGCCCCGGTGTCGCATGCTGCATTAAAGTGGGAGTTTCGGTCGCGACAACTCGACTATGACGAGGCGTTCACGAACAGGGCTTGTGCTCGCTATGTCGTCGTTCGTCTCTTTGTTCACGATCGGCTGCCGCTCTCCTAGCGCCGCACCATCAATCGAGTTCACAACCGTGCCGAAAGCAGACGCCGGCGGTCCTGCCGCACTTGCGCCTGTTGCCGGACGCGTGAAAGGTGCACGACCGAATCAGCGCATCGTCCTCTTCGCAAAAAGTGACCAGGGGTGGTGGGTGCAGCCGTTCAGGAGCAAGCCCTTCACTGAAATCGGACCAGACGCAACCTGGAAAAGCGCGATCCATCTCGGCCAAGAGTACGCCGCGCTCCTTGTGGATGCCAACTACCGTCCACCGGCGACGGCGGAATCGTTACCGGAGGTCGGCGGTGGCGTCGTGGCTGTGACACGAGCCAGCGGGACGGGCAAGTTTGTGGCGCCGGCACCCAAGACGATCAGCTTCAGCGGATACGATTGGTTGGTTCGTCAAACGCAAAACGACCGGCACGGCATGAACGACTACGATGGCCGCAACGTATGGGTCGACAACGATGGCTACCTGCACTTACTGCTGATCGAGCGCGATGGACGGTGGACCAGTGCGGACGTACGCTTGACGCGCAGTCTCGGCTACGGCACCTATTCATTCGACGTTCGCGATGCGTCGCAGATCGATCCGTCGGCCGCGTTCAGCATGTACACATTTGACCCACTAGGCTCCGACCAGAACTTTCGCGAACTGACGGTTGACGTCAATCGGTCGGGCGAGCCCGGCGCCGTGAGCGGGCAATTCATCGTGCAGCCCGAGACCGTTCCCGCGAATGTGTTCCGGTTTGCGATTCCGGCCGGCCCTGTCACGTACTCGTTCCGCTGGGAGCCGGGACGCGTCTCGTTTAAGGCGGTTCGAAGAACCGGGACATCACGCAGTGACAGCGTCGTCGCCGAGCGGCTATTCACCGCTCGCGTGCCGACCGCGGGCGCCGAAAGACCGCAGCTGACGCTGCTCTATGATCGCGGCGCAGCACGGCCGCCCTCGAAGTCCGTCGAGGTGGTGGTTGAGAAGTTCGTTTTTCTGCCGTAGCACACGACTCTGGCGTTTCGCGATCCTGCTCGGGACGATCGGGGTGTGGCCAATCAATGCCGCTCGGGCGATGGATCCGGACCGTGCGCTGTCGCAATACATCCGCGATCGATGGGAGAAAAGCCGCGGATTTGTCGGCGGTCAAGTGTACGGCATGACGCAGACGCGCGACGGTTACCTGTGGATCGCGACCGAAAAGGGAATCGTGCGCTTCGACGGCCTGCGCTTCAGCCTCTTTGAACCGCTCCAACCTACGGCAACGACCGACACCGCGGCGCTGAATATCCTGGCAGATGCAGAAGGAGGACTATTAACCTGGCTTCGTCGCGCCGCGTTGATGCGTCTTCGCAACGGCGTATTCGAGAGTGTTCTGAACATTCCAGGGCCGCCCGAACCTCAGGTTAGCGCGATGGCAGCGGGGAACGACGGCGCGATTTTCATTGCAGACAGGGGCCAGGGCCTGCTCGTATGGCGTGCGGGGCACCTCGAGACGGTGCTCGCGCGCGAAGCCCTCCCACGGGCCTTCGTCACCGCGATCGCGCAGACCCCGGATGGGGTTATTTGGCTGGGGACCGGCAACACGGGGCTTGTCCGCGTGCAGCGCGGTCATGCCAGCCTCGTCACCGAAGTTCCGTCGAATCAGATCAACTGTCTCGTCGCAGACAACCGAAACGCGCTGTGGATTGGTACCGACAACGGCATCCTTCGATGGGACCGTGCCGGCGTGACGCGCGCGGCGATCGAGGAAGTTGGTCGCGCGAGAGCGCTCGCGATGGTAACGGATCACGAGGGCAACGTGTGGATTGGCACGTCCGATGGACTCGTTCGCATCGATTCGCGCGGAGTGGTGTCGTTCGAGCGACGCGATCCGTCGTCGGCCGTGACAGCCCTGTTCGAGGATCGCGAACGCAACCTGTGGGTCGGCAACACAAGCGGGATCGAACGCTGGCGCGATGGCGTCTTCACGTCATTCGCGAGCGTCGACCGCGTCCCGTCCGGCGGTGTCGGCCCGGTGTTCAGCGATGCAAGCAATCGCGTCTGGTTCGCGCCCACGAGCGGGGGTCTGTACTGGTTTCGGGATCGACACGTCGGCGCTGTCCGGGCTCTTGGCGACGATGTGATCTACTCGATCACGGGAGACGCAGATGGTGTTCTCGTCGGACGGCAACGGGGCGGTATCGCGCGGGTCCGCCCGTCCGCTGACACGTTCCTGACGGAGACCTTTACGGAACGTGATGGCCTCGCGCAGAACCAGGTGCTCGCCGTCTACCGCACGCGAGATGGTGCGGTGTGGGCCGGCACGCTCAGTCGCGGTGTCAGCCGTCTGAAAGATGGCGCATTCACGACGTACACGACAACGGAGGGACTCGCATCCAACACGGTGACCGCGATTCTCGAGACCGCGGATGGCGCTATCTGGTTTGCGACGCCCAACGGCGCGAGCGTCAAATCGCCGGCTGGCTGGCGCCGGTACTCGACCGCTGATGGTCTGCCGTCGAACGATATCAACACGCTGTTCGAGGATTCCGCGCGCACCGTGTGGCTGGGAACAGCCGCCGGTCTCGCGGTGATCCACGACCACCGCGTGCAATCGCTAAAAGGTGTGCCAGCACTGTTGCGCTCATCGGTTTTGGGTCTAGCCGAAGATCCCGTCGGCGGTCTCTGGATTGCCGCCACAGATCACGTGCTCCGCGTCGATCGTGACAAGCTGCGTCGCAGCACCCTCGATGCCGACGACGTGCGGGAGTTCAGCGCGGCAGATGGTCTGCTCGAAGCCGAGACGATCAAGCGACAACGCGTCTTGGCGGCCGATTCGCGTGGACGCGTGTGGCTGTCGACCAATGGCGGACTCGTGATGGCCGACTCGCGTCGTGTGGCCGCCGCCATCGCGCCGGCACTGGTGGAAGTGGAAGACGTGTCAGCCGATGGCCGTCGCGTCGAGCGGACGGCGCCGATAACCATTCCGCCGCGGCCCGACCGCATCACGTTTGGATTTGCCGCCCTGAGTCTGTCCGTGCCGGATCGCGTACGCTTTCGCTATCGCCTCGATGGATTCGATCACGACTGGAGCGAACCCGTGGCCGAGCGGCAGGCCGGGTTTACTAATCTGGGTCCCGGCACTTATCGATTTCGAGTAATTGCATCGAACAGTGAAGGCGTCTGGAACAGTGCCGAGGCCGCATTGCCATTCACGATCGCGCCTGCGTGGTGGCAGATGCGATCGTTCTGGGCCGTCATCGGTCTCATGGTGGCCGCTGGCGTCTGGGGCGGCTATCGCATGCGCCTTCGACAGCTCGCGCGGCAACTCGACCTGCGTGTCGAAGAGCGTCTCGCCGAGCGCTCGCGCATCGCACGCGAGCTGCACGATACGTTGCTGCAAAGCTTTCAAGGCGCCTTACTGCGCTTTCGCGCCGTGACGTACATGCTGCCGGATCGACCAGTGGACGCGCGCGCCACGCTCGAGGACGCCATCGATCAAGCGCGTCAGGCGATCGTCGAAGGTCGTGATGCCGTGCAAGGACTGCGGTCGCCTGCTACTGCGAAGAACGACATCGCGGTGGCGATCGCCACGCTGGCGGAAACGTTGTCCACCGACAATGGCGGTCAGAGTCCGCCAGTAATCCACGTCAGCGTTGAAGGCACGCCTCGCGATCTGCCGCCGATCGTGCAGGACGAGATCTACCGCATTGCTGGCGAAGCACTGCGCAACGCGTTCCGACATGCACACGCATCGCGGATCGAAGTGGAAATCCGCTACGATCAACGCCGCTTTCGGTTGCGCGTGCGTGACGATGGTAAGGGCATCGACGCCGAAGCGGCTCGAGGGCGGACCTACGACGGACACTACGGCATCGCCGGCATGCACGAGCGGGCGAAACTGGTCGGCGGCACGCTGTCGGTCTGGAGCGAGATCCACTCCGGCACCGAGGCGGAACTGACAGTTCCCGCCTCGGTCGCGTATGGGAAGTCGGCGGCAGTATGAGTGATTCAAGAACCATTCGCATCCTGACGGTGGATGATCACCCGTTGTTCCGCAACGGTGTTGCCGCGCTGCTCGCCACCCAACCGGATATGCAGGTCGTTGCCGAGTGCGGAAACGGGCGCGAGGGCGTCCAGCTATTCCGCGCCCACCGACCCGACATAACCCTGATGGACCTGCAGATGCCGGAGATGAACGGACTTGAGGCGACGATCGCGATTCGCGCCGAATTCCCCGACGCGCGAATCATCGTCCTTACAACCTACGTCGGCGACGTCCAGGTGCTGCGTGCTCTGCACGCGGGGGCGCGTGCGTATCTCCTGAAAACGCTGCTCGACAAGGAGCTGCTCGAGACGATTCGCAGCGTCTACAGCGGCAAGAAGACTTTGTCAGCGGAGGCGTCATTTCAGCTCGCGGAGCACGTGACCGATGAGGCGCTGACGCCCGCGGAAGTTGAGGTCCTGCGCCTGATTGCGGCTGGAAACGCCAACAAGCAGATCGCAGATCGGCTAGCAGTAACCGAGGACACGATCAAAGGCCGAGTCAAGAACATCCTGTCGAAGCTTGGGGCCAACGACCGCACCCACGCGGCAATCATTGGAATAAAGCGCGGCATCATTCCCCTGGGCGAGGAGCAACTCTAAAGGGTACGGCTGAACCTCTTTCGGGGGTTTCGCGCGCGGGCTCGAAGGCGTACCCTCGGGTGGGATTTTGTGCGCCGGCTCTTCTCGACCTTCGCTCGCGGCTCGCCTGGCATCGGTCTCCTCGTCATGAGGCTGGTCGCTGGTACCGCGTTCGCCGTGCGGGCGGCTGCCATGGTGGATACTGGGCCGCCGACCGCGGTGGCCGCCGCAGTACTAGCGATCGTCGCGGGCCTTTGCCTGCTCGCCGGTTTATGGACGCCCCTCGCCGGTTCGCTCGTGGCGGGGATGGGGCTCTGGTTCGCTTCCGCGCACACGGAAGATCCTCTGGCAAACATTCTCCTCGCCACTATCGGCGCCGCCCTGGCGCTCGTCGGTCCAGGTGCGTGGTCGCTCGATGCGCGACTGTTCGGCTGGAGACGCATCGACGTCCGCCTTCGAACGAAGTAATTGCCGCCACCCGTTCGAGGATTTTTTTCCCCATTGATCGTGTCGTCGTTGTCTCCATTGAGTCCACCCACGACTCCATCTGGGGTTTCCGTGCAGCTAGGATCCAGTCGACAATCCGCGTTGAAGGAGCACGGCAATGAACGCGGCATCTGTAGTTGATTTCATCGATATCATGCCCAGCAGGATCGTTGGTGGCAGTCGCGCACTACGGCAGGTCCTGTTGCAGGTCGACGCCGTCGCGCCGACTGAGGCGACGGTGCTCATTACCGGAGAATCCGGCACCGGTAAGGAACTGCTCGCGAAAGAAGTCCATACGCGAAGCCGCCGATCCAGGCGGCCCTTCATCAAAGTCAACTGCAGTGCCATTCCGCGCGAGATCTTTGAGAGCGAGTTTTTCGGCCACGCGCAGGGTGCCTTCACCGGCGCCGTCCGTGAGCGCCCGGGGCGTTTTCAGATCGCCGACGGCGGCACGATTTTTCTGGACGAAGTCGGCGAGCTACCGGTCGAAATGCAAGCGAAACTGTTACGCGTTCTGCAGGAGGGAGAGTACGAACGCGTCGGCGACGACCGCACGCGGCAGGTCGATGTCAGAGTGATTGCCGCCACGAATCAGAATCTCGCGGACGAAGTGCGCGCGCGTAGGTTCCGACAGGATCTGTTCTATCGGTTGAATGTCTTCCCGCTCGAGTTGCCGCCGCTGCGTGCCAGAAAGGAGGACATTCCTCCGTTGGCCAGTTATGCAATTGCCAGAGTGTCGACGAAACATCGGATCCCCTCTCCGCGCTTGACACCGGAGGATATTGCGTGTCTGCAACGGTACGACTGGCCCGGTAATATCCGCGAGCTGCAGAACGTCATCGAACGCGCGGTCATTCTGTCGAAGGGCGTGCGCCTTCGTCTCGATGTTGCGCTTCCGGGTGTCGGTGGCGCGACGAGTCAGCCGCTTTCAGAGAGTTGTCGTGATAACGCCGTCCTCACCGATCGCGAATGTCGCGAACGCGAGCGTGCGAACGTGATAAATGCGCTCGAGCGGACAGAAGGTCGCATCTACGGTCGCAACGGCGCGGCGGAACTGCTTGGTATCAATGCGACGACTCTGGCGTCGCGCTTGCGCGCCCTTAAGATCGAGGTTTCGAAGGTCCGCTGATCTGATACGGTGTGCGATCCTAGACAGTCATGAACCTGGAAGCTCTGCAGGACTTGGCGCTGCGTATATCGGGTGAACGGGATGTCGAAGCTGTACTTAGGCAGATTGTCGCCGGGTTAGTGCAGCAATCCGGCATTGCACTCGCGCGCGTCTGGGTGGTGAAGCCTGGAGACATCTGCCGCTCATGCCGCATGCGTCCGTCGTGTCCTGACCAGACGAGTTGTCTGCACCTCGCGGCAAGCGCGGGATGGTCGCTCACCGGCGAGTCGTGGTGCCGGACTGACGGAGACTTCTGCCGAATGCCGCTCGCGCATCTCAAAGTCGGCACAATCGCATCGGAGCGCGTTGGCCTGCTCATCGCCGAGCCGCAATCGGAAAAGTGGTCCCGCCCCGACTGGGTGCAAGGCGAACACATCACCAGCTTTGTCGGACAGCCGCTCGTCTTTCGTGACGAAACGTTGGGTGTGCTCGCGGTGTTTCGCCGCGAGCCTGTCGACCAGCAGGATTTTCGCTGGCTGCGGATGTTTGCCGACCAGGCCGCAGCCGCGATCGTGAACGCACGTGCCTTTTCTGAATTAGATCGTCTGAGGCAACAGCTCGAATCGCACAACGCGTACCTAAAAGAAGAAGTCGACGCGGCGTTGGCGTTCGGCAGCATCGTCGGTCGGAGTCAAGTACTGCACCGCGTGCTGAGACAAGTCGATGACGTCGCCGCCGCGGACTCGACGGTTTTAATCCTCGGTGAATCAGGTACGGGCAAGGAACTGCTCGCGAAAGAAATTCACGAGCGCAGCCGCCGGGCACACAAACCCTTCGTTCGCGTCAACTGCAGTGCGCTCCCGCGGGAAATATTCGAGAGCGAGTTCTTCGGCCACGTCCGCGGTGCGTTCACAGGCGCATTGCGCGACCGGCCAGGCCGCTTCCAGATAGCCAACGGCGGCACTATCTTTCTCGACGAGATCGGCGATCTTCCCCTCGAACTGCAACCCAAACTGTTACGAGTGCTTCAGGAAGGGGAGTACGAGCGTGTCGGCGAGGACGTCACGCGCACGGTTGACGTTCGGGTCATTACCGCGACGAACCAGAACCTGGTCGAGGAAGTCCGCGCGCGACGCTTCCGCGAGGATCTGTTCTATCGGTTGAACGTGGTCCCACTCGCGTTGCCTCCCCTTCGTGCCAGAACCGAGGACATCCCGCTGCTGGCGACTCATGCCATCGCGCAAGTGGCGAAGCGGCTACGAATACCCGCGCCAGCCTTGACCCGGGATGACGTCACCAGGCTGCAGCACTACGACTGGCCCGGCAACGTCCGCGAGCTCCAAAACGTCATCGAACGCGCTGTCATCTTATCGAAGGGTGTCCGGCTTCGCCTCGACATCGCACTCGCAGATCTCCCTGTCACAGCACCATCGACGTCTGACCCCGCCGGGCCAGACGTCGTCCTGACAGACCGCGAATGTCGAGCGCGCGAACGGGCGAACTTAGTAAGAGCGCTTCAGCGCACCGATGGTCGCATCTACGGGGCTGGAGGCGCCGCCGAACTGCTTGGCCTCAATCCGACGACGCTTGCTTCGCGTCTGCGTGCTTTCAACATCACCCCGCCGAAGCATCATTGATTCGCGAACGGCCTATTCAGCGAACGGTGCGTTCATCAACAAGTCGACGGTTGACACGGCTTTGTAGCCCGGGACGAAGCGCTCGCCGAAATCACGCAGGAAGTTATCGTGACTCGTTTCCGGCCTCTGCGTAACTAGGCGACAGCACGCCTGGCTGAATTTGTCCTTCATCCGCAGGCGAGGAAATGCACTGAGGATGCGACCGGCATCACCTGGCTGCAGCGTGTCAAGGCCGAAGCCGCCGTAATCGAGTCCGATCCCCATCGTGCCCACTGCTACCTCCGCCTCCTTGTGGAGCGCGAGTGATGGCGTCGAGTTCAGCGCAACCAGATCCCAGATCAGTTGCGCACGGCGATCCGAGAAACCCTGGCCGGCAATAAACGACAGCGCGGCGTTGGCGCCATTCACTTCGAAGCGGTTGGGACCTGGCACACCCGGCGTCAGGCCGATGTCGTGGAGTATGGTACCAATCGCGACGACCTCGCGGTCGTAGTTGATTCCCTTTGCGCGACCAATCATTTCAGCAAAGAGCCACGAACGCATCGCGTGATTGAATAGATACGGCTCAGAGAGCCGCTGCGCGTACTCGATCGCCGCCGTGATGAGTGGACTGTCGGGTACGCCAACGCCGGCAATGAGCCGAATCGGTCGCGCTTCGTTGATCGTTTCAGAAATCATTGGAGCCCTCCTCTGCTGCTAGCCGCGGTGTCCGGCGCCCTCGTCGGCGATGTCGCCGACGTTGTACGGATCGAGACTCTCCGATCGACCACACTGCTCATCGACCGGATCGCGTCCACGAAGATCCGTGGCAAAAAGGGCATCGATCTCGGCGTACGGCATTAGCCCGGCGAGCCCCGCGAAGGTGCCTTGGGATCTCAACGCCTGCGCCGCTTGAATGAATGCCGTCCAGGCCGCGAGCGCCAGTGCCCCACCGACACTGATGCGTCGCACATCGAGCGCTGCGATATCCTCAACGCTCACGCCGATGTCGCGAACCACGAGAAGGTTGAGCGGCTTGGGTCGAACCGCGTCGACAAGTGCCTTGATGTCGGCCATGTGCTGAACACCCGGCGCGAAAAGCACATCGGCTCCCGCATCGGCGTAGGCGTGAAGACGACGGATCGATTCTTTCAACGGCTCCGGGTGGCCGGTGTGGTAGCACTCAGCTCTCGCGGTGAGCATCACGTCGGCACCGCACTCATCGATCGCTCGTCGCGCAGCCCGGATCCGCTCGACCGCAAAACCCAGGTCATAGAGTGGTGCCGATTGATCGCCAGTGCCATCCTCGACTGACAGTCCTGAGACGCCAGTCGCCACACACCGGCTGACACTGTCAGCTACTTCCTCGGGTTGGATCCCATAGCCCGACGCAAAGTCGGCACTTACGGGTAAATCGACCGCGGCGACGATCTCGGCAATGTGCGCCAGGCTGCGATCACGGGAGACGGCGCGGTCGGAATCCGGCAGCCCTTGAGAGAACGCAAATCCGGCGCTGGTTGTTGCGAGAGCTGGGAATCCGAGGTGCTGAAGGTAACGCGCGGAGCCGACGTCCCAGGGGTTAGGAATCACGAAACATCCTCGCTCGTGTAGCGCGCGAAAGTCCCTACGCCTCGCCGCCAACGCGCCTGGCGATGGCGCGTCATGCGCACGCACTACCAGACTCGGCACCGGTGTGAATGGTGTGGACAAGCTCATAGCGATGCTCCATTCGCAGTCAAGTTGAACGACGTGTTCCACCGACGCCAATAGAGACCGCACGTGCCGCTGTTCTGTGACACTTCAGAAACTGCAAGGTGACGCTTGTTCGTAACCGCGCGAGCGAGCTTCGCGAGCGAGCCACGCGAACGGCCCGCCTTCGCCAAGGCTTCGGCGCGTCCGCCGTAGCTTCAGCGGAGGCGGAAGCGCGCCGACGAAGCGGCGTGCGAGAGAGTGTGTCGGGGAGTCCGAGGGGCGATCCCCCTCGGATGAGGCTGTCACATCCCCACTTAATGCCCGGTCTTCATGAATGCACGCGGACATCTCTCCACAGGGATTTCGACGACTGCATTCACCGCAAGCAATCCCGCTCGCGGGCAGATCACGCAGGAGATACGCACATGGCCACAATCACAGTGAAGGACGGCACGACGATCTACTACAAGGACTGGGGCACGGGACCAGTCGTCACCCTCTCGCATGGATGGCCGTTGAACTCCGACATGTGGGACGCACAGATGCTGTTCCTCGCGCAGCACGGCTTCCGCGTCGTGGCACACGATCGTCGTGGCCATGGCCGATCGAGTCAGGCGTGGTCCGGAAACGACATGGACGGGTACGCCGACGATCTCGCAGCGTTGATCGAGGCCCTCGACCTCAAAGAGATCACGATGGTGGGCCACTCGACCGGCGGCGGTGAAGTCGCACGCTACATCGGGCGGTACGGCACGAAACGTGTGGCCAAAGCGGTCCTCATTGCTGCTGTGCCGCCGCTCATGTTGAAGACTGCGGCCAATCCGGAAGGACTCCCCATCGAAATCTTCGACAATTTGCGTAACGCCCTGGCGAAGGACCGCTCGCAGACTTACAAAGATTTCGCTCCGATGTTCTACGGCGCCAACAGACCTGGTGCGCAAGTCTCGCAAGGCACGCTGGATCAGTTCTGGCTCTGGAGCATGCAGGCGGGCCTCAAGAACGCGTATGACAGCATCAAGGCCTTTTCTGAAACCGACTTCACCGAGGATCTCAAGAAGTTCGACGTTCCGACGCTGGTCATGCACGGTGAGGACGACCAGATCGTACCGGTCAAAGATTCGGGGAAGAAGTCAGCCAAGCAGATCAGAGGTGCTCTTGAAATCTACTATCCCGGCCTGTCACACGGCCTGACCGCGACGCATCCCGATCTCATCAACCGCGACTTGCTCACGTTCATCCAAGAGGGCAAACGGAAGGTCGCGTAGTCCACACCAGGCGTGGCAGCGGCACTACTGCCGCTGTCGCGCGTCGCCAAACGGTCAAAGCATCGGACGTCAGCAGGCGGTAAATGAGGCCAACCGCGTAGATTTTTGCCGCGAGCGTCGACGCTTGTCTACGTCACCACTTGACCATCGGCAGCGGTGTGAGGGGGTGCCGCCAAAATCGATCAATGGTCAGCTGAACGAGCCGTCGATGGAAGCCGGCGTTCGGAAACGTGGCGACGACAGCCGCGATGAACGTACGCGAGAGGCCGAACCTTCGTAACCCCAGCGATACGTCAATCCAATCTGCGCGCCGGAATGCTTCGACCAGCGACTGCGGTTCTACACGCGAAGACGTGACCTTATGGTGATCCAGGATCATCGCCTCGATCTCGGGTATCCAATCCGCCTTCCCTCGAGCGGCGAGATACTCGCGCGCACGCACGACAGACGGACGGATGTAGTCGAACGTATTGTTCGTCCAGATCCCGAGGTCGTGGAAAGCCGCGGCGATTGCGATCTTCTCGAGTTCGACGCGACTGTCCGGCCGGATTGCCAGACACAGATTCAGAACCCGGTACACGTGGTTCCGATACCCGATGAAGTCGCGTCCCAATTCTGACGCGTGATCGACAAGAACCTGCTCGACGATCGGAAGGGTCGTTACAAGGCCGACGTCGATGGCGTATTGCAGCATCGCGGTAATCCAAACACTAACTGCTCGCAACGAAGACCGAACCGCGCGTCGAAATGTGACGGGTGTATGTAGAAAAGCGCTGTCACATTACGACGCGCTGCCCGGTCCTAGCCAGCACGAATGCGCTGGCAACGTCCTGTTCTGACAAGAAACGGAGGAGAAGATGACCACCGCGACCACTGCGTCGACCATCACTGATCACGAGGCTGCACAGGTCGAGCGCGCGAACGCCTCGCACGCCACACCCATTGTGTTCGTTCACGGGCTTTGGCTGCTGCCGTCGAGTTGGGACCGCTGGGTGAAATTGTTCGAGGAGGCTGGCTATGTGGGCGTGACCCCAGGCTGGCCCGACGATCCAGAGACGGTCGCCGAGGCCAGAGAGCACCCCGAGGTATTCGCGGGCAAGGGGATTGCCGAGATCGCCGATTACGAGGAGGCGATCATCCGACGTCTGAATCGGAAGCCCGTGATCATTGGGCACTCCTTCGGAGGCTTGCTGACCATGATCCTCGCGGGCCGCGGGCTCGCCGCTGCGTCCGTCGCAATCAGCCCTGCGCCGTTTCGCGGCGTGCTCCCGCTGCCGTTCTCGGCGTTGCGGACGGCCGGCGTCGCCCTGCGCAATCCTGCGAACTGGAACCGTGCGGTCCCGCTCACCTACGAGCAGTTCCGCTACAGCTTCGCGAACGTCGTCGGTGAGGACGAGGCGAAGGAACTGTATCTGGGCTACTCCGTCGCAGGCGGCGGCGAGCCGCTCTTTCAAGCGGCGTCAGCGAACATCAATCCGTGGTCGGAGGCGAAGGTCGACTCCACGAACCCGAAGCGCGGTCCGATGCTGATCGTCTCAGCCGACTCCGACCATACGGTCCCCTGGGCGATCGCCAACGCAGCCTACAAAAGGGAGAAGCGGAATAAGGGTGTGACCGAGATTATCAAGATGCCGGGCCGTGGTCACTCGCTGACGATCGACGCAGGCTGGCGCGGCGTCGCTGATAAGGCGCTCGAGTTCGTCAAGCGTTTCGCCTGAGCGATGGTTCGCCAGACTCCGGGAGCGAACTTGGAGGTGCGGCATGAAGATCGTCGTTGTTGGTGGCAGCGGACGTATCGGCGCCAAGCTTGTCACGATACTCACGCGCGATGGTCATAACGTCGTGGCGGCGTCGAGGCGCTCTGGAGTCGACGCCGTCAGCGGCGCAGGTCTGGCCGACGCGCTGAGGGGTGCCTCGGTGGTTGTGGATGTGTTGAACTCGCCTTCCTTTGAAGACACGGCCGTGCTGAATTTCTTCACGGCCTCAACACAGAATCTCCTGGCCGGTGAGGCGGCCGCGGGCGTCGGCCATCACGTGATGTTGTCGGTCGTCGGCACCGAACGTCTGCTTCAAAGCGGCTATCTCCGCGCGAAGTTTGCGCAGGAACAACTGATCAGAGACTCGTCGGTCCCCTACTCGATCGTTCAGACGACCCAGTTCTTTGAGTTCTTGAGCGGCATCGCTGACGCGGCGACGCAGGGTACTGCCGTTCGGGTGCCACCCGTCCTCATTCAACCAATTGCTGCGGACGATGTCGCTCACGCGGTCGCGAAGATTGCGACGGCCCCTCCGCTGAATGGCACGGTTGAAGTCGGCGGGCCCGAACCGTTCTATCTCGACGATCTTATCCGACGGGACCTGGGAGCCCGCAACGATCCGCGCAACGTGATCGTCGACCCGCACGCACGCTACTTCGGCGCAGCGCTCAACAAACGCTCGCTTATCCCCGGAGATGAAGCAGAACTCGGCGAAATCAAATTTGACGACTGGATGGGTCGCGACGCGCATCGGATTATCGATGCGAATGTTCCTTCCGCAGTCGTCATCACGGCGGGCACACCGCCAGCCCACCTCAATGAGAACGAATTTCGCACTAGCGAAGTCTTGCCTGGCTCCGTTTTGTTGCTGGGCGATATCGCTGTATTCAACATCGAAGGTGTTTTCTGCGCGACGCAGGCGAGATGTACGCACAAGCAAGGTCCTTTAACGGAAGGCACCCTAGACAGCTCGACGGTGACATGCCCATTGCACTGCTCTCAATTTGACGTTTGGACGGGAGCGGTGTTGCGTGGCCCGGCAACGGAACCACTCAAGACCTACCGCGTGACAGTCGACGGCGAAGTCGGGCGCGTCGATGTGCCACTCGCACATGCGGTTCAAGGCGAGTGAAGAGATGAGTGAGGTCACGCGCTCGTCGCCCCTCACGAGCGCCGCCGATGCGGCACTCATGTTTCCGACATTGAGTGCCGCGCAGATCGCCCGGATCGCCGCTCACGGCGTGGTTCGTCCAATCACGCGCGGCGAAGTATTGATCGAAGCTGGGCAGACGAACGTGCCGTTCTTTGTAGTGAAGGCCGGTGAGATCGAGATTATCCGTCCCTCGAGCATGGGCGACCTCCTCGTCGCCTTTCACCGTCCGGGTCAATTCACCGGTGAAGCCAGCATGCTCCTTGGTCGCCCGGCGATGATGCGCGTCCGTGCCAGTGAGACCGGCGAAGTCATCCAGCTGACGCGCGACCAGATGCACGGCCTCATTCAGACTGACGCCGACATTAGTGAAGTGTTGATGAGAGCGTTGATCCATCGCCGGAGCCAACTGGTGGCGCAGGGGATTGGCGACGTGATGGTCATTGGGTCAGGCAAGGGCTCCTCCCATTCCGCGGCAACGCTCCGCATCAAGGCATTCCTCACGCGCAACGGCCACCCTTTCAAGTACGTCGACTTTGATCGAGACGCCGGCGCGCGGGACTTGCTCGATCGTTTTCATGCCGACGCCGCAGAGCTACCCATCTTGTTTTGTCGCGGCGAGGTAGCGCTGAAGAACCCGAGTAATCAGGAGATTGCCCGTCGGCTCGGCTTCAACGAGCGAATCGACCAGGCTCACGTGCGCGACGTCGTCATCATCGGCGCCGGACCGGCGGGACTGGCGGCCGCGGTCTACGCGGCGTCCGAGGGACTCGATGCACTGGTCATCGAGGCCAGTTCGCCAGGAGGACAGGCGGGCTCGAGTTCGAGAATCGAAAACTACCTTGGATTTCCAACGGGGATTTCAGGCCAGGAACTGGCGGGACGCGCGTACGCCCAGGCGCAGAAGTTTGGCGCCGAGATCATGATCGCGAAAGGGGCGGAGGGGTTGGCCTGCGAACAACAGCCGTACGGCGTCAGGCTGGATGACGGGGCGACGATCCTGGCCCGAACCGTAATCATCGCGACAGGAGCTCGATACCGTAAGCCGTCGCTCGCCAATCTCGCGCAGTTTGAAGGTGCCGGTGTCTACTACAACGCGACCTTCATGGAGGAAGCGCAACTCGCCGACGACGACGAGGTCATCGTCATCGGTGGCGCCAACTCCGCCGGTCAGGCCGCCGTTTTTCTATCGCAAAGGGCCCAGCGCGTTCATGTCCTCGTTCGATCGACCAGCCTTTCGGAGAACATGTCGCGATACCTGATTCGCCGCATCGAAGAGACGCCGACTATACAGGTCAGAACGAGAACGGAGA
Source organism: Acidobacteriota bacterium (assembly GCA_046734955.1). Taxonomy (GTDB): domain Bacteria; phylum Acidobacteriota; class Vicinamibacteria; order Vicinamibacterales; family 2-12-FULL-66-21; genus JALZOC01. The sequence continues at coordinate 18,551 of JBKPSH010000166.1, forward strand.
TCGTCGCGCTTGAAGGAAACGGCCATCTCGAGCGTGTGCAGTGGCGCGACGGCACGGGTGCTGTAACACGTCACGATATCAAGCACGTGTTCCTGATGACCGGCGCCGACGCGAACGCGGGTTGGTTGCGTGGCCATGTTGCGCTCGACGAAAAGGGTTTCATTAAGACCGGACCGGACCTGACACAGAACGATTTGGCAGCCGCCCGCTGGCCACTCGAACGCCCACCGTATGTGCTGGAAACCTCACGTGCGGGCGTGTTCGCCGTCGGTGACGTTCGATGCGGCAATATCAAGCGCGTGGCATCTGCAGTCGGTGAGGGATCGATTGCAGTTTCCTTTGTCCATCGCGCGCTGGCCGAGTAGCCACAACCCTTGAGATCTCAAATCATCTACGATTCTGCGCGCGTATCGCGCTAGAAAGGCCCTGACCTCTGTCGGCAGGACAGAGCGGCCACAACCCGGCGACTGGAACCTGCCGTTGTACGGACAAGGATCAACATTCCACTCAGAGGGACGTTCAACGCGGGAGCGAGGGCGCCGTCGCCGGTCGCCACCGCTGATGGCTCCAGGACAGAAACAGCCGCGCGTTGATCGCCTACCGCGTGAACCGGAATTCGCGCCAAGAGGATGGAGCGGCGGAATTGCCGTTTTCTGCGAGCGCGCGGACAGGGAGCGAGGGAATTACCCCGCAGGCGCTCAGCCTGTATAAGAAGGATCTGTTGCGTGTCCTGCGAGACGTCATCGCCACCGGTGAGTTGCCAGAGCCATTTGATGTGTACGTTTCCGCACGTCCTGGACAGGAGGAGTTCCGCTATTTATCAACGTTCGCCGTCAATCTATCCGGAGACTCTGCTCCATTGAGTAACACTGGTCCCAGATGTACACGTCGTACGCGGCCAACTTTGCCGACCACTTCGGCGTCAGCTGATTCACACAGGCGATCGCAACACGATCGATGTAGTTGTCGAAGACCGCCCACGGGTTGCCGCTGCGATCCGCGGATGTGAGGCCTTCACCTGGTGCAGTCGCCTTCAAAGCTGTTGCCGCCGCCGCCTTGAGGTCCTCCATGAACGCGAGCTGCGTCGCAACGTCCGCGTGAGTGCCCGTTCGCGCGACGTGTCCGCCGACCAGCGTTTCGAAATTCATCGCGTTAATCTCCTTCACCTGAGCGAAGTAGGCTGGAATGTCCTGCGCGACGGCGAACCGCCGCCAAGGCATCCAACCCGGAAAGATTACGTCGACGACCATTAACGCGTGCTGTTCCGGCGCGTAGATGAAGATGTTGCCTGGCAGGTGCGCGTTGCCGTGATACGAGAGCTCCAGGACTTGGCTGCCGACGGAAAGCCGGTACTGATCCTCGAATGTGACGGTCGCGAGCGGACGATCCGCATCGTTGTCGCTCGCCAGCAGTCTGTTTGTTTCGGCGTGCGCGATGATGATCGGTTGACCGCCAAGGCTCTTCGCACCGCCGATGTGGTCGGTGTGAGCATGACTATAAACGAGATGGGTGATCGGCTTGTCGGTCACCTCGGCGATGGCCTGTTTGATGTGTGCCGCATAGGATGGCGGAGCATCGATGACCACTACACCGTCGTCATACGTCATGAACATGGACTGGTACGCGCCGTCCGTGATCAAGTACAACCCCTCACCCAACTTCTGTGTTCGGTAGCCCTTCGCGGGATCGACGGCGGGGCCCTTCGCGTGATCGGGAACGTCCAGATACTTGTCCATTCGGACGCCTATTGGCGCAATCGACGGCATGTTGGCGTACGGAGCACCCGGTGTGCCGGGACGAGCCCCGCTGCGCGCCGTCAGCGCCACGCCCGTCCAGAACACTCCTGCCAGAGCAATCACCGTTAGTGCGCCGATGCCGAGAAACGCCGACAGCGGCGCATGCACGTTACGATTCCAAGATTTCATTGCTGCACTCCTCTTCGCGTTGATCCCGCCTGATTACGTCCCGGACGGCATGTGTCAGTGAGCCGATTGGAGCACTCGCGCGCACGCGCGTCTATTGGACGATCGTGTCGATCGATACGAAGGTGCGAGATATGCCCAGAGTATCCGACTAGGGAAATCGGCGACCGTCTCAACGCCGGGACGGTCGGCAGCGGTCAGTGGCTCGGCGCAGGCCGCAGCTCGAGGCGGGCGTGCATCCTCACGAGTTCAGGCAGCGAATCCGCCTTCATCTTGCGCATCATCCGACCTCGGTGGGCCTTTACTGTGATCTCGCTGATGCCAAGTTCGCCGCCGACTTGCTTGTTCAAGAGACCGGAGACAACCAACGCCATCACCTCACGCTCGCGCGGTGTGAGTGACGCGCTCCGACTGCGCAGCACCTGGGTTTCCGACTCCTCGCGGAGAGTTGTGAGACTCCGCTCGATTGCTCCTTGGATGACGTCGAGCAACACGTCGTCCTTGAACGGCTTCATCAGGAACTCGACCGCTCCCGCTTTCATCGCGCGAACCGCCATGGGCACGTCGCCATAGCCAGACATGAAGATGATAGGCATGTCAATCCGGTCCGGAGCGACGCATTTCTGCAGTTCCAGACCAGTGATATCCGGAAGGCTCATGTCGAGCACGAGGCAGCTCGGGGCCGCGATCCGTGGGCGTCGCAGGAACTCTTGTGCAGAGGCGAATGTCTCCGGAAGCCAGCCAGCGGACTCGATCAGCGACGCCAGCGCCGTGCGCACCGAGACGTCGTCGTCAACGATAAATACGATCGGTGTGGAGTGCAACATGACGACCTCTTCGATGCATTCTGGTGGGATCGATCGTCCCGACGCCATCATATCTTTCTGTTACAGAACGCGGCGCGTTCGATCTGACACAATCCTGGTGTGAACACGACGTACGACCTTCGCCGCTTCATCGTTGCGGTGGTCGACGACGATCAGGGGATTCTCGGATCCCTCGAAAGTCTGCTGGAATCTGCGGACTATGACGTGCGCCTGTTTTCTTCTGCAACGGCGCTGCTGGAGAGTGACGGCCTGCCGCAGATTGATTGCCTGATCTCCGATGTCGGCATGCCCGTCGTGGACGGTTTTGAACTCGCCCGAGCGGTTCAGGCGGGTAGGCCCGGCTTGCCAGTGATCCTGATCACCGGTCGCCCCGACTTGCTCAATCGCTCGCCGCTCGATCGGCCACGGCACTGCCGTCTCTTCACGAAGCCGTTCAATGGGCAGGAACTTCTCAAGGCCGTCGAGGATGCGCTGCGAAGGGCGCACTAGCATCGCCAAGTCTTGACGAGCGAACTGTGCGTCGCGTTTATGAGCTTGCAGGGTGGAGCGGTATCGCGAGCGTCCCGGCCATTCTCACCAGCTCTGCGAAGGAGCCGGCACCCATCTTCTTCATGATTTTGCCGCGATGAATCTGGATTGTGATCTCGCTGATGCGGAGCTCGGCGGCGGCCTGTTTGTTGAGAAGGCCTGAGACGATGAGCGGCAGGACTTCCCGCTCTCGTGGCGTCAGAGATGATAGTCGCCGACGCAATTCAGCCAGCTCGGCTCTGTGCCGCCTGGCGATGCGATCTTGCGCGATCGCCGCTTGGATCGCCCGTATCAAGTCTGCTTCGTTGAGCGGTTTGGTGAGAAAGTCAACCGCGCCCGCCTTCATTGCACGGACGGAAGAGGGAATATCGCCGTGCCCCGTGATGAACACAATGTGCGGCTGCGCCCGCTCGTCCGTCTGGCTGAGCAGGTCCAAGCCATTGATGTCCGGAAGTTGTACATCCAGGACAAGACACGCCGGTACGTCGGGTTTCGGGTATGCGAGGTAGTCCGCAGCGGAACCGAACGTCACCGCATGCAAGTCGAATGTCGAGAGCAATTCGGTCAGAGCTTCGCAAATCCGCCGGTCATCGTCGACGATAAACACGACATGGTCTTGCGAGTTCACTCACGAGAGAATGCGCCAGTCATGGGCGAAAAGTCCACCAACGTAGGCCCGTGTCGGCGTCGTCGTTGCTCCGTTAACAGATCCGCATGCACTGCGACGACGCGCCCTGCCCGTGTATGATTCAGTCGCAAAAACGTCGGCACTGAGCGCGATATCGATTCGTCCAGCGGGAGGCGCAAGAGTGTTCTATGTATGACATACCTCCCGGCATCCCCGAGGACCAATATTTCGTCCTTTCGAATCTCCCACCAAGTCGCGGGCAGAAACGCCTCGCTCTCGGCATCGTGCTGGGACTGATGACTGCTCTGTACCTCGTTGTCGGACTGTTCGGTAGCATCCAGCTGGGCACGATCTACTCGTTCGTCGCGGTTTATACGACCGGGATGTTCGTGACCGATTTGATCACGGCGATACTCCTGTACGCTCAATTCTCCATTCTGCGCTCGCGCGCCATTCTCGTCATCGCAAGTGGATATCTCTTTACGGCGTTTCTGATCGTCCCGTATGTCCTCGCGTTTCCAGACGTATTGGCACCAAATGGCGTGATCGGTGGCCTTCAGACGACGGCGTATCTGTACCTTTTATGGCACTGCGGGTTCCCGCTATTTGTGATCGGCTACACGTTGTCGAAGGACGAGGGCCCGAGCAAACGATTTGCTCAAGGGGAGGTGCGTGCAGCGATCCTCCAGAGTGTCGCCTGGACGATGGCGGGCGCGGCCGCGCTCGCATTGCTATGCATTCGAGGCACTGCGGTGTTGCCGCGCATCATGGTCGATCGGTATCGCTTCGTACCCGAGTGGCCTTACCTCGTCGCTGCGCCCATTCTTGCGCTCTGCAGTCTTGCGCTCGTCGTGCTCTGGTTTCGACGACGGTCTGTTCTCGATTTTTTCCTGATGGTCGTCTTGTGCGCTTACTTGATAGAGATCCCGCCACAATATTACCCGGTTATGGCTCGCTTCAGCACCGGCTGGTATGCGGTGCGGATCAGCAGCTTGCTGTCCAGCAGTATCGTCTTGGTTGTCTTGATGTACGAGATAACAGCGCTGTACGGAGGACTCCTCGCCGCCGTGCTTCGTCATCGGCGCGAACGCGAGGCTCGCTTGATGACGGGGGACGCCGTCGCAGCCTCGATTGTGCATGAGGTCAGGCAACCGTTGACCGCGATGATCACGAGCGCCGATGCCGGCTTTCGCTTTCTCGACCGTTCGACGCCCAATCTCGATAGAGCCAAAGATCTTTTCAAACGCATCGCCACCGATGGCCATCGTGCGGGAGAAGTGGTCGAAAGCATTCGCGCGAACTTCAAAACTGATCGCGTGACCCGAACCTCGCTCGATGTCAATGAACTCATCGGCGAGGCGCTTTCTCTCGAACGTGGCGATCTCCAGAAGCACCGAATACTGGTCCGAGCCGAAACCGCTGCGAAATTGCCGGAAGTACTAGGCAATCGAATTCAGCTGCAGCAGGTGCTGGTTAACTTGATCACGAATGCAATTGACTCGATGGCCGCCAAGGATGAGCCCAGGGTCCTATGCGTCAAATCCGAGGTATACGAAGACGACGGCGTCATGATTTCGGTTGCCGATAGTGGGACAGGAATCAGCCCGCAAAATCTCGATCGAATATTTAACCCGCTCTTCACGACCAAATCGGATGGCATGGGAATGGGCCTGTCGATTTGCCGTGCGATCATCGAGGCCCATGACGGCCGGTTGTGGGCCGCCCCCAACATTCCCCAGGGCGCGGTGTTTCAATTCACTTTGCACAGACATGATTCAGCAGCCGCCAGTGCTTGATCAGGCCCGTTGGTAGTGGCTGTAGCAAACCCGCTGCGCCGCCGGGCGTGACGATGATCGACTACGCGGATCGATACGATGGTATCGTGAATACCTTCGTCCAATAGATCCGACGCGGCGTCTCTGGTTTCATGCGTCCAGGAGGACAGCATGAAGCGACTCGAACCGCTGACGCGCCATCTGACGTTTCGAAGCGGGATCGTCGTTGTTGCCGCGATGATCGTTCTCGCATTCTCGTCGACATCCATACTCCGCTTGGGACTGTTCGCAATGGTAGCGACGGTTGTCGGCATTGCGTCGACACAGGTCGTCGCTACCGATGACACCGATACGGCGCTCCGGCCGTTCACCGTCAATGTGCCCGATGCGGACCTCGCGGAACTCCGCCGCCGGATCGTCGCGACGAAGTGGCCTGAACCCGAGCCGGTTCCGGATGCATCGCAGGGGGTGCAACTCGCGATGATGCAGAAACTCGCGCACTACTGGGCGACGGAATACGACTGGCGCAAGTGTGAAGCGCGGCTGAATGCCTTTCCGCAGTTCACAACCAGGATTGACGGACTTGACATCCATTTCATCCACGTCCGCTCCAAACATCCGAATGCGATGCCGCTCATCATCACGCACGGATGGCCCGGCTCGATCGTCGAACAGCTGAAGATCATCGACCCGCTGACGAATCCCACGGCACATGGCGGGAGTGTTACGGACGCTTTTGACGTCGTGATTCCCTCGCTGCCCGGCTACGGCTTTTCAGGCAAGCCCACCACGACGGGCTGGGACCCGACTCGCATCGGACGCGCGTGGGTCGTGCTGATGAAGCGTCTCGGATACGCGCGATTTGTCGCCCAAGGCGGTGATTGGGGGGCAATGGTGGCGGATGTGATGGGTACGCAGGCGCCCCCAGAACTGCTCGGCATTCACGTCAACTGGCCCTTCACGGTTCCACCCGAAATCGACAAGGCCGCGCAGGCAGGCAACCCGCCGCCAGCTGGACTCTCGGCGGACGAGAAGTACGCCTACGAGCAACTCGATTTCTTTTACAAGCACGGTGTTGGATACGCCCTCGAGATGTCGGCCCGTCCGCAAACGCTTTATGCGATCGCCGATTCGCCAGTTGGACTCGCCGCCTGGCTTCTCGACCACGACGCGCGCAGTTACGCGCTCATCACGCGAGTCTTTGACGGTCATCCTGAAGGACTGACCCGAGACGACGTGCTCGACAACGTCACGCTGTACTGGCTGACGAACACGCCAGTGTCGTCGGCACGCATCTACTGGGAAAACAAGCACTCCTTTTTTGCGCCGAAGCACGTCGCGATTCCAGTCGCAGTGAGCGCGTTTCCTGACGAGGTCGTTCAGACCCCGCGGACGTGGGCAGAGAAGGCGTACTCCAAGCTCATTTACTACAACCGCCTGGAGAAGGGCGGGCATTTTGCGGCATGGGAGCAGCCGGATATCTTCGCGACGGAGCTTAGAGCCGCATTCAAGTCGCTACGCTGACGTCGCTGGAAGAGGAGGTCTCACATGACAATCACAGCGAACCGCCAACGCGTCACAGGCAATGTCGCTCGCATCGGAGCCGCGATCGCCATCGCGTGCTGCGCTCTTCCTGCCGCCGCGCAGACCGCGAAGGAGGTCAAAGGAGCGACGCCCCTCGTCGCCGTCCCCAACGAAGCGCCGCCGAAGCTAATCGTCGATCCACCGATTCCCGAGCAGCTGGCGCAGGGGCGCGTCTTCATTCAGTACCGGACTGAAAATCTGCGCATTCTGCCGGTGTTAGCGAACGCTGCTGTGGCTGTATCGCCGCGGCTTGGGCACCTTCATTACTACGTAGATGATCAATCGTGGCCGATCGTCGACACGAGCGGCGAAACGGTGGTCCTCGTCGGATTGAAGCCGGGCCCGCACAAGGTCAAGTTCGAATTGGCAGACGCGATACACAAACCGATCGCAGGGGCCACGCAACTAGTGGAATTCACCGTTCCCCCTCGGCAGTAGGTGATGTGAGCGTATGGAGCGCCGGTGTTCAAAGGTTGTATCAACTGATTCGACAGCCGAACCCAATCGTGGATCGCCAGTTCGAGATCGAGTTCCTAGATGCCGGCGTGGAGACGTTCGCCTTCACGTTCGGCTGCTAGCCCCCACGGCAATGAAATGGATTAGTCGGCCACACGAGGGAGCATCTGCCATGACGTCCGAGCACCAACAGGCCCTGAACGTAATCGCGACCAAGTTGAAATTTCGAACGATCGACGGGCGGTCGATTCGGTTCGTGACGCTCGTCATCATCGCGTACCTAGTGGCGGCATCAAGCGCAGCACAGACCGCGAGAGATGTACGTGGAGCCGCGGCGGTCGAACCACTTCAGAACGAACCGCCGGCAAAGATCATCATCGATCCGCCTCTTGCCGAGCCCCTGTCGCATGGCCGGGTGGTGATTCAATATCGCACCGAAAATCTGCACATCGTGCCGGTGTTTGGGCCGACCGCGCTTGCCGTTTCGCCCCGCGTCGGGCACATCCATGTGACGGTCGACGAGGCTCCGTGGGTCTGGGCCGATGCGAGCGGAGAGCCTCTCGTTCTCAACGGCCTTGCACCAGGACCGCACACGATTCGACTCGAACTGGAAACGGCGAATCACCAACGGCTCGATCAGGGCGCCGTGACGTTCACCGTGCCCACCCCGCCGAGTAGCGCGTCAGCCGCCGTGCGAACGCGCCGAAACGAACCGACGGCGAAGATCACCGTCGATGCCCCCGTGGCAGAGGCGCTGTCGCGCGGCGTGCTGTTCATCCAGTATCGGACCGAGAAACTGCACATTGCGCCGCTCTTTGGCCCGTCAGCGCTCGCAGTGATTCCCGCGGTTGGCCACATCCACGTCACTGTCGATGACGCGACTTGGCATTGGGCAGATGCCAGCGGCAATCCCGTCATCATTAATGGCCTCGCACCAGGACCGCATACGATCCTTATCCAACTGGTCAATGCAAATCATCAACCGGTAGATGAACAACTGGTACGAGTCACCGTTCCTAAGCGGGGGCAATGACGCGTCAACCGCGCCGACTACCAACGCCATCACGGCTCGTCACCTTTCCGCTTCGCTGCCCTTCGAGTACACGGACTCGCGCGAAGTTCGCACTAACGTTTCAGGCGCCGGGAAACCTTCCCGTCGCCTCCAGAATGCCTCCGCGAATGCGGTGGATTTCGGAGCACTCGGGGGAAGTCCCCAGGGAATCGATGAAGACGGCGAAAGTTGTTCCCATCAGCAGTTTGACCAGAAACGCGCCACTCTCAATGACTTTCGATACCGCCGCTGAATAGGTGCAAATCCCGGCGCCTCCACCATTTTCTTCAGTAAAACCGGGGGTCTTATGCCCCCGTTCCCGTCGCCTCCCCTATTCCTCCACCACTCTCCGCGGCAGCGTCCAGCAGGCGGATGGCTGCATCGAACGCAGCCGGGCTCAGGTGTATGTATCGCTGCGTCGTGCCGAGATTCTGATGACCCGCGAGTTCCTGAATGGCACGTGCGGGCGCCCCTTTCATGGCTAGATGGGAACAGAACGTGTGCCGCAGGATGTGAACGCCGGCCTTGACGTTGCCGGCTTGGCGACACGCCGCATCATGACCTGAATCATCTTCTGCGTCAGCGGCTTGCCCTCACTCCCGCACAATGCTCGTGGACCGCGCAGATGCCGCGCTCCGTTCAGCGCCAGCACTAGCCGCTTCGTCAGTGGCACGTACCGGATGCGACCGCCCTTCGGCATCCCGACATTCCCGCGCCATTCTGATCGGGCGACACACAACTGCCGCTTCTCGAGGTCGACGTCGAGGCACTCGAGCCCAATCATTTCGCCACACCGTCAATGCCTCGTTGGCTTCATGCCGGCACTGTCTGGTGTATCACTCGTCAAAAGACAACGTGTTGAAGATTGCGTATCGCATCGGGGCGCTTGATCGTGCGCTCGGTTACAGGGGGCCAGAACACCCGGACATCATCGAACAACAGTGTCCAGGGGTGTTCGTTGTGGATTGTTCGACCGTCGTCTCGTCTGATGGAGGGTACCGCCAGTCGGGAGAAGTGTACGACCACTGGGCTCGCGTGCTCACAGATGAACGGTTGCCGCGCTTCGAGAAGTTAAAGAAACAGCAATAGAAACCCGAGAACGGCGGCGCGTGAGTCTCGACACACATGGGACGGCTTCTCGCACCTCGTATTGATCGTCCATCCGTGATTCACCGGCGTTGTTACCGGCCACAGGACGGCTGTCCACGCCGACGGACTACCACGATTCCCTCGCGGAACTTGAGACATCCGCGAGCGTTGGCGACAGCGGGCTGGGCTCTTGAACCCACCCATCGCCGGCCATGCCTCTAAAAAATTCGCGTCCTTCCATTTGCTGCCTCACGTGAATCGCGAGACGCCTTTCTCAGTCAGAGGCCGGAGGCGATCGCAACTCACGGATTCCGTCGACCGATTGGCGGGCCCACGCACTTGAAGTTCGCGGCCTCGTCGATGCTGCCTGTTCCCTGATAAACCGCATGCTCCGGGACGGCACACAGTGGGCGCGTGCGGTTCGTGCCAGGGCCGCTTGTCTTTGAGGCGACGATCGACGCCGGCGCGCGGCCTGCTTCGACCCATTGCTCGAGCGCGGTGAGCGCATCGAAGGTGTTCGGTCCGACACCGCCACCACAGTGATACATTCCCGGCGCCATGAAGAGGGGCGCGAAATCTTCGACTTGCCGACGTCCAGTGTGACGGCGTAGTCCTTCGTAATGCTGGATTGTCCGGTGCGCCTGCAGAAACTCCATTGCAGCGGGCTCTCGACGGACCAAAGCGTCGAGGCGTGGCAGCTCGCCTCTGTGGACGGCGCGCTCGGACAGTTCGGCTCGGCGTTCGCGGCCTTGGAACAAGCCGTTGAGGTCAGGAACCTGCTGCTTGTGTGGGCCAAGGTCGAACCGCGGCTAGATGCCTTACGTACGGACGCCGTGTCAGAACTGCCGGAAATCCGGCAGGTGACCTTGCTGCATTCTCAATGATGCAATGCGCGCCGCTCCCCTACCGACAGCCGGCACGAAAATCGGCCTGATATCTTCGCTGTCAATGCCAATTTGCCTCCTGTTCTGAACCCAAATCTCGTGGCTCGGACATTGCTCCGTTCGCGTCAAGTTCCACGCGCGTTCAATGCCATTAACGCCTCGTCGGGACCATGAGGGAGCCCGGCCGTGCCAGACACCGATGCTCGCGATCCATTCCGTCGACAGGCTCCGGTTCGCACGATGCGGCCCGTCTACGTCGATCGCCTGCCGCCCTGCAACAGCGCATGCCCCGCGGGAGAGAACGTTCAAGCCTGGCTTGCGGAAGCGCAGGCAGGTCGGTACCGCGCAGCCTGGGAAATCATCGTGCGAGACAATCCGATGCCCGCCGTTCACGGACGCGTCTGCTACCACCCATGCGAAGACTCGTGCAATCGCAAGGACGTCGATGAAGCGGTCAGTATCCACGCTGTCGAGCGTTTTCTCGGAGATGAGGCGCTCGCAAATGGATGGACGATCCAGCCACGCCTCCCTCGATCGGGCAAGCGAGTGCTTGTGGTTGGCGCCGGGCCGAGCGGGTTATCAACCGCATGGAATCTGGCGCTGCTCGGCCACCGCACCGTCATTTACGACGCGGGGCCGATGGCGGGCGGCATGATGCACTTTGGCATTCCGAAATACCGCCTGCCTCGCGAAGTGCTGGATGCTGAGATCAAACGGATTGAGAGCCACGGCGTCGAAATTGTCCTGAATCACAAAGTCGAGGATCTGCTGCTCGAGAAGGCGGCAGGTCGATTCGACGCGGTATTCCTTGCGGTGGGAGCGCATCTCAGTCGTCGTCAAGAAATTCCTGCCCGCGACGCCGGGAAGGTGTATGACGCCCTGCAGTTTCTGAAGAATGTCGAGACCGGCCAGGATGCACCCAAGATTGGCCGCCGAGTGGCGATTTACGGCGGAGGCAACACGGCGATGGATGCCGCGCGCACCGCGCGTCGTCTTGGCGCCGAACCGCTCATCATCTACCGACGCACCCGCGACCAGATGCCGGCCCACGCCTTTGAAGCTGACGAAGCGGTCGAAGAAGGCATCAAGATTCACTGGTTGCGGACCATCAAGCAGATTGACGGGAAGACGTTCACCGTCGAGGTCATGAAGCTCGATGAGCGAGGATTTCCTCAGCCCACCGGTCAAGTTGAAACGCTTGAAGCCGACTCGTTGATCCTCGCGCTCGGCCAGGACGTCGATACGGCATTTCTCGAGAAGGTGCCGGGGATTGCGTTCCGCAAGGACGGCACGGTCATCGTTGGCGCGGACATGCAGACCGGATGCGAGGGAGTGTTTGCCGGCGGCGACATGGTGCCGTTCGATCGGACGGTGACCACCGCAATCGGTCATGGCAAGAAAGCGGCGCGCGCCATCGACGCGTGGCTTTGCCATACCAGTTATCGTCAACCGCCGAAGCACCCTCTTGCCACCTTCGATCATCTGCATCTCTGGTACCACGCCGAGGCCAGGAAGCGCGGGCAAAGCACGATCGATATCGAACGGCGCTGCGCGACGTTTGACGAAGTTTTCCGCGGTCTTGACGGCAACGGCGCGCGATATGAGGCACAGCGCTGCCTGTCGTGCGGCAACTGTTTCGAGTGCGATGGGTGCTACTCGGCGTGTCCCGAGCAGGCCGTCATCAAACTCGGTCTCGGCTTGCGGTATCAGTACGACCTCGACAAATGCACTGGCTGCGCGATCTGCTACGACCAGTGTCCGTGCGGTGCGATTGAAATGGTGAATGAAGCTGGCGCGTGATATTGAGCCGGGATCCGGCGTTGGCAATTCATGAGGACAGTGGACATGCCGCGCACAATGAAAACGCTCGACGGGAACGAGGCCGCGGCGTCGATTGCGTATCGCGTCAACGAAATCTGCGCCATCTATCCGATTACGCCCTCCTCGACGATGGGGGAGCTGGCGGATCAATGGGCATCGGAAGGCCGCAAGAACAT
>JBKPSH010000167.1:0-6746 GCA_046734955.1 Acidobacteriota bacterium
TCTCATTTATGAATGGCAGCATCAATAGCGCCGGGAGCGTCTGTTTCTCGCGACCGTCAAATCCATTCAGACCATAACGCAACCGATCGAAATCCACGTTTGCGGTGTAAGGACCGAAGATCCTATCCCAAATTGAGAAAAGTGGCGCTTGAAATTCACTAACGGTCACGCGGCGTGAGCCTCGGGCAACGTTCGCTACGTAGGTCGATCGGAAATGTTTAGCTCGTGCAGCTCAGTGCCACCTCGCGCGATAACTCCGCCTCCAGCCAACATAATACGTGGGACACCTAAGAAGGCTCCGAACACTAATTTCAATGATGTAAGGTCAACTAAGAACATTGACAACGCATAATTTGAGCGCATCCGTATTAGGATTTTCTCGCGTTCCGGGCCGGTCCGCGCTTCTCAGCGTGTTCAAGAATTCGCTCGACCCACCGGAGTTCGTTATGCAATTGGTCAATCGTTAACTCCAACATCCAGACCGCCTCATGATAAGGGTGACCAACTTCCGCCATTACGCTATCCAAAGTTGCGCGTTCTTCAGCGAGGCGCTCTTGCAGGAATTTCTTTCGGCCATTCAATTGTTTTCGAAAAATGCGAGGTCGCGCCTGCCATGACAGTGCCAGCCATATTAAAAAAGGTTGATGAACTTTCTGATTTACCCATTTCTTTGTTTCCAAAGCATCGGCCAGACGTTCGCGACCGAGCGCAGTAGTTTTCAGCACTCGTCGCTCCGGGCCGGCGGCGGATGAGTCTTGTGAAGCGACGCGGATCAATCGAAGCTTCGTCAGCTTATCTAACGAGTAGTAGATTTGCGGCCGCGATACCGGCGCCCAATCACGAATCTTGCGATCCTCGAGCGTCGCATTCACCTCGTAACCGTGCATCGGACGCTCGGCGAGGAGACTGAGGATTACTAAATCCGGAATGGTCAAACGGGTTTGGTTTGCGGCCTCACCGATTTTGGCGGTCGTCCCTTTTTTATCTTTGACAACGTTCATGTGGGATTATTATACTCCGCTAGTCCAAATTAGACTAGCTGGAAGGAAAAGGGTGCAAGTCATGGAATTGAATCGCAAATTAACTTTGGCGGGGCTGGCCCTATCTTTGGCATTGCTAATTTACACGGCTACCTCCGTGGCCCACTCAAACGAGGAGAAAAAGACTATGATCAATAAATCAACCCCGATTCTACACGTCAAAGCTGTAGAGCCAAGCCTTAAGTTCTGGAACGAGCGCTTTGGATTCAAGACCACGATTCAAGTGCCCGAAGGCGATCATATCGGTTTTGCCGCGATCGATAATGATAGCGTCGAACTGATGTATCAGACCTACGAAGGCATGAAAAGCGACGACAGTAATCCTTTGGCGAAAGCTGTGGGGCAAGGACCTTCTTTCATCTTCATGGAAGTGCCGGACATCAATGCAGTCATTAGTGCTCTGAAAGGAGCTGAGGTTGTGCAAGGGTTACACGAGACGTTTTACGGCGCACAAGAAGTTGTTGCGAAGGAGCCCGGAGGCCACTTTGTGATCTTCTCGCAACTACCTAAACAACCGCGGCAATAGCAAACAGGAAATATGCAAACTGAGACACGTAAGCTCAAAGACCTGGTCTCGATTGGACCGGCGATGCTGGAAGATTTGGGACTGCTCGGGATTCAAACGGTGGCGCAACTCCGCCGACGCAGCCCTCACAAGATGTATCGTGAACTGTGTCGGCTGAAGCGGCAGCAGTTGGATCCTTGCTGCCTTGATGTTTTCGTGGCGGCGGTTGCGCAAGCGAAGAACCCAAGTCTGCCGATCGAGCAACGTCAGTGGTGGTACTGGAGCAAAGTGCGCAAAGCCCGGCCTAGGAGCGCGTGCGACCTTGTCCCAGCGAAAACGTGACCGTGATCAGACGGCTGTGGCTATGTTCGGCGTCAGCCGCGCCGCAGGACGATGTCCCACCGGACAAGCCGGGTGGCCGGGTCCTCATCCGGCGGCGGCGGGAGGAGGTCAGCGATCAGACTTTCACGCCGGCGCAGGACGCTCTGCAAGACTTCGTCCTGGCTATTGAGCGCCTCGCCAGCGAAGAACATCTGCGTGACGCGCCGCTCGGCCCGCCCCGTGACCTGGAAGTGCAGATGCGGCGCCCGCGTGCCCCCATCGAATGGGTACGGCCCCGGCTTGATCGTAGTGAAGCGAAAGCGCCCCTCGCGGTCTGTGACCTGGACGCCGTAGCCTTGGAAATCAGGGTCCAGGGGTGCGACGCTCGGGTCTGAAGGGTGGCTGTAGCGGCCGCCGGCGTTGGCCTGCCAGAGTTCGACTTGCGCCTCCGACAGTGGCTCGCCCCGCTGGTCCAACACCCGCCCCGCGACGTGGATGACCTGCCCCCTCGCCCGGGAGCGGTGGCCGCGCAGGCGGGTCAGGTCGGTGTCCCGCTCGACGGGCCTGATGACCGGGTAGTATGGGCCCAGGATGGTGTTCGGCGTGATAGGCGTCTGCGTCTGCGCCAACGACTGGGGCGCGCATAGAGCGGCCGCTCCGCCGACGATCCCGAATTTGATAAAAAGGCGCCGCGTGCAAGTTGTTTTGTTCACTAGCATCTGCTCCCTCCGTGTTTTTTGAATCCGAACATTTGGCGTCACACGCCCCAGAAATTGTTGACGACGATGTGCGACGGCGATAGTGCAACCGTCGGGCAATAGCCTAGCTTGGTCAGCACTTGTGATCAGCCTATCGATTAAACAAGACCTAAGATCCATCCACGCGCAGCGCGGTGAGTCCGCTGTAGTGAGACAGGGCAGATCCCCGCGGCTCCAGGTGCTCCTAGAGCTTCCGCAAGTACGCCAGCAGCGCGGCCCGCTCCTCCGGTCTGATGAACCCGCGATCAATGACGAGACCGTTCGAGGAAACAATCGACGGCAAGTTGGGCGGGGGATTCCGCCGCGCCGCGCGCGCGAATAAGGCGTTGTAATGGTCGAGCACCTCCTCAAGCGTTGCCGCCGAGTTGTTGTGGAAGTAGGGGGCGGTCCTGCCGATGCCGCGAAGTTGGGTAACGTCCATCATCCCGACATCGGCTGGTTGCCCCGTGAGGAGCATGCGGCCCGGGTCCGAGGTCGTGACGAATTGAAAGGTGCCGTCGGCGAGGGTGACGCGGTAGGTGCGGACGTTGCGCTCGAGCCGCGGCGGGCAGGGCGCGAAGCCGTCCGTGTCCGGACGCGGGCAGGCGGCCCTTATGTTGTGATAGCGCTCCAAGATCGGGCGCACGATAGTCGCTTCGGAAGTAGACGTGCTCGGGTGCAGCGCGCCGCCGTGGCACTGGGCGCACGAGCGGTTGAAGACCGCCTTGCCCTGCTGCTCAAGCTCATTCAGTTCAGGGTCGGGGTCCGGGAAAGGCGTCGAGCCTGCGCGAATCGCCTGGGCCAACTGTTCGACTCCGGGTGAGGAGAAGAGCGTCTGCTGAAAAGCTGCCAGGTCGTCGAGCATGCGCTCTGGCGGCTCCGCCGTCACTTGCGCATGCGCGAACAGCGCGGCGCGCGCCTGCTCTTGCAGCGTGCCGAAACGCGCGTCGTGCTGATAGCCGCCCTGGCGGTTAGGCCCATTCGGGTCGACGCCCATGATCGGAACGCGCGGCGCGCCCGGCGGCCAGATGGGTCCTACGCCGTCCGGACCGCTGATGGCGACGTTCGCGACGGGCATGACCGCGCGCCAGAGATCGACTGAGGTCTCGTCAGTGGGCTTCCCTGTCGCGGGGTCAATGAGCCTGACGTTCAGTGGTAGGGGCATCGTCACGCGGATGAGGCCGTTCTCCAGGAGGTTAGAGAAGTCGCTCGCCGTCTCACCATTCAGGCGGAAGTCGTCGGCGTCGACGGGACGGAAGAGCGGATCGTCGGCGTTCGGATTGTACACCCGCTCTCCCTCCAGCGCGGCGAACCGCGCCTGCGCGGCGGCCGGCGAGAGCTGGAATCCTTCGGACGGCATGTGGCAATCCGAGCAGGCGCGTCCATTGCCACCCAGTTGCTTGAGGTTGCGGTCGCGGAAGGCGCTGCGTCCGCGCGCCACCGCATCACAAGGCGTATCGTTGCAGTTGAGCTGCTTCGCTTCGTTTGGACTCGGGCCTTGGCCGAAGCCGGTTGGCGGCCAAGTGGCGGCGATTGCGGCGGCTAGTGTAAGAATACATAAGGATGCCTTGACTGTAGCGAACTTGGGTGTATACATGGCCTGTCTCCTTTCGAGCCGGTTAAAAGTTGAATGTTTGTGCCATGGCTCATCTGCACTGGAGTTTCTAAAGCGTCTTGACGTTCCTGCTCTCAGGATCCTTATCGCGGTCATTGATTCGCGCCGATACTCTTCCCAAGCCGCTCTGAATGTCTTTAAAATGCCTCTGATTTTTTCTGAATCTTTTTGAAGGTGAGTCTTGAACGTACCTTGGCAGCACGTTTACGAGTTTGGCGACTTCCGACTCGATGCTGATAAACGCCTACTGCTCACGCGCGACGGGCAGCTAGTGCCGCTCAAGCCTAAGATTTTCGAGACGCTGCTCTATCTGGTCGAGCACAACGGGACGGTGCTCGCAAAAGACGAGTTGATGCGGGCGGTTTGGCCGGACACGGTCGTCGAGGAGAACAACCTCAGCCAGAACATCTCCGCGCTGCGGCGGGCGCTGGGGGAAAAACCCGACCAGCACCGCTACATTGTGACGGTCCCGGGGCGCGGCTTTCGCTTCGTTGCCCCCGTCAGCACGCGCGCGCACGATGAGGCGCGCGGAGGCACGGCGGCTGCAGCGCCCGGCGCCGACGCGGTGCGGGCCCGCTTAGCCGAGACAGGCGCAGCTGCGAAGGACAGACCTGCCGGTCGTCCGAGAGGCAACCTTCGACTCCTCGGACTCGCGTCAGCGCTCGCCATTATTTTCGTCGTTACCGGTCTCCACCTCTGGCGCACGCGCACGGGGACCGTCCCCGCCGCGTCGCCCGCGCCTTCCGCCGCACTCGTTAAGGCCATCGCCGTACTGCCGTTCAAGCCGTTGGTGCCGGAGGGCCGGGACGAGACACTCGAAGTGGGCATGGCCGATACGCTCATCGCTAAGCTGAGCAACATCGGCGGGCTCAGTGTGCGTCCCTTGGGCACCGTGCGCAGGTATGGAGATCTGGAGCAGGATCCGCTTTCGGCGGGCAGGCAGTTGGGTGTCGAGGCGGTGCTCGACGGGACCATACAGCGCTCTGGCGACCGTGTCGGGGTCACGGCGCGGCTGCTTAGCGTTGGCGACGGCAGGCAGCTGTGGGAGGGGCGTTTCGAGGCGCCCTTCACCAACATCTTTTCGGTGCAGGACGCCATCTCAGCGAAGGTGGCCGGCTCACTCCGGCCCAGGCTGACGGGTGCCGAAGAAAGGCAGCTGGCGAAACATTACACGGTGAATGTCGAAGCCTATCAGCTCTACCTGAGGGGACGTTACCACCTTCTCAAAAATACGCGGTCGGAAATCCAGATCGGCGCGTCCTACTTCCGCCAGGCGATCGAAGTCGATCCGTCCTACGCGCTCGCCTACGCCGGACTCGCGAACGCATATCACGCCCTGGCAGGCCCGGGCGAGATGCCCTCGACAGAACTCCTCCCGCAGGCCAAAGCGGCGGCACAGAAGGCGGTCGAGATCGACGACGCGCTGGCGGAGGCCCACGCCCTCCTCGGCTTCGTCATCTTCTGGTACGACTGGGACTGGGACCTGGCTGAGAACCAGTTCAGGCGTGCACTGGAGCTCGACCCGAACAGCGCGGACGCCCATTACACTTATGCCGATTTACTCTCCTACACGGGGCGGCACGCCGAGGCGCTCGCCGAAATCAAGCGCGCCCGGGAACTCGACCCGCTTAACCTGAGAATCAACACCCTCGAAGGGGCGATGCTCATCAACGCCGGACGGGCCGACGAGGCGCTAGCCAGGCTGCAAAAAACTCTGGAACTCGAACCTAATTATTGGTACGCGCACCAGTACCTTGCGAACGCCTACATCGAGAAGGGGATGTTCATTGAGGCCGTTGCCGAGGCGCGCAAGGCGAAGAAGTTCTCCGAGTCTGCCACCCGCCCCACGGCGTTCCTCGGCTACGCGTTGGCGAAGGCGGGCAGGCGGGCGGAGGCGCGCGCCGAGCTCGAAGGGTTGTTGAGACTGTCGAAGGAGCGCCACGTCTCGCCTTATAACATCGCGATGATCTGTAACGGGCTGGGCGAAAGAGACGAGGCGCTCGCGTGGCTGGAGCGTGGTTACCGGGAGCGGGAGATGCGGATGGTCTTCCTGAAGGTGGAACAGAAGTGGAATAATCTGCGCGCCGACCCGCGCTTCCAAGACCTCGTGCGGAAGGTCGGACTCCCGCAGTGATCGGGAGGAGTAGAGTGTGGCGTACCTGTATCTGTTCATCGTCATTATCAGCAATCAACAAAGACGTGAATAATAAAAGGAAGTTAGATATCCTCGGCGAGTTGCTCTCCAGCAGAGCTCGCCTCCGCTTCGCCAGCCAACTGAGATTCTGAACCAGAAGTGCTAGTTCAAGAAGGAAAGTTATTCAACCGCAAATGTGGCTAATTGAACCTGTCTCAATGGTTCGGGGTTCTGGGAGTAACATCGCAAATTTCAAATAAATGCGAACAGCATCTCATGATCGGAATCCTCTATTCGTGAAAGGCAAACTGATCTAAAGTACAAGTGCCTGTATTTCCATACTTCATTTTTCCTGTTGGCTTCCGCTCGTAGTCGGGCTGTCGCCTTGCTGTGC
>JBKPSH010000168.1:0-18548 GCA_046734955.1 Acidobacteriota bacterium
CGATGGACTGGCTGGACCGAGCGTACGAGGATCACTCAGCTTGGCTGATCTGGGTGAAGCTGGATCCGCGCTTCGATAGCATTCGCGCTGCGCCGCGCTATCACGATCTGCTGCGCGGGATGAAAATTCCCGACTGAAGGGGTGGGCCGCAGTGCGCGCCGAACACCTAAACTGGCGGAGGGTGTTCGAGAAAGACGCCTTGCGCCTTCGCACGCCTTTATCCGGCCTTTAAACTGCCTGCCCTTCGTTTCCACCATGGACCGAGCTGGTTAGCCGGCAGATTCACGGCAATTCGGAATGTACCGCTTTTGACGAAGGAGCGGTCCACGGCCGCACCCCAATTTCGATTGAGGTTTTCGGTTAGGCTGCCTCCGACGACCGCGACGGGGAGGTGGAGGGAGCGGGGGAGGATGCGACGTAGATAAGCGGCCGCTGTCGCGGTGCCGTCCATGTCTCAGTTCGCGACGGTGGTTATCTGTCCTCGGCCAAAGGGCCGAGAGGGCGGTCGTCAACAATGGGACTACCCGCTGGGTATCTGCGGCGAACCTGACTCGACGCGAACTTTGCCACGTGGCAACCGGTGACACCCACCGCCATGGCCAGAAAGTGTTCTGACGAAAAAGACGATGGCGCAGGACGGGATTGCGAGCCGCCGTTGCACAACGGGGCAAGGCGTGCTCGGACGTGTCAGAATCAACTGAGTCTGGCCAGCAGGGAGCCTTCCAGACGTTCCTACCAAATCAGAACACTATGATTCGAGCGAGGGCTATCAGCAGACCACCCGCCCACGGGCGTCTCACGTGGTCGCTCGTCGCGCTCGTCGCTGCTGCTGTTCTGCGAACGGTAGGCGCCTTGCACGCACAAGACGCGCGATCCATCTGGTTGCGGCTCCCCGTCGATGGTGAAGTCATTGTCACTACTCGAGGGCCACTCCCCGAAGGTTGCCAGGCCGCCGCAACCAAGACGACCCTCTATGTCGCAGACTCGTCCGGATCCCTCCTTTGGCACTGGGCGTTTCGTCACAGAAATCGCTTCATTCACGTTACGCAAAGTTCGACGGTGGCTCTGTCGCCGGACTGCCGACACGCGATCCTGGCTGGGAACGTGGACTACAAGTACGTGTGGGCGGTGGATCGCGGCGGTCGCACGCGCGTCCTTGCGACCATCGGTACGCCATTGCTCGCGGTATTCAGTCTCGATGGAATGACGGTCGCGGTGGTCACCGGCGCACGGCGCGGATACTTATTAGGTCCAACATTGGCGGTGAAGTGGAATGGTGACACCGGTCACATCCCTGTTCGATGGCCATCACAGGTGGGTGGCGTCGCGGGGGAAGCAGGCGCCACGTTTGGCCGGTCTCAGGTCGAGCAGCTCCTCGGCGCTCGAAAGTGGGGATGGGGCGTTAACGACGATGTATCGGACGACGGTCAGTGGCGAGTGGCGACCCAGCAGGAGCCGCGGGGACCTGGACCAGGATCCGTGGAGTTCTTCGGCCCGCATGCCGACGGGTTTCACGGTCGGCTCGTTGCAACAAAGCCGCGGTGGCGCCGCGCTGTCGGCTGCCCTGCCGCTGAAGTGTCGGCCGACGGTGAGTTCGTGATTGTTGCGGGTGATTTCATGGACGCCGACAACCAGTGCGTCGAGACCGATACCGTCTCGACTATGGT
This sequence comes from Acidobacteriota bacterium, assembly GCA_046734955.1. GTDB lineage: Bacteria > Acidobacteriota > Vicinamibacteria > Vicinamibacterales > 2-12-FULL-66-21 > JALZOC01. The sequence continues at coordinate 1,668 of JBKPSH010000168.1, forward strand.
GTTTGACCGCGAGGGAGCGGTAATAGCGTCCCTGCGGACGCCCCATCAAACTGGTAGTCCTTATTCTCCTCAGGAACGAGACGAGTTAGTTGCGGCTGTTGCGTTGGCTGCCGGAAAACCGCTGCGACTTAAGGATCGCTGAGCGGTGACCTGCACTCGGCGCGGCGTTTCCAGCTGCGACTCGGCAGCCGGTCGTAGAGAACGCTCACGTGGACGCAGGATCTAATGCTTTCGTCTTCCCGGGACGAGCCTAGAAGTCGTGGAGGAATCGGTCCACAGCCGCACCCCAGTTTTATTGAGGTTTACGGTGAGGCTGCCGTCGACGACGGCGACCGGGCGATGGAAGGAGCGCGGGTGGCGGCAGACCGAGACGTGCTAGGCCTCAGAGCCCTGATCACGCGATATACTCTGCCCGGAAAACCCCGTTCATGCCCCTCGCCGCCGGTACGCGGCTCGGTCCCTACGAAGTTCTCGGCCTACTTGGTGCCGGGGGGATGGGTGAGGTCTACAAGGCCCTGGATACTCGCCTGGATCGTACTGTCGCAGTCAAAGTATTACCAGTCGCGTATGCCGCCGATCAAGAACGCAAGCTGCGCTTTGAACGCGAAGCCCGAGCCATCTCCAGTCTAAGTCATCCCCACATCTGCGCCCTGTACGACATCGGCGACCAGGACGGCGTGCCCTTCCTGGTAATGGAGCATCTGGAAGGCGAGACGCTGCAGGTTCGCCTCGGCCACGGTCCGCTGCTGCTCGAACAGGCGCTACGTCACGCCGTCGAGATAGGGGGCGCGCTCGATCACGCCCATCGCCAGGGCGTGATCCACCGGGATCTGAAGCCCGCGAACGTCATGTTGACACGCAACGGCGTGAAACTGCTGGATTTCGGACTGGCGAAAATCCTGGAGCCGTTGGCGCCCGCTGGCACTTCGATGCCCACGGTATCGCAGACTCTCACGGCGCGCGGGATGATCATGGGCACCTTCCAATACATGGCCCCGGAACAGCTCGAGGGAACCGAAGCCGATGTGCGCAGCGACATTTTCGCGTTCGGCGTGGTGATCTACGAAATGGTCACGGGCAGGAAAGCCTTCCAAGCCACCAGCCACGCGGCGCTGATTTCGGCGATCATGAGCGCGGAGCCACAGGCGCTCTCAACGCTTCAGCCGATGGTGCCGCCGGTGCTCGAGCACGCGGTGAAGACTTGTCTGGCGAAGGATCCGCAGGCGCGTTGGCAGACGGCGCATGACGTGCTCGTCCAGTTGAAGTGGATCACCGAGGCCGGGTCCCAGGTGGGTGCGCCCCGGCCCCTGCTGGCGCGCCGGAAACATCGCGAGCGGATTGCGTGGGCGACCGCGGCCACGCTATTGCTCGCACTGGCGGCGATTTCCTGGATCCATTTCAGCCAGCCCCGTGCGAGCACTCGTCTCACGCGGTTCGTGATTCCGCAGACGGGGGATTTTACTTATTCGCAGGCTTCCGCACCCTTTGTTTCTCCCGACGGCCGCACGGTCGCCATGATCGGTCTAAATGCTTCAGGGCAGCGAATTATCTGGCTGCGCCGGATGGGATCCCTCGAAGCCAGCCCCCTTGCCGGAACAGAGGGCGTGGCCAATTCCGCCTTCTGGTCGCCTGACAGCAGATATCTCGGTCTCTTCGCCGGCGGCAAGCTCCTCAAGATCGATGTCTCCGGTGGGCCTCCTGTCGTACTTGCGAGCAATTTGATGGGCCTTGGCGGCACATGGAACAGCGCCGGCGTAATCGTGTTCGGGGGCTCCGGAACCAGTTTTCAGGGGCTCCGTAGCGTTTCGGCTATGGGCGGAGAAGTAAGGGTCGTGCTCTCCGCGGACAAAACGCGGCAAGAATCCAATCTGCTCTGGCCGTCGTTCCTTCCCGACGGGCGTCACTTTCTCTATGACTCAATAAGCAACGATACCGGGAAATCAGGCATCCGCATCGGCTCCATCGATTCGAACGAAACGCTGCCGCTTGTATCCGGTACAGGACCCGCGTTCTACGTTCCAGAAGGCTATGTCCTCTTCACGCGTCAGAATACGGCGTTCGCGCTCCCGTTCGATACCGGCAAGCTGCGGGCCACTGGCGACCCGATAGCGGTGACTGAGGGAGTAGGACTCTTGGGCGGTCCGCCGGGATCGACGCTCACGGTGTCGCAAGCAGGTGTGCTCGCGTACCGCAGCACTTCAGCCCCCGATACCCAGTTGACGGCATACGACCAATCGGGCAAGCGCCTCGGCGAAGTAAGCAACCCTGGACCGTACCGCCAGGCTGCGCTCTCTCCCGACGGCAAAAGGGCCGTTCTCGAGCGCCTTGATGGGGCAACGAATACCTGGGACCTCTGGTTGCTCGATCTGACTAGCCGCATCGAGTCTCGCTTCACGTCCGATCCTGCCGACGATACCGATCCGGTCTGGTCACCTGACGGGCGGCAAATCGCGTTCGCTTCGCTGCGGCAGGGGCATCTCGACATCTATCGCAAAGTGATCGGAAGCGCGAAGGATGAGCTCGTGTATGCCGATGTCGATCGCAAGGTGCCGGAGTGGTGGCTCAAGGACGGCACGATCCTGTACACGACAAACAACGGCAAGGACTATCACTTGATCGCAACCGAGGGCGAACCCAAGCCCAAACAAGTATTCCACGCCGATTTCAGCACCGACGAGCCGTGCGTCTCGCCCGATGGTCGCTGGATCGCTTTCAGCTCCCAGGAGTCAGGCCACCCGGAGGTTTACATCGCAGCGTTCCCCGGCTTTACGGACAAACGTCAGGTCTCGAACAACGGCGGTGTCGAGCCTCGCTGGCGCGGCGACGGCAAGGAGCTCTACTACCTGAGCCTCGGTGCCAAAATGATGGCTCTTGGCGTCAGGACGGAATCGGCTCCGGACACCACCGTTCCACGTCAGCTCTTCGAAAAGCGTGGACGGGTCGACTCGTTTTATTACGACTACTATGGGGTTGCCGCGGATGGCCAGAGATTCGTAGTACTAGACACTCTGAAAGAGGTTCAGGCGCCCGTTACCGTCATCCTCGACTGGCCTACTCTCCTGCCGTCGCGGCCCTAAGGTGATTCCGCTAGGTTAAGGTTTAGCGCCTGATTGGCCGCGCCCCGTCGAAAGGAGCGGATAGGCTTCGCTTGAATGACAACGCCTGGGCGGAGACCTGGATGGTTATTGGTTCGGCGATCGTCCGCCCGCACGTGCCCACTTCGGGCCGCGACTGATTTGCCGGCAGATCCACCACGCACCTCACCCTTCTACTAGCATCTTGAAACAGCATCCAGTCCACAACCGCACCCCAGTTTTTTGAGGTTTTCGGTGAGGCTACCGTCGACGACGGCGAGGGGAGGTGGAGGGACCGGGGCAGGATGGGATGGAGATAACCGTCCGCAGTCGCGTGCCTTCCCGCGCTGTCGCCCGCCACAACGCTCCACGTTGACGGACCGGTGAGCGAGGACTACGATGCTGAGTCCGCACCACCCATGCTCGGCACGCGCGTCTTGCACTACGACATCATTCGGCCGCTCGGCAGCGGCGGCATGGGCGTGGTGTACGAAGCGGAAGACACGTGGCTAGGCCGACGCGTAGCGCTCAAATTCCTGCTGCCTGCGCTGGGGCGTGATCTGAAAGCGCTAGAGCGGTTCCACCGCGAAGCGCGCGCGGCGTCAGCCCTGAACCACCCGAATATCTGCACGGTCTACGCGATCGAGCAGCACGCCGGGTCGTGCTCCCCGCCGGACTGTCCAAGCGAGCACTTCATCGTCATGGAGCTGCTGGAAGGCCAGACTCTGGCCCAGATGATTGACAGCCATCGTCGGTTCGATCTGAGGCACTTGCTCGACATCGCGATGCAGATCGCCGATGCGCTGGAGTCAGCGCACGCCAAGGGTATCGTCCACCGCGACATCAAGCCCTCTCACATCTTTCTTAGCCCACGAGGCCAGCTGAAAATTCTCGACTTTGGGATTGCCCAGATCGAGGGCGCGCGAGCCATCGCGGACTCTTGGGGGACGGAGGCGGATACGACCGGAGGGCAGCATCTGACGGTGCCCGGCACGGCGATTGGCACGGTGGCGTATATGTCGCCGGAACAGGCGCGCGGGTGGCTCACCGACGCGCGCACCGACCTGTTCTCCCTCGGCACCCTGCTTTATCAGACCGCCACGGGCAGCCTCCCGTTCCAGGGGGACACGTCTGCGATGGTGTTCGACGCGATCTTCAACCGAGATCCGGTGCCCGTCACCCACGCGAACACGGAGCTGCCAGCCGAGTTTGGGCGAATCATCGATAAGGCACTTGAGAAAGACCGTAACCTCCGCTACCAGACCGCAACCGATCTGAAGACCGATTTGATCCGGCTTCGGCGCGACACCGACCCCCTCAGAAAGACCACCGCTGAAGCCAATGGCCGCGACATGTTGGCTGAGCGATCGGTCGCCGTCCTGTTCTTCGAGATCCTGAGTGGCGTGAAGGAGGACGAGTACTTCCGAGACGGCATCACCGAAGACATCATCACGGAGCTGTCGAAGATCAAGGGCCTGAACATCTTTTCGCGCGCCACGGTGCTAGCCTACCGCGACAAACCGGTAACCCCCGCCCAGATCAGTCAGCAACTCCGCGCCACATGCGTGCTCACCGGTAGTTTGCGGCGTGCCGGCAACCGGCTGCGCATCAACGCCCAGCTCGTCGACACGCGGACGGACTTTCCGCTTTGGTCTGAGCGGTACGACCGCGAGATGCAGGATGCGTTCGAAGTCCAGGACGAGATCGCACGCAAGATCGCCGAAGCGCTGCGCCTCACACTCGCGCCTCAGGGCCAAGTGGCCCTCACGGCCAAGCCGACGGACAACCTGCAGCCCCACAATCTTTGACTAATTCAAGACGAACGCTTACAGGTTTTGAAATCCTTTGCGCGAGTAGGTCGGAAAGTCACGCCTGATGTGCTCGATGCGCAGATCTCGGATTCGATTACGTCGCGAAGGTGGAGTAGATCGTCGTGATGCGCTGCAATTTATGGCAACCTCCCGGCATGAATTTCTAGGCCTCCCGCGTGGTGCTGAAAAGCCGAACGGGGAAGACCGTTGATGCGCCGCTGGTGCGATCGATTGCGAGTTGCGGCATCAGCGTCGTGCCGCCGCTGTTCGTAAGATCCTGTCTCAAACGCGTTCTGTCCACAGCCGCACCCCAGTCTTATTGAAGTTTTTGGTAAGGTTACCTTCGACAACGGCGACGGGACGGTGGAGGGAGCGGGGGAGGATAGAGCCCGGTAATCGATGCCGTGGTTGCGATTATGCCCAGGTGCGGTCATAGTCACGCGAGTGGGCCAGTGTGGGAGGCATTCGTAAACACTCCGTCGAACTACCTCGGCCGAAGGTTCCTGCGACGAGCAGTCTGCTGCTCCTCATACTTATCGTAGCGTGCTCCAATCGGCCGACCGCCCGGACACTATACTGGAAGACGGGAACGATCCGAATAGAAGTGGATGGGCCGACGACTGCTCGTCTCGCGGAGGTGTCCCCGAAACCGGCGCAATCCGTCCTGGTCTTTCGTGGTCATCTTCGAGCCGAGAATCTAAACGGTGGTCGCGCGTCGCTATCCATCCGATGCGACGTGCCTGGCCACACCGAGATCCTCTCAGGTCCGAAAGCAGTCACCGGCACCACCGGTTCGACTTCTCAGGTCTTACGGTTCACGGCCGCGCCCGCGTCAGGCATTCGGAGCGTCACGTTGAACGTGGTCGCAGACGGAGTCGGCGTAGTGTGGGTCGGACCGATAGCTCTCTTCGGAGAATAAGTACCGGGAAACGCCGCGCTGATGGCCAAGTAGCTTTCCGGGGCACGAGCCCGAAATCGAGAAGATTCGGTCCACAGCCGCACCCCGATTTCATTGCTATTTTCTCTGCGGCTGCCCTCAACGACGGCGACTGGACGCTGGCGGGAGCAACGTTGCCGTGTGCGTCACAACCGATCGGGATGGCTACATCCCAGTCAGCGTGTCTGCATTCGATGGCGCAGCCATACCTTGGCAGTGCTCAATTCGCGCTTCACCGTTGCTTCAGATATTCGAGCGATCGCGGCAATTTCCTCGACCGTCATCCCCGCGAAGAAGCGAAGCTCGACGATACGGGCCTGGCGACGGTCGAGGGCCGCCAGAGCGGACAGGGCCTCGTCAAGACTCAATACGTCCAGATCTCGCCGTCGGGGAGCGTCGGGTACCTGTGATATCGAGACCGGCTCGCCGATCAGTCCGTCGCGCTTCTTGGCTCGACGCCTCCTTGCCTGATCAACAAGCACCCGCCGCATCTCGCGCGCCGCAATCGCGAAGAAGTGCCCACGATTTTGCCATGGCACGTGCCGCTGACCTCTTAGACGAAGGTACGCCTCGTTTACCAGCGCCGTCGGTTGCAGGGTATGCCCGCCGCGCTCGCGGCGTAGGTACCCTGCGGCCAACGGGCGGAGCTCTCGATGGGCCGCCACGTGTGCGAATCGATCAGATCCGCTGAATAGGTTTCGCGACTGCAAGGGAGAGCAGATCGCGCTCGTACTACGTTGGCTACGACAAAGATCGGGTCGCTCAGGACGGTTTTCAGGAGCCCGAAGTAATAGGCTACGGACTGAAAAAACGAAGTCGGGGGTTGAGTTGACCAACCGCCCTCCACGAATAACTGCGTATGAACGAGCTCTGACGGTGGAATTGCCAGAGGATCTGGTCCTTCCATATGAATGGCCGCAAGAGAGCGATCATTACTGGCGGATGTTTCGTGTCCCTGCGGAGATGCTGAATCGCTTTCTGGGATTTGGCGCGTCGACGAGACCGCTTTCGACGGAAGTGGATTCCGAAGATAAAAGATGAGGCGTGAGCAGCGACCAGTGGAAGGTGAAGGTGGAGTGAGCTCATGCACCAATGAGGCCCGCACCGGTGATCTTCGATGCCATCGTTGAACGCAGTGCCTTCGCAATCCCGATCGGCCTTCAGCATACAGTCAGGAGAAGGTTGCGCGACCCTTTATTCAATTGCAGAACCGCCGGTGGAACTCTGGCTGGCCGTCAGAAGCAATAGAGTTGCAGATCCCAGAGGACGCCGTGCTGCAGTATGAGGTGACGGAGCCTGGATATGTTCCTAGAAGGTTCTACGTGCCGGCAGAAGTGCTAATTCAGTTTGCTCGCACTCAGGCGACCACGTAGAATTCCGCTCGCCGTAGTATGTGGCGAACCAGAAGCGCCGAGCGCAAGAAGGGGAGCACGCATCGCAGAAGCGGGGCCACTCTGTCGAGAAGGGCCTTGAAGTGCCGCTGCCGGCCGTTCGCCAGCTCCACTGGGGTGGCTTGAACCGCGGTGCTATGATTGCGCTCAGACTTGCTGGCGCGCCGAGGCGAAGGACGCTTCAGCGTAGCGATCTTACTGATCGCGTTTGGCTATGCCAGGAGGATAAAACGCCATGGCGAAGAGAACGCGCGGTGCCTCCGATGAGGCGATGAAGTTAGTCGCAAAGATAAAAAAGCTCGGCGCTCGGGCCAAGAAGATCGCGGCGCAGTCCCAGAAGTTGGCCGCGAATCCGAAGGCGGACAGAGCCATCGTCGCGCAGGCGAAGAAGATCACCGCGGAGGCGACTCGGTTGATCTCTGACGCCAGGCCCGCGAAGACGCTGGCAAGCTGACGCCTTTGCACGCTGAAGTCGCGCTCACTATTTCCGTCAGCGGCTGCGGGCGACCTGCCGACATGCAAGACAAAGAGGACTTTCAGAGCTGCCAAGTGACGGCCCTTCCTTTCGATGTCAGGGCGCTCCGACCACTGAAAACGCTGTACAAGCAGGTCTGTGCCGGCACGCTGCCGCGAGGAGTCACGATCGGGCGAAAACAACATGAGGATTACAGGGGGTTCGAACACGTCAGCATGAGCTGGTATTACGCGAACTCTCCGCAGGCGATCGCGATTTTTCGCGGGGTCGTCGACAGCTGCGAGCTCAGGCGGGCTCGCGAAATCGTCGGAGGCCGCCGGGATTTCATGAGGGTCGTGCAGGCGAGTTTCATCGTGACCGTCGGAAGTTACCCGCGCGGTCGGTGGCACGTGGATTTCACGGAGCGGGATTTGGGACTGAACCGAAGCGCGACGATGCTCACGCCGCTCTTTACCTTTCAACGGAACTTTGGCGGCCTGGAAGTCACCGCCGTCAAACGCGGCATGTCGCTGGATCTCGAGGCGTACTCTCAGGTGTACCGGTATCGCGATGGCGAAGCCATTCTCTTTGACGCGTCAGGCATGATTCATCGGACCGAGAGCTATCGCGCGCGCGCGACGGCTCGACGAGTGCTGGTGTGCTGGCAGTTCGCCGATACCTCGCGGCGTTTGCGGCCAGCGCTGCGGCGTATAGGGCGGCGCAATGGTGATCCGATGTTTTGCTCACCGCATTAGCTCTCTATCACGCGAAAAAGACCCGACCCGGCCAATCTGTTGCGATCAGTCTGTGCTTGTGATGCACCTTCGTCTGACGGTAGACTGCCCCGTTCCAAACGCTTATGGAGTTCGCGTACGACGCTGGCTACGCTGCTTGTCCGTGTTTCTGGGGGCGCGAGCCTGGCAGCCTGGTGTTGGAGCTGCAAAGGATGGTGTCGTCCTTCGCAGGTTCGCATTGCATTCGGTTCAGGAAGTGGCAGAGGGAACGGATGCTTTAGTTCGGCATCCAGGAACAGAGGCTTACGCGCTCGAACGATTCGCTCGGCACCATCCAGCTGCGCGGCCGATTTCTTTACGCCTCGCCGGTACCATCGCACCCAATCTGTGTGAACGTCGTTCGATTGCGCGAAGATAATGTCCTTATCTGAGAACAATAGGACGTCATTCTGAAACACTACGAGAAGATCGCAGACCTCCTTGCTCTGAATCGATCCGTCAGGTCTACGCTCAGCTCGATAAACGTTCGGATAACTCCACGTTGAAAGGAACGTGCGGCGACAGAGCGACGCAAGATATCGTTCGCTATGAGTGGAGCCGGTAGAACCAGTCGGCTGCGGCGGGTACCTTACGACTGGCGGTGTCAAAGGCCGGTCATTACCCCATTCGGCGCGCAGTTTTTCGCGCTCGCGACGTTCTCGCTTCTCTCGACTCTTCCGTCCCATTTGATTCGGGGCCGTGTCGCGATATGCAACAGGCTGGAAATATTCCGCTGCTGAAAAGCGGTTGATCGACCAGTCGTCCTACGACTACCGCTGGTCCTTACATCCATCCGGTACTTACGTCCATCCGGTCAACCTACTTGTGCCCTCGCGTCGTCCGCCGCGATGTAGATCTCATAGCAGGATTGGCATTGCCTGAACTCTCCGCTCTCTGTTTCGCCCAGCGCGCCTTTTGCGCATCGCTAATCCGTTTGCGCGCCTCGGCTGACATTCTAAAACGACGGCGCTTCTGGCGGGCGGGGGAGGCTTGGGTGTTGTTGTCTGATGCGCCAGCATTTCTTTTGCGCCCACGAAGCTCGGGGAACACAGCCAAAATAGCCCCTTGCTCATTGACGATTTCAGCTAGTCGCTGCTGAGCGCCCATCAAAGCCCACCGGCGCAAGTCGGACCTTTTCATTCATTCCCTCCCTAATTGATAACATACACAAAACTCGGCTAAAGTACCGTCCTAAGTAGCCGACCTACTTAGTTTTCTGATTCCTCACCCTCAGCCGACTGTTCTAATTCAGCTTTCCGTGGAACGTCTTCGGGGACCTACATGCTATCATCCGGCACTCTTTACTTGAGGCTATATGTCTCGCATCATCGTGCACTCCGTCCTTGCGTGCTCCTTGTTTCAAGTTGGCCTCGCCAACGCCCAGACGGCCAGGGACCGACCAGCCGTGGAGAAGCAAATTGTCATGAAAGAGAAGGCAATCATCGACGCCATCCTGAAGGCCGACCTGAAGGCGTTCCAAACCTACGCCGTGCCTGATGGTGTTGGACTGGGCGACAACGGTCCAAATAGGTCAGCCGACTTCGATATAAGGTAGTAACCCAGATGAAAACCGACTGCAAATTCACGAAAGTGGATTTGGGCGAATCGACGTTCTACTGGTTCAACGACATGACCGTAGTCCATATGTTCAAGGAGAACGTGGACGGAACCTGTAAGGGCCAACGCCTTCCGCCTGCAGTATGGTCGTCCACGGTATGGACGAATAAAGGGGGTAAGTGGCTTTCGGCATTCCATCAGGAAACCGAAGCGGCGACAGCTCCAAAAAAGTAAGGAATGTGTAAGGCCTGTGTTCTGGATTCTTAAGGATTGAAGCATTGTCGCGTCGGACGTGAACCAAGTCGGCGGCTACCAGATGCCCTGAACCCGCCGCCAGATTAGAAACGTCCAGAGCAGGACCGCCCATCCCAGCATCACTCCGGCGGTCAGCGGCAGGCCCTTCAAAACTGCGACGCTGCTCGCGAAGAGCGGCACGGCGATCGCAGTGACGGCAATCACCGCGATCGTCGTCGACCGATCAACCACCTGATTCATGTGGGCGCGACTGATCGCGTCGTCGAGTTCAACATCGGTCCATGGAGTCGTGGGGTCTGACGCCTTGCTGACCCGGTGGTATCGCAACGGAGCCTTGCGAATGAGCCGGTACGCGTCGTTGATCTCCGCCATGCGTGCAGTCGCCTGCTGCTGTTCCGCCGAGCCGGCCGGAAACCTGTCGGGATGATGTTGTTTGGCAAGACGCTTGTGTGCCTGCCGGATAGCCGCCGGATCGGCGGTGTAGTCAACATCAAGAACTTTGTACGCATCCATGAATGCGAAGAGATCAGGCCGGGCCGAGGACGGCATGCCACGGGCCGCTGCCGAATATGTGCCAGTTCCGCCACGTGAGTGGGTCCCGCAATTCAAGCAGGAAGCCCGCCGAAGCTGACGTGCAAGTTACAGGATTGTAAATCAGCCCGTACGTCGACTACCGAACTACCAGCTGGCTTGTGACTAGCGAGGCCTGAGCACCACAACGCCAATGCGATAGGTATTTCGATCACCCTGCTGGCCGGGATACTCGGAAGTCTGCACTGTAAATCCGGAGCGCAGCCGGTCCACGCTGCCGAATTCCCGCTCCTCCCAGTCCTCGAAGCGCACCGCCTCGCCGCGCACGGTTCCGTGCAGCAGCATCTCGAGGCCCAGTGGATCGTGGACTTGTTCGACCAGATTCCCCTCCAGGCCGGCGTACGCTCCGGTCCGGCCGCAGAATGGGCAAATTTCGACGTCGGCGTGATTTGGATTACCGTGCTCGACCTCGTAGTGAACGCTGCCGGCGAAGCGGTAAAACGGCCGTCCGGCCAGTTCCACTTGCTCCAGATGACGCCGGACGAGGTCCGAGTAGTAGTAGCGCATGTGGAACGAGTGGGCGTGCTGAAGCGCCTTGTGCGCCGAGTCCTCCCAGGGCTGAAAGTGCTCCAGACGGACCTCGAAATCACAACCTTCCGAATTCGGCAGGCGCAATTCTCGGAGGTGGAGGGCCTGCCGCAATTCTCCGGTCACCAACTTCACCGCCGCCTGATGATCCGCGGCGAGTGACGCGTCCAGATAAAACCAGACGTTCGGGTAGCGGGGCATCGCCGTAGAAAAGACGGCCTTGGGCGGCAGATGGAAGTCGTCAATGGAGGTCCCGAAGGGGCGGCGGCCAACGTGCAGACGGCCAGGACCAGCGGGGCGGCTCTCATACCCCGTCATTCTATCCTGCGCCGGATCACACCCAACCGGTCCGCGACATCGCCATCAGGTCGAACCGGAAATTGCCAATGTGGAACGATCCGTCCGTCACCGAATCACGAACTGACGGCATGTCTGCGCCCAGGATTTCTGGGTGGCCCACGTACTGGTCGGCCGTTGCGTCGTATGTCAATCCACTGTGACCGGGGCTGACGGTCTCTTCGACTGGTGTGAGCGTTGCGAAGTCGTCACAGGCAACTGACTGGGAAGCAGGGAAGCCGGTTTGAAAAATGGTGAGTCCTCGGTTACCGCCCAAGACTGGACTTGATCGGAATGCCAGCGCCGGCTTTGACTCGGTTGACAACAGGCTCCTTGTCGATTGGGCTGCTCTGACAGCCGTAGGTCATCAAAAAGCATTAATACCCCCCGGACGCGTCATGAGTGACGGCGAACGTCAGTTCCTAATACTCTCGTTCTTGAGCCGCTCGCAACACCTCACTGACACGACTGTGGGCAAGGCGCCTCAGCGGGGTCGGCTGAGATATGCTGTCAGTTGATTTCGCCCGGGGCGCCTCGGGCTGGCGGAAATTATCGTGACGACGCATTGGCAGGGGATCGTTGAGCGTTTGGTCGACGACGTGGTTGTTCTCGATGTGGGCGGTGGTCCGATCTCCTTCGCTGAGGATTCAGATCAGTTGCTGAATGCAGTTCGGCAAATAGTGAACCGCGGTCGGCTGAAGATCCTGTTGAACCTTCGCGATGTGCATTACATCGACAGCTATGGGCTGAGTGAGATTGTCGAGGGCTTCAAGACCACTACAAATGCCGGCGGCATTCTGAAGCTGTGCGAAGTCGTCCCGGGTATTCGGCGACTGCTTGGTGTGACGAACCTCGATCGGGTCATCGAAGTATTTGAATCTGAGGACGCAGCGCTGCGCAGCTTTGCAGCGCAGGTCTAGTCAGTTTTGAGCCCCATCGCCTAATCAGGAGGGGAAGGATGAAGGTGAACGACCCCTTCCTCTCTCTTTCTCTTTAGAGCGTGTAACAAAACCCTGACCGGTACGCTTTCGCGGTAGCGCGCCCGTTAGTGCGTCGGCGCGCGCCGCTTCAGGTCCTCGAACCAGTGCTGCACGAGGATCAGCCGTGCGGACTGGGCCGGCGCCTCCGCTGCGCGGCTCGGCTTCGTCATCAGAAATCGCCGGCCGTCGGGCGCGATGTCGTACAGACGACCGGGTATCCCGGGCATGTTCAAGCCCGGCGCATCGAACAGCCTGGCTGGTGCGCCGGCCGCAAACGTTGAACCGCTCGTGAGGGTCACGCGCATCAACGCGCCCATCGACTCATAGAACAGTTCTGGCGTTTTTCGCGCCCACACAGGCTGCGTGCCGCCGCTCGTCGAAACCTGCCACTTCCCTGCCGTCACATTCGGGAACGGCGCCACGTAGATTTCGGATTGACCCGACGCGTTGGACTGGTACGCCAGCCAACGGCCGTCGGGAGAAATTTCCCCGAACGCCTCGGTGGCAGGCGTTTGCACGAGGGGCTGCGGACGCCGGCCGCCCAAAATTGGCAGCAGCATCAGGTCGGCGAGATCGGTCGCAGTTCGGCCGGCGCGAGGTCTCTCCGAGAAGATGAGGCCTTTGCCATCGGGCGTGACACTGGCGGGACCAATTGCTGCGATGCCTTCTGTCAACTGCTCGACGCTTCCGGTGCCATCCGCGGCGCGTCGAAAAAGGTTGGATGGTCCGATCATAGGAAGATTGCCGGACGTGAAGATCACGCTCTGGCCATCGGGCGTCCACGCAGCGCCTGTCTCGAATGCGGGCCCAAACGTCAGGCGCGTAAGCCTCTCGCGACGCACGTCCCACACCCAAATGTCGTATTCCTGTTCGGCGATTGCGAACGCAATGCGGTTGCCGTCCGGTGAGAGTCGCGGCCAGACGTACCCGTGAGGAGGAGCATTGATCGGTACTTCGCGTCCCTGGTGATCCACCCAGACCAGGGTCCGCTGTATCACGGCACCTCCAGGGGCTGCGTCCCTCGGTACGTAGAGCAGCGTGCCCTCGCTTGATATCACGAATTGGGCCTGGATCCCATCGGGCGTGCGGGCCACGTCTTCCACGAGAGGCACTGGTCCGGCCGTGACCGCCGCGCTCGCAACGTCGAAGGACACCGCCAGGAGCGTGTTCCCGACCGCATACACGAGATGACCTGTCTGCAGGTATCGCGCGTCGGTGCCTTTTTCCAGGACGACGTGACGCATGCCCGTGTCGAGCGACTGAACCACAATCTGCGCTGACGGCGGGTCTGTGCGGGTCAGCGTGAAAAGAATGCCCCGGCCACCAGGCAACATCTGCGGCCCGGAGGCGATTTCGCCGGCGTCCACTTTCACGAGGTTCTCGGGGTGTCCTCCGTCGCCCGACACGCGCCAGATGCCCGCGGGGCCCTGACCATAGAGAATGGTGTTGTCCGCCGTCCAACTGACGCCCAAGGGAGGGCCCGCGGGACAGAGCACGAGGGGCGCGCTGCCGGCAATAGAGATCTTTTTCAACTGACCGGTCTGCCAAAAACCAATCCACTGGCCGTCAGGAGAGAAGAAGGGACTCGCGCCTCCTCCGGTGCCGGTGTTTTCCGTGCCATGAACGGGTACGGCTTCGAGCTGATCGATTGCGCGCAAGTACAATCGCTGGTTCGCCGTGTACGCGATGGCCGTACCGTCCGGAGATAGGGCCATCAGGCGAGCCGCACTGGAAAACCGGTTACCGCTCGGCAGCATGATTGTGAAGCGGGCGAGCCGCGGTGATGCGGCTGGAGCACGCGGCCGCATCCACGCCGTCGCGCCGGCAGCAAGCAGCGTGACAAGCACCAACGCCGAGACCCATACGAGCCGCTCCCGGCGTTCTACCGTCTTCTGAACCACCTCGCCATCTACGTTTGCGCCACTCTGCACATCCTCGATTTCAATGCGAGCGATCGACGCATCCGCGATGCGCGCCTTCACATCCTTCACGAGGCAGCGGCGCAGTAAGCGGCGAATCGCGGCCGGTGTGTCACGTGGGAGGGCGCTCCAATCCGGCTGGCTGCGCAGGACCGCCGCCAACGTGTCGCCGACGTCGTCGCCTCTGAACGCGCGGCTGCCGGTCAACATCTCGTACAGCACACACCCGAAGGCCCACATGTCACTGCGCTTGTTCGCCGCGCTCCCCTTCGCCTGCTCGGGGCTCATATAGGCGGCGGTGCCCAGGATTACGCCGATCCGCGTCATTGCGGGGCTGGTGATCGTAGGCGACTGCGCAACATCGCCACTGCTGAAGACAGGCTCCGTTGTCTTCGCGAGACCGAAGTCCAGCACCTTCACTGTGCCGTCGGGTCGCAGGTTGATGTTCGCGGGCTTCAAATCACGGTGGATGATTCCTTGCTCGTGCGCCGTTTCGAGAGCTTCGGCAATCTGCTTCGCGAGGGGCAACGCCTCGTCGAGAGAGATGGCGCCCCGCGCCAACCGCCACGCCAGATTCTCACCCTCGACGAGTTCCATCACGAGAGCCGTGACCCCGTCGGCGTTCTCCAGCCCATAGATAGCCGCGATGTGCGGATGATTCAGCGAGGCAAGGACTCGTGCTTCCCGTTGGAACCTCGCCACGCGTTCCGCGTCAGCCGCGAACGCCTCGGGTAGGATTTTAATGGCCACCTCGCGATTCAGCTTCGTGTCGCGAGCGCGGTAGACCTCGCCCATCCCGCCGCTGCCAATGGCGGAGAGGATTTCGAACGAGCCAAGTCGAGTGCCGACTGCGAGGGCCATAAACGATTCTCGCGGAGGCGTGCCGCTGATTGTAGTTCGCCCTTCAGATACCGGAAAGAGCGATGCAAGTCTTGGCTACTCGGTCGCCCAGTCTTCCGCTGAGCCTGTCAACAGATCGGCGCACAGCTAAGCGAAAGGAATGCCTCGCGGATGTCGGCCCGTTTGTCGTACCGAACGCGCAGGCGCCGGAACTGATTCAACCACGCGAACGTTCGCTCGACGACCCAGCGCTATCGCCGCAGGCCGCTACCATGTGCCGAGCGGCGCATTGCGACCAGTGGCCGAATGGCGCGATGTCGGCAACCCTGTCGAATTGCTTCCGCATCGTAGCCGCGATCCGCAACCACGCAATCTGGGCGATGTCGGGGCCGTCCACGTTCACCGTGCAGTGACGGAATTGCATCGACGAGCGACAACGCTTCTTGCGAATCATGCCTGTTGGCACCCGTCAGACGGATCGCGAGCGGCACGCCGCGCCCGTCGCAGATCCGATGACGTTTGCTTTCTTGCTTGGAGGGAGCGGGTGAAGGGTGAAGGTGAAATGCACTCTCTATGTCTTCTTTCTATATAAATGTAAATTGAAGCTTGTATTTTCATTTTCTACAGCAAGAGTGTCAGCACCTAGTTTTCACCTTCACTCTTCACTGTGGTCTGGTAGGGCAGGTACCAGAAATTTAGGCAAATTCTGGTGGGTTATTCCGACAGCCTACGCACGACGAAGTTGGCGCGCTCGGAAACGCTGATTTTAGCTATAAGACTGACATCGATTGGTCACCGTCGAAACAACCAGTCAAGCCGTCCTTTGGGGGAAGTGAAGTCGTCGAGAATCCACAAATCCATGCGCGAACGCAACACGCTCGCGAGGAAGCTTTTTCCGTCCGCGGCGATGGTGAACCGCTGTCCCGGAGTGATGCGTGTCTCCACAGATAGACCAGGCGTGGTGATTGTGTGCAGCACGTGAACGTCTCCGGTTGACACATTCAGGGCCACGATCTCCTTCGCGCCTCTGTCGGTGTACCGAACGGTATACAGGGTGCTATTGTCCCGCGACCAAGTGACCGTCTCGGTGCGCATCGCGGCTAGCGTGCGATGCGTCTTACCGTCCGGAGTCACAAGGTGAACTTGACGCTGCGCGACATAAGCAAGCCACTTCCCGTCGGGCGACCAAGCAGGAGCGCCAACGACATCCTGCGCGCGCTCGCTGACGATTCTTGACGATTCAGCCGCACCGACTCGCAGCACCGCGAGTCTGAACACTCCGGCGTCTAGCTGCAGACAGGCCAACCAGCGTCCGTCCGGTGACCATTCGGGTGCCAGCTGCCCCGCTTGATCTGGCGATACCTTGGTCGGCGCGCCACCTTGCATGGGAGCGATCCAGACACTCGCGGGACTGCCAATGCCCCAAATGTGGAAC
>JBKPSH010000169.1:0-19448 GCA_046734955.1 Acidobacteriota bacterium
ACACTTCGGCGACGCTCCCACGGCCGGAGTCCCGATAAGCGGCGTTTCCATGATGCAGGTCCAGCTTCCCGCGCCGTTGGTCGTCCGATAGAGCCGGTATCGCGTGCGATGCAGGAACGTCAACCCGACGGGATCGGCTGACGCGCGGGGCGTAGCAATGGCGGTGTTGAAATATGTCAAGTTCGGATTGAAGAACTCCTCGATGCCGTTCCAGCCGACCAGCCACTTGCGCTGCGTCGACGACGGATTTCTCACGTGCGCGCCATGAACGAGGTCGGTCGATTTTGCCGAGCTGAGCTGCCCGCCGATGTATACCGTGTTTCGCGTCGAGTCGTTTGGATCGATCAGCACCATCTGGTTGTGGAACGCCTATCCCGCCAGGCAATTTGGCGGCGACTCGGTGTGTGGCCCCTGATCGGCCTCGAATTCGAGCTCGCCGCTGACATCATCGGCAGCGTGATCTCGCCATCCTGGCAGGACATTGGCGAGCTCGGGGCGATCGCCGTGGTGCGCACGTTCCTGAATTACTTCCTCGAAAAAGATCTCGATCACGCGGAGGCCTCCGAAATGCCGGAGGCGCTGGGGATCCGCGGTCGCACCCCTCGCGTTGCGTCTGAAGGTAACGTGTTGCAGGCCTAGCGTTTGGCGCCGGCAGTTGCGACTGCCCTCCGAATGGACGTTGGCACCAATTCTGCCTCACGAGTCTACTGCCTACATGCCTCTCCAAGGAGCCACGATGATTGCGTCCCGCGGACCGTCACGAGTTCACGCCGCCTCCGGGCTTTTGTCGCTCGCCATTCTCTTCACCGCATTGCCGGCGCTCGCCCAATCAGCGGCGAAGCCGGTTCTTGCCGACAATCCGCTGGCGCGAATGAACGAGTCGATCGACGCGCTGACGAAGAAGGTCTGGCCGAGCGTTGTACAGATCCTCGTCACCAGCTACGGCGCGCGCGAGGAGGCGAGTGGCCGCACCGACACGAACGTCGTCGTTGGCCGGCAGCGATCGAGCGGCTCGGGGTTCGTGATCGACCCCGAGGGTTACATCATGACCAACGCGCACGTGGTGAGCGGCGCTCAGCGCGTGCAGATTGTTCTGCCACCGGACAATGCTGACGGAACACTGGCAACCGCACTCTCGGGCAAAACCCAGTTGATTCCCGCTCGGATCGTCGGAATCACGACTGAACTCGATCTCGCCTTACTGAAAGTCGAGGGCATCAAGCTAGCCGCTCTTCCACTGGCAACCTATTCACAAGTCCGCCAGGGTGAAACAGTTTTCGCATTCGGCAGCCCCATCGGGTTGCGGAACACAATCACGCACGGGCTGATTTCCGCTGTCGCGCGACAGGTCGATCCCGACTCGCCGCTGATTTATGTGCAGACCGATGCGCCGATTAACCCAGGCAATTCCGGCGGACCGTTGGTCAACATTCGTGGGGAAGTCGTCGGCGTCAATACGTTCATCGTGTCGCAATCCGGCGGTAATGACGGCCTCGGGTTCGCGATCCCGAGCGCGACGGCGAGAACGGTATTCCATCAACTGAAACAGTATGGGCTCGTCCGGCGACAGGAAATCGGCATGAGCATCCAGACGATCACGCAGACGATGGCCCAGGGCCTCGGATTGCCGAGAGACTATGGTGTCATCGTCTCTGACGTGTGGCCCAACGGCCCTGCCGAGGCTGGCGGCTTGAAAGTCGGCGACATCCTGGTTTCCGTCGACGGACAACCTGCCGACAACCTTCCGACTGTGAACTACCAGTTTCGTCTCCGCGATACGCCGGAGAAAGTCAAGCTCGTCGTGCTGAGAGATGGCGTCCAGCAGGGGTTGAACATCGCTGCAGTAGAGGAACGCAGTGAATTCGATTCCGTGTCGGCGCAGGCAGACCCGGAAAAGAGCCTGGTGTCCGAACTCGGTATCCTCGGAGTCGAGATCGATCAGCGCATTGCGGCGGCAGCGAGCGGGCTGCGAGATCCCTATGGAATCATCGTCGTCGCCCGGGCGGCTGGCGCGACAAGTGAGGTCCCGCTTCAGCCGAGAGACGTCATCCGCATGGTGAACAACAAAAAGATGGCCACACTCCAGGATTTGAGGCAGGCGATGCAAGCGCTCAAGGCTGGTTCGTCGGTGACCCTGCAGATTCAGCGTGAAGGCAGGTTGATGTACGTCCCCTTTACCCTGGAGTGAAATCGGGCCCGTCACGAATCTTTCCGCGCCCGCCAACTTTCGAGCGGCAGTTCTCGTCTAACGCACCGATACCCAGAAAGTCTGGGTAACGGCTCCAACGTCAGACGCATGCTGCCCAAAACCCCGAACACACTTCTCCACGGCGCCCTTGATGCGCTGATCCTCAAGACCCTCGCCCGTGGACCGAACCACGGATATGCGATCGCCAAGTTTATCGAGGAAACAACTGATGAGGCAGTGATCGTCGAGGAAGGCTCGCTTTATCCAGCGCTGTATCGGCTCGAACGTCGCGGATGGGTCGATGCCGAGTGGGGCACTTCCGATCTCGGCCGTCGCGCCAAGCTGTACCGGCTGACCGAAGAAGGCCGCCGGCAGCTCGCCGCCGAGACCGCGACGTGGCGCCGATTCTCCGCCGGTGTTTCAAAAGTGCTGTTCTCCCGATGAAACGCTCACTACGCTCCTGGCTCTGGCGCGTCCCCATCGATCAGGAAATTGACGAGGAACTCGACCTCCACATCGAGATGCGGACGCGCGAGCTCGTCGCGCGTGGCATGGATCGACGAACCGCGCGCGACGCCGCGCTCAGCCGTCTCGGCGACATCGCAACCCTCAAACGCACGATGACGGATCTCGGACGAAAGCGAGATCGTGAAATGCGACTGACTCTCTGGTTCGAAGAACTGGCCGACGACCTCAAGGTCGCGTTTCGACAGCTCAAGGCCTCTCCCTCGTTCACCCTGGTCGCGACGTTGACGCTGGCACTCGGCATCGGCGCAAACAGCGCAATCTTTGCGCTCGTCGACGCGACGCTGCTCCGGCCTCTCCCTTATGCCGATCCCGATCGCCTCGTCGCCCTGTGGGAAAACGGCGCCACGATCGAACGCAGCTACGTTTCGCCTCTGAACATGCTCGACTGGCTTGCCCGAAGTCAGTCGTTCGAGAAGATCGCCGGTTTCACCCCCAGTGTCGGCGGCATGGTCATGGCGGGCGCCGACGGTAATGCCGAAACCGTCTCGCGACAGTGGGTCTCGGCCGAAATCTTCGACGTCCTCGGGGTGAAGCCAATCGCCGGCCGCAACTTCACGCGCGAAGATGATGTGAAGCGATCGAACGTGATTGTGATGAGCGAAGGATTCTGGCGAACGCGATTCAACGCCGATCCTTCGGTGGTTGGTCGTGAGATCCGTCTCGACGGTTCTCTCTGGACTGTCGTCGGCATCGTGCCTCGAGAGTTTCAACTCCTCGGCCAGACCAGCATCTGGGCGATGCGGCCGATCACGAACCTCAATCCGCGCGCGCGGGGTGCTTATGTTCTGCAGGTGGTTGGACGGCTGAAGCCCGGTGTTTCGATCAAAACAGCTGAAGCCGATCTCGGTGCGGTGGCGGCCACACTTGCAAACGAATATCCGCAGACCAATAAGGGTCGAGGCGTCACGATTCAACGAATGCACGACTCGCTGATTGGGCGCGACCTCCGCGTCACCTCGATGCTGTTTCTCGGCGTCGTCGGATTCGTGCTTCTCATCTGCTGCGCCAACGTGGCGAACCTTCTGCTCGCACGCGCGACGGTTCGCAAGCGCGAGTTGGCCGTGCGATCAGCCCTCGGTGCAGCGAGACGACGCATCATCCGCCAGCTGTTGACCGAAAGTCTCGTGTTGTCGTTCATCGGAGGAGCCGTGGGACTCACGATCGGTGCCGCGATTCTCCGAGTGGCGCCGTCGCTCATTCCCGAAGGCCTGCTGCCCGCGACACTGACCCTCACGTTCGATGTTCGGGTCGTGGCGTTCTGCGCTGTCACGGCTTTGCTTGTTGGTTTGATCTTCGGAGTCGTTCCGGCGTGGAAGGCGACCGACTTTTCGTCGGCTGAAGTGCTCGGTTCAGACAGCCGCACGATGACGCGCACCGGCGGAAGACTGCGCGGCCTTCTCGTCATCGGAGAAGTTGCGACGGCGGTCCTGCTCTTGTCTGGCGCTGGCTTGCTCCTCCGGAGCCTGCTCGCGGTTGATTCCTTCGACCGTGGCTTTCGTGCGGAGAGCGTCCTCTCGATGCTCGTCGATCCGCTGGGATCGAAGTACCCAACACCCGAGTCTCTGCAGCAGTTCTTCGATCAGGTCGAGGCCGAGGTCGCGGCAGTCCCGGGCGTCGCGAGTGCTGGCTGGGCCGAGGAGCTGCCACTTGATTTCTTCGACGCCGGGGGGCTGTCGTTCGAGATCGTCGGCGACCCGCCAGTCGATCAAAGTCAACGGCCGACGACCGAATATCAAATCGTGAGTCCGACGTACTTCTCCACACTCGAGTTGCCCATTCTCTCGGGACGTGTATTTGACAAGACCGACACACGCGAGGGACTTCAAGTGTGCATTGTCAACGAAGCGTTTGCGCGCAGTCTTCACGGCAGAAATCCGATCGGTCTGAGAGTGGCGTTGCGGCCAGCCGGCTCGCCGCAGGCCAAGCCGGTCGTGCGCGAAATCGTCGGTGTTGCGCGGCAGGTGAAAGGGCGGCCCGATGAACTCAAGGACTTCGTCCAGGTTTACGTGCCGATGGCTCAGGATCTGTCGGACGACATGTTTCTTGTCGTTCGACCGAAGTCAGGCCGCGCTGAAATACTCGTGCCGGCAATCCGTGCTGCCATTTCGCGAGTTGATACAGAACAACTCGTGAGCGTCAGGAATGTCATGACGCTGGAAGACATTGCGTGGACGGCCACCTCACGTCATCGCTTCCGCGCCGTCATGGTTGTGGCTTTTGCTGCGCTCGCGCTCGTCCTCGCCCTGGTTGGCGTTGTCGGAATTCTCGCCTATTCTGTGCAGCAGCACGTGCGTGACTTTGGTGTGCGACGCGCGCTGGGCGCGACGACTGGCGACGTTCTTCGGCTGGTCATTTCCGACGCGACCCGTGTCGTTGCGGCAGGCGCGGCAATCGGCCTCGCACTCGCGGCCGTCTCCGGCCGTCTGATTGAAACTGTGTTGTTTGGAGTCAGACCCTTTGACCTTCAAACGTTCGCTCTCGTGACGATCGTTCTTGGCGTCACCGCCGCGATCGCGATCGTCGGCCCGGCATGGCACGCCGCTCGAATCGATCCGGCGACGGCGCTAAGGAATACATAATGGCGAAGTGAGACGCGAACGAGCGGAGCAAGTGAGCCACCGGAGCGGAGCGGGGCGTAGGGGCCCCGCGAGCGAAGGTGTAGGGGAGTCCGAGGGGCGAAGCCCCTCGGAGTGAAGATGCGGGCCATGGCGCTGACGCGTGCGGCTGCCGGATCCGTAGACGCCATCGACATCGATAAGCCGCAGCCGGGACCCGGACAGGTCCTCGTCAGAGTGCTCGCGTGCGGCGTCTGTCGCACCGATCTGCACGTCGTCGACGGCGATCTGCCGGAGCCGGCGATACCGATCGTTCCAGGACACGAGATCGTTGGCCGCGTTGAAGCAGTTGGCGCCGAGGTTTCTACTCACGCGATCGGCGATCGCGTCGGAATCCCTTGGCTCGGATGGGCGTGCGGCATCTGCGAATACTGCCGCACTGAGCGCGAGAATCTCTGTCCGCGCGCGAAGTACACCGGCTACCAAATCGATGGCGGGTACGCTGAGTACACCGTCGCCGACGCGTCTTTCTGCTTTCCCCTGCCGGCGAAATATGACGACGCTCGCGCTGCTCCACTACTCTGTGCGGGTCTGATCGGTTATCGAGCGTTCCGCATGGCGGGTCCCGGACAGCGGATTGGCATTTACGGGTTTGGCGCTGCGGCGCACATCATCACGCAGGTAGCGATTCAACAGGGACGCGAGGTGTTCGCGTTCGTGAAACCCGGCGATGATCGCGCGATGCATTTCGCCCGAGAGATGGGATCGACCTGGACTGGTTATTCGAACGAGGCGGCGCCTCGAAAGATTGACAGCGCGATTCTATTTGCGCCAGTCGGTGCCCTTGTTCCCCAGGCACTCTCGCAGGTGATACCAGGCGGGATCGTGGTCTGTGCCGGGATTCACATGACTGATATCCCGTCGTTCCCTTATCACTTGCTTTGGCAGGAGAGGACGGTTCGTTCGGTGGCCAACCTCACGCGGCAGGATGCGCGTGAGTTCCTCGCGGTCGCCGATGCCATGGAGCTGCGGACCCACATCCGCGACTATCGCCTCGACGACGCGAATCGGGCTCTGGATGACTTGAGAAACGGGCGACTGTCAGGTGCGGCAGTGTTACTGCCGTGACAGGTAGATGACGTCCGAATCGCCGGCGATCGATCGCAGCATCGACGCCGGTGCCTGTACGGCGACGACGTCGACGGCCGACGCGCGCTCAGGTTTCAGACCGTGCTGTCCGAGATGCAACAGAATTCGATCGGTGCTTCCAGGCTGGACGCGAATCAACAGTTGAACCAGATCATTGTTTCCCTCCTGCGCCGTGTGCACCAACCCCGCGTCGAGTTTCTCCGTCCAGCGACGTTGATGCTTCACTGAAATGGCTGCGGTTGAAGCAAAGAGAGCGGCGACGACAACAAGGGCGGCGATTTTTCGCATGTGGACCTGAACAGCAACGGCAATGCCGGCCGCGCTTTGTCGAAATTCCTTAGTAAAGCGGTCGGATCCAAAAACTGTCGCACATATCGATCGTTCAAAGTGTTCCGAGTTGACACAGAGGTCACGAAAAGTCGGCGATAAGTGTCTCGCGGTGAGGCTGACACGCAGTTTTATTAGGAAATTTGGTTCTGGGTGGTTCAGACAACCAGCGTCTGAGTGTGTCAGGATGGAACGGTCGCCAGGTCGAAGTACCACATCTCGGCGAACGTTTCGGTTGCTGTCTTCCGTCTAAGGACCGTGACCAACTTAATCGGCGATATTCGCTACGCATTTCGGCAATTCTGGGTCGCGCGGGTTTTCACGGCAACTGCCGTCTTGACACTCGCGCTCGGCATCGGCGGGACGACGGCGATCTTCACGTTGATCCATGCCGTCATGCTCCGGTCGTTGCCGGTCAGCGACCCTTCTCGCCTCTACCGGATCGGCGATGGCTCCTCCTGTTGCGTCCAGGGTAGCCCGCAGGATCGCTGGGGCATGTTCTCGTACCCATTATTCGAGCGGCTGAAGACTGAGTTGCCGGAGTTCGAAGAGGTGACAGCGTTTCAGGCGGGCGGCGCGCGTCTAAGTGTTCGCCGCCAGACGGTTGAAACGACGGCACGCCCGCTTCGCTCGGAGTACGTCACCGGCAATTACTTCTCGACTCTCGGGATTGGCGCGTTCGGCGGCCGCGTGTTTTCTGCCGACGACGACAAACCGGCGGCTGCACCTGTAGTCGTCGTGAGTCACCACGCCTGGCAGACGACTTACGGCAGCGATCCCTCGCTCGTCGGTAGTACGGTCATCATCGAGGGGCACCCGTTCACCGCGATTGGTGTAACGCCGCCAGGATTTTTCGGTGAGACACTGCGCGGCGATCCACCCGATCTCTGGATTCCTCTCCAGCAGGAGCCGCTGATTAGCGACGACATCTCGCTGCTTCGCCAACCCGTGTCGGCATGGTTGCGCGTGATTGGAAGAGTCCGTCCCGGCGCGAACATCGACGGTGTGAGCGCGCGTCTCACCGGCATGCTTCGCCAGTGGATGCAGTATGACTCCGGCTATCCCGCGAATTGGATGCCCGACATCATCCAGTCACTCCCGCAGCAGGTCATCGCCGTCGTCCCTGCCGGCGCAGGCGTCGGCATCATGAAAGAACAGTATGGGCGCAGCTTGCAGATCCTTTTCGCAGTCTGCGGACTCGTCCTCCTGATTGCGTGTGCGAACGTCGCCAACCTTCTTCTTGCTCGTGGTGTCGCCCGTCGCGGCCAGACAGCGATCAGGCTTGCAATGGGGGCATCGAGGACGCAGATCGTGCGGCAGGCGCTCGTCGAAAGCGTGCTGCTTTCGATCGGCGGCGGAATTGCTGGACTCTTTGTCTCGATTGGTGCTGCGCGGTTGCTACTGGCGCTCGCATTTGCTGGCACGACGTTCCTGCCGGTCGAGACGCATCCGTCACCCATGGTTCTCGCCTTCGCGTTCGCCCTGGCGCTTGTCACCGGTGTGGTGTTCGGCGCGGCACCGGCGTGGTTCGCGACGCGCACGGATCCGATCGATGCCCTGCGCGGCGCCGGACGCACCACCAGGGACCACTCGTCGTTTGCGCGCAACGCGCTGCTCGTCGTGCAGGCGACGCTGTCGGTGGTCCTCGTCGCCGGGTCGACGATGCTGGCGCGGAGCCTCGGCAACCTTCAAAACCAGAACTTCGGGTTCGAAATCCCGGGCCGCGTTTTGGTGCAGATCAATCGGCCGCCGGCAGACTATACCGGTGACAAACTCGCGGCTTTATATCGCGACATCGAAGAGCGGTTGAATCGACTTCCAGGAGTGCAAGGCGCGGGTCTTGCGCTCTACAACCCGCTCACCGACAACTGGGGTGAGCTTGTCCTTGTTGCCGGTCATCCCTTGCCGAAGCCGGGCGAGCAGGCAGGCGCCTCATGGGATCGCGTCAGCACCAACTACCTGCAGAACCTTGGTGTGTCGCTCGCTCGGGGTCGCTACTTTACGACCGCTGACAACGAGCGATCGGAACAGGTCGCGATCGTGAATGAAGCATTCGTTCGCCGGTTCTTCAAGAATAGTGAAGATCCGCTCGATCAACATTTCGGGTTGGATCTGCCGGAAAACGCGAGCACCTACCGCATCGTCGGCATCGTGCGTGACGCAAAGTTCGCCGGCTTCGCACTCGATCAACCGGCGCGTCCGATGTTTTACGTCGCGCTCGCGCAGACGGTCAACTACGCGAACCCGTTGATGAAACGTCTCGAGGTCGGGTCCCATTTCGTGCAGGGACTGCTGCTGGTCACGACCATGCCGCCCGGGCCCCTTGAGCCGCAGATCAAGCAGGCGCTCGCCAGTGCCGATCCGAATCTTACCGTCCGGACGGTTCGGACACTGCAGGAACAACTGGATCGTTCGTTCGATCAGCAGCGAAGTGTCGCGAGTCTTGCCGGCTTGTTTGGAATCGTGGCGCTCGTGCTCGCCGCGGTCGGGTTATACGGTGTCACGGCTTACAAGGTCGCGCAACGCACGAACGAGATCGGCCTGCGCATGGCACTCGGCGCCGATCGCCGAAAAGTGATCGAGATGGTGCTGCACGGAGCTTTCACGCGCGTCGCCATTGGCCTTGTGCTCGGTCTGCCGCTTGCCATCGGGGCTGGCCGTCTGCTGTCAGCGCAATTGTACGGCGTGCCGTTCTGGGATCCGCTAGCGCTCGGCATTGCGGCGCTGTCGCTCGCCGTGTGCGCGTGTGTCGCCGCGATTATTCCAGCGACTCGCGCCTCTTCAATCTCGCCGATGCACGCGCTCCGCGCGGAATAGGCGCGTTCTTAAAGACACGCATTCGATGCGCTTCGCCGGATCGGAGTCCTAGCGGCTGACGAGTGGCAGCCTGACGATGAATCGATCTCCTTCAGGACCCCAGACCATCCTTCGGCCCGTCGCGAGGCGAAAGCGCTCCCGCATGTTGGTCAGACCGATTCGCGTGCCCAGGGCTGAGCCAAGTCGGGACCGCAGCGTGTTTTCGACAATCAGCGTCTCGCCTTCGTTTCGAACCCGGATGACCAGCGGATTGTCAGCTGTCACGGTATTGTGCTTGAGGGCATTCTGAAAAAGCTCGGCCAGCGACACTGGCGGGAGAAGCAAGCGATCCGCTTCCGCTGGTTGCACCTGCACGTCCAGTCGAACGTCACCACCGTAGCGAATCTCGGCGAGTGCGCGATGGCGCTCGAGCGCCTCGAGTTCCTCGCCCAGACGAACAAGCGTCCGGCCGCGGCAGTCGAGCACGTACTGATACGTCGCGCTCAACGTGCGGATGAACCACAGAGCCGACTCGCTGCGGCACTCGATGAGGTGAGCCAGCGCATTGAGGTTGTTGAACAGGAAGTGCGGGTCGACCTCGCGACCGAGGCTTTCGAGCTCGATCTGGAGGCGAGCGTGTTCCAGCCGCGCGCTGCGTAATCGATCGCTTTCCCAGTCGCGGAGCAGGAACACCGTCTCGTAGATGTGTGTGATCGCAATGACGAGCGCGACGACCGCGAAAAGCGCCGTCGCCAGCGCGTACTGACGGGTTCCGGTGTCGCCGGTCACCGCGCCAACCCGATAGCGTCGCCGCGGCAAACGGAATAGTGAAGAGACTGATGAGCGCCAGCAACACGCCTAAACGTCGACATGGCCGCAGCAGCCAGTCTTCGCGGCGCGGCACGCGGAAGTACAGGCGTCGATTGCCCTCCCAGATCAGGAATGCAACCGTCGCGAACCACGCATAGGAGGCAATCAATCCCGCTGTCGAGTGTTGCGCGTGATCGATCAGGCCGGACAGGTTGACGACGAGGGCACCGAGGATCGGGCTCACGAGCAATCGTGGCCAGAAGTCGTGCACTTCACGCGGATTGACGCTCGTCCCTTCTTTGGCGTCGTCCATCCCGCACTTACGGTATCAGCGAAGCTCGCGGTCTCGACGACGAAGGGACGAACGTCGTGACGAAGTGCCGGAGTGTCGTAAACTGCAGGGTGATGCACACCGGCCGGCACTTTCTCCAAATTCCCGGTCCGACCAATGTTCCCGATCGGATCCTGAGAGCGATGGATCATCCGGTCATCGATCATCGAGGGCCGGAATTCGCAGCACTGACGATCGAAATCCTCGAACGACTTCGAGGCGTCTTCAAAATGTCAGGACCGGTGATCATTTTTCCTGCGTCGGGAACCGGTGCTGCCGAAGCGGCGCTCGTCAACACGCTGTCGCCCGGCGATCGCGTGCTGATTTTCGAGACCGGTCATTTCTCGCAGGTGTGGCGCGGGATTGCAGAGAAGCTGGGACTCGACGTCGAGTACGTGGCGGGCAACTGGCGCCGCGGCGCGTCCGACACAGAGCTCGAGACGCGGCTCGCGGCTGACGGAAAGCAGACGATCAAGGCCGTCGTGATCGTGCATAACGAGACGTCGACCGGCGTCACGAGTCGTATCGGCGCGCTCCGCGCGGCGATGAATCACGCGAGACATCCGGCGCTGCTCATCGTTGACGCGGTGTCATCGCTCGGGTCGATCGACTTCCGCCAGAGCGAATGGGAGGTGGACGTCACGGTCGTGGGATCGCAGAAGGGCCTCATGCTGCCGCCCGGTCTCGGGTTCAATTCAGTATCGGACAAAGCCATTGCTGCCGGCCGGAATGCAAAGCTTCCCAGGAACTACTGGGACTGGCGGCCAATCCTCGAGCAAAACCGAGCTGGCTTCTTCCCGTACACGCCGGCGACGAATCTTCTGTTTGCCCTACGCGAATCGCTGCGCATGCTTCACGAGGAGGGTCTTCACAACGTGTTCGCGCGTCACGATCGCCATGCGCGTGCAACCCGAGCCGCAGTGAACGCCTGGGGACTGGACATCGTCTGCGAAGATCCGCGCGAGTACTCGAGTTCGATGACGGCGTTCTTCATGCCTGACGGACACGATGCGGATCGCTTCCGTTCAATCGTCCTCGATAACTTTGATATGTCGCTCGGCGTTGGGCTCTCGAGGCTGGCCGGCAAGGTCGTTCGCATCGGTCATCTCGGCAGCTTCAACGACCTGATGCTTGCCGGGACGCTGAGCGGGATCGAGATGGGGCTGCGCCTGGCGTCGGTTCCTCACCGCGACGGTGGTGTTACTGCGGCGCTTCGCAGCCTCACGCAGGAAGTCTCCGTCGAGCAGCCGATTCACGATTAGTGATTCGCGATCAGCGATTAGCGATTAGTGGCCTCTCTTCCTCGCAGCTCGCACGGCAAACCAGTCGACGCATTTCCGGAAGCGGCGGATCTCGCGCGAGCGCTGAAGCGAGACGTTCGCGGTGAAGTACGTTTCGATCTCGGCAGTCGAGCGCTCTATGCGACCGATGGCTCGAACTACCGTCAGATTCCAATTGGACTCGTTGTGCCGCGCGACACCGACGACGTCGTCGCTGCGGTCGCGGTGTGCCGCCGGTACGGTGCGCCCGTGCTGCCGAGAGGCGCGGGGACGAGTCTTGCCGGTCAATGCTGCAACGTTGCGGTCGTTCTCGACTTCACGAAGTACATGAACCGGATCCTGGAGATCGACCCCATCGCGCGTTGCGCGCGCGTCCAGCCTGGCGTCGTTCTGGATTCTCTTCGTGGCGCGGCGGAGACACATCGACTGACATTTGGCCCCGATCCGTCGACGCACAGCCGCTGCACACTCGGCGGCATGATTGGCAACAATTCGTGCGGTACTCACTCGCTGCTTGCGGGCAAGACGGTCGACAACGTCGAACAGTTGAGCATTCTGCTTTACGACGGCACCAGGCTCACTGTCGGACCGAACTCGATTGAGGCTGGTGGCAGCGACGGTCGTGGTGGGCAGATCTACTCGAGATTGATCGCGCTCGGGGATCGTTACAGTGATCGGATTCGTGAACGGTTTCCGCGAATTCCGCGTCGCGTGTCCGGCTACAACCTTGACGAGTTGCTGCCTGAGAACGGGTTTCACATCGCTCGCGCGCTGGTCGGCACTGAAGGCACGTGCGCGATCGTGCTCGAGGCGAAAGTGACGTTGATTCACAGTCCTCAGCATCGCGCCCTGGTCGGACTCGGATACACCGACACTTTCGCGGCCGCGGATCATGTGCCTGAAATTCTTCAATTCCGTCCCATTGGCCTCGAGGGCTTCGAGGGATCGATGGTTGACGGTCTTCGCAGGAAAGGTGCGCCGCATCTCGATCTCGTTCCGGAAGGTCGCGGTTACCTGCTCGTCGAGTTTGGGACTGATACCGCCGAGCAAACCGGTGACATTGCGACGCGATTCGTAGAGTGGGTCACACAGATTCCAAACGGGCCGAGCGTCCGGCGGTACGACCCGAGTGAAGCTCGCGCCATGTGGCGGATCCGTGAAGCGGGCCCCCGTGCGGCAGCGACGGCACCCGGCGCTCCTCTCGAGTGGGAAGGATGGGACGATGCGGCGGTGGCGCCGGAGAAGCTGGGCGCTTACCTGCGTGACCTTCGTGGTTTGCTGGATGAATACCAGTATCAGACGGGGTTTTACGGACACTTCGGTCACGGGTGTATCCACATGCGGGTGAACTTCGATCTTGAAACCGAGAAGGGCATTCGCCAGTACGCGGAGTTCGTCGACCGCGCTGCCGATTTGGTAATCAGCTATGGAGGTTCGCTCTCGGGAGAGCACGGTGATGGTCAGTCGCGCGGCGCGCTGCTTCCCAAAATGTTCGGCGACGAGCTGGTCGGCGCGTTTCGTGAGTTCAAGGCGATCTGGGACCCGGACAACAAACTGAACCCGCAGAAAGTTGTCGATGCATATCTGCCGACGGAAAACCTCCGGTTAGGTGCCGACTACGCGCCGCGAGAGCCACACACTCATTTCAGTTTTCCCGACGATGGTGGATCGATTGCGAGAGCGTCACTGCGCTGCATTGGGCTCGGCGAGTGCCGGAAGCATGACAGCGGGACCATGTGCCCGAGCTACATGGTGACGCTCGAAGAGCAGCACAGCACGCGCGGCCGCGCGCACATGCTGTTCGAACTGCTGCAAGGGGAGGTGGTGCGTGACGGCTGGCAGGACGAAGACGTCAAACAGTCACTCGATCTTTGTCTGTCGTGTAAAGCCTGTAAGTCAGAATGTCCGGCGAATGTCGACATGGCCACTTACCGCGCCGAGTTTCTCGCCCATTACTACGAAGGGCAGAGAAGGCCGGTCCAGGCTTACGCGTTCGGCTTCGTGAACCGATGGCTTCAGCTTGCGGCAGCAGCGCCGTCGCTGGCGAATGCGGTGATGCAGGCACCCGGTCTGCACCAGGTCATCAAACGAGTGCTCGACATTGCGCCAGCACGTCAGCTTCCTCGACTGGCTCCAATTAGTTTTCGTCAATGGGCGGCGAAGCGTGGAGCGAACAACAAAGTGGAGCCCCGCGGCCCGCACGTGATGCTGTGGATTGATACCTTCAACAATTACTTTCATCCTGACACGACTCGTGCGGCGCTCGAAGTGCTGGAGTCGGCCGGCTACTCAGTCACTATTCCCCGTCTGCGGTTATGTTGCGGGCGTCCGCTCTACGATTTTGGCTTGCTCGATCGTGCGAAACGCTATCTGCGAACGATCATGGAAGAATTGGCCGACGCCATTGAGATGGGCACGCCGATTGTCGTCCTCGAGCCGAGTTGCGCATCCGTCTTTCGCGATGAGCTGCGGAACCTGTTCCCGCTGGATCCGCGCGCCCGGCGCTTGAGCGCTCAGACGCTCCTGCTGTCCGAACTGCTGGCGTCCGACTCGTCGACCTATGAGCCGCCGCGTCGGGCAGGACGCGTCCTGCTGCACGGACACTGCCATCAGACAGCGTTAATGAAATTGGATCACGCGCAGACGCTGATGCGAAAGATGGGACTGTCCGTCGACACGCCCGACTCCGGTTGCTGCGGCATGGCCGGCGCGTTCGGTTTCGACGCGGATAAGTTCGCGGTTTCGCAAGCGATCGGTGAACGCGTACTTTTACCCGCCGTCCGCGCCGCTGCCCCCGATACGTTGATCGTTGCGGATGGATTCAGCTGTCGAGAGCAGATTCGGCAAGCGACGGGGCGTCGCGCCATGCATCTCGCTGAGGTCCTGGCGATGCGGCTGAGGATGGCCTCGAATCACTGATCACTAATCACTCATCGTGAATCCCGATCCTCGAATCCTCGAATCCACGAATCCGTGAATCAGCATCTGGCGACGATCGTCCGTTGCTTGATGCCCTCCCCGAGATTCCTCGATTGTGGAATTCAAGGATAAGGGATTCATGGATTCCTGGATTAGGGATTCAGGATCAGTGATTAGTGATGAGGGATTCGCCGTTACGCAATTGCGCCCCTGTGTCGCAGCGCCACGATGTCCTCGGCGCTGAGCCCAAACTCTGTCAAAACGGCATCCGTGTGCTCACCAAGCAGCGGCGCGCGCCGGCTGGCGTCAGCTGGCGTGGCGCTCATCTTGATTGGCGAATCGAGCGTTCGCAGGAGCCCGAGTACGGGATGATCGGTGTGGAGCACCATTCCGCGTGCGGCAACCTGTGGATCCGCGAACACCTGCGCATAATCGTTAATTGGTCCGCACGGAATTTCAGCGGCACCGAGGAGCGATAACCAGTGGCGGCACGACTGGCCGCTCATCACGCTCTCAATCAATCCGGCGAGCCTTGTCCGGTTGCGCACTCGCCCCGCGTTGTTCGCGAAATCCGGATCCTCGGACCACTCCGGACGTCCCAGTACGCCGCATAGACGTTGGAAAAGTCGATCGGTGTTCGCCCCAATCGTCACATACCCGTCGGCGCAGCGAATGGCCTGATACGGCGCGTTCATCCGGTGCGCCGAACCGAGCGGCACCGGCACGCCCGTGCCGGCGAAGTATTCGGTCGCTTCCCACACCGACAGCGCGATGCCTGCCTCGACAAGTGACGTGTCGATGTACTGGCCGATACCCGTAGCGGTGCAATGATGGAGCGCGGCAAGTATCCCCGTTGCTGCGAAGAGGGCCGCGCCGAGGTCGGTCAACGGAATTCCTGCCTTGACCGGCGGCCCGCCAGGCTCGCCTGTGACCGACATGATGCCGGACACGCCCTGGGCGATAAGATCGAACCCTCCTTTCGTGCGGTTCGGACCGGTCTGTCCGTATCCGGAAATCGACGCGTAAATCATTCGCGGGTTGATCGCGGAGAGCACGTCGTAGCCGAGTCCCAGTCCTTGCATGACTCCGGGGCGATAGTTCTCGATTAGGATCTCCGACGAATGAGCCAGCCGTTTGAACAGCTGCTGCCCATCCGAAGTCTTCAGGTTGATGACGACGCTTCGTTTGCCGCGATTGACCGCATTGAAGCTCGGGCTCTCCGTGCCCTCAGCGCCGACCATCTGGCGCGTCGAATCGCCTGATGGTGGCTCGATCTTGATGACATCAGCGCCGAGGTCCGCGAGCATCGTGGAGCAGAACGGTCCGGCCATGAACTGCGTCACGTCCAGCACGCGAATTCCGCCAAGCGCGCGAGGTTTGGTCGAGGTCTCGGGCCGTTGATGTGGTTTGGTCATGTCAACTGGTGCACGCGGTGGTCTGTTTTGTACTAAAGGGAGGAACGCTTGTCCACCAATCAGGCGACGTACGAATCCGATGGCCCGATTGCGACGCTGACATTCAATCGTCCGGAAGCGCGCAATGCGATGACCTGGGGCATGTATGACGCGCTCGTCGACGCCTGCGATCGAGTCGACGATGACCCGGCCATTCGCGTGCTGATTCTGAAAGGCGCCGGTGGCAAGGCGTTCGTCGCCGGCACCGACATCGGCCAGTTCACATCCTTTCGTGGCGCAGACGATGGAATCCAGTACGAAGAGCGGATCGATCGGGTGCTCGATCGGCTCGAACGGGTGACGAAGGCCACACTCGCCCAAGTGGAAGGCATAGCAGCTGGCGGCGGTTGTGGGATTGCGTTGACTTGCGATCTGCGTATCGCCACACCCGAATCTTCTTTTGGAATTCCCGTGGCCCGGACGCTGGGCAATTGCCTCTCTGGAGCCACATACAGTCGACTGGTCGACGTGCTCGGTCCAGGCCTGGTGAAAGACATGCTGCTGACTGGCCGGTTCATCCAGGGCGCCGAAGGGCTGACCCTGGGACTGGTCAGCCGCCTCGAAAGCGCCGCCAATATCGATGCCGCCGTTCGCGAGTGCGCGCTCGCGATCGCGTCGAACGCGCCGCTCACGATCCGCGCGACGAAGGAAATGATTCGACGGATCATGGCCGCGAGGCGACTGCCTTTGGATGCGGACCGCGATATCGTCGCGATGTGTTACGCCAGTCGTGATTTCCGCGAAGGTGTTGAAGCCTTCATCGCGAAGCGACCGCCGAAGTGGAGTGGCATGTAGCCGGGGTCAGAGGCGGTCAGACCGGGGTCAGCGCAGGATCAGACCCCGGTCTGACCCCCGTCTGACCCGCTTCGAACGGCCGCTCCGGGTGCATCGTTGATGCGAGCAGCGCTCCGGCGAGCAGCAGCCCGATAGAACCGATGAACGGCAGGTTCCAGTTGCCCGTTGCATCGATGATGAATCCGAAGGCGAGCGGCGACAGGACGGCGGCGAGCGCCGATCCGGTGTTCATGAATCCACTGGCGGTGCCTGAGTATCTCGGTGCGATGTCCATCGGGATGGCCCACATCGGCCCAATGATGATCTCGGCAAAGAAGAATGCTGATGCAAGGCTGATGACGACGATCGTCAGATCGTGCGTGACGAAGATCGGAAGAACCGACACGAGCGAGGCGAGAAACGCCCACCGAACCAGCCGGCACCGTGCGAGTCTGAGATCCCCCGTGTTGCGCAGAATCGCGTCGCTCAGCACCCCGCCCAGGTAGTCGCCCCCCACGCCCGCGGCGAACACCGTCGACGAGAACAGCGCCGATCGTCCGAGCTGCAGCTTGTGTTCGTGCAGGAAGTACGACGGCAGCCAGTTCAAGTACATCCAGAGTGTCCATCCGTAGCAGAAATACACCACGCTGACCGGCCACATCCGAGCTGCGAGGCGGCGCCACGGAACCGACACCGCGCGCCCACTCGCGCGACACCCTCGGTTGGGAAGCCGTTCGAGTTCTGCAGGAATAATTGACGGGTGTTCCGCCGGCACGTCGCGGAAATACCAAACCCACGTAAACACCCACGCCAGACTGAGGCACCCGAGCACGATGAAGGAGCCGCGCCACGTCACCATCACGACCAGCGACGCAACCAGCGGAGGTGTTAACGCGTTTCCAAGGCGGGCGAACGCGTGCGTGATTCCCTGCGCGAAGCCGCGGCGGTCTGCCGACGTCCATGCCTGCATCGCCTTGGTGGCGACGGGGAACGTCGCGCCTTCACCGACGCCGATCAGCAGACGCACGAGGAACAAGGTGGCGAGACTTCCGGCAAATCCGGTCAGGATTGTTGCCAAGGCCCAGATCAGTCCGCAAAGAAAGAGCGTTCGCCGGGCGCCCACGCGATCGCCAACCCATCCGCCAAATATCTGAAAAACCACGTACGGATAGCCGAACGCAGAGAGGATGAAGGCCAGCTGGGTGTTTGACAGCGCGAGCTCGCGCTTGATCTCATTCGCGGCGGTCGCGATGTTCACCCGATCCACGTACGTGATCAGGTACATGAGGCACAGCAGCGACAATACAAGCTGGCTGGCCGTTGGCCGTCGCAGGTGCATCGGGGCAGGAGCGTAGCACGGCGCCTCCGGATTTAGCGCGCGCGACCACGGCATGCCGTGGCACGGCCCCGGCTCGCGCAACACGGCGACTTGTATCCGCGCGCCGTAAACTCCACACACGGCACAACATTCCGCGACGTCCGGACTTGCGAAAAGCGGACTCGACATTGTACGGTCACGCGATTCCGGATCGGTATCGTCGCCAGGCGATCGTCGAATCCTGGCGAGGCTCCGCCTCAGACCATCACGGCTCCGCCTCGCCAGGCCATTAGCTTACTAACGCCGCGCTGAGGCGCGGACGGTCTTGACCGCGTGAAACTTGATTCTTGGTATGAGTTCTGGGCGGTCAAGACCTCTGGTAATCGGGAGGTCACAATGCTACGAAGCGTTCGTATCGGAGCCGCGTGCGTCGCCCTTGTCGTTGGATTCGCGTCGTCTAGTCTGCAAGCATCGCAGGAAGCCAAGAAGGCGGGCGGTTTTTCCACCGACGCGGCACTGGCGGCAAAGGCCAGTCCCGATCTGGTTGGTGCGCTTTCCAAGGAACTCGGTTCGACTCCCGAACAGGCAGCCGGCGCTGCCGGTGCGCTCTTCGGCGTCGCGAAGTCGCGCCTCAAGCCCGAAGAGTTCTCGCAGGTATCGAACGCGGTTCCAGGGATGGCATCGCTCTTAAAAGCCGCGCCAGCCGCTGCCGTTGGGACATCCGGAGCAGCCGGAGCGTTGTCGAGTATCGCGGGTTCCGCCAGCGGCCTTGCGGCTGCGGCGTCTGCGTTTACCAAGCTCGGGCTGAAGCCGGAAATGGTTGCGCAGGCCGTTCCGATCCTGACCCAGTTCGTGACGAAGTCAGGCGGCGCGAACGTAGGCAACCTGCTCGCCGGTGTCCTGAAGTAATTAGTGGTGGCTGGCTCAGTGTAGGGCGCGGGGGTGAGACCGCGCCCCCCCGGCCGGGCGGCCGCGCCAAGATCTCGTTCGGCGGGTGGTCGCGCGATCATCCGAACCAG
>JBKPSH010000170.1:0-42457 GCA_046734955.1 Acidobacteriota bacterium
GTACAGCTCTCTCCGGCACCACCACGTACACAGCGACCATCAAGGGAGGCTCGACCGGTGTCAAAGACACCGCCGGCAATGCGCTCTCGACGGATTTCACATGGTCTTTTACCACCGCGGCACCGCCAACCTGTCCCTGCAGCATCTGGTCGACATCGACGACGCCCGGGCCTAACGGCAGCGAGGCAGCAGCGCTCGAATTGGGAGTCAAATTCCGAGCCGACACTAACGGCTACATCACCGGTCTGCGGTTCTACAAGTACAGTCAGAACACCGGCACACACGTCGGCAGCCTCTGGTCGGCGAGCGGCACGCTGCTGGGCAGCGTCACGTTCGACAACGAGAGTGCATCGGGCTGGCAACAGGTGAGCTTCCCGACCCCCATTTCGGTCAACGCGAACACCACCTATGTCGCCTCCTATCACACGAACACGGGATTCTATGCGTCGACGAACAATGGCTTGGTCAATGG
This sequence comes from Acidobacteriota bacterium, assembly GCA_046734955.1. Lineage (GTDB taxonomy): Bacteria > Acidobacteriota > Vicinamibacteria > Vicinamibacterales > 2-12-FULL-66-21 > JALZOC01. The sequence continues at coordinate 473 of JBKPSH010000170.1, forward strand.
CGTCGATAACGCGCCTCTCCACGCGTTGAGCGATGGCTCCAGCGGCGGCAATGGGGTCTACCGCTACACGGCTACGACCGCATTCCCAAGCCAGACATATCAAGCGGGTAACTACTGGGTCGACGTCGTCTTCGCTCTCATGGGCGCACCCGACACGACACCACCGACGGTGACCTCGACTACTCCCGCTTCGGGGGCGACGGGTGTGTCAATCGGCAGCGCCGTGACCGCCACATTCAGCGAAGCGGTCGACGCAAGTACTGTCACTGGCGCGACGGTGACACTGCGCACCGGTACTACGCAAGTGCCGGCCACTGTGTCGTATGCGAGCGGCGTTGCCACGCTGACTCCGAGCGCCTCGCTGACAGCGGCGACCACATACAGCGCGACGGTTAAAGGCGGCAGTAGCGGCGTCAAAGATCTCGCGGGCAATGCGGTCGCCGCGGATGTCACGTGGTCGTTCACAACAGCGGCAGCGCCGACGTGCCCGTGCAGCATCTGGTCAACGTCGACGACGCCCGGTCCCAACTCCAACGACGCTGGCGCCCTTGAACTCGGCGTGAAATTCCGCGCCGATAGCAACGGCTACATCACTGGTCTCCGGTTCTATAAGTACAGTCAAAACACGGGTACACACGTCGGCAATCTCTGGTCGTCAAGCGGAACATTACTTGGAACGTTGACATTCGGTAACGAGACCGCGTCAGGGTGGCAGCAGGCCAGCTTCGCATCGCCAATCGCGATTACCGGCGGGACGACGTACGTCGCCTCCTATCACACCAACACCGGTTTCTATGCGGTGACAAATGGCGGGTTAACAGCCGGCGTCGACAATGTTCCGCTGCATGCTGTGAGCGATGCCGCGGCTGGCGGCAACGGCGTCTATCGGTACACTGGTCCGAGTGCGTTCCCCAATCAGACATTTCAAGGTTCGAATTACTGGGTTGATATCGTCTTCGCATTGACCCTGGGATCCGACACAACTCCGCCAACTGTGACGGCAATCAACCCTGCGGCCAACGGCATGGGGACTCCAGTAACGAGCTCGGTGAAGACGACGTTCAGCGAACCGATGGACACAGCGTCGATCACCCCCAGCACGATTACTCTGCGCACTGGTGCAACCCAGGTCGCCGCGTCGATCACCTATGCGAACGGCGTCGCGACACTGAGCCCGAGTGCCGCGCTTGCGACCGCCACCACCTACTCGGCGACTGTCAAGGGCGGTGCGAGCGGTGTGAAGGACCTCGCCGGGAACGCGCTCGCGAGTGATCTGACGTGGTCGTTCACGACTGCACCGCCGGCGATTTCGCCTCTCATGGGTGCGGGGGGACCGATATTGGTCGTCGCGAGCTCGACGAATCCATTCAGTCAGTACTACGCAGAGATTCTTCGCGCCGAAGGGTTGAATGAGTTCAGCGTGGTGGATCTGGCCAGTGTCAATGCTTCGCTGCTCGCGTCATATGACGTGGTCGTTCTCGGTGAACTGCCCCTGACGGCGGCTCAAGCGGCGATGTTCACAAGCTGGGTTTCTACCGGCGGCAATTTGATCGCGATGCGACCGGATAAGCAACTCGCCGGACTACTTGGCTTGAATGATGACGGCGGCACACTAGCTGATGCCTATCTTCTGATCGACACGACCAAGGAGCCTGGCGCGGGCCTGGTCAATCAGTCGATACAGTTCCATGGAGCAGCGGATCGATACGTACCAGTTGAAGCATCGGTGTTGGCAACTCTTTACACCGATGCCACGCACGCATCCGCATATCCCGCGGTCTCACTGAGAACATCGGTGAATGGGGCGGGCAACGCGGCCGCCTTCAGCTACGACCTTGCACGATCCGTGGTTTATACGCGCCAAGGGAACCCGGCTTGGTCTGGACAGGAGCGGGACGGCAGCGCACCGATTCGTCCCGATGACCTGTTCTTCGGCGCAAAAGCTGGCGACTTTCAACCTGACTGGGTGGATCTGTCGAAAGTTGCGATTCCGCAAGCCGACGAGCAGCAGCGTCTTCTCGCAAATCTCATCCTGCTTCTGAATCGCAGCCGCAGGCCACTGCCACGACTGTGGTACTTGCCTCGCGGCGCGAAAGCTGCCGTCGTCATGACCGGCGACGATCATGGCAGCAACGGCACGGCTGGGCGTTTCGACATCTACATCGGCAATAGCCCGACTGGTTGTAACGTCGAGAACTGGGAGTGCGTCCGTTCGACGTCGTATATCTACCCCAGCACCCCGATGTCTGCAGCTCAGGTTTCGAGCTACACGTCGCAGGGATTTGAAATTGCCGTTCACATGTGGATGAGCGGTCTATCTGGCGGATCCGATTCGCCTTCTTTGGTCTGCAACAACTTCACGTCCGCATCGATCGTCGCTGACTACTCCCGACAGATTGGGTTGTTCGGATCGTTGTTCCCGGGCGCAACGCCGGTCAGAACCAACCGCACTCACTGCCTTGTCTGGAGCGATTTCGACACGCAGGCTTCGGTCGCAGCCTCGAACGGGATTCGTCTGGATACGAATTACTACTACTGGCCGAACACCTGGATACTCGATCGGCCGGGAGTGTTCACGGGCTCTGGCCTGCCGATGCGATTTGCAAAAGCGAACGGGACGATGGTGGACGCGTATCAAGCGCCGACCCAGATGACCGACGAGTCCGGACAGACGTACCCGAAGACGATCGACACGCTGCTCGACAACGCACTCGGTACAACTGCATATTACGGGACTTTCGTCGCTAACATGCATACCGACAACGCCGTGCATGCCGGCTCGCAAGCGATCGTTGCGTCTGCCCAGGCGCGCGGCGTCCCGATCGTCTCTGCGAGTCAGATGCTGTCGTGGATCGATGGCAGGAACTCGACGGCCTTTGGTCCAATCACCTGGTCGAATAACGTCCTCACGTTCAATGTGGTTCCGGGGACAGGCGCGAATGGTCTCCAACTCATGATCCCGGTCGATGCAGGGTCAGTACACTTGAACACAATCGCGTTGAACGGCAGTTCTGCCAGCTTTACTGTGAAATCAATCAAAGGCATATCGTACGCACTTGTGACCGCCGCCATCGGCCAGTACCAGGTCACCTATGTGCCCTAGGCAGTGACTTCGTGTCGGGGATCTGACAGCATGCTTCGAGTCGCCGTACCGTAGAAATAAAGTCTGCCAAACGACGGTTGACTCGTACTATTAGGCACTTTCTACATATATGTAAGTTGTTCAATATTAGTAGCTTGCTGCAAAATCCTGAGCGCCGAGCGATGGCAGCGGCATTGCTGGACTCGTGAATAGGGCACGCGCGCACTTCCGCGCCGAACCGTTAAGCGGTGTTCACGAGTTCAGCAAATGCATAGGCCACTCCGACTCCTCGCGCTGAGCTGTTTCCTTTGGGGCGCGACGACTCTACCAGCTCACGCCGCATCGATTTCGATTGCATCCTCATCCTCATCGAGTTTCGACATCTACTGGTCGCTCCTTGTTGGCGGCACCGAACTCGCGGCCGTCGGAAACTTCGATGTGAACGTCACAGACACCTACGTCGATTTTGGCGTGACGCTCACGAACTACACGGCGAGCTCGGCGAACGAGAGCGTCCACGCCATCGGCCTCAATGCCGATCCCGACGGCACCAAGCTGTCGATGCTGGACTCGGGAGACTACTTCACGAGCCTCGGACTCGAGCAGAAGTTCGCCGGCTATAAAACCATCGACATTTGTGCCTGGGGATCGGACAAGTGCGCCGGCGGTGCCCAAGAAGCGAACTTGCCTGGTGGTGGTGGCTCTGATTATTTCGCGTTCCGCTTGTTCGGTGACTTCACCGCCGGAATCACGCTGGACAACTTCGTGATCAAATTCCAAGGCGATCTGGGATCGTACGAATTTGCCGGCGGCACAACTCCTCCCACGAGCACGCCGGAGCCTGCATCGGCCATTCTGCTGCTAACAGGTGCCGCAGCAACGTTACTCGGAACGCATCGACGACGCCACCGTTAGGCATCCGACCTTCAACCACTGCAAGCGTCAGCCGCGATGAACTCTGTCGCTTGCAGGATCCGTCCAGACCACGTTCTTTCCGGTTTTCTTCGCGGTGATCAAGGCACGGTCGGCGACGTCGATCAATTCGTCTCCGGTCGTGCGCTCATTCAACATTCCCACACCCACGCTGACCGTGACTGGAGGATGTTGGTGGTTGAAGCTGCGTTCGATCCTCACTCGAATGCGCTCTGCTACCTGTTGCGCCACCGTTACCGACGCGCCAGGCATGACGATGACGAATTCTTCGCCACCGTAGCGGGCACAGATATCGAAAATTCGCACGCCTGCACGGAGGAGATCGGCGACTTCACGCAAAGTGCGGTCACCCTCCAGGTGACCGCGCAAGTCGTTCACGCGCTTGAAGTCGTCGATGTCGATCAGGAGGAGCGCCAGATCCTGGCGCTGCCGCCGGGCGCGTTCCACTTCTGCGTCGAGACGCGTTTCGAAATAACGCCGATTGAACAAACCAGTGACGGAGTCAACTGTCGCGAGTTCCGTCAATTCTTGGAGTTGACCGCGCAGGCGCTCCCGGCTGAATCCCGTGGCCGCGCAAGCGGCCATCACGCGCGCTGCCGCAAAGTCGCGAGCATCGAACGGTCGATCATCGGTCTTGTCGGTCAGAGCAATCACCGCCAGCGGCTTATCGGCTACAGAAATTGGCAGCACCATGTACGAATCCGAACGGTAGCGGAGTCGCGTCGTGCCGCCAGACGTCGAATCACCAACAAGCGGCTTGCCGGATTCGTAAACTCGTCCGATCACGCCATCGCCGGAACGGATCCTCAGGTGCTCGACAATGGAAATCGGATAACCCAAGGTTGCGACGATTGCGAGGGCGTCGTCAGGCGCATGGTAAATCGCCAACGCACCGGTGCGCGCGCCAACTTGGGACGCCAGCGATTGGAGAATCAACGCGTTCAGGCGCGCACTGTCAGTTTCACGCGCAAGCCGGCAAGCGAACGCATGCAGTCTGCGTTGAAATCGATTCGCATATTCTGACCGATCATGTTGCGCCACTTGGGCAAGGCTCCAGCCAACGTTCTCAACGAGTTGTTCGAAACCCGAACGACTGACCCACGTATTCGATGACCCAGGCAGCAGCAGCGCCCAGTCTCGATCGCCCAACTTTCCCAGTGCAATCGCCGTCCACGCCTGTCCGATATCGTCTTGCAACTGCCCAACCGGATCCTGGAGGGCTGGCGATCGGATTCTCGACAAAGCCGGCATGTCGGGAAACGCGTGCGCCTCAAACCGCCACGTCAGTGGGTCACGCGACAACAAAGCGAGCGGCGCATTCAGCAACCGTGCGAGATTCGCGCTCAGAAGTTCAGCGGCTGACGAAAGTGTTAGTTGTGCCGCAACGTTCAACGCCAAAGCTCGCAATGCCTGGCCGTCGATCGCCGCGGCGGCCTGGGCCTGCGCCGAAGTCATGCCCTGTTCCACAGAAGAGGTAGACAAAGCACGGCACATGCCACAGCACCACGTGCGACTGCCCTAAAGAGGCAAGCCAATTGTTCAGGAAGTGAGGCGAGCGCGCTGCGGGAGATGGCTCGTGGCAGGATTGTTATCGGCGAAGTCGCCAGCGCCGGAGATTTTTTGCGCGCCTATCGTACCTATTTAGGAGTGAATCGACAAAAATTGGCCTGATTCACTCCGTTCTTCTCCGAGATTGAGGGGAATGCCGATTGCAAATTCGTCACATACCGTCAACGTTGTTCGAATAACAATCGGCGCTGCGAGAGTGGGAGTTGTATGGACATTCGGTTTGTGTCGTCGTTAACGTCCGAGGATGAAAAGTTGTTCGCCCCGGCTCTGCTCAAGGCAGTCGCCGCCATCCTTGATCAATTGCCTATCGCCTACACGGTGCGCATTGAGACGACTGGGGCGGACGTTTTTCAGCACGCCCATGCGCATGCGGCGCCGGTCGAAGATGCGAACAAATCGGACATGTTCGACAATTCTGGTACGAATGGAAACGGCCGTAGTCTTAGTCATTATCTGGGTCGCGTCGCACACTCGTAAGAATTGGCGCCTCTTGAATCTCTTCGAGGCGCCGTCGAGCAAGTCGGCGCCTCGACGTAATTTCTTCGAGCCGGCGATATTAGCAGCACTTTCGCCAGACAAAAGTCGCCCTGACAGCAGATTTCTTCCGCTACCCTTCCCGATCTCCAGTCCGTCGCTGGTTGCAATCCGCTGGTGCTGCTTAAGTTAGCCTCACTCAACTTCCAGCAACGATCGGACAGGTTCTTGCTCCACGAGACCGTGTCCAATCCCATGAGGCTGACAAATTCAACTCCCGTTCGCTTTACCTTGAAAGCGGCACTTCCCGCGTTCATCCTCGCACTCTCTGTTTCAGGATGCGCTCGCGATCCGCATGCCGAAATGCTCAAGTACGCGAGCAGCGGCGATACGTTTGCGGCCGCCGGCAAACTCCCTGAAGCAGTCATCGAATATCGCAACGCCATTCAGCGCGATCCACGGGCCGGAGATGTGAGGCTGAAGCTGGCGGAGATATACGTTCAACAAGGCGATCGGACGAAGGCGCTTGATGAATTCGTGCGCGCAGCCGACGTGTTGCCTGACGCGAGCGTCCAACTCAAGGCGGGCTCCATTCTTCTCATAGCCGGGCGTTTCGACGACGCGAAGTATCGGGCCGAGAGGGCACTTGCGGACGATCCGAAGAATGTCGGTGCCCAGATTCTGCTGGCGAATGCTCTCGCTGGATTACGCGATCTCGATGGAGCGGTCAGCGAACTGCAGCAGGCGATTCAGCTGCAGCCAGATCGCAGCGCTACCTACTCCAACCTCGGCGCCCTCGAACTTGGGCGTGGCCGACGCGAAGACGCGGAACGTGCGTTCGCGCGTGCGGTCGAATTGGATCCCCGTTCCGCCGCCGCTCACCTGGGGCTCGCCGGTTTCTACTGGGCTACGTCTCAATGGATCAGCGCGGAGACAGAGCTGTTGGAGGCGCTTCGCCTCGAACCGGATAATGCGTTGGCACACCGAGCGACAGCCACGTTCTATCTGCTGACGAATCGGTCTGATCGGGCAGAGTCCCACCTGCGCCGGAATCTCGAGCTCACGAAGAGCACGGACGCTGCGGTCGCTTTAGCCGATTATTACGTTTCGCAGAACAAGCACGGTGCCGCGCGTGAAGTACTTCAGCCGTTGACCGAGGATTCGCGCGCCGCGGCGATCGCATCGACTCGACTGGCCGTACTCGATCAGGTCGAGGGTCGTGGCGCAGATGCCCGTAAGCGAATCGACTCGGCCCTGAGCGCCGACCCGACGCAGCTTTCCGCTTTGATGGTCAAAAGCGGATTCCTATTGGCAGACGGCAAACTCGAAGACGCCGCTCTGATTGCAAAGAACGCAATCAGTGCGCACCCGGATTCGTCGGCCGCGTACTCGGCGCTCGGCCGTGCCGAAGCCGCTCGAAAAAATGCGACGGCGGCGGCGAGCGCCTATAGGGAAGCAATCCGTCTCAATCCGTTGGCGCTGGACGCGAAGTTGGCTCTGGCACGTCTGGAACTCGCGTCGGGCCGTGCCGAATCGTCTGCCACGCTCGCGCAAGAGGCGCTCAGCACTCAGCCACAAAACGCCGATGCACGCTTGCTTCTTGTTCGAGCTCTCATCGCTCGCGGCGACACCGTGCGCGCGGAAACCGAGCTGGGCACACTGGCGAGGCGATACCCGAATTCCGCAGCGGTTTCGATACAGCAAGGGCTCCTCTACGCGCGCAAGCACAAAATTCCGGAAGCCCGCCGGCAATTCGAGCGCGCACTGCGGCTGCAGCCGACTTCGCTGGAGGCAACTGGCGGACTGATCGCGCTGGATCTCGCTGCGCGTAATCCCGAGGCCGCACGCGCCCGCGCGGAAAACCTGCTGCGACAACCCGGCGTCGAGCCTCCGGCGCTGATGTTAGCGGCGCGCACCTATGCCTCCATCGGAGATACGACAACTTCTGAACGGATTCTGCGCCAAGTATTAGGCGACCATCCGTCGTACTTACAGGCCTACGCCGCGTTAGGGCAGATTTACGCCAAACAGGGGCGGCTCGACGCAGCTCTGAATGAATTCAATGCCATGGCTCAGCGTGATTCGAAACCGGTGGTAGCGCTGACCTTCGCCGGAATGATCCTCGAAGCTCAGGGAAAAACATCGGCCGCGCGGGAACGATTCGAGCGTGTCCTGCAGCTGGATTCGTCGGCGCCCGTCGCCGCAAACAACCTGGCCTGGATCTATGCGCAATCCGATTCAAAGCTCGATACGGCTCTTGAGCTGGCGCAGACCGCTCGGCGCGCGCTCGAGAACGTGCCTGAGACCGCCGACACGCTCGGCTTTATCTATTACAGGAAGGGTCTCTTCCACGAGGCTGTCAGGGAGCTGAGTTCGGCAGTGTCAGCGGAAGATACGAATCCAGCCTTTCACTACCACTTGGGACTCGCGCTTGCAAAGAGCGGTGACAAATCCGCGGCTGCGCAACACCTCTCTCGTGCTCTCACATTGAAACCGGATTTCGAAGGCTCGTCGGAAGCGAAGGCCGTATTGGAGACGCTCGGCAGCTAGTTTCACCCTGCGCTCTCATTGCGCTTCATCCACGCAACATCATGAGCACCGGCTTCGCTTCAACAACGCTGTGGGACCGCGTATTGCGATCACCGTGGCTAGCTGCAACAGTGACTCTGACGTTGGCGCTGTCCGCGTTGATGGTGCTCTATCGGACGACAGTTGCTGCAATCGTCACCTCCTGGTCAAAGGATCCGTTCGCCCATGGGTACGTAGTGATTTCTTTGGCTCTGTATTTGGTCTGGCAACGCAAGGCGCACTTAAAAGAGATCACTCCGACGATCGGATATCTCGGTCTTCCGGTGATTGCCTTGTTCGCATCCCTCTGGCTGGTCGGTGGTGTGGCCGACACGGGCCTCTTACAGCAAGTCAGCCTTGTCGGACTCATGGTTGGTTTCGTGTGGCTGATTCTGGGGTGGCCGGCCGCGCGCCTCTTGACATTCCCGCTGGGGTGCTTGTTCTTTGCCCTGCCGCTTGGCTATCGATTGGTTCCTGTCCTGGAGGATCTCGCAGCGCGAGGTGCAGTCAAGCTGCTCGCATTTTCAGGCGTTCCAGTACTGCTGCAAGCGCATGTGATTTCCATTCCCGGCAGCACATGGAAAGTCGCGGATGCCTGCAGTGGCATCAACTATCTGACTGCATCGCTTGCAGTTGGATATGTCTACGCAGGAACCGCGTACCGGTACTGGCTCCATCGAATCGGGTTCATTCTGGCGGCGGCTTTGGTGCCGCTCCTCGGGAACATACTGCGAATATATGGAACCATTTTTCTTGGATCGAAGATGGGATTAGACGCGGTCGCCGGGACCAGACACTTCCTCGTCGGATGGGTGGTGTTCGGTTTGATGATGGCGCTGCTCTTCTTCACGTGTGGCGGCTGGCGTGAGAAATCCGACGAAACGCGCACATTCAGAGTGCCGAAGCCTGAAAGACGACTCACGCGAGCTCGCGCGGTCTGTACAGCACTTGGCCTGTTGATCGCAGCAGCCGCACCATTCTCGACGTATTCGGAGGGCCGCGCGATCGGGGGAAACACGGTCGCTACTGCGCCAACCGTCTCATTGCCGTGGACGCCAACTGACTCGAACCGCTATTCATGGAAGCCGCAGTTCGAAAAGCCAGACAGCGAGTTTGTCCAATCGTACGAATCGGGCAAACGAGTTGTGAAAATGTTCGTCGCGTTCTATTCCGGCAGTCACCCGCGCGCAAACCTCACAGGGATCGACAGTGCGCTGGTGCACGAGCCATGGTGGATTACCAGCCAGGATCGACGAACTGTCGCGATGCAGGGTCAGTCAGTCACGGTCCGTGAAACCTTGGTGGAGGGCCCTTCTCGCTCGTTGCTCCTGTGGAACTGGTACTCGATCGGTGGAACAGTTGCGAACAGCGAGAACTTGGCGCGGCTGTATCTGGCCAAGGCGGGACTATTCGGTGGTTCACGAGAATCAATCGCGATCGCGATCGCCACGGAAAGCCGTCCCGGACTCCAAGCCCAAACCGTGTTGCAGGATTTTGTTCTCCACTTGACGCCCGCACCAACGCCACGTCACGTTGGTGTCGAGCACGCGGACAACGGTCACAGCGACTGAGTGCACCCATTGGCCCGAACGTTGAACCGCTGACGTGAGCGCATCCGGCACCTGAGCCATCCATCACATGTATACGATCGATTGGGCCCGCCTCTTGTCGCGCACGCCGGTGACCGAGCCGCAGTCGAAGGTCGATGCGACCTCATTCGAGAAGTCGCGCCATCGTATTTCTCCGATCGTCTGGTACCTCGGTCTCACCAGCTTCTTCACCGACGTTTCCTCGGAAATGGTCAGTAGTGTTCTACCGATCTATCTCGTCTCGTATCTTCACTTGACGCCGATGGCGTTTGGCGCAATCGATGGACTTTATCAAGGCTTTGCGGCCGTCGCACGCCTTGGTGGTGGATACTTTGCCGATCGCTGGCGCAGTCACAAGGCGGTAGCAAGCATCGGTTATGGGATGTCCGCGGTCTGCAGGCTTGCATTACTTGCTGCCGGCAATACATGGACTCTTCTCGCGGGCACGATTGCGGCGGATCGCACTGGAAAGGGCATCCGAACAGCGCCGCGAGATGCGCTCATTTCGCTCAATACGCCGTCCCAGGATCTCGCTTACGCCTTCGGACTTCATCGTTCGCTCGATGCAGCGGGCGCGATGCTCGGTCCGTTGGTTGCCTTCCTGATTGTCTGGCGCCTCCCTGGAAACTTTGACATCCTGTTCGCGGCAAGCTTCGCGGTTGCGATCATCGGCGTCGGGATCATTCTGTTCTTTGTCGAAGACGCGAAACGCACCGTGACGGACTCACCAGCTTCGCTCGCCGGTGCCTTCGGGCTGTTGCGCATCGCGCCGTTCCGTCATCTCTGCGTTGCGGGCGCCATTCTCAGCCTCGCCACCGTCAGCGATAGTTTCATCTTTCTCATGCTTCAGCAGCAAGCCGGGTTCGATGTCGCGTACTTTCCGCTTCTCTACGTCGCCGTCTCGGGCGTGAACAGTGCGTTGGCCGTTCCCGTCGGCCGTCTGGCCGACCGTCGCGGCCGCTGGCGAGCGTTCGTTGGCGGGCACGTAGCGCTGCTGTTGGTTTACGCGGTTCTGTTGGCACCTACACCGGGCACTGCGCGTTTCGGGCTCGCCATTCTACTGCTCGGCGGTTACTATGCGGCGACCGATGGTGTGTTGACAGCCATGGCCGCACCGACTTTGCCAGCGAGCCTTTGCGGAAGCGGCCTCGCGTTGCTGATCACGATCACCAACACCGCGCGGCTGTTCGCATCGATATTGTTCGGCGCGTGCTGGCAGTGGCTTGGTCTGATGCAGGCCACGATTGTGTTCGCCGCGCTGCTGATCGTCGGGCTCCTCGGCGCGACGCTCACACGCGGCGCGGCAGTCGTCAACCGCCGGTTCGACTCTCGTCCAGCCGTCTTGAGATGATCACATTGCGTAAGCGCGTGTCGCGGCGTTTTCTGTTCGCGATGTTTTGTGCGCTTGGTGTCGTCGTCGCGACTTCCTACGTAACCCTTCGACAGCGATCGCCCGGACAACCGCGAGCAGCGGACCTTTCCATCGCAGAGAATCTCTCGGTGCTCAATGGTCGGCGGGGCCTGCTGTTTTCGAGCACTGCGTTCGATAGCACGAATGGCACCGTCGGCGTCAGTGTCGTGGACGCGCCGGACGGGGAACGGTACCGAACGGACTTGCGCTGCGAGCGCGTGCACTTTGGTGGAAACGCGGGTCTCTGCCTCGCGGCGAATCGGGGCGCGGTCACGACTTTTTCAGCGCAGGTGTTCGGTCCCGATTTTCGCGTCCTTCACACGTTGCCACTCAAAGGAGTCCCGAGCCGCGCACGAGTATCCCCAGACGGCCGACGCGGAGCGTTTACCGTATTCGTGAGCGGCGATTCCTACAACTCAACGAGTTTCTCAACGCGGACGACGTTGCTCGACATGTCAACGGGACAAGCAATCGCGGATCTCGAAGACTTCGCAGTAACCCGGGCAAACGCACCCTTCAAAGCAGTAGACTTCAATTTCTGGGGGGTCACCTTTGCCCAAGACAGCAACCGCTTTTTTGCCAGTCTTCGCACAAGCGGCTCCATTTATCTGATAGAGGGAAACGTCGACACACGCCGGGCTCGTGTGTTGCGCGAGGGTGTCGAGTGTCCTTCTCTTTCACCCGACAATCGGCGGATTGTGTTCAAGCAGCGCATCAGCCCTTCGAAGTGGCAGCTTCACCTGCTCGATGTCGAAACGCTGGTCGATGCGCCGCTGGCCGAGACTCGCAGCGTCGATGATCAGGTCGAGTGGTTAGGTGATCGTTCGATTGGTTACATGTTGCCCAGCCAGGAATCCAGGGGCGCGGGCAGCGACATCTGGATGGTCGGCATCTCAAGTCATGATGAACCTCGCCTGCTTCTGCGTGGCGCTTCTTCTCCGGCCGCAGTGAAGCCGTGACCGACCGCACTTGGCGACTCGGTTCGTGAACAGAGACGACTCTCCTCGAGTTCAATGTCCGTAACCGAGCTCACTAAATCGACTTCCCCCAGCACTTTCATTACAATCCCCTCGGCCTGACTCATGGGGTGGAGGGGACCATGGCCTTGGAACCAGGCACTCGCCTTGCCGCATACGTCATCGTCGCACCGCTGGGACGCGGTGGAATGGGCGAGGTTTACAGCGCAACCGACACGCGGCTGCACCGAACAGTCGCGTTGAAGATCTTGTCGTCCAGATTGACGCACGATCCTCACGCTAGGCGACGCTTCGAACGCGAGGCGCAGGCGGTCGCGGCACTCGCGCATCCACACATCTGCCCGCTGTTCGATATCGGACGCCAAGGAGACGTCGACTTCCTGGTAATGGAGTACTTGCACGGTGAGACAGTCGCCGAGCGGCTCGCCAAAGGCCCGTTGCTGATCGATCAAGTCTTGGAGGTGAGCCGGGAAGTTGCCGAGGCGCTCGCCCATGCCCATCAGCACGGCATCATCCACCGCGACGTGAAGCCGAGCAACATCATGCTCACCAAGTCTGGTACGAAGCTGCTCGACTTTGGCATCGCGCAGGTGTCGATGGTCGCGGGGGACCGAATGACCCAAGAGACGACGGGAACCCTCACCGTAGCCGGCATGATATTAGGTACGCCAGCGTTCATGTCGCCGGAGCAACGTCTGGGCCGCGAAGCCGACGCGCGCAGTGACATCTTTTCGCTGGGCGCCGTGATCTATCAGATGACCACCGGCCGCGCATTCGCTTCGCGCATTGGCAATCCCGGAGACGCACGCGCCCTCGAACTGATGACCCGTGTGCAACCTCGCACGCCTCCCGCTCTCGAGCGCCTTGTTCGCACGTGCCTGCTCGAAGATCCCAACGATCGATTGCAGTCGAGCCACGATCTTGCGCTGCAGCTTCGATGGATCGAAAACGACGAGACGATTCGCGGACGTGAGTCGCGACGCAATCAGCGAATGATTCTCGCTTATCTTCCATGGGCTTTGGCGAGCGCCGCGGCACTGGTCGCAATCGTTGCGTTCCTTGCGCGCAGCCCGGCCAGACCTGCGCCACAAATCCGATTCTCGATTCCCGGCGCCGTACCCGGCTCTTACGTTGATGGAGTCAGGCCTGCGCTCTCTCCGGACGGACGCTACGTCGCTTTCGAGGTAGAGGATGCGTCGAACAAGGACATGATCTTCCTGCGTGCGCTGGACGCTCGCGACGCACGGCCCGTTCAAGGCACAGAAAAGGGCTTGGGCGTGTTCTGGGCACCGAACAGCCATGCGTTTGCATTCTTCGCCGACGGGCAACTGAAGATAGCCTCGCTGCAAGACGAAACGGTGCGGACGCTGTGCGACGCGATCGATCCCGCGGGTGGCACGTGGAACGCGGCAGGCGTCGTGCTGTTTGCCGCGCGCGACGGCGCGCTGTACTCCGTGCCGGAGGAAGGTGGACGCGTGAATCAGGTCGCGAAACCCGATGGGCAGAAGGGCGAGAAAAAACTCACTTGGCCGTCGTTTCTCCCGGACGGACGCCACTATCTATACGTCGCCGAGAACACGGACTCTGCGTCGGAGCCGCGAGTTTGGGTCGGCGAGCTTGAGTCAAGCGCGCGCACGCCGTTGACCAACATCAGTTCGCGCGCGATCTACGCGCCGCCTGGGTATTTGCTTTTCGCGCGGGACGACGTCCTGATGACCGCCCCCTTCGACAAGAACCGCCTGCAACTTACAGGAGCCGCGAAAGCGTTCACACGGGTTATGTCGACCGACGTCGGCTTCGCCGTATTCTCAGCCTCGCAGAATGGTCTTCTGGCAACGCAGATGGATTCCACGGCCTCGCCATTGTTCGTGGTCGATCGAGGCGGCGTCGAAAAGGCAGTCGCCGGCCCGGCAGCGGATTACCGGAGCGTCCGCGTCGCTCCTGACGGCGGAAGCGTCGCAACCGAAGTATCGATACAAAACGGCATGCACGAACTCTGGTTTCGTGGACTTGTGAGAGGTACGGTGAAACGCCTGACGCTTCAATCTCGATCCGAAACGACGCCGGTCTGGTCGCCCGATGGCGCGCGGCTCGCATATGCAACGGGAGACACGGGGTCGCGAGACATCTACGTACGATCGTTGGATGGAAGTTCTAGCGATGAGCCGCTCGTGGTCGCCCCTGGCGATCAGTGCCCGGTGAGTTGGTCGCGGGACGGCCGTTTCTTGGTATTCGACAATTCGCCCGATGGCGTCCACAAGGGCGTGTGGCTAATGCCTCTCGAGGGCGACCGCAAGTCTGTGACGTTCGTGGATACGCCGTTCTACGAATGCTGCGGTCACTTTTCACCGGATGGCCGATGGATCGCGTATGTTTCCGACGAATCGGGGAAGTCACAGATATACGTCAAGCCGTTTCCTGGACCAGGCCGGGCTGTTCAGATATCGACTTCCACTGGTCGCAAGCCACGTTGGCACTCAGACAGAAATGAGCTGTTCTTCCTCGACCGTCGCAAAGCCATGGCTGTCATAATGCCGTCGCCCCGCGCCTCTTTCGACACGCAGCCCGTTCGCATGCTTTTCGAGGCGGAGGCACCAATTTTGGATTGGGACGTCGTGCCACACAGCGAACGGTTCCTCCTTGCGACGTCCAAGCGAGAACACGGCTTCCCTCCAATCGACATCCTGGTCAACTGGACCGCCACGCTAAATCAGCGCTGACGTCGCCCGATTGAATGAGTGCGGCGACTGGGTCGTAAAACCGATCGCGATGCACTAATAGCCTATCGGCCGTTCAATTTCCTCGGCTCGACCGCCTTCGCACCTGCTCGCACGAAGGGATCAGCCACAGCTTCGAGTATTTCACGAGCGACGTGGCGCGAGAGTAAGCGGCGACTCCAGATGCACCCGGACTAGGCGACGATCAACGGCAGCACCAACGCAAATCACGAAGCAATAACGGATCCCAAGAGTTCTGTTACCGACCAGAATAGGGCGATCCTGAGCAGAACAAAGTCCGGCTGAGGGCAGACATCAGTCGCGGGGCAGAATAGCCGCTGCGAAGTCCCTTACCTGTATCAGGCATATTGCTCTCGCAGTCAAGCACTTACCACCCAACCAAGTCTTTTGCGGGTTGCCCACCCGGACCGGCAGTCTGGCGAGTCCCTTGCCTTCGATGCCCCCAGTCCTCCTATGTCCGGGGACCAACTCAAATTGCTCTAGTTGCGAACCGTCCGACGAGCGGAAATCTCATGATGACTTTGAAGCCTCTTACGTTGCGTCACCTTACATTTGCCGCCGCTCTCTTCTGCGTATGCGTCCTTGCCGAAAACCGCAGTCAGGGACAAACCACAGGTCCCTGCGGCCAGAACGTGATTGTCTGCGAGAACCAGAACGCCGGCGCTCCCGCTTCAGAATGGGACGTCAGCGCCAGTGACACCAGCATCCAAGGGTTCGCGACTCAGTTTAGCGTCACGCCGGGTCAGACGCAGCAGTTCAAGGTGCAGACATCGGCAAGCGGCTTCACCGTCGACATCTATCGCATGGGCTATTACGGCGGCATGGGGGCCCGAAAGATCAACACAACGACGATTCCGACGACCCGGACCACGCAGCCCTCGTGCATGACAAACACGGCAACGGGTCTCGTCGACTGCGGAAACTGGAATGTATCTGCCTCATGGACGGTTCCCACTAGCGCAGTGTCCGGGATCTACTTTGCCAGGCTCAAGCGCAACGACACAGGAGGTGCAAGCCACGCGTTCTTTATCGTGCGCGAGAGTGACACGGCGTCGAGTCATTCCGACATGTTGTTTCAGACATCCGATACAACCTGGCAGGCCTACAACCAA
Organism: Acidobacteriota bacterium; assembly: GCA_046734955.1. Taxonomy (GTDB): domain Bacteria; phylum Acidobacteriota; class Vicinamibacteria; order Vicinamibacterales; family 2-12-FULL-66-21; genus JALZOC01. The sequence goes on from JBKPSH010000170.1 coordinate 16,926, forward strand.
TACGGCGGCAACAGCCTCTACGTCGGCTCGCCCGTCGGTCGTGCATATAAGGTGAGTTACAACCGGCCGCTGACCAGCCGCGCCGATACCGCTGGTCAGGACTCTCCGTTCAACGCCGAGTATCCGATGGTCCGCTTTCTGGAAGCCAACGGCTACGACGTGAGTTACATCAGCGGCGTCGATACGGATCGCAATGGCAGCTTGCTCTTGCAGCATAAAGTGTTCATGTCGGTGGGCCACGACGAGTATTGGTCAGGCGGTCAACGAGCTAACGTCGAAACCGCCCGCGCGAACGGGGTGCATCTGGCATTTTTCAGCGGCAACGAGGTTTTCTGGAAGACGCGTTGGGAAAACAGCATCGATGGATCGAATACACCATATCGCACGCTCGTCTGCTACAAAGAAACTCACGCCAACGCGGTCATCGATCCGCAGGATCCACCGACCTGGACCGGCACGTGGGCGGACCCTCGCTTCAGTCCACCGGCTGATGGTGGCCGGCCTCAAAATGCGCTAACGGGTCAGATGTTCGGTGTGAATGACGGCGACACCACAGCGATCACTGTTCCCGCGGCATTTGGAAAACATCGTTTTTGGCGAAATACGTCAGTCGCCACCCTGGCGAATGGAGCCACGGCGACGATGCCGAACGGCACACTCGGATACGAGTGGGACATCGACGTCGACAATGGTTTCCTTCCCTCGAGCCTGATGCGACTGTCGCAAACCACTCGCAACGTTGCCGGCAAGCTTCTCGATTACGGATCCACATTTGGTTCGGGAACTGTCACCCACACGATGACCCTCTACCGGGCCACCAGCGGCGCTCTCGTATTCGGCGCCGGCACCGTTCAGTGGTCATGGGGACTCGATTCCACTCACGATCGCGGGTCGACAGCCGCAGACGTCCGCATGAAACAAGCAACGGTGAACCTGTTCGCCGACATGGGAGCGCAACCCGGGACGCTTCAATCCGGACTGGTCGGAGCAACGGCATCCCTGGATGCGATTGCGCCGACATCAACGATCACGTCCCCGACAAACGGCGCGTCGTTTGTCGCCGGTTCGGCGGTCACAATCAGCGGAACCGCGTCAGATACCGGCGGCGGTATTGTTGCGGGGGTCGAAGTATCCACCGATGGCGGGACGACGTGGCGGCCAGCCACTGGAACGACATCGTGGACCTTCTCTTGGAGCGCCGCTGGCTCAGGCACGGTGACCATCCGTAGCCGCGCGTACGACGACACGGGGAATCGAGAAACGCCGTCGGCGGGCGTATCTGTCACCATAACCGCGAGCCGAACATGTCCGTGCTCGATCTGGGCGGCGTCGGTGGTGCCGCCCTCGCCAGTCGACGACGGCGATCCGGGATCGGTTGAGCTCGGAACTAAGTTCCGAACAGATGCTAACGGGTACATCACCGGTGTGCGATTCTATAAAGCATCAACCAACACCGGCACGCACACCGGCAGCCTGTGGACCAATACCGGCACACTGCTCGGGACCGTCACCTTCATCAACGAAACAGCTTCCGGCTGGCAGCAAGCGATTTTCCCAAATCCAATCGCAGTTACGGCGAACACCACCTATATCGTCTCGTATCACGCGCCGAACGGTCACTACACCGGCACCGACCCGTACTACACGAGCGCTGTCGACAATCCGCCACTTCATGCGCTGCGCGACGGCACCGATGGGGCGAATGGGGTGTACGCATACGGAACCACTCCGACGTTTCCTACGAACACATTCAATTCGGAAAACTACTGGGCAGACGTGGTGTTCACCACCACACCGCCGGTCGATACCACGCCGCCCACAATCACATCGACCTTCCCGGCAGCGTCGGCGACGAACGTGGATCCGAGTACGTCGATTACTGCGACGTTCAGCGAGGCGATGGATCCCAACACGATTTCGAGTAGCACGTCGGGAGAAGGCGGAGGTTCATTCGGAACATTCGAGCTGCGCGATGCGACGAACAATCTCGTCAACGCCACCGTGTCGTACGACTCGGCGAGTAAGACGGCGATTCTCGCTCCCAAGGTTGCATTGAGCGTTTCAACCACGTATACAGCGAAGATCAAGGGCGGCTCGATTGATCCGCGCGTCAAGGATGTCGCCGGGAATGCATTGGCCGCCGACCGAACGTGGTCGTTCACGACCGCAGCAGCGGCTCCCCCACCGCCGACCTGCCCTTGCTCGATGTGGCCCGCGTCGGCAGTGCCGACACCGGTTGACGATAACGATCCGACGTCTGTCGAACTCGGAACCAAATTTCGGTCGGATATCCCGGGTTACATCACCGGTGCACGCTTCTATAAGGGATCGCTCAACACCGGAACGCACACGGCGTCGCTGTGGACCAGCGCCGGTGCGCGACTCGCCACGGCCGCATTCTCGGGGGAGACAGCCTCAGGATGGCAACAGGTCGCATTCCCCTCACCGGTGCAAATCAGCGCAAATACGACCTATGTGATTTCGTACCACGCGCCCAACGGACATTACTCCGCGCCGGACAACTACTTTGCGACCACTGGTCTCGATAGTCCGCCACTGCATGGGCTGAAAAACGGAGTCGATGGCCCGAACGGCGTCTACATATATGGATCAACGTCGGCATTTCCGACCCAGACCTTTTCGTCCGAAGCGTACTTCGTTGATGTCATATTCAACACAACGATAGGCCCGGATGTGACAGCGCCGCGCGAGACGTCGGTTAGTCCGCTCGGTGGGGCATCGGGCATTCGAGTGAACTCAAGCGTCACCGCAACGTTCAACGAAGCCCTCGATGCGACAACGGTAAACGGAACGACGATTCAGCTTCGCGATCCGTTGAATGTCTCGGTCCCGGCCAGCGTGACCTATAGCGCCAGCACGCTGACGGCGACCTTGACGCCGACGGCTGCGCTCGGTTACTCGACGCAGTACACAGCGGTCGTAAAAGCAGGTGTGAAGGATCTCGCGGGTAACGCGACGACCACCGACTTTGCGTGGACGTTCACGACCTCGGCGCCACCGCCTCCGCCACCGACGGAAGGTCCCGGCGGTCCGATTTTGGTCGTCACCGCGACCGGAAACCCGTTCACTACTTATTTGGCGGAGATCCTTCGCGGCGAAGGCGTCAATGAATTCGCCAGAATGGATTTGCCACAAGTGGACGCGACAGTTCTGTCGAACTACGACGTTGTCATACTCGGCGAGATGAGTCTGTCAGCCGCACAAGTGAGCATGTTCACGACCTGGGTGAATGGCGGCGGCAATCTCATCGCTATGCGGCCGGACAAACAGCTGGCCGGACTCATGGGACTGACTGACCTTGGGACCACACTCGCCGACACCTACTTGCTCGTCAGCACCGCAAGCGGCCCGGGTGTCGGCATCACCAACCAGATCATCCAGTTCCATGGCACCGCTGACAGGTACACGTTAAACGGTGCTACCTCTGTGGCGACCTTGTACTCGAATGCCACAACCGCAACGTCCAATCCGGCCGTGTCAACAAGAACTGTTGGAAACGGCCACGCCGTCGCGTTTACCTACGACCTTGCGCGGTCGATCGTCTACACGCGGCAGGGTAATCCAGCGTGGGCGGCAACGGAGCGGGACGGTCAAACGCCGATACGATCCGACGATCTGTATTTCGGCGCGAAAACGGGTGACGTCAAACCTGATTACGTGGATCTCAACAAGGTCGCGATCCCACAGGCCGACGAGCAGCAACGCTTGCTCTGGAACGTCATTTTGAATGCCAATTCCAGCAAGAAGCCGCTGCCGAGATTCTGGTATTTCCCGAGGATGCTGCCTGCAGCCGTGATCATGACGGGAGACGACCACGCCAACAACGGAACGGCGGGACGGTTCGATGACTACATTGGCGCAAGCACCCCAAATTGCTCGGTTGATGACTGGGGATGCATTCGCGGAACCTCCTACATTTACCCCGGTACCCCGATATCCGATGCGGATGTCGCCTCTTATGTCTCACAGGGCTTCGAGATTGCGCTCCACATCAATACAAATTGTGTGGATTGGACACCGAGTACTCTCGCCGGGTTCTACAACACGCAGTTGGCGCAATTCGCGCAAGGGTGGCCACATGCACCGTCGCCGGTCACGAATCGGACACACTGCCTCGTCTGGAGCGACTGGTCAACGCAGCCGCAAGTGGAACTGAACAACGGGATCCGTCTGGACACCAACTACTACTACTGGCCGAATACCTGGATACTCGATCGGCCAGGCATGTTCACCGGCTCCGGTATGCCGCAACGGTTCGCCACCTTAAGTGGTCAGATGATCGACGTGTATCAAGCACCGACCCAGATGACCGACGAATCCGGCCAAACGTATCCGAAGAACATCGACACGCTGCTGAACAACGCGACCGGTGCGCTCGGCTACTACGGCGCCTTCACAACGAACATGCACAACGATTTCAACCCGTCCGCAAGCGAAACGGCGGCGCTGCAAATCGTGAACTCCGCCAAGACGCACAATGTTCCGGTCGTTACGGCCAAGCAGATGCTCGACTGGCTTGATGGTCGTAACGGTTCTTCGTTCCAGAACATCACTTGGGCGAGCAACGTGCTCTCCTTCAACATCGCGGTCGCTGCCGGCGCAAATGGATTACGCGCTCTCGTGCCGGCGACAGCTGGGACAAGTCCAATCACCGGAATTTTGTTCAACGGAGCACCGCTGGCCTACACGACCCAGACAATCAAGGGCGTGTCCTACGCCTGGTTTGTCGCATCCGCCGGCAACTATCAGGTCAGTTACGGCGTCGACATCACTGCGCCGACAATCTCGGGAATTGGTGCAACAACGACCTCGACGACCGCCGCGGTCACGTGGTCGACCAACGAACCTAGCGACTCGCTTGTGTCGTACGGCACGAACTCCTCCTCGCTGACGCAGACCGCATCCAATACGTCGTCAACACTGTCGCACTCAGTTACGCTGACCGGGCTGAGTCCGAATACGACGTATTTCATGCGGGTCACTTCGGCAGATGCCGCGGGCAACTCGACGACGTCGCCGGCGACTGGCTCATCACCCTTGAGCTTTACCACCACGGCTCTGTCGATTTCCGGCGTGATTTCGCCGTCACAGTTCGGCTCCGGTGCCACGGTGAGCTTGTCCGGCCCGATGAGTCCGATCACCGCCGCGAACGGAAGCGGCGCCTACAGCTTCCCTGGCTTGTCAGCCGGCAATTACACGGTTACGCCGTCGAAGACTGGATACACATTTACTCCGGTAAATCAGCCGGTGACACTGACGAACTCCGACGCCACGTCGGTGAATTTCACCGCACAGCCTGTGGTGATTTCGGGAACGATCGGTCCCGTGGGCGGCAACAACGCGACGGTGACGCTCAGCGGCACGATGAGCGCGGTGGTGAACGCGGATGCCTCTGGGAACTATTCCTTCACCGGTCTCGCAAACGGACCGTACACGGTGACGGTGTCGAATACTGGCTACACATTCACGCCAGCCAGTCAGAACGTCACGATCGCAGGACAAGTAAGCGCGACAAATGTGAATTTCACGGGGCAGCCGATTCCGACGTGGACCGTCAGTGGAACTATCTCCGGAGGCGGAGGTGCCACGGTCAACCTGACGGGTGCGGCCACGAAGACGACAACAGCGGATGGTTCGGGAAACTACTCGTTCACAGGGCTGCTCGACGGAAGCTACACCGTCACGCCGACGAAGAGTGGTTACACGATGTCCCCCGCGAGTCAGCCAGTCACAGTCAGCGGGGCGAATGTCTCCACTGTTAACTTCACAGCTCAGCCCATTCCGACCTATTCGATCTCAGGAACGATCAGTCCGACTCCATTGGGCGCGACTGCAACGGTCACGTTGAGCGGCAGCGCAAGCGGGACGACGACGACTGACGCATCGGGCAACTACAGCTTCGCCGGTCTGCTGAACGGGGCGTATACGGTGACGCCAACAAAGAGCGGCGTGGTGATGACCCCGACGTCACGGTCTGTGACGATCTCGAACGCAAACGTCGCGGCGGTCAACTTCACCGCCTCGGCGACGGCGCTGGCCATAGATGCCACGGTGGCGACTGGCCGTTCAACCAAGGGAACCACGATCGCATCGCCCGCGTTCACGACGACGTCAGGAAACGAACTGGTGCTGGCATTTGTCGCGATGGATGACGCGAACGCAAACGGGATTACCGTAACCGGCGTCAGCGGCGCGGGACTGACGTGGACGCTCGTGCGCCGGACCAACACCAGCCGCGGCGGCTCGGAAATCTGGAGAGCCTTCGCTCCTTCAGTGCTCAGTGGCGTGACCGCCACTGCAACTCTGTCGCAGAATGTTGCGGCCGCCATAACGATCGTCACGTTCAAAGGTGTCGACACAAGTGGAACGAATGGATCCGGCGCCATAGGCGCCACGGCATCCGGCAGCGCTGCGTCTGGCGCGCCGACCGCATCGCTGACGACAACACGTGCGGGCTCGTTCGTGATAGGGGTCGGTAATGATTGGGACTCCAATATCTCGCGCACACTCGGACCCAATCAGACGCTCGTGTCCCAGTTCCTTGCGACGGTCGGTGATACGTTCTGGGTGCAACGAACGTCGTCGACGATCTCGGCGGCTGGCACGGTCGTCATTATCAATGACACGGCCCCGACGGCAGATCGGTACAACCTGACGATCTGCGAGGTCCTGTCCGGTTCATAACGCTCTGGCAGGGGCTCGTTCCGATTCAGGTTCGAGCCCCCTGGTTGCTTGTGAGTGTTACAATTGAGCTCTCTCACGCGGGTTCCATGTATCGGGCTCTCGCATCTCTCCTGTTAGTCACAACTGTCCTGGCAGGTTTAGATCGATTTGTCTTGGCGAGCTGGCCGCAAGCCTCGCCTGGCGCGTATTGGTGCCCGATGCATCCGATTGTGCGCGGCAACGCCGGCGATCGTTGCCGCATCTGCCGCATGCCGCTGGTGCTCGCGCCACCTCCGGACTACGCGCCGTATCACCTGGCGATCGAGACGACTCCTCACGCACCCCGAGCAGGGCAACCAACGAGAATCCGCCTGCTCATCGGCGACCCAGGAAGCGATCAGCCGGTCACAAAGTTTGAGACTGTGCACGAACGACTCCTGCACTTATTCATCCTGAGTCAGGATCTCGGCTACTTTGCGCACGTGCACCCATCGCAGCGACAAGATGGATCGTTTGTCTACGATGCAGTGTTCCCCAGTTCGGGGGCTTATTGTCTGATCGCTGATTTTCTTCCTGCTGGCGGATCTCCGCAGTTGATCCAGCAAACGGTGGTGACCGCAGGTTACACAGGTTCTCTGATACCTGCTGCGCGTCTCGCCGAGGATGTCTCCGATAAGATCGTTGACGATGTGCGCGTGAAGATGTCGATGCCGCCACCGCTTGGCGGTCGGGAACAACTTGTCACGTTCGAGTTGTTTGACGCGGTCAGCGCCGCCCCGCTTTCGGATCTGCAGCCGTATTTGGGAGCCATCGGTCATCTTCTTCTGGTGAGCGCGGATTTCGAATCGGTCGCGCACAGTCACCCGGTTGCCGACATGTCCGCAAACGTGGGGCCGACGATTGTGTTCCAGGCAATGTTCCCGCGCGCCGGGATGTATCGTTTATGGGTGCAGTTTCAGCGACACGATCGCGTCCTCGTCGCGCCGTTCAACGTGAGCGTTCGAGCGCGCGAGCCGGTTGGCCGATGAATTCCAGTGCCGCGCCACAATTCGGCGACGATGACCGCACCTGAATCGCAGTGCCAGTTGGTAATTGAAGAGGCGTTCGCAGACGATACGTCAGCTGGTTGGCCGGGTCGAACTCGCGAATGACGACGAGAGGTTTCACGCTGCCGTCTGCACGACGAGCGATGATTTCGACTGACTCACCGGCGGCCGCGGCGAACGGGGTCACGGCAAGTGCGGCGATTCGTTCGGTGACAGCATTCGAGCCACAGCCAAGCACTCGATGCTGCAGCAGTGATCGCGGGCGCCCTCCGACGTACAGATCAACGGTACTCGCCGACATCCCGGCGGACGTCGACTTCCGATAGTGCAGCTCCACTTTGATGCGTGCACCTGCGGCCATGCGCTGAGCAACGCCGGAAGGGAATTGAGTCACGCCGCCTCCGAACGTCCACGATCCGAGCATGTCGCCGCCGTCGATTGAGACGACCGCACGATCAACCTGAGCTGCGTCGCCAGGTCGAAATGTCCAGCCGGTAATCCACGTCGTCGACGTGGTTCGCGTGTCGACGACAAAGCTCTCCATGCGCAAGACCGGGCTGCCAGTTGGTACCGGGATTGACACGATCGCGGCCGGCGTGATCGGCGAAGCTGCTGCAGGAACGGGCATCGCGTCTCCCTTTCCCATTGGGGCGTTCCCATCCGCCCACGCCGTCAGCAGCTCGACTTCGAGCGGCGTGAGGCTTCGATCATTGCTGAAGTCCCCGAATCCGCGCGCTGCGGGCCAGGGCGGCATACGTCCTTCGAGAACTTCCTCTCGAATTGCCCGAGCCTTCGCCTGTGCTTCACGATACGTGACAAGGCTCGTCTGTGCCGCCCCATTCGGCGCGTGACAACCGGCACATCGCGCCCGGACGATCGGCTGAATGTCCTTCAGCCATGTGACGTCAGTACTCCTCGTGTGCGCGGACGAACGGGGTGCAAGGATTGCAATAAGGATTACCGTCGCAGGCAACACCACACGACGGAGTCGCACCGGCGCGCTATTTTTTGTGCGGCATAACGATCGCGGAAGCGCAAGTCTGCCTCCGAGGCGACCGAAGTCGCGCCAATGGAGCAACGCGCGCATCACTTGCAACATTTCGTCATCGGATTCCCGCGTGCGTGCCCGCGATCGTCTTTCGAGGAGCGATCATGTTCAAGTTTCGCAGGCGTTTATGGCCTGTCGCAATTCTTACATTCATCGGTCTCTGTCCCGTCGCATCCTACGCACAGACGGGGCCAATCGCATCCTACGGATTTGACGAAGGGAGCGGGGCGACGGCAGCCGACGCGTCGGGACACGGAAACACCGGGTCGATTTCAGGGGCCACCTGGAATACCAGTGGCAAGTTCGGCGGCGCGCTGTCGTTCGACGGTTCAGGCGATTGGGTCACGGTCGCGAATAATACCGCCCTCAACCTGACCACCGCCATGACCCTCGAAGCCTGGGTCAAGCCCGCGGCACTGGCGGATTGGCGCTGCGTCGTCATGAAAGAAGCGTCTGGCAGCCTGTCGTACGGGCTGTACGGAAGCGACTCAAGCGGTCACCCAGCGGGATACATCAAACGTACGACTGACATCGATGTTACCGCGTCTTCCGTTTCCTCGCTGAATATCTGGACTCACCTGGCATTGACCTACGATGGTGCGGCATTACGCCTATTCATCAACGGCGTCCAATCCAGCAGTCGCTCGATCACTGGCTCGATCGTCACCTCTTCCTCAGCCCTCCGCATCGGCGGCAACAGCGTATGGGGGGAATACTTCAACGGCCTCATCGATGAAGTCCGGATCTACAACCGCGCGTTGAGCGCGGCAGAAATCCAGACAGACATGGCGACTCCAATTACGAACGGCACTCCCACGAGTGGCGATACCACGCCGCCGACGATCACGATGGCCGCGCCACAGGGCGGTTCAACTGTAGCGAATACCGTTAACGTTTCGGCAACTGCTTCCGACGACGTCGGCGTCACAGGCGTCCAGTTTCAACTCGATGGATCGAACCTCGGTAACGAGGTGGCAATGCCGCCTTATACCATCTCGTGGAATACGACTTCGATCGCTAACGGGTCACACACACTTCGAGCCATCGCCCGTGATGCGGCAAACAACACGGCAACATCAGCCGCTATTACCGTAACCGTTTCGAACACGGCCGATGCGGCTATGGTTGGCCAATGGGGAACTCCATTCGACATCGGCATCGTCGCCGTGAATACGGTGATGATGCATACGGGCAAAGTCCTGATGTTTTCAGGAACGTATGAGACGGGAGACACCGAACGCGTCTGGGATCCCGTAACCGGCGCAATCACACTCGTGCCGAATCCCTACTACAACTTGTTCTGCGCAGGTCAGGCGCAACTTCCTGACGGGAGAATTCTCGTCGCCGGCGGCTACGATCCTGCGACGCTCGGCGCACGAAACGCGAACATCTTCGATCCCGTGTCCTTCACCTGGACCGCCCTTCCCAACATGGCGTACCGCCGATGGTATCCAACGGTCACGAGCCTGCCCGACGGCCGGATGCTCGTGATGTCCGGCGGCACAACCTGTCTCACGTGTCTCGTCGATGTGCCGGAGATCTTCGATCCGGTCACAAACAAGTTCACTCAACTTACAAACTCTCGCTATAGCGTGCCGTATTACCCGTTCATGTACGTGTTGCCGGATGGGCGGGTGATCGACGCGGGCGCCAACGAAGACGCGTTCGAAACCAAGACTCTCGATCTGAGCACTGGTGCCTGGTCGATGGTCGATTCGATCGTGAAAGATGGACACAGCTCGGTGATGTACCGCCCGGGCAAGATTCTCAAAACGGGAACGGCTGCAGACAGTGGCACAGTCGGGAATGCCGCGAAGACCGCGTACGTGCTCGACATGACGCAACCAAGTCCGACGTGGCGGCAGATCGATTCGATGGCGTATGCACGCGCATTCCAGAACAGCACGGTGTTGCCCGACGGAAATGTGCTCATTACTGGCGGCGGCACGACGCTCGATGGACACGACATCAGCAAGGGCGTGTTGTTCGCCGAAATGTGGTCGCCTGCCACGGAGAAATGGCAAACACTCTCCAAAGCCGCATTCGCACGCCTCTATCATTCAACGGCGCTCCTCTTGCCGGACGGCAGAGTCCTGATTGCCGGTAGCGGAAACGACTTCGGCGCGGATCTGGACAACAGACAGGCCGAGATCTATTCGCCACCGTATCTCTTCAAAGGTACACGTCCAGTCATTAGCAGCGCGCCGGGTGTCATCCAGTACGGCAGTTCGTTCTCGGTTCAAACGCCGGACCCGAACTCGATCGCATCCGTCGCCCTGATCCGCCCGGGAGCGGTCACCCATGCGTTCGACGAAGACCAGCGTTACGTGCCGCTGACATTTACAAAGGGCGGCACCGCGTTGACCGTTGTCGCGCCTGCAAACGCGAACCTGACTCCTCCGGGCTATTACATGCTCTTCATCGTCAACACCAATGGCGTCCCGTCAGTTGCGAGTTGGGTACTCTTCCCTGCATCGTCAGTCGATACTCAGCCGCCGACGACCCCTTCGAATCTCTCCGCTCAAGGGGGAATCGGCACCGCGGCTTTGTCGTGGAATGGATCGACGGACAACACAGGCGTGTCGGTCTACAACGTTCATCGGTCGACCGTTTCCGGTTTCGGGCCCACCGCGTCGAATCGTATCGCGCAGGTCACCGCCACGGCGTATACGAACACGAACGTGACAGCAGGCACGTACTTCTATGTTGTGACTGCGCAGGACATCGCCGGCAACGTCAGCGTTCCCTCGAGTGAAGCCGGCGTAACAGTCCTCGCCGATACCATGGCGCCGACAATTTCGATCACCTCACCGGCCGATCAAGCCTCGGTCAACGGTTCAGTCTCGCTGACTGCCTCTGCCAGCGACGATGTGGGTGTCGTTGGAGTTCAATTCAAGCTCGACGGTCAAGCACTCGGAGCAGAAAAGCTATCGCCTCCGTATTCGCTGACGTGGAACACTACGGCTGCAACAAACGGAAGCCACGCCATCAGCGCGGTGGCCCGAGACGCAGCCGGCAACTCGAGCACCGCCACTGTGACGGTGAATGTTTCGAACACAGTGCAGGCGCCCACGGGCCTGGTGCTGGCCCTCGGTTTCAATGAAGGAAGTGGCACAATTGCCACTGATACATCCGCGTCGGGAAATAACGGCGCGTTAGTCAATGGCGCGGCGTGGGCGACAAACGGGCACACCGGATCCGCATTGTCGTTCACCGCGAACGGATGGTTGAACGTTCCTGATGCCGCTTCCCTGGATCTCACGAACGGCATGACACTCGAGGCGTGGATCAACCCGACTTCGGGGACTGGATGGCGCTCCGTGGTTCTGAAGGAAGCGACCAACGCCCTGTGCTACGCGCTGTATTCTGCGAACAATGCGTCGCGACCGGGTGTTTGGATCCACGGCTCTGCAGCGTCTGACGACTTCGTGCTGGGAACTGCCGCCGTCCCTACAAACGCTTGGACGCACATCGCTGCCACGTATGATGGATCCACGTTGCGGTTCTTCATCAATGGCGTCCAGGTCGGCAGTAAAGCAAGCCCGGGCCCGATCACGGTGAGCTCTGGTGCTCTTCGTATTGGTGGTAACGGTATCTGGGGCGAATACTTCCGAGGCCTGATCGATGACGTGCGTGTCTACAATCGCGCGCTGACTGCCAACGAAATTCAGTCCGATATGAATACCGGAATCCAATGACACAGTTCGGTGAAGGTGATCGCTGTCGCCATTTGGCTGGAGCGGTCACCCACACTTAACTCACGTCGTAAGTTGATCGACTTCTGTTCCATCTCTCCTTGCCAGTGCCGTTTCAGACGACGAAGTGAACAAGCTCATGTAACTTCGTACTTAGCTCGTGACCGCAATGAACTGAAACGAGACGGAATCCCGAGCAGGACGACGCGCACCATCAACTTGCCAGTGACGAGCATCCCCTTGAAAAGAAAGATGTACTTTCCCTGCTTCACTGCCGGACCTCAATCGGAGCGAATCATGCATCGGCCGCGCGCAGTATGAATGTTTTCACGACGGCCACTGAATGATGCTGCGCAAGTGGTCCACTCTCATAGCGTGCTGGATCAGCTTTGCGATTCCCGCCACTGTCTCTGCCGCCATTACTACCGACGTGAACAAATCAGCGGGGCGTTCGACGCCGAGCACCACCATTAGCAGTCCCATCTTCTCGACCGTCGAAGCCAATGAGTTGCTGCTGGCATTTATCGCCGCGGACGGTCCATCGGTCGGACAAACAACCGTGACGTCAATGAGCGGGGCCGGCCTGACGTGGGAACTTGTCGTTCGCGCCAACGGCCAGGCTGGCACCTCCGAAATCTGGCGCACCTTTTCAGCGAACGTCCTCACGAATGTGTCGGTGAGCGCGACGCTTTCCCAATCGGTGGCCTCGTCGATCACTGTCATGTCGTTCGCCGGTGTTGATCGCTCGGGAACGAATGGCTCAGGCGCCATCGGCGCCGTCAGTAGCAGGAGTGCTCCGACGGGAGCACCCGGCACGTCTCTGGTGACGACTCGAGACAATTCGCGGGTGTTCGGCGTGGGCAACGATTGGGACGATCCCGTCGCCAGAATTCCAAGCGTTGGTCAATCATTAGTGTTCCAATACTTCCCATCTGTGGGCGACACGTACTGGGTTCAGCAGCAAGATAACGTCATTCCCTCGGCAGGAACGAGGACAGATATCAGTGACACGGCCCCGACGAACGATCGGTTCAATTTGGCCGTCTGCGAGGTGCTCGCGGCGCAGACCAGCACGCCGACATGGAGCGTGTCCGGGTCGATTACGCCAAGCGATGCCGGCAGCGGCGCGACGCTGTCGACCGGCGCCATTACCACCGTTGCGGATGCGAGCGGCAGTTATACGATTCCGGGCCTGGCGAACGGGTCATACACGATCTCTGCATCAAAGGCGGGTTTCACATTCACACCTGCGAGTCTGACGGTTAACGTCAGCGGAACGAACGTGACCGGAGCCAACTTCGTCGCGACCGCTGTCCCCGCGCCTGACTTTGCCATCACCGCGGCTCCTGCGACTCAGACGATCGCGGCGGGCTCGTCGACGAATTACACGGTGACGGTCGACGCGTTGAATGGTTTTACTGGCGTGGTGAACCTGGCGGTGAGCGGCGGCCTGCCGGCTGGAGCGACCGCCTCCTTCAGCCGCACAGCCATCACGAACTCCGGCACCGCGACGCTGACCGTCGTCACCGCGCCTACCACGCCGATCGCCACCACGACGCTCGCGATTACCGCGGCCAGCGGAGCGCTCAGCCACACCACGTCGGCCACGTTGACGATCATGAAAGTGACGCAGGCGACGCTGCCGGCGATCAGCGTCAGCTTCGTCGGGAGTGGCACGGCCATGGGCGCGACCGAGACGGCGGGCGTCGTCGCTAAGTCCAATTGGAACAATGCGGTCGGTGCCGGTCGTACGCTCCCGTTGGCGCTTGTCGATGAGACAGGCGCGGCGACCAGCGCCAGTATCACCTGGACCTCGGATAACGTTTGGAGCCTGCCGATCACTGACGCGGCGGGCAATCGTCGCCTGATGAAGGGGTATCTGGATACGATTAACCTCCGTGCCACGACCGTCACCGTCGCTGGCCTGACCGCCGGTGTTTACGATGTGTACGTCTATGCGGATGGCGACAACGGCAACGCCGCTCGCACGGGCACCTATCAAGTGAGCGGTTTGGGCATTTCGACGACTAGCATCAACCTCACTGACCCGGCAACGACGAATTTCAGCAGCCTCTTCACGCAGGCGATCAATTCGTCGGGCAACTACGTGAAATTCAGCATCAACGGCACGGGGTTCACGCTGACGGCCACCCCCGGCATTGCCTCTGACAACATCCGCCGCGCGCCCATTAACGGGCTACAAATCGTACCGACGACCCCTGCACCGGTTGTGTCGGACTTCACGGTCAGCATGACGCCGGCGTCGCAGAGCGTCACGCCTGGCAAGACCGCCAGCTACACGATCACGGTGGGTGCACTGAATGGCTTCAGCGGCGTGGTAAATCTGGCAGCAACCGGCGGGCTGCCTGCAGGGGCGACCGCATCGTTCAGCCCCGCGACCATCACGGATGCCGGCACCGCGATATTAACTATCACGACGGCTCCGACCACGCCGAGCGGCACCACGACACTGACAGTTACCGCCACCAGCGGGACACTCACGCACAGCGCGTCAGCCACTTTGCTCGTCGCGACGCCGACCTACAGCCTCTCGGGCACAATCACCCCGGCAAGTGATGGAGCATTTTCAAACCTCAGCGTAGGAGGTACGACTGCGGCGACAACAACGGCTGATGGGTCCGGCAATTTCACCGTCGCTGCGTTGCCGACTGGCTCTTATATCGTGACTCCAACGAAACCCGGCTTCACATTCACGCCGGTGTCCCGAAGTATCACGATCAGTGGCGGCAATGTGACTGGCGTCAACTTCACCACCGCGCCGTCGTCTATTAGTGTGTCGATCGGATCGCCGGCAAACGGCGCAACCGTGTCGAATACGTTTAGCATCTCGGCAACCGCCTCGGCTGGGGTAGTCGGCGTGCAGTTTCGGGTTGACGATGTCGATGTCGGGTCGGAGGACACGACCGCGCCGTTCTCCTATAGCGTGACCGCGCCGGCCGGAACGCACACTCTGACTGCCGTTGCGCGCGACCAACTCGGCAACACGGCGACTTCGGCGCCCGTGAGCGTCACCGTCAGCAGTGGCTATGGAACCACGTTGACGGTGAATGGCGCACAGAAATATCAAACGATCGATGGATTGGGCGTGAACATCAATGCCCACAGTTGGAACGACGGCGAGTTGATTCCGGCCCTGGACATGTTGATCGACCAAATGGGCACGACGGCCTGGCGGGTCGCGTACGACATGGTCGACTGGGAATCAACCAACGACAACAGCGATCCGGACGTGCCGAACTGGACGTATTACAACGCCCTTTATGCGAACGCGGCGTTCCAGAATCTGTGGGGCACGTTGCACTATCTCAATCAGCGGGGGATCACAAAGAACATCGCGCTGAGCTTCATGGGGCGCGTCCCGACCTGGATGGGAGGGAGCACGATCAAGTCGAACAGCGAAGACGAATTCGTCGAGACGATCGCGACGCTCCTGTATTACGCGCGGAATACTGAAAAAATTCAATTTGACATCGTCGATCCTCTCAACGAACCGGATTGGGATGGTATCGAAGGCCCGCAGGTCTCGGCGACGCAGTACACACGGATCTTGCACAAGCTGTCGGTAAAGCTCGATGCCATGGGCCTCGGCGATATCCGGTTCCTTGGCCCGAATACCGCCAACGTCAGCACCGGCGTTTCGACCTACATTCCTGCGATGATGAGCGACGCCATCGTGATGAGCAAGGTGGATCATTTCGGGCTTCACAGCTATTCGTCAGGCACTGGCGGAGCTGACAGCGCAATCAAAGGATCAAGCTACCCGACTACCAACTTCTGGATGACTGAGTTCACAAACCCCTCCGACATGTGGACGCTGCTCCGGCAGAACGCCGCGTCCTTCGAAGTCTGGGAGGCGTATGACGGTGTGTTCCAGCACGCCATTCTGGCTGGCAGAGGCACGGAACCCGGCAACGACGACACAGCCGGACCGGCATTAATCGCCTACAACAGTTCGACCGGTACGTATTCCCCACGTCAGAACTTCTATCAGGTCGCGCAGGTGACGAAGTTCGTGCCAGCGGGATCCGTCCGGATCGGGGCGAGTCAGACGAACGGGAATTTGACAGTGTTGGCGTTTTACCACGCGGCGACGGGCCGTGTGACCATTGTTGGTCAGAACACCAGCACATCGCCCGTCTCGCTCAATGGGACGCTCAACAGCCTTCCCGCCGTGGACGGCCTGCAGCTTTATCAGACAGACAATGGAGGCAAGAGACTCGCGCGCGGCAGCGACGTCGTCGTAAGTAATGGAGCGTTCTACGCAGTCATTCCGGCGAGCAGCTACTTCACGCTGACGACGCGGTGAGAGACGAAGACACAAGTAAGAACACCGCAAGCCGGCACCTCCGATGCGCGAACAGCCGCGAGCGCGGCGAGCGCATCGGAGGAGTCGCCGCGTCATCTGCGCAAACAGTAGACCTCGTACTGGCCCTCTCCCAAAAACAACTCTCCTGTAACAAGTCCGCTGTCCTGGCTTTTTTTCTTCCCGAGACAAAATCACTGAGCGGGATGAATAATTTCGTTCGCGAGTCAGCTCATCGTGGTATAAGTCACCGCGCGAGCTGACTAGGACAGGCCTTCAGGTGCCTTGCTGCAGCTTTGAGGCTCGCATCCCCATTTACATTCGCGAGGAGTCGGAATGGAGCGCCAGGGAAGTTCGGATGGGCGTGGGCGTTCAACGGATCCAGCAATTGGGTGACGATACCCCACAGCGCGCTTCTGAATCTCACTAGGGCCAGGACCCTCGAGGCCTGGGTCAGTTCATCTGCACTGTCCATCTGGCGAACTGTGATCTCCTGAAGGAAGCGACCAACGGGCTGTCGTACTCGCACCACCACGGTTTCCGCCACTGCTGCTGATGATACCGGAGTGGTTGGTGTGCAATTCCAGTTGGACGGTACCAATCTCGGCACGGAGTCTTCGATCTGACGACGAATCGATTTACGCAGCTGACGAGCGCAAGGCTGGCGGTGCCGTACTACCCATTCATGTATGTCCTGCCTGATGGAACCGTACTGGACGCCGGCGCGAACGAACAAGTTGTCGAGACCTGGTCGCTGAATCTCCAGACCGGATCGTGGACGATGATCGATCCCGTCATCAAAGACGGCCACTGCTCGGTCATGTACCGTCCCGGGAAAATACTCAAGACAGGAACGGCGGCTGACAGCGGGACGACGGGCAACGCGAATTCCAGTGCCTACGTCCTTGATACCACTCAACCGAGTCCCGCGTGGCGACGGCCGACTTTTGGCGCGCCGGATCTCATTCAGTACGGCGACTCCTTTACCATACAGACTCCCGATGCAGCCTGGATCGCGTCCGCGGCTCTCATCCGCCCAGGCGGTGTTACCCACGCATTCAACGAGGATCAACGGTACGTCCCACTGACCTTCACAGTCTCCGGGAACCTCACCGATGGGATGACACTCGAAGCATGGGTGCGTCCGTCGTCAGGCACCGGTTGGCGTACCGTCCTACTAAAGGAAGCGACCAGCGCTCTATCCTATGCGCTGTATTCCGCGAATAACGCCTCTCCCCCCGGCGCCTGGGCGCACGCCGCAACAACTGAGGCCTTCGTTCTCGGAACTGCGGCAGTGCCGACGAACAGCTGGACACATCTTGCTGCTACTTACGACGGCACAACGTTGAAGTTCTTCGTCAATGGCGTCCAAGTATCGAGCAAGCCTGGCGTGGGGCCGATCGCAGCGAGCAGCGGCGCCTTGCGTGTCGGCGGCAACGGGGCGTGGGGTGAGTATTTCAAAGGATTGATCGACGACGTTCGCATTTACAACCGAGCGCTGAGCGCGACAGAAGTTCAAGCAGACATGAGTACGGGCGTACAGTGAGAGTCACGCTCGTCGTACAGCGCCGCTCCGCGCGCAATCGGTCTCCTCCTGACGTCGTCTGCAACAACTTGGCTTGCGACAAGTGGACGAAAGTCCGCTGCCGCGCCGACTTCAAGCGTTGTTAAGGCGCCGGGGCGCGCCACCTTTGCAGTTTTCTTAATCTTTTCTTCTACATTCCGTAGTTTCTCTGTGGCCTGACGCTTGCCTTTTAGAGTGCGTCGCTTTCTTTCAGGCTTTCAGAGATGTTGAATCTAACTCTTACATCGACGGCGATTGCCGGCGCATCGCTCGTCACGCTGTCTGTGCGGACTTCTAACCTGCTTGCACCCGCGAGCCACTCGGAGAGTGGGTCACTGGTGCTCTTCGGCCTGGCTCTCTTCGCTCTGTCATTGTTCGCTCGCAAGAGCAGCGGGACGCCACGGTAAGCTGGGCGATTTCTCCGACGGACCCGACAGAAGTCAGCGTCACGCATACCTTCCTCCCTTCGCGATCTCCAAGACAGCGTGCTTTGGGAACGTTTTGCCCCTGTTTTTCAATCGGCTCTCTGGCTTCAGGCTTGCTCATAACTCGGTGTCTTCATCTGCTGAATCGAACGTATGTTGAACGTGGCAACAATTGCCGTCGTCTCCGTGGGAGCGCTGTTTGTAACGCTCTCTGCAGCCGCTTCCGATTTGACGCCGGCCCGGCATTCCGAATCCGGATCGCTCGTCATCCTCGGCCTCGGACTTCTTGCCGTTTCATTCGTCGCGCGTCGAGCGACAAATCGACGCGCCGAGCCTGATTCATAAACATTCCGGTTTCTGGCGAGTTCCTTCGCACACGCTCACCGCCCGCGCACTCTGAAGTTGTCTGTTCGTTCTCGATTACAAACCTGAAGATGGCCTGGTTGGCTCGTATGCAGACTAAAGTCATCCAATGCGAAGACATTTATCATCTTCGCGCCACCGCGGCCGCATCCTCCCTCCTTAACTCCCTTTCAGTCAACGGTTTCGCTGCAATTCGCAAGGGTCGAAAAGTGGCGGGTTCCTTGCTGAAAACGGAGGGGCCGCGCGCGTGCCAAAGTGCCCGTGCCCCCAACACTTAATCTGAAGGTATCGAGTCGAATGATTGCTCCGTCAGTTGTCCTCGCGCCAAGTGTCGTTATTCACCATCCCGACCTGGTCAACCTTTACGGCTGCACCGTCGGTGAGGGCACACGGATCGGGACGTTTGTCGAGGTGCAGCGCGGCGCAGCGATCGGCAAGCACTGCAAGATTTCCAGCCATACGTTCATTTGTGAAGGCGTCACGCTCGAGGATGGCGTGTTCGTGGGCCACGGTGTGATGTTCACCAACGACCTCTATCCGCGCGCGGTGAATGCCGACGGGAGCCTCCAGACCGACGCCGACTGGACGATGGTGCCCACAGTGGTGAAGACGCAGGCATCGATCGGCAGCAATGCGACCATCCTGGCGGGAATCACGATCGGCAGAGGAGCGCTTATCGGCGCGGGAGCCGTCGTCACCAGGGACGTACCGGATTACGCGATCGTCGCAGGAGTGCCGGCTCGTGTGATCGGACGCACAGAGGACGCTCAGCTCAAAGCATAGGCAACGTTCAACCGGCACACCGATATCCGCGGCGTTGCCAGTAACAGGAGTTAGACATGATTGGTGTGGCGGTTGTCGGGTACGGCTACTGGGGACCAAACCTCGTTCGCAACCTCTGGGAAACCCCAGGCGCTCGACTCGTGTCGGTGTGCGACCTGCGCGCCCAACGGCTCGCGGGCGTCCAAGCACGATACCCGGCAGTCGAGATCACGGAGAACTTCGATGATCTGCTACGCGATCCTCGCGTCGACGCCATCGCAATCGCCACGCCGGTGTCGAGTCACTTCGCTCTCGCGCTTAAAGCGCTGCAGGCCGGCAAGCATGTGTTTGTTGAAAAGCCGATGACGTCGACAACCGCCGACGCGCAACGATTGATCGACGAGGCCGATCGCCGGGGGCTGGTTCTCGCCGTCGATCACACGTTCGTCTATACCGGTGCCGTTCGAAAGATGCGAGAGCTCGTCGACTCCGGCGGCATCGGCGATATCTATTATTACGACTCGGTTCGCGTCAACCTTGGACTCTTTCAGCATGACGTCAACGTGATCTGGGATCTGGCCGTCCACGATCTCTCGATCATGGACTACGTGCTGCCCTCTCACCCAATCGCTGTCTCGGCTACAGGCATTAGTCATGTCTCGGGCGAGCCCGAAAACATCGCGTATCTCAATCTGTTCTTTGAACAGAATCTGATCGCCCACATTCACGTCAACTGGTTGGCACCGGTGAAAGTCCGCCAGACGCTCGTTGGCGGCAGCCGCAAGATGATCGTGTACGACGATCTCGAGCCCAGCGAGAAGATCAAGGTGTACGACAAGGGCATCACGCTGAACGGCAACGGGAACGGCAACGGCGAGAAGCGCTATCAGATGCTCGTGGGCTACCGCACCGGCGACATGTGGGCGCCGCAATTGGAAATGACCGAGGCGTTGAGCCTTGAACTTCGCCAATTCGTAAAGGCAGTGGAGGGCGTCTCGCCGCTGAGCACAGACGGGCAGGCGGGCCTGCGAGTCGTCCGCATTCTCGAGGCCGCCACGAAATCAATGGCAGAGCGCGGTCGCGTCGTTGAACTCGAAGGAGCAAAAGTTACGGTATGACGATCCCTTTTCTCGATCTCAAGGCCCAATATCAGAGCATCAAGCCGGAAATCGATACGGCGATTCAGAAAATCCTCGATACGACGCAGTTCGTGCTCGGCGACGAAGTCGCGGCGTTTGAGCGCGAGTTCGCGGCCTACTCTGGCGCCAAGCACGGCATCGCCGTCAATTCGGGAACCAGCGCGCTGCATCTCGCGCTGCTGGCCGCCGGAGTACAGCGCGGTGACGAGGTCATCACCATCCCGTTCACGTTCGTCGCGAGCGTATCGGCCATCTGTTACACCGGCGCCACCCCGGTGTTCGTCGATATCGATCCGGTGACGTTCACGATGGATCCGGCGCAACTCGAGCAGGCGATCACGCCGCGGACGAAGGCAATCCTTCCAGTTCATTTGTACGGCCAAATGGCGGAAATGGACGAAATTCTCGCCATCGCCGCACGACATGGCATTCCGGTGATCGAGGATGCGTGCCAGGCACATGGCGCAGAGTACAAAGGACGGCGCGCCGGAAGCCTTGGCGTGTCCGGCTGCTTCAGCTTCTATCCAGGAAAGAACCTCGGCGCCTACGGCGAAGGCGGAATCGTCGTCACGAGCAACGATGCGCACGCGAAGACGATCCGCATGCTCCGTGACTGGGGTCAGGAGAAGCGGTATCACCACGTCCTGAAGGGCTTTAACTACCGGATGGAAGGTTTTCAAGGCGCCATCCTGCGCGTCAAGTTGAGACATTTGGAGAAGTGGACCGAAGCGCGGCGAGAACATGCCCGCCAATACGACACACTGCTCGAAGGATCCTCCGTGGTGGCGGCGCCGAAGCAATTGGCCGATCGCCGCCACGTCTACCACATCTACGCCGTACGCAGTGCCGATCGTGATGGTCTGCAGCGGCAGTTGCAAGCAGAGGGAATCGCGACTGGATTGCACTATCCGATTCCGGTGCACCTGCAGGAGGCTCACCTCGATCTCGGACACAAGGCCGGAGACTTCCCGCAGTCGGAGGCTGCGGCGCTGGAAGTGCTGTCGCTTCCCATGTTCCCGGAGATGACTGCAACGCAGGTCGAGCAGGTGGCAGCCGCCGTTCGTCAGGAAGTCCACGTCGGCTGAACGTACCGAAGAACGATCGGAATCAACACATGCGAGATAAACGGATTCTCATCACCGGCGGCGCGGGCTTGATCGGTTCGCACATCGCCGATCGACTCATTGCGGAACAGCCGCGGGAAATCATCATCTTCGACAACTTCGTGCGCGGCCGGCGCGAGAATCTTGCCGACGTCTCCGTGCGTTTTCCGCTGACCATCGTCGACGCCGACATCAGGGATCGAGCTGCACTCGCCGACGCGATGCACGGCGTGGACGTAGTCTTTCATCAAGCAGCGATTCGCATCACTCAGTGCGCGGAAGACCCGCGGCTCGCGCTCGAGGTTCTAGTCGACGGAACGTTCAACGTACTCGAGGCAGCGGTCCAGGCGAACGTCTCGAAGGTCGTTGCCGCGTCGTCGGCGTCGGTACTCGGGTTAGCCGAGACCTTCCCGACCACTGAACAACATCACCCGTACAACAACCGCACGATTTATGGTGCGTCGAAGGCGTTCAACGAAGGGCTGCTGCGAAGCTTCAATGAGATGTACGGGTTGAGATATGTCGCGCTGCGCTACTTCAACGTCTATGGACCGCGAATGGACGTCCACGGGGCTTATACCGAGGTCTTCATCCGCTGGATGGAACGTATCGCCGCTGGTCAGCCGCCGCTGATCTTTGGTGACGGGTCGCAGACGATGGACTTCGTCCATGTGCACGATATCGCCCGCGCTAACGTCCTCGCCGCGAAGTCCGACGTCAGCGATGAAGTGTTCAACGTGGCGAGCGGCACTGAAACCAGTCTGAAGGAGCTCGCCACACGGCTCCTTCGAATCATGGGATCAAATCTCGATGTCGAGCACGGGGCCGAGCGCAAAGTGAATCCGGTTCCGCGCCGGCTCGCCGACACGTCGAAAGCGGCGCGCCTGCTTGGTTTCCGTTCGGAAGTGACCTTGGACGATGGGCTTCGCACCCTGGTCGAGTGGTGGCAGCGCGAGCGCGCGGCCGTAGCGAGTGTGACGCGATGAGCCAGACGACACAGACCATCCCGGTCGCGAAGCCTGTACTCGACGAGCAGGAGGTCGAAGCCGTTCGCCGCGTGATTCTGTCCGGGTGGGTGACTCAGGGGCCGGAAGTTGCCGCGTTCGAGCGAGAGTTCGCGCAGTACGTCGGTGCGGCGCACGCGTGCGCGGTTTCGAACTGCACGACGGCGTTGCACCTGGCGCTGCTCGCCGTCGGCGTCAAGCCCGGCGATGAAGTGATCACGGTGAGCCATTCGTTCATTGCCACAGCGAATGCAATTCGATACTGCAACGCGACGCCAGTCTTCGTAGACATCGAAGCGGATGGCTACAATATCGATCCGACGTTGATTGAGCCGGCGATTACGGAGCGAACGAAAGCTATCCTGTGCGTTCACCAGCTCGGCATGCCATGCGACCTCCGCCAGATCATCGCTATCGGCCGCAGTCATGGTCTCGCCGTCATCGAGGACGCTGCCTGCGCGATCGGCAGCGAGGTTCTATGGGATGGACGATGGGAGCGAATCGGTAAACCACACGCCGACATTGCCTGCTTTTCGTTCCATCCGCGCAAAGTGATCACGACCGGAGACGGTGGCATGCTCACGACGGCCAACCCGGAATACGACAAGAAATTCCGGCTGTGGCGTCAACACAGCATGAGTGTTCCTGACACGGTTCGACATAACGCGAGCCAGGTGATTTTCGAGTCCTACCCCGAAGTGGGATTCAACTATCGAATGACCGATCTCCAGGCCGCCGTCGGCCGTGAGCAGTTGAAGCGACTGCCCGGCATCGTTGAGCGGCGGCGCGAACTGGCGCGCCAGTACTTTGCACTGCTGGCTGATATTCCGGATGTCTTCGCCCCGTTAGAGCCTCGGTGGGCCCGGAGCAACTGGCAAAGTTACGCAGTACGCCTTTCCAACGGCATCAATCAGCTTGATGTAATGCAGCAGCTGCTCGATCGCAGGATCGCAGCAAGACGAGGCGTCATGTGTTCGCACCGTGAAGCGCCGTATGCCTCCGCCAACCTGCGGCTGCCACAGAGCGAAGACGCACAAGACCACTCGATCGTCTTGCCACTCTTTACTCAACTCGGTCTCGCCGATCTTCGTGCAATCGTCGGCGCACTTGGGGACGCGGTAGCGGGCGTGAAAGCCACCCGAGATGTGGCGACGGCGATACCGGTCGGCGGTATCCAGTCTTGAAGACGTCGTTCCTTTGCGTGCTCGCCGCGGCGCTGTTGACCGCGCCGATCGGAACCGTGCCGGCGGCAGTCCCCGCCACGCGAGTGGTCATCACGGTTGACGTCGAATCGAACGAGGTGCCCCTCCCTGAACAAGTGGATGCCGTCTGCGGAGAAGGGGCCCAATGTGGCCTCATGGAAATCGCGCGGCTCCTCCAGGAACGGCACTGGTCGGGAACGTTTTTTCTGAATGTCTATGAATACCCCCAATGGGGTGAAAGCACGATGCGCGACATTGCGCTTCGTCTGCAAGACGCGAATCAGGATGTCGCACTCCACACGCACCCCCACTGGGCCTACGATCGCTCTCGGTGGGCGATGTCTCAATACACGCTCGATGAACAGACGAACATCATCCGAGACGGCGTGCGACTGCTCCAGGCGTGGACAGGACATCCCGTCGTTGCTCATCGTGCAGGCGCTTACACGGCGAATGAAGACACACTCACCGCGCTGCGGCGTAACGGCGTGCTGCTCGACAGCTCTCACTTCTGGCAATATCCAAACGATCACCTGAACGCCATCACGCTGCCCCGGAACCTTCCGGCGAGCGTCGGAGGAGTTCTCGAAGTACCGGTGACGGTCTACGAACGGCGGGACCACGCTGGACTGCTGCCGGCCGTGTTCGCTCCAGTGTCGGTCGTTCGCAAGCTGGATCCCAACTGGTTTACGAGCGAACAAGAGATGCGCGCAGCGATCGATGCGGCGGTCGAGTCCAATGTGCCGACCATCGTCCTGTTTCTTCATAGCTTTTCGTTCATCAGCGGAGGAACAAGCGGGGCGCGCGTTGCAAATCACCAGGCAATCAGGATGTTCCAGGCCATGCTCGAACATCTGGCGCAGAAGCATGTCGAAGTCCTCTCGATGCGGGATCTTGCGGCAGCGGTGACCCCAAACGAGGTAACCGGCAGAGATGTCGTCCCGGTGGTCGCCGTGAATATCGGCATGCCTCGGTATGCGTGGCACAAGTTAAAGGCTAGTGGCGTTTCGCCCACGCGGATCGTTGCGGGGATCGTGACAGTATTCGCAACAGTCGTGCTGCTTTCAGCGCTTCTCCTATGGAGAAGAGCCGCGACTCGCCCCGTGAACTCTCGGGCGTCGGCTCCCGCCGGAGCACGATTACGATGAAGGATTACCTGACTCCGCTGCTTCA
>JBKPSH010000171.1:0-10778 GCA_046734955.1 Acidobacteriota bacterium
GTGACTTCCGTTTCTTGACGTTCTGACGTACTGTCCTCGTCATGGGTGGTCCTCCTTTGGCTGACGTACTTTCTGGTCGAAAGCAGTCTGCCCCAACTGGAGGCGCCACCCAAATTTCAACTGAGATTAGCTCGCACCCTCCCTCATCTCTGAATCCTGAATCGCCGAATCTTCGAGCGGGAAGATATGCCTCGATTTCAGTACGCACGGATAGTGACGCTTGCGGCGATCTCGGTCCTCGAACTCGTTGCCGGGCTCCAGGTGTCGGCCACGTCGGCGGCTCGTGCACCGCCAGACGTCGCACGGAGGGCGCGTTTCGATTCTGAACGAGCCAGGGCACACGATGGTGTGTGACAACGGTCGCTGGATCGCCGGACGATAGGCCGGCTGTCGACATGAAATACGCGGCTCACCGCCGGAAAAACATATAGATGCCGAGCACGAGGACGAGCACGCCGACGATCGTACGGAACATGGACGGCGGAATCCTCTTAAGGAGCCGCGCTCCTATAAAGGTGCCGATGACGGCGCCGACGCTCGCGACGGCCATCAATGGCATAAGTGCGGTCAATCGAGCGTGCTCGGTGAAGACGTAGACCGGCATCCGTGCCGCGTCGACGATCAATCCGGCGGCGGTGGCCGTTGCCACGAACTTCGCAGGGGAGAGATCGTAGCCCAGCAGGGCGGCAGAGCGGATGCCGCCCTGGTTGCCAACCAGTCCGCCGAGCGCGCCTGACAGGACGCCGGCGATCCATCCGGTGCGTCTGCCAAATCGCATTCGCTCCGACAGACCTGTGAGTTGCGCGACGCCCACAAAGATCAACAGCGCCGAGAAGACGAGGGTGAGTCCCGGCGCGGCGGCATACCGCTGAAGCACCGCCCCGGCCAAACCTCCGGCAGCGCTCATCAGACCAAACGATTTCAGGACCGCGGGATCGACATCATGCCGAAGACGCCACAGCCTCACCGCCGTCGCGATGACATGCGGTACGGAGACCGCAGCAACCGCGAGTTTGATGTCGTAGTGGCTTTGAAGAACCGGTGTAAGGACGCTGCCGATGCCAAAGCCGGAGACCGCGGCAATCGCCCCGGCTAGCACCGACGCGAGGGCGACGAGCGTCACCGCCCGAGTATCACGAGAGTCGGATATGTTCCCTGCATCACTGCATCGTATCTGAACTCTCTATCTTTTCCCTTTCCCTTTCCCTTTCTAAGAGGGACACCCAGTGGGCTGATTGTTCAGTCCTTCCGAATCACGTTCGAAGCGCGGGGTGATGCCATTGCTGGTGCGCCGCGATTGAGGCCCTGACACGTCAGCAGTCCCAATCCGCCCGATGGTTTTTCCCCGTGTCTCATGAAGACGATGGTCTCGTCGGCGTGAGCAGGGACAGCAGCAGCGAAAGACAAGACGAGCAGGACGGCGCAAACACGTCGGACAGACATCTGGACAACCTCGAGTAGCGGATCCGAGAAGACCCCGGCACCGCCGGAACGCAGGGTGGAACCCAAGGTTAGCGAAGGGCAAGCGAGCGTCAAACACGGCTGTAATCAACAGGAAAAGGGCTGGCTATTGCGTGTTCATGCCCGTTTCCAGTCAGGCATGTCGGTCTCCGGTAACCAGGCGCACTGCCTCAACAAACGCCGCCCACGTCTTACGCTGACGCGCCAAAACCTTGCGCCCCTCAGTGGTCAGCCGATACACGCGCCGGCGACGTTCGCCCGCTTTCTCGGTCCAGACTCCCTTGATCCACGCGCGTTCTTCGAGGCGATAGAGGAGCGGATAGAGCGAATCGATGTGAAAGGCGATTTTGCCGGCCGAACGCGACCGGATCAGTTTGCTGAGGTCATACCCGTGACGCGGTTGCGCTTCAAGGAGCGACAGGATCAGCAGTTCGGCCGATCCCTTCTTCAGCTCGCGATCAAGTGCCCTCGTATCAATGTCTGTCATAAACAGATAGTGACTAAACAGGCATTGGACGTCAAGTCAGCGGAAATGGTTGGTGGCTGATTTCTGATTGCTGATTGTCGATTGTTTTGAGTGCGGACTGGCGAGCGCGAGCGCCGATTGCTGAATTAGTCGCCTAAATCAGCAATCGGCAATCGAAAATCAGCAATTGCGTTATTCGCTGCGCAGGATCTGCGCCGGATCGATGCGCACGGCGCGCATGACCGGAGGGATGGCAGCCACCATCGCGGCAAGCGCCAGTGTGACGAGCGGCATCAGCAGTGGAAATGGATCCACGGCCTTGACCTCGAACAGCAGGCGTTCGATCACACGTCCAAAACCGAAGCCGCCGGCAAGACCGATTAGCGCACCGCAGATCACGATCAGTGCCATGTCGCGTGTGACGCGTGTGGCCACCTGCGTCGCCCGCGCGCCCAGTGCCATTCGCACGCCAATCTCCCGTCGCTGCTGCACGACACCATAGCTCAGCACACCGTAAAGGCCGATGCATGCCAACAAGAGCGCAATAACCGCGAAGAACGTCGTCAGCGTCGCAAGCAGCCGTTCGCGGATCATTTGACGCAGTACCAGTGACGTCATCGGCATGACCTGGACTCGCGTGCCGGCACGCGCTCCCGCGATCAGCCGGCGGACGCTGCCGGCTAGCGCGAGCGGGTCTTCGGCGGTGCGAATGCTAAAGGTTCCGTTGCCACGCGCGCCGGTCGGCACATAGACGATGGGACGAATCGGGTCGCGCAAGTTTGCATACACTGTGTCTGCGACCAGGCCGACGATCTCCACCGGAACCTCGACGAGATTCCGCGGACGAATCATGACCGTTCGTCCGACGGGATTCTGCCCGTCGAAATAGACGCGGGCAAACGCGGCGTTGACGATGCCGACGCCGGCGACGGGTTCGTCGTGTTCCTTGACGGTCGGCGCGACGTCACCCGGACGGAAGTCGCGTCCCTGATGCAGCGGTATGCTTGCGGTCTCGAAAAAACCGGGCGAGACGTCGAGAAAGTACACGGGTCGCGGTTCGACCGGCTGACCAGGCACGAATACGGTACCGGTCCATCTGTTCTCGGACAGGAACGTCCAACCCGAGAACGCAGCCGATTGAATCCCAGGAGACTCACGCAGACGGCTGATGATCTGCATCCACGTCGCCGCAGGCTGTGGTTTTCCCGGCCACATGACATCGACCAGGAGCACTCGATTGTGTGAAAAGCCAAGTGGCTGGCGGGAAAGGCGCGCCAGTGTTGCGACGAACAGGACCGCCACGAACAACACGAACACGCAGAATGCCATCTGCGCACCGACGAGCGTCTTCATCAGGCGCCGATGTCCGCGCGGGTCCGATTCACGTTTGAGTGCGCTCGACGGCGTGAAAGAGGATGCGCGAATGGCGGGCGCGAGGCCGAAAAGACAGGTTACCGTCGTGGCGAGCGAGAGTGAAAATGCGACCGCACGCCAGTCGGTGTCGAGCACCAGCCTGACCGGATCCTGGTTCGGCGACAACATCGACACCACAATAGGCGCTGTCCACGAGGCGAACAGCAGCCCCGCGATCGTCGCACAGGCGGCGAGCATGGCGCTTTCGACCAGCACCAGCCGAATCAGCCGCCAGCGATCGGCACCGATCGCTACCCGCAGTGCCATCTCGCGGCCGCGCGCGAGCGCCTGCGCGATCAGGAGATTCGCCACGTTCGTGCAGGCCACGAGCAGCACCAGCGCGACGAGCGCAGCCAGGATGAGCAGCGGACGACGAAAGGACTGCTGCATGCCCGAGGCGCCGGAGGCCGCGGGATGCAGCCGGATCCGCTCGTTCAAGTACGCATCGATTCGTTCACGCGGCGTCTCGGGCGGAAATTGTTTCACGTCTCGCTGGTGCTGCTCTGTGAACACCGTTTGCAGCGATTGTTCGAGTTCGGCAATGGTGGCGCCGGCAGTCGGCCGAACCCATAACCGGAACCATGACCACCCCGGGCTGTTGAGCGCCTGCACGTTCATCGTCGCTGGCACATAGATATCGGTGATTCGTCCGGGCTCAGTTCCGATAAAGCCCTTGGGTGCGACGCCGACGATCTCGTACGACTGACTGCCGGCCCGCAACGTCTGACCGATGGCGCGCGGATCCTTGCCGAACCGTCGCGTCCAATACCCGTAGCTGAGAACCGCGACCGCGTGCGCGCCAGGACCGTCGTCGTCGGCCGGAACAAGGAGACGGCCCGCTGCCGGCACCAGCCCGAAGGTGGGAAACACGTTGCCGGACACGTATTGGCGGAAAATACGTTCCGGTTCGTCGCTGCCTGGAGCCGTGACATCCTGCGGCGCGCTCATCCCGAGCACCATCAGCTCCGCGCGATTCGCGATCGTTCGCGCGTATTGCAGATAGGATGGATAGTCGAAGTCGTCGCGATCTTCGGTACGACCCTGGGAGTCGGTGTGATTGAACGCGACGTAGAAAAGACTTCCTGGATCGGAGACCGGGAGCGTGCGAAGCAGCACGGCATCGACTAAGCGAAAAGCCGCGATCGTGGCGCCGATCGCGAGTCCAAGCGAGAGGATCGCGGCAAGACTGACGGTGCGGTTTTTGTTCAATTGCCGCCAGCCGAACACGACGTCTGACGACAGCGCGCCGATCCAGGGCACGCCGCGCTGATCGCGGAGCGCGTCCATCGCCTGCGACGCGCCGCCCCATTGAATTCGCGCCTCACGACCCGCGCTCGCCGCTGAGCGGCCGCGACGCTCTTCCTCCTCCCTGGCGAGCTGCATGTGCAGCTCCAGTTCTTCAGCGAGATCCCGATCGGTGCGGGAGCGAGCGATCGTTCCGCGCAGGCGTTGCAGCCATTCGCGAAGTACCTGCATAAGCCGTCCTTAGGTTTCGCCGCGCAGCAGGGTCTGCATGATGGCCGCCATTCGAACCCATGCCTGCTGTTCCCGCCCGAGCTCGCGGCGGCCCGACGCGGTCAGTGCATAGAAGCGCGCTTTGCGGTTCGACTCGGTCGTGCCCCACGTGCCCTTGAGAAGGCCGCGCTGTTCCAACCGCATGAGCGCCGGATACAGCGTGCCCATATTCAACTGCAGGGCCCCGGCCGACACTTGTTCGAGCCGCGCGGCAATGGCGTAGCCATGAAGCGGCCCCAGCATGTCCAGCGTCTTCAAGACCATCAAATCGAGAGTGCCCTGAAGGATGTCGATTTTATTAGACACTCTAATGGAGATATCACGGTGTCTATTAGCCTGTCAAATGGAGGGCGTGAATCGCTAATCACTGATCACTGATCGTGAATCACTGATCGTGAATCACTGAATCGCGAATCACTGATCGATGAATCGCGGAATCGCTCATCGATGAAGCGCTCATGCTCGAATCGCGGAGAATCCTCGGATTCGACGATTTGCGCTGCAAGATTCGAGGATCAGCGATTCAGGATGAGTGATTCAAGGATCAGTGATTCAGGATCAGTGATTAGTGATGAGGGATTCGATATACAGTAAGCGCACTATGACCAAACTCCTACAGCAACTTCACGCTGCACGTCGACTGGCGAATCAAGGCAACGCCATACGTGAATCCCAACGTGCCGATCATCAAGTACGACGGCACGCACAAGAAGGATGCCGATGGAAAGGAGATCCGCATCGCCGTCCCGGATTCGGATTCCGGGATCCTGCTTCGCGGCACCAGCAAGGCGCAGGTCAACATCTGGTGCTGGCCAATCGGGTCTGGTGAAGTCTATGGCTATCGAATGGACGAGAAGATGCCGCCTGCGGTGCGCGCTGGCGTCACCCTCTCGAAAAATGCCGATCACAACATCGGTGAGTGGAACACCTACGGCATTATCGTCCGCGGCAATCGATTGACCGTGGTGCTCAACGGGCAGACGGTGATCAACGCCGCCGAATTGCCGGACCTGCCGGCCACCGGTCCGGTCGGCCTCCAGCATCATGGGGGGAAGACGGGCGGTGTGTGGACCAGTCCACCGGCACTCGTACAGTTCAGGAACATCTCGATCGAAGAAGTGCACTGAGGTTGTCATCATGAGCGATCAGTCGATCGATGCCGGCATCGACAGAAGAGACTTTGCGCGGGTGACGCTCGGCGCGCTCGGCGCGGCCGCGCTTGCCGGCCAGAACGCCCAGGCCACTGCTCCAACAACTCGGCCGGGCATCAAGCTGTGCGTGCAATCGGCGGCGACCCCCTCCGACGAACAGCTTCTGTTTCTCAAACAGCTTGGCGCCGAGTACGTCAGCGTCGCCTCGACGCCGGAACTGCGCACCGCCGACGGCTTCCTGGAGATCAAGAAGCGTTACGCGGATGCCGGGATCACCGTCTGGAACATCGGGAATACGAGCGTGCACAACATGCCCGAGGTGACGCTGAATCTGCCGGGACGCGATCAGAAGATCGAAGAGTACAAGCAGTACCTGCGCAATCTTGGCAAGGCCGGCGTCACGTATACGACCTACGCGCACATGGGCAACGGCATCTGGACGAGCGGCCGGGTTCCGGTTCGCGGCGCGTCGGCCCGCGAATTCGACGAGAACAGCCCGGACGCTCGCGGGAACTGGGACGGCAAGGTGTATAGCGGTCCGCTCTCGCACGGACGTGTGTTCACGAAGGAAGAGATCTGGGACAACTACACACACTTCATCAAGCAGGTCGCACCGGTGGCCGAAGAGGCCGGCGTGCACATCGGCATCCACCCGGACGATCCGCCGGTTCCAGTGCTCGCTGGCGTGCCGCGTTGCATCTTCGGCAACTTCGATGGCTACAAACGCGCGATGGAGATTGCCAGCAGTCCGAATGTTGGAATCTGCCTGTGCTGTGGCACGTGGCTCGAGGGTGGCAAGAAGCTGACCGGCAAGGATCCCGAAGAAATGATTCGCTACTTCGGCGCCAGGAAGATCTGGAAGATCCATTTCCGTAACGTCAGCGCACCGTTGCCGCACTTTGTCGAAACGTTTATGGACAACGGCTACTACGACATGTGGAAGATCATGAAGGCGCTTCGCGACGTCAACTTCGACGGCATCGTCATCCTCGATCACAGTCCGACGATGGTCGGTGGAAACTATGCGCAGACGGCATACGGATTCGCTTACATGAAGGCGCTGTTGAATCGCGCCAATGCCGAAGCCTGATATCTCTGGTGGCTTCCGGCTTTAGCCGGAGGGCTCCTGACACGCTGCCGGCGCGCTTCATCCCACACTGGTGCCATTCACACCATCCCTATAGATGTGAGCGCGACGGCTGTCCTACGCTCCTGTGACCCAGGAGGTGCGGGATGTTCCAGACAGTGGCCCGGCGCGCATTGGCCGTCGTCGTCGGTTCGTGTGCTGCCTTTGTCGTCGTGTCCGCGCAAACGCCGGCGAAGAGCGATAAGGTGCCTATCACTACCGCGTCCGAAGAGGCGCGCAAGCTCTATGTCGACGGTCGAGATCTGCTCGAACGGCTGCGCGGGACTGATGGTCGAAAGTTGTTCGAGCAGGCAGTCGGCAAGGATCCGAATTTTGCTCTCGCGTTTGTCGGCCTCGCAAATACGTCTGGCACGAACCGCGAGTTCGTCGATGCCGTAACGAAAGCGGTCGCGCTCGCGGACAGGGTGAGTGAAGGCGAACGTCATCAAATTCTCGCACTTGACTCGGCGCTGAAGGGAGATCCGGCGGGCAATCTGACGCATGTCAAGGAGCTGGTTCGCCTCTTCCCCAACGATGAACGCGCCCATACACAGTTGGGCGTGCTCTATTTCGGCCGACAGGACTACCCGAACGCCATTGCCGAATTCGAGAAGTCGACGTCGATCAATCCGCGGTTCTCACCTCCTTACAATCAGCTTGGCTATGCGTACAAGTTCACCGATCGTCTGAAGGAAGCCGAGGCCGTCTTCAAGAAATATACGGAGCTCATTCCCGACGACCCGAACCCCTACGATTCCTACGCAGAGCTGCTGATGAAGATGGGACGCTTCGACGAATCGATCAAAGCGTACGAGAAGGCCCTGTCGATCGATCCGAACTTCGTCAACTCGTACGTCGGCATCGGCAACGATTACCTCGCGATGGGAAAGACCGAGCAGGCGCGGACGTCATTCGCCAGGATCGGCGCGCGCGCGCGAAACACGGGTGAACGGCGGCTGATGCGGTTCTGGACCGCCGCGTCGTACGTGCATGATGGCGCCACCGACAAGGCGATCGAGGAACTCAAGGCGGGTTCTGCACTCGCCGAGGCCGAGCACGACGCCGGGACCATCTCCGGTGATCTCGTGCAGATGGGTGACGTGCTGCGTGAAGCGGGCCATCTGGACGATGCGCTGGCGAAGTACGGTGAGGCCGTGAAGGTGATGGATGCCTCGCAGCTGGCCGAGCCCATCAAATCTGCGACCCGTCGTCAGAATGTTTTTGAGGAGGCGCGTGTCGCCGTGATGAAACACGATCTCGCGACGGCAAAGAGCAGGGCAGCGGAATACTCGCGGCTGATCGCTCCGCGCAACGCCCCGTTCGAGGTGCGTCAACAGCACGAGCTTGCCGGAATGATTGCACTTGCCGAGAAACGATATGCGGCGGCTTCGGAGGAATTCGGGCAGTCGAACCAGCGCGATCCGCGCATCCTTTTATTGATGGCGGAGGCAGCGCAGGGCGCCGGCAGTGCTGAGAAGGCCACGGCGCTGGCGCAAAAGGCCGCGCACTTCAACGAGCTGAGCTTCAATTTCGCCTACGTGAAGAAAAAGGCGGAGCGCTTCAGAGCGTCATCGCTTTAGTGAGTGGGGCGGGGTCTGAAGACCCCGCCTTACACCCTGCGCCCCTATAATTGGGCGCGCATGTCTCTCACCAGACCCTCCGGATGCCTTGACGGGGACGAGGCGCTCGCACGCGGTGCGTGGACCGAAGCGCGAGAAGCGTTTGAGGCTGCGCTCGCCGTCCAGGAAACTCCCGAATCACTCGAAGGACTGGGAACGGCTGCCTGGTGGCTCGATGTTGCGGATGTCGTGTTCGACTCCCGCGAGCGCGCATATCGCTTGTACCTCGCGAACGGCAATCGTCGCGCCGCAGCGCGCCTCGCAGTCTGGCTTGGCTGGGACTATTGGGCCTTTCGCGGCGAGAACGCGGTGGCCAATGGCTGGCTTCAACGCGCGCGCCGCCTCCTCGACAATGAGCCCGCGTGCGGCGAGCGCGCCTGGCTCGATATTCGTGAAGGCTCGATGTGCTTGTTCGAGGAAGGGGATACCGATCGCGGATTTGCGCTCGCCGGCGACGGTATTCGTGTCGCGCGCGAGGCCGGCAGCGTCGACCTCGAGATGCTTGGCCGCGCCGTGCAGGGACTTGCACTCGTGCAGTCAGGCGCGGTGGCCGAAGGTATGCGCGGGCTTGACGAGGTGAACGCCGCGGTACTCGCAGGCGAACTCACCGATCTCGTTGCAATTGGCCTGTCGTGCTGCTACCTCATCGCCGCGTGCGAGCGGGTCCGTGACTACGACCGCGCCGTGCAATGGTGCACTCGACTCAAGGCGTTTTGCACGAAGTGGGGTCTTCGCCCGCTGTTTGCGGTATGTCGCTCGCAATACGCGTCGATCTGTCTGTGGCGAGGAACCTGGCTCGAGGCAGAAGAAGAGTTGCGCGCGGCGAGTCAGGAACTCGCAGCAAGCCGGCCGGCGATGACCGGTGACGCGCTCGTCCGTCTCGGCGAACTTCGCCGCCGGCAGGGACGGCTGGTCGAAGCGGCCGATCTGTTCGAGCAGGCCGGTGCGCACAGCCTGGCGCTGCTCGGACGTGCGGAGCTGGCGTTGGATCGCGGCGATCTTCGCGCCGCACGCGAACAGGCCGAGCGTTATCTTCGACACGTGCCGACCCACAATCGCACCGACCGCACCGCGGGTCTTGATCTGCTTGTTCGCGCACTCACCGGTCTCGGCGAGCGCGAGCGGGCGGCCACCGCGCTCGCTGAACTGTCCGGCATCGCGAATCTCGTCTCGACGGTTCCGCTTCGCGCCGCTGCGAGTTTCGCCGAAGGATATGTCGCGCTCGGCAATGGCAAGCCGGACGCAGCCCGTCAGCATCTGGAAGATGCCGTCGATCTGTATCTACAGAGCGGCGCACCTTTCGAGGTCGCGCGATCCCGCATCGAACTGGCCCGTGCGCTTGGTTCCCTTGGCCGAATCAATGATGCCGTCGTGGAAGCCGAGCGCGCGATCGATCTGCTGTCCGAGCTCAACGCCGAGTTCGAGATCGGACGTGCCCGAACCGTCCGCGAATCGCTGCGGCAGCAGTCCTCTCATCCGACTGACAACGTCAAGGTGCAGTCCCGCCCCAATGGCGGGTTAACGAAACGAGAAGTCGAGATCCTGCGTCTTGTGGCTGAAGGCCTGAACAATCAGACAATTGCCGAGCGCCTGTTCGTCAGCGATCACACCGTCCATCGGCATCTTGCGAATATCCTCAGGAAATTGAGCGTCTCGACCCGCGCCGCCGCCGTGGCGCAAGCAGCACGGCGAGGACTGTTGAATCCCTAATCACTGATCACTCATCGTGAATCGCTAATCCTGAATCGCTAATCGTGAATCGCTGATATGGAATGACCCTTTGTCAAGCCAGGATCGTCGAGGGTGGCTTGACCGTTGGCGAGCAGGCGTCAGCTTGCTCGCATAGACGCCTCCGACCACGTGGTGGACGCGGTGTCCAGGGGCACCGAAGGTGCCGCGTGCGGGGCGCAGCCCGGGCCGCCGCGTCCACCACGTGGTCCTCCGACGCGTCGGGGCCCGGGCCGCGGAGACGACGGATGCTCGAGGGCGCTTCGACGACGAGTCACGCTGATATACGGTGGTTACCG
>JBKPSH010000172.1:0-19843 GCA_046734955.1 Acidobacteriota bacterium
GGCGAGACCGCGTTGCGTCTCGCCTGAAGTGAGAGCCGGACGCGAAGGCGGGACCGGAACTGTGGGTCGGGGCGACTGGATTCGAACCAGCGACCCCCTGCGCCCAAGCTTGAAACGACGCGTTTTCCCGCGATTTTCTGCACTCTCCGATTTGGCTGTAAGTCCCTGCTGGTGCTAGCGTTCGACGTGTGAGCGCGGTGCCGGCGGTTGCGTGTTGCGGCATCGAAACGCCGTCGCGGCGTCACCCCGGTGTCACCCCGGAACGACCGCGCGCACGCGAACCTCGCGAAGGCAGAAAGCAATGGCCACCGTCACGTTGACCGCACGATATCTCGATCAACTGAAGTCGCACGGAAAACGGTACGAGGTATTCGACGCGATCGTACCCGGTCTGGCGATCCGCGTGTCAGCCTCCGGCCGCAAAACGTTCACGTTGTATTACCGGCACCACCGTCGAATGCGGCGCGTCGGGCTCGGGCGCTATCCGGACGTCCTCTTGGAAAAGGCGCGGAAAATCGCGACGCAGCATCGCGGTCGCATCTTTGATGGCGCTGATCCCGCAGGCGAAAGGCAGATCGAACACGCGCAGGACGACAACACGGTGCAGGCACTCTACGAGCTGTATCGCAGCCGAAAGCAGAAGACCCTGCGCAGTTGGTCCGAAGTCCGCCGCATCCTCGAGAAAGAAGTCCTGCCGGTCTGGCGGCATCGGCGGGTCGCGGATATCAGGCGCCGGGACGTGCGCGAACTCGTGGAGCCGAAGGCACAGACGGCCCCGATTCAGGGCAACAGGGTACTGGAGCGCATCTCCGCGCTGTTTACGTTTGCGGTCGACCAGGACTGGATCGAAGCGAATCCTGCCTGGCGGATCAAGAAACCGGGACAAGAACGCAGTCGCGATCGCGTGCTCACGCGCGATGAACTGCAGGAACTCTGGCCGGCGTTGCACGAGACGGAGGCGAAGAACGCTGACGGCACTCCGAAGCCGCGGCTGTCCGAGACGCTGAACGATGCGTTCCTCGTGCTGCTGCTGACGGCGCAGCGCTGCGGTGAGGTCTGCCAGATGCAGTGGTCAGAAGTGGACCTGACGACTGGCTGGTGGGCGATCCCGGGCGAGGTCTCCAAGAATCACGATCCGCACCGGGTGCCGCTTACATCAATGGTCTTGGAAATCCTGAAGCGACGAGCGACTGCAAAAAACGCAGACGACCGGTACGTTTTTTCAAACCACCGTCATACCTGCGTGGCCGACCGCGCAAAGAAGGCCGCAGCCATCCTCTGCAATGGCGGTGTGTCGTTCCATTTCCGCGCGCACGACTTGCGACGGACCGCAGCGTCGTACATGGGTGAGGCGGGTGTCGATCGCTTTCATATCGCCCACGTCCTCAATCACCGCAGCGTCACGCACAGCACCGTGACTGCAGTCTACGATCGCTACCGCTATGACAAAGAAAAACGCGCCGCCCTCGAGAAATGGGCCGCGGTGCTGACGGAGATCGTTGAAGTGAAGCCGGCGCCCACCACGGCTCCGGCGCGTCCGGCAGCGCGGGCAAACGTCATCGAGTTCAAAGCGCGGGCTGTCGCGCGCCCACAACTTGGCGCGACACTGGATTCGATTCGCTCCAAGATCGGGCGCGCCCTCGAGGCCGACGCACCATCCTGAAGGAAGCTATCCCTTCCAGTTCGCCATGTGTCCGTGTTCGTTGACGACTTCCGCCGCCTATGAAGATCCTGTCACCTCTTGAGAGGCCGCATGTGTTCAAAGACGCGGATGGGCGACGATGTCCGACCGACAGATCTCGTGCAGTTCGAAGCGTTCACGCAGCCACGAGCGAGCGGGCGCGGGACATCGTGGGACTGCGGCGTGCGTCATGACTAGCGGGTCCGCAGTCCGGTCGAAGCCGCGGCGGCCTCAACACTGCTCGGCGTCTCTCCGGGCAATCCCAAGTACTGGACAACTCAACTGCCGAATTGAGAGATCCCGAACACCATGTAATTGTATGGAATCAAAGCGGCTCCGTCGCTCTTCCGCACAACTTGGCCGGACGCACTCTTGAAGATCCATTCCTTCCAGCTCCAGATCTCACGATCACGTTTCGGTAAGTGAAGCCAGGCCAACCGCGGCTCAGGCGCGTACGGCAGGGCGATCGAATGTGATCGAGTTCAAAGTGCGCACTGTTGCAGGCGCACAGGCTGGCGCAAACGCGGATTTGACTTCGCTCTGAAAAAGGAGCACGAGTGGCGCGTCGCGACCGAGGGCGCCAGCTACCCTCCGTTTGGAAGCAGGACCGCGTTGATGCAGTCGACCCACTCTGACTAGATCTGTACAATTCGTCGCAATGTTGCCGTCCTCGTCCCCACCTAGCTCGGACCGGACAGCGCCTCTCAAGTCGACGTCAACGTGAGCTTGCCAAGGGCACCTGCACTCACCGGTCGGTCGGTCACGGCCACCACAGGTGCTTCAGTCCGGTTGTATCCGAGGAGGTTTCGGCGATCTGGCGGCTCCTCCGAGTCACGAAAAACAGGAGGCCCTCATGGAAATGATGCCTGCGGCTAGCGAATTTGCGAAACGCCTGGCCAAAGAAACCGAGAAGCAGCCTGGCTGGCTTTATCTCCTAATCTGCACCCAACTCCTAGTCGGGTATTTTGGTGCCCCGCAGCATCTCGCTATAGGTCGTTGGAAGGCTACCCTGCCAAAGCTCTCACCGGAACTGTGGGTTGCGATTCTGACATATGCTGCCTACAAAATTGGTGACGCGCTGGACAAGATTACGTTCAAGAAGAGAGGCGCTACTGGTGAATGGAATGTCCAGCGATATCAACCATTACATTTCGAAGAAGCAAGAATTAGAACCCGCGGGCTTCTCGAAATCGAAGACGGCAGCTATAGTGTTTCACTAAAGATTCTCGAGGCCGCTCATGAAGGGAGACTTTCAGTCCATTTTATCAACGAAAGTGCGAAGTTTGTTCGCAGCCTGCTGGTCCCTGGATATCTTGCGACGATCATTCTTGCCTTTGCTTGGCCGATCGGGTTTGGCTTCTTGCTGTTGGCGGCGTCCAGCGCCGTATTTTATGCGCTTGCCTATTACGTGTACCCACGTCTAAAGACCTGGCATATCACGAACCTGTATCGAGCGATCCCGACGATCATCGCCGAGGACAAAAATCGGGAACCAGACAAACGCAAACTGTTCATACAAGACTTCGAAGATTGTAGAGCGTTTCTCTGGGACGGCGTGGAACTCGCGATCGCCAGAAAAACGAAAAAGAAGAAGGACGCGCTCAACACGAACGCCCAGCTGTCCGCCGAACAATGCCCAACACAAGATGACCAGCGCGGGTCGAAACACACGCTGATTACTATCCTGGGCTCGACGTTCGTACTGGCCATTCTTCTAATCGCGGCGTTGCGGAAAGCCACATCCGGCGTACCCCTCGAAGTGGCAAAAGCCCTCTTGCAAGTTGGCGTTGTGTCGATCGCAGGCCCCATCGTCTCGTGGGCGACGACAGATTATCAATCCAAACAGGACCGACTCGAGAAGAAGCGTGACCAGAGGCAACGGCGACAAAGCAAGAAGCGAGATCTTGAGCGACAACAGTCCGAGTATCGAGACGAATTGCTTGCAGGCACTCTCTCTCGGGTCGTGGCGGCATACGCTCACACGAAGAGAGCCCGTAGGCTGTTGCGAGCGCGCGCCGGGGCGGTGAACGGAGGGCCTGGCCTGGTGCAACTCGAAGACTACGATCGCTTCTTAGCCGTCGTGAATGACGCGCAACTCGAATTAGAGGCACTGAAGGGAGACGTCAACACAAGCAGAGTCGCATTCTCGGATTCCCATTCTGTCGCCTCGCTCCTTGGCTCAATGGAAGAATATCTTGGCAAAGTCGTCAAGGAGTATGAAAGAGAAAGGCACACCGTCAAGCACTCGAAGGGGGTGCTGGTGGCGAAGCTGAAAATGTTGAGTGACTTTCTCGCCCACTCGGGCAACCAGAACCTATTCAAGCTCAGGGTTGTTGATTCGTATCACAATATTCAGCGGATTATCCGAGCAGATCTGTTGCATTCTAAACTACCCGATGGCGGACACCTCCTTTCTGATCGAGCGATCTCGTAGAGTTGGCCGAGCGTACGAGGCGTAAGTCTGTTCCGAGCCTTCAACGGAGCGAAGGTGCCCGTCAGGAGGCACGTGGGGTTAGCGGGTATGGTGAGGATCGGGTCAGTACGCGAGGGCGTTTCGGGCAACGGTCTCTAGTTCGCCGAGAAGGCACCGTTTGTGCTCGGCATCGCAAGCGGAGTCACCAGGGCATTCACCACAGGCCTGAAGCTGCGAGACGCGATCCCCTCCTGGTTGCCGGGCCGTAAGTCTTTCGTAGTTCGGTCAGCGTGTCGCGAGCTTCGCTTCGTGCTTTTTGTTGCGCCTTCCCTCTCCGCAATACGCGAGCCTCGAAATCGCCGTGAAGCCTGCGCCCTGAGGTACTCCCTCCTCACGGCGTGTCAGCGGCCACAGGGCTTTCAACTCTTCGGTCGGCCCGTGCAAGATGTTGCGATCGGCGGCACTCGTGCCCGGGGTGTCGCGTGGCTCTGGACCGACGTTGCCGTCGGTGTACTGCCAGGGCGTGTAGGGTGGCCAAATCGCCATTGGAATTCCAACTGGTGAGCTTCTGTACCGTGAATACTACAGCGGACAGTCGTTCAGCATCGGATCGGGATCATGGCCGACCGACTGACGCAGAAGGTGACCTCCATAAATCACTGGCCAGCGGCCTGTCTCGTCCTTGATGACCTGGACGAATTGTCGCGCCTGGTCGAGCGTCATAACCGGACCATCGCCCGGCTCCCCATCAAGCGATATGAGTTCGTCGTCTTGCGGTTGCGCGTAACTCAGGAAGTTCTCAACCTGATCGGTCACACCGAAGCGCCAGACGAGAAAGGTAGGCATCCATAGAAACCGAGAGCCCTTGCGGCTTCGCGGCGTGTGTGATACTTCGAGTCCTGGAAGGTTGCACCCTCGGTCGCTTTGTGAATGATCGCGACGATGCGACCGTCCAGCGTTTCTTGGAAGTCAATGCCGTTGCCATGGTAAATGTCGATGATGGTGTTGATGTCATGAGAGCACCTCGGCGATCTCGCTGGGGATTCGCGGCACAGACGGACAAGGGTTGACGAGCGTCACGAACTCATGCGAAATCAGTCTTAATCCACCCCTGTCACATCCTATTAGTACCTTCGATGAAGAGAACTCGCGAAGTACATCGCCCGTATTGAAAACCTCGAGAGCTATCTCGCTGGAGTAAACGGAGGTCGTCATGGCAGTGTGGGCCACGGGCACGCTTCCTATTGAACCAACGCGAAGGGCTCCTTCAGGAAACGTCGAGATCCGCGTGCTGCCGGCCCTGCAGTCCGGCGACATCGTGCACGCCAAAGGAACGTCACGGTCAACGGCCCGCGCAGCATTCCTGGACCGCGTCACGGAGTTTTTCTACATCATCGAAGGAGAAGGACAACTCTGGCGTCACATGGATCACAAAGAAGAAGTCATCAGCCTGATAGACCGACGTTGCGCGTCGATTCCACCCGGTGTTCAGTACCAGTTCCAGTGCACAAAACCGCCACTCAGTTTTCTGGTTGTCACCGCCCCGCGATGGGACAGCGCGCATTGGCACGAGCTCTCTGAAGGATTTTGGCGTCCGGACGGGACAGAAAGTCGTCCGCAGCCGCCGGTTGATCCAATCACTGCCTGGCAACAACGTGACCTTCCAGCAGCGCCTGATTATCTTGCTCCCGACGGCTCAGAGATTCGATTGCTGCTCGACTGCCCCGACGGAGGGGTGGCACACTGCACGCTGCCAGTTGGCGCAACGTCTTCGGCAGTCCGCCACAAAACCGTTGACGAGATCTGGTACGTGCTTGGTGGCGAAGGAGAGATCTGGCGCGCCCAACTCGGTGAAGAAGAGGTCGTCACCCTTCGAGCCGGCACCTGTATCACGATACCCGTCGGTGTTTCTTTTCAGTTTCGGAACCCGGGGTCGTCCGGTCTGGAGATCTTGATCGGGACATTCCCCCGCTGGCCGGGAGCCGAGGAAGCGATGCCGGTGCCCGGTCACTGGTGACGATGAATAGAGGTGCTGGACGCCGCGGCTTAAGGGCGCCGTCATACTGCAATCGCGACGCACCACAGAGGAGACCACGCCATGCCAAACCCACTCTGGACAGTCACGGGAGCGTTGGGAACGGCGCGTCGTTCGCCAACCGCTACTTTACTTGGGAATGGCAGAGTTCTGGTGGCTGGCGGCGCTGGCGACGAGAATGCGATTCTCGACAGCGCAGAGCTGTACGACCCGCAGACGGGCACCTGGAACCCGACTGGCAATCTCGAAATTGCGCGCGTCGAACACACGGCAACCCTTCTGGCTGACGGAAGGGTGCTTGTCGCCGGCGGACGAACGCTTGCTTCCGGCAGCATCAAGGATGCAGAGCTTTACGATCCAGCATCGGGTACGTGGACGACAACCGGAGGTCTTGCGGATGCGCGAAGGTCCCATACGGCGACGCTGCTCAGGACCGGGCAGGTCCTCGCGGCCGGCGGTAGCGATGACAACTTCGGGGACAGACTCGCAAGCGCGGAACTGTACGATCCCGTGACCGGCAAATGGAGTGCGACCGGATCATTGACACTCGATAATGGCAGAACGGAGCACACCGCCGCTCTTCTGCAGGATGGAAGGGTCCTCGTAGCGGGCGGCTTGACCTTTGGCCCCTTCCTGCTCAAGAGCGCGGAGATATACGACCCGAAGAGCGGAACCTGGGCGGCGACGGCAAATGCGAGCGTCGTCCGGACCGATCACACCATCAACGTCCTTCAGAGCGGCGAGGTGCTGCTGGCTGCCGGAGTCAAATCCAACGGTCTCGAAGATCAACTCGACACCGCGGAGCTCTATGATCCTGGCGCGAGCACTTTCGTAGAGACGGGCAAGCTCCGAACTCCTCGAGCGCAGCATACGGCCACGCGGCTGACAGGCGGACAGATCCTGGTCGCCGGCGGATCCAGGGAAGTGACCGTCGGGGGTGTCACGCTCCCGAAGACGCTCCGCAGCGTTGAACTCTACGATCCGGACTCCAGGCAATGGAGCGAGACGGCGGAGATGAACGAGGAGCGTTCGAAGCATGCCGCGGTCTTGTTGACTGATGGCACCGTGCTTGTGGTCGGCGGCGCGAAGAAAGTGAATCTCTCCATTGTTCCCCTGAAACACGTCGAGTTCTTCAGTGGCGCATGAGAACTGCGATGAACTCGTGGACCCGGATTGAACCTCACGTGTTTGGAATACCCTTGGCGACTGCTCCGGGGAGGAATCTGCGATGTATGGAACCTTTTTTAAGATCGTTGCCAAAGCTGGCAAGGTTGGCGAGTTGATTGAGTTTCTCCGATGGGATGCGGCAGTGGCTAAAGCTGCAGAACCGGCGACGAGACGATTCGACGTGTGGAACGTTCCC
Organism: Acidobacteriota bacterium; assembly: GCA_046734955.1. Taxonomy (GTDB): domain Bacteria; phylum Acidobacteriota; class Vicinamibacteria; order Vicinamibacterales; family 2-12-FULL-66-21; genus JALZOC01. Next base: position 7,493 of record JBKPSH010000172.1, read on the forward strand.
GACGAAGCAAATGCCGTCTATGTGTACGAGGCATACACAGATCAGGCAGGGTTTGAGAAACACCAACAAAACGAACCGTTCAAGAGGTACGTCTCCTACGTAGAGCCGTCGTTACTTGAAGGCTACGGCAGGGCAGACATGTTCGGCTTCACTGAAAGCGTCACGTCCAACGATGACTCCATGTGGCAGACGGATGGACGAATCGGTACTCCGCCGCCAGGTCCGAGGCGTCTCACCAAGTTGAGCATTACCTCCTTCCCGCCTGATGTGAAGGCCATGTGCCACTTCAACAACTACGTAGAGCTACGGCGGCTCACGACGGCACAGAACGCCAGCGTCAACCACGTGCACTTTCCGCCTGGTGGTCGCACAGATTGGCATCTGCATCATGGCGATCAGCTCTTGTGGTTTATCGAGGGTCAAGGCGAGGTCGTTCTCCGCGACCGCGACTCTGGGAAGGAGGAGAGAATGTTATGTCAGGCCGGTGACATGGTGCGCGTTCCCGCAGAATCCAGTCACTGGCACGGCGCCTCGTTAGAGCACGCAACAATTCACGTAGCGATTACAACCGGAGAGACGGTTTGGCAGGAGCGCGTCGCTGAACCTCACCACTCCTGCTGAATCCAGGACCAACCGAGCCCGCATCCGAACATCGACGCGTTCAGCCGACGCGCCGTAGACTCACCCTACGCCCGCGACGGTACCGTCACAGTTGTCACACAGTGTCTCATCCATCCGTATGGCGTGAGACGACTGGCGAAAGGGCCTGAACACAGATCCTTCTACACGATCACACAAGGGGACGCCAGCCTACTGTCTCAGGCACTGTCACATGAGCGGTCGGCCCGGTGCGCTCACTCGCGTAGCCACGCAAGCACTAAGGGTCCGATCCTCCAAAACGTTGCGGGCGATCGGCTCGCGCGAGCGCACAGTGGCGCGCAATCTGCTTCCTTTCCGTGGCATTCGCCGAGGCGTGCGATGTGCGCGCGCATCTCATGTTCGTCCACTCGGCCGCTTGACGAGGCCCTCATGAACGAGCCGCACTCTCAATACAACCCGTCTCAAAAGCCGCCGTCGAACGATCCGAAGGATCCAAAGAAAGACGGGTGCGCCGATCCAAAGCCGGCCGATCCGTGCGACGAGCCGAGGCCGCCGGAGCCCGAGCCGCCACCGTGCCCGCCGAAGGAGGAGTGTCCGCCTCCGAAGCCATGCCCGGATCCGCCGACGCGGCCGACCGATCCATGCCCAGATCCCTGCGACGACAAGCAGCCGCCGGGCACGCCGACGGGCTCTGATCCGAAGCCCTCAACCGAGCAGGCGCCGCCCGTCTCTGGATCCGTAAGTGGCGGCACCAACGGTGACACACCTGCTGCGCATCTGGCCGAGCTGAGAAAGAGCTTCGAAGCGGGACAGAAGAAACTGCAGGAACTCGAGCCGCTCAAAGGCGCGGTGGCCGATCTCGAGAAGCGCATCCAGGCGTTCGAGAAGGTCATCGACGATCAGACGACCGCAGAGTCCGGCTACAAGGACTTCTACAAAGCCACACAGCTGCAAGTCAGCGACCTCGACTGCTTCATCCCGACCGCGCGCTGCCAGATCGAGATCAGCGACAAGGCGAAGAAATGCGTGTGCGATGCGATCGCCGCCGTCGACGCTCGCGTGGCGAAGGCGAGAGCGGATCGTGACGCGCAGGCGAAGGCCGTTCGCATCCTCACAGCAAGGTCAAAACGTACGGCGAGCGATCTCGAGTGGACGAAGAAGTGGTACGACTTCCTGAAGACGGGTCTGCAGGCGCAAGTCACCAAGCAGCGCGAAGACCTCAAGGGCCTCAAGGGAAAGATCACGCCGGCGGCCGAGCCTTGCGAAGCCTGGTTCTACCTCTACGAGCTCGAGCGCCTTACCAAGTCGCTTTACGGCACAGCGGACGCGTGCTGGATGGACAACATCTGGGTTTCCACGTTCCTCGACTGCTGGCCGTGGGTCAATTTCCAGAAGGCCTACAACAATGCGCTCGTCGCGTTCAACAAGGCTGACGCGGCCGATAAGCTCGCGCAGAGTCAGCTCCAGCAGGCTCAAAAGCTACTCGCCACGCTCGATACGGTCCTGACCGACGCGCTGAAGAACCGGCGCGACTGGATCCTGAAGGAGATCAAAAACATGGACTGTTGCGGACCGAAGTCGAAGTGTCCGTAGCAAGCGGCAGGCCCGTGACTGAAAGGACGCGCTGGACGTGTCGCAGGACCCTGGCAAAGACGATGACCGGGATAATCGACGAGTGGCGGGACGCTGGTATGCGACGTCGTTCGACGTCGGGCACAACGCCTTCCAGTTCACTCTGGACTGTGGAGGGGATAAGGGAGTCGAGGACGACGTGATGACCGTGGTGTTCCGCGTGATAGCCAGCCCGCACAACGCGCGAGAGCTGTTCCGGCAGCTCGGTACCAGTCTGCTCCGCTACGCGGATCGGTTCGGACCGATCGAAGACGCGGATGCGCGGCCATCCCGCGAGGAGCAATGAGTGAGCAACCTCGTCATCGCGGAAGTGAGCGAGTTCCTCCGCCACACTCTTTGGCTGGGGATCAAAGAGGATCCCGTGACGAGCCAGCTCGTCACGAGCGAGCAGAACATTGTCCTCACCAATCCCGCACAGGTGGCGTTGCCGCAGGGTGTCGTGCGGCAGATGTCGCTGTGGCTTTATCACGTCACGCCGAACGAGCACCTGCGGAACAGCCCGTTCATTCGCCGGAAGGATCCGGCCGATCCGAACAACGACGATGCGCAGTTCTATCCGCCGCTGGTTCTGAACCTGCTGTACCTGTTAACGCCGTCGCTGCAAGGCACTGGGGGCGGCGCGAACGATCAGCTCGCGGATCAGCGGCTGCTCGGCCGCGCGATGCAAATCCTGCACGACCAGAGTGTGCTGCCGATGCAGAGCCGCCAGGCGCTTGGCGACGGCGCCGAATTGCATCTCAGCCTGGCGCCACGCACCATCGACGAGCTCGCGCAGGTCTGGGAAGCAATGCAGCAGCCGTACCGGTTGTCGGTTTGCTACGAGGTGCGCGTCGTGCGCATCGACTCGATGCGCCGGCGGTCGGGCACGCGCGTCGCGGAACGGTCAACGGCGTTTTCGGGCGTGGAGAGCTGAGATGACCCTGCCCACGCCGTTCCAGCAGATCGTGCACTCGCGGCTGTTCGCGCTCAGCGTGAGCGACGGCTTCGCGCGCGCCATCCACATTGCCGGCGACTTCCCTCCCCTGTTGGGCGAGGTTGCGTGCCAGATCGTCGAGCAGACAGCACCGGTGGCGCGCAAGTTCGATCCGCCGCTCGCGCTCACCAGCTTTCGAAACGCGAGCGGGTTCGTAATCCTGGACGGCACGTACGCGCGATCCGAGGTCGGCCGCCGGACGTTTCCGCTCGGAGCGGGCACCTACCAGCTGCGCGTGACCGGCGAATACTACCAGCCAGCCGAGGTCACGATCTCGTGGCCGCCAGCGGAGGGCGAGACGCGGATCCCGCCCGCGCCGGTCGGCCATCGGGAGCTGCTGCCCGGACCGTCGTACCCCGTGCCAGACGTGACGGCGTCGCGCTACCAACTCGCGCCGACGATTGTGCGCGGCACGCTCTTCACCACCTCTGGAGCGCCGATCGAAGGTGCAACGGTGGAGATCGTGAACCTCCCGGCGTTCCTGGCGCCGGCGGAGCTGCCGCCGCTCCTGCAGGCGGACTGGCCGTTTCTCAAGGCGACGTCGAGCGCGACGGGAGACTGGGTGCTGGTGCTGCCGAGCCGTCGTTATCTCGACAACACCCCCGAGATTCCTCCGAATGTGAACCCGCTCTCGAAGACGTTCAATCTGACCCTGACGATGCCCCACGGCGGCCCGGTGATCAACCTGCAGCGTCCGATCGAATACGGTCGCGAGTTCTCGCTGCGGCAGACGGCGCTGCGCGGCCAGGTGTCAGGTCCGTCCGGACGCCCCATCGCCGGCGCCACGATCGCGACCTCGGTGAACGGGCTCACGTCGGCGTCACGCGCCAACGGCCTGTGGTTCCTGTACTTCGATTTCGATCAGGTGACCGTGAACAACGTCACCGTGACGGTCACGACACCGAGCGGGGCGAGCGCCACCCTGCCGGCTCACGTTGAGCACAACGCGACGACGGTGGTTCCGACTTTCCACTTTTCATGAGGCAGGAGAACGACGATGCCCGAGTATCTCGCGCCAGGCGTCTACATCGAAGAAATCGCTACCGGCCCGCGGCCGATCGAGGGCGTGAGCACGAGCACGGCTGGCTTCGTCGGTGAAACCGAGCGTGGATCGACACGGCCGACGCTGGTCACGAGCTGGACGGATTTCCAGCGGACGTTCGGTGGCTATATCGATCGACCGCCGTTCAACAGTCCCAACTTCTACTTACCGTACGCGGTCCGCGGGTTCTTCGACAACGGCGGCCAGCGCGTCTATGTCGCGCGCGTCGTCGGCGCGGGCGCGATCGCGGCGAACGGCGATCTGGGTAACTGCACGGTCGAGGCGAACGGCGAAGGCATCTGGGGCAACAACCTCATCGTCGCGGTGGGGCCGGCCTCGGTTGCGACGGCGGGCACCGCAACCGCGGATTGGTTCCGCATCCAGGTGGCCTACTACCGCGACGGCATACCCACACCCTTCGTCGATCCGACGGATCCGAAGCAGCTGGGCAACCCGAACCGGCAGGAACCGACGGTCTACGAAGACTTCGACAGCCTATCGGCGCGCGCGACCGATCCGAACTACGCGCTGGCGGTGGTCAACTCCGGGTCGCAACTCCTCCGTGTATTGACCTGTACCGCCAGACCAAACGACGTCGCGTTCCCAGGCGTGCGGTTGCAGAGCGGCGCGGCGCCCCCGGCGACCTTGACGGAGTACCTGGACGAAGCGCAGCCGGATCCAGAACTTCGACGCGGTGTCGCAGGCCTTTCGACCATTAAGGACATCTCGCTGCTGGCAGCACCCGACGAGGTCGTGGGTACGCTGGCCGGCCTGCGCGAAAAGATCATCGAGACCTGCGAAGGTATGAAAGATCGCTTCGCGGTCATCAGCGCGGACCGTGGTATTGCGAATACGAGCGGGCTGCGGCCGACCCGTGACACGACGTTCGCCGCTTTCTACTACCCGTGGGTGCGCGTGCTGGCGCCGCACACGCCGGACGGGCACCTGATCGTGCCGAGCGTCGGTCATGTGACCGGTATCTACGCGCGGGTAGACGTCGAGCGCGGCGTCCACAAGGCGCCCGCCAACGAAGTCGTCCGGGGCATCGTCACGCGCGACTTCAAGAACTACAAGCCGCTCGAGTTCACGCTCAACAAGCGCGACCAGGACGTGCTGAACCCGAAGGGTGTGAACGTCATTCGCGACTTCCGCTCCGACGGTCGCGACATCCGCGTGTGGGGTGCGCGCACGATGTCGTCCGACGCGATGTGGAAGTACATCAACGTCCGCCGCCTGTTCATCTTCATCGAGCAATCGATCGACCGCGGTACGCAGTGGGCGGTGTTCGAACCCAACAGCGATCCGACATGGAGCGCCATCCGCACGTCGATCACGAACTTCCTGAGGACCGTCTGGCGCAACGGCGCGTTGATGGGCACTACCCAGGATGAAGCGTTCTTCGTCAAGTGCGATCGCACGACGATGACACAGGACGATTTCGACAACGGCCGGTTGATCTGCCTCATCGGCGTCGCACCGGTGAAGCCCGCCGAATTCGTCATCTTCCGGATTTCCCAGAAGACCATCGAAGCGGAGTCGTAAGGAGGAATCATGGCCACTTCGGGCAGCAGAAACGACCCGCTGGCGTCGTTTAACTTCATCGTGAAGATCGAAAACATGGAACTCGGGTTCTCGGAAGTCGGCGGGCTGTCGACCGAAACGAACATCATCGAGTACCGCGAGGGGCCGGACCCCGCGCACATGCGAAAGGTGCCCGGCCAGGGCAAGTTCACGAACCTCAACCTGAAACGCGGTTACACGCCGAATGGCAAGGAGTTGTGGACCTGGCGCAAGTCGGTGCTCGACGGCAAGACGCAGCGCAAAGGGGGCACCATTACGCTGCTCGACGAAGGGCGCAAGCCGGCACTGGTGTGGGAGTTCAGCGAAGGCTGGCCGTCGAAGTGGAACGGCCCGGCCATGAACGCCAAGAACAACGACATCGCGATTGAGGAGATGGAGATCGCGGTGGAGACGCTCGCGCTTCAGACCTAAGAGCCGCCCCGATGCCTACCGTCTACTCAACGCCCGGTGTCTACGTCGAATGGCTCGACGCCAGTCCTCTGCGGATTGAGCTTGGGCGCACGGACGTCGCCGGTTTCGTCGGCATCGCCGCGCGCGGCGTGGTGCAGACGCCAGTCAAGATCGAAAGTTACCGTCAGTTCTTCACGACATTCGGCGATCGCATGGCGGATGGGTATCTCGCGTACGCGGTGTTCGGGTTCTTCGAGAACGGCGGCCGCACGTGCTGGGTGGTGCGCGCGGCCGATCCGAAGGACGCGCTGCCGGCGCGGGCACGCCTGGAAGTACCGGGCCGCGATCCGATCGATCTCGAGGCGGCGAGCCCGGGGAGCTGGGGCAACGCCATCGAGATCGAAGCCATCTGGGGCCGCGATCGCGTGACGCAGCTCGTCGCGAGGACACCCGATGAGCGCGAGCAGACGCTCGATCTTGACGCGCTGCTCGCACCTGCCAGCCCGCTCCCGTCCAGCATCCATACCAACCTGCTCGGAGTCCGCGACGATCAACTTCCCGACCGAGAGACAGAACAGGTCGTCCGCACCGTGCCGCGCGAAGTGACGCCGAGGCGCGTACTCAACGCCGCCGCGCGCCGCACCACGCTGGATGGCGGACGAGACGGCCTGGCGTCGCTCACCATCGAACACCTCGTCGGGCGCCGCGATGCCGAGGGCGAGTGGGGCGTCGCCGCGCTCGAGTGCATCGACGACGTCGCGATGGTGGCGGTGCCGGATCTCATGGCCGGCCAGATTCCTACCGGGCGTGAATCTGTGTTTGCCAGGGTGCCGACGCGGGACGAGATCCAGGATGCCCAGATCGAGATCATCAACAGCTGCCTGCGCCGACGCGATCGCGTCGCGATTCTCGACATGCCGCCGGTCAACCGCCGGCTCGCTCTCGAGATGCAGAAGCACTGGCCGCAGACGAGCGTCGCGGCGGTCTACCACCCCTGGGTGGTTGTCGACGATCCGCTCCGTCTGACGGCTAACGTTCGCCATATCCCACCGTCAGGTCACGTGACCGGGATGATCGCGCGCGTCGATCGGCGCCGTGGAGTCCACAAGCCACCGGCCAACGAAACCCTCGAGGGTGTGTTCGACGTGCGCGAGATCCTCGACGATCAGGCACACGCTACCCTCAATGAGGGCCTGGTCAATGCCATCCGCCCGATTCCCGGCCGCGGCGTGCTCGTGCTCGGCGTCCGCACGCTCGATCGCGACGTGCGCTGGCGCTACCTGAACGTCCGCCGGCTGTTCACGGCCATCGAGCAAACGCTTGACGAGCAGATGCAGTGGCTGACGTTCGAACCCAACAGCCCGCGCCTCTGGCGCGACATCGATCGCGCCGTGCGCGGCCTGCTCGAGCGCCTGTACCGTGCCGGCATGCTCGACGGCGCAACGTCCGACGACGCCTATCTCGTTCGGTGCGACGCGTCGACCAATCCGGAGTGGGAAACGGACGAGGGCCGTGTGACGTGCCTGATCGGGCTCCAGCCGCCGTATCCGGCAGAATTCGTCGTGGTGCGCATCGGCGTCACGCGCAGCGGCATCCAGTTCGAGGAGAAGGGGGCGCAGGATGTCTAAGACCGGCGACCGCCTTGATCCCATCCCGACGTTTCGCTTCACCGTGAAGTTCGACGAGCTGGCGCCGTGCGGGTTCACTGACTGCACCGGCCTGACGTCGGAAACCGAAGTCCAGGAGTACGCGGAGGGCGGGCTCAACACGCACACGTGGCGATTCCCCGGCCGCTCGAAGCAGGGCAACGTCACGTTCAAGCGCGGCATCGTCAGCATGGTGTTGTGGGACTGGTACTACAAGATCAGCATCGGAGAGTTCAAGTCGCGCAACTGCACCATCCTCGTCCACGACCCTTCTGGCGGCGAAGACGTCCTCGAGTTCCAGCTGGTTGACGCGTACCCCGTGAAGTGGCTCGGCCCGGAGCTGAGCGCCAGTCAGAACAACCTCGCGGTCGAAACGATGGAAGTCGCACACCAGGGATTCTCGCGAAAGAAGTGAGCGATGCCGCTGCACATCGAACGCATGACCAGTGACGTCTCGCTCCAGGATCTATCGCTCACGCCGGCGCAGCTCGACAAGCTCGTCGCGCTCGTGATCAACAAGCTCGAAGAGCGCGCGCGTGAAGCGCAGAAGGCGCGCGCAGCCACCGCTCTACGCCGTCAGGCGTCTCGTCCGCTCGAGGCGGGAGAGTGATATGGCGCCTGTGCCCGCCATCATCGAGATCGATCGGAAGGACCGCGGCCCAAGACTGCCGGCGGTGATCCCCGTGCAGTTCAATCCACCGGAGTTCACGCTGGCCAAGGCCGCTCAGATCGCGGAGATCGCGATTCCCGGCATCGATGCGCCGGTGCTGCAGTTCGTACGCGGCCAGACGCAGACGCTCGCGCTCGAGCTGTTCTTCGACACGACACGCGTCGGCAGCAGCCAGGAGAAAGTCGCCGACGTCCGCCTTCTCACCAGCGTCGTCGCCGAGCTGGGGCGAATCCAGCCGAACACGCACGCGCCGCCCCGTATACGGTTCATCTGGGGGCTGGGCCTGTCGTTCCGCGCCATCGTCGACAACGTCCAGCAGAAGTTCACGCTGTTCAACCCGGCGGGTATCCCCGTGCGCGCGACACTGACTGTGTCGTTCAAGGAATACAAGACGCTCGAGGAGCAGCTGAAGGAGCTGAACCTCCAGTCGAGCGATCACACGAAGCTCCGGGTGATCCGGCGCGGCGACACGCTCGCCCGCATCGCCTTCGAGGAGTATGGCGACGCAGGCCTGTGGCGCTTCATCGCCGACTACGCCGACAACTACGGCCGACTCGGCGACCTCCGCCGGCTCACGCCCGGCCTCGAGGTCGCAGTGCCGGCGATTGACGTCCTTGCGAACCAGCGGGAGAGACGACGATGACCGACACCGCGGCGGTGCCGATCTACGAAGGCCAGGATTTTTACGTCCCGACGTTCGAGCTGAAGCTCTCCGGGCGCCCGCCCGGTCAGGACGTCGTCCGCGACATTCTGTCGGTGTCCTACAAGGACAGCGTCCAGGACATCGACAGCTTCGAGATCTCGATCAACAACTGGGACGCAGCGACGCGCGCGTTCAAGTACAGCGACCTGATGCTGTTCGATCCCGGCGAGCGCGTGGAACTGGCGATGGGCTATCGGGGCGCGCTGCGAACCATGATCAAGGGGGAGATCACATCGCTCAGGCCGTCCTTCCCCGCTGGCGGCGGATCGACGCTCGCGGTGAGCGGCCTCAACGTCCTTCATCGCTTCCGCAACCAGCAGGAATCCCGCACCTACGTCAACGTCACCGACAGCCAGGTCGCGCAGCAGATCCAGGATCGGTTGAAGGTCACCATCAAGGCGCCGAACGCATCGGACGAACCGATCTTCAAGTTCCTGATCCAGGACAACCAGTACGACATCATTTTCCTGATGGAGCGTGCCCGGCGGATCGGGTACGACATCTTCGCCAAGGAATCCGACAGCGGCGACACCATCCTCGAGTACGTCCGATCCACGAACGTCCATCAGCCGACCTACCGGCTGACCTACGGCAAGTCGCTCATCGAGTTCTCGCCCGAGCTGACGACGGCGAACCAGGTCGGCAAGGTCACGGTGCGCGGCTGGGACAACGTCCAGAAGAAACCGATCAACTTCACGGCGACGCGCGATTTGCTCGCGACCAAAGGCGTGGGCCAACGCGGCGGCCAGGACAAAATCGAGAAATCCGTCGAGCAGAAGGCCGAGATCGTGGCGACGAAGCCCGTCGAGAGCGAGGCTGAGGCGCGCAAGCTCGCGATAGAAATCCTCGAAGGGATCGCCAAGGACATGGTTAAGGCCACGGGATCCGTGCCGGGGTTGCCCGACGTCCGCGCGGGAACAGTGTTGCAAATCGACGGGCTGGGCGATCGGTTCAGCGGCCGGTATTTCGTCGTTTCGACCACACATGCAATTGGCGACAGCGGGTACACGACGCAGTTCGAGTGCCGTCGCGAGGAGCTTTGAGATGCAGCGGGAGAATGGAATCGTGATTGGCGTTGTCGCGGACCTGGACGATCCCGAGCAGCTCGGGCGGGTCCGGGTAAAGCTGCCCTACCTCAGCGACGAAGTCAGCGACTGGTGCCGCATCGCCTCGCCGCTCGGCGGCAAGGACCGAGGCTGGTTCTTGCGTCCCGAGAAGGACGACGAGGTCCTGCTCGCCTGCGAGTTCGGCGACCCGCGGCGCATGTACGTCGTCGGCGGCGTGTGGAACAAGGTGGATCCGCCGCCGAGCGACGACGGCAAGAAGACGGAGAACAACTGGCGCTTCTTCCGATCGCGATCCGGCCACCTGCTGAAGTTCGACGACACGGGCGGATCCGAGCGCATCGAGATCGTCGGTAAGGACAGCAAGCAGCAGATTGTGATCGATGTGTCGGGCCAGAAGATCGAGATCACTTGCTCGAGCGGCGACATCTCGCTCTCGGCACCGCAGGGCAAGCTCTCTATCAACGCCAACCAGGTGGAAATCAAGGCCACCTCGACGATGAACGTCGAGGCGGGCGCAGCGATGACGGTCAAGGGCCAGACCGTCGCGATTAACTGAGGACGAGACCATGGGACCGCCAGCCGCGCGCCAGGGTGATCGCGTCGTCGCGCTCGACATGCACCTAATCCAGCCACCGGGGCCGACATCGCCGGTGCTGGTGCCGCATCCGTTCAGCGGCATCATCAACGGCTCCGTCAGTACGGACGTGACGATCGGCGGCGCTGCCGCGGCCACGATGAACAGCACGGCGACGAACACGCCGCCCCACATTCCGATCGGCGGGACGTTCGTGAACCCGCCGTCGAACAAGGCCACGATCATCAAAGGCAGCGCGACGGTGACGATCAACGGCAAGGCCGCCGCGCGCGCCGGCGATAAGGCCACAACCTGCAACGACCCCGTCGACCTGCCTGCGGGCACAGTCGTCGCCGTGGGTCAGGTATTCATCGGTGGCTAGCGCCGTCGGCTTCCTCGGGCGCGGCTGGGCGTTTCCGGTGGTGCCGGATCGCGACGGGCGGATTCCGTACGCCGCGAATGAAGACGCGATCGAGGAGGCGATCGAGATCATCCTCGGCACGAGCCCGGGCGAGCGCGTGATGCGGCCCGAGTTTGGCTGCGGCGTGTGGGACCTCGTGATGGAGGCCAACACCGCGCAGCTGCACGGGCGAGTCCAAGTGCAGGTCCGCGATGCGCTCGTGCGATGGGAGCCGCGCATCGACGTGCTCGACGTGCGCATCGACGCTCCGCCCGAACAGAAGAATTTGCTGCTGATTCGTATCGACTACCGGGTGCGGTCAAACAACGCCTTTTTCAATCTCGTGTATCCCTTCTTCCTCCAAGAAGGGGTGCAACGGTAGGACTCGCGTATGCCCCTCGAGCTCAACGAGCCGACGTTCGATCGCACCTTTGACGAGATCTACCGCGAGCTGCGCGATCGTATTCCGCGGTACAACTCGGCGTGGACGAACTTCAACGACAGCGATCCGGGCATCACGTTGCTGCAGCTGTTCGCGTGGCTCTCGGAGATGACGCTTCACCGGATGAACGACGTCCCGCGCCTACACTACCTCAGGTTCGCCGAGCTGCTGGGACTTCAACTAACGCCGCCGCGGCCGGCTCTGGTGCGGCTGACGTTTTCGGCGAAACCTTCGGAACCGCCCGCGACCATCGCCGCTGGAGCGCGCGTGTCGGCGCCTGGCGCCGGCGGGACGCTCATCTTCGAGACAACGCAAGCGCTCGACGTGATCGGTGCCGAGCTCGGCAACGTTGTCGTCTTTGCTGACGGTGCGCCGGTCGCGATCGATCTCGCCGGACCGGGACCGGTCGGTCCGTTCTTTCCGCTCGGCCGGCTGCCGCAACCGGGGAACGCGCTGTATCTCGGGTTCAAGCCGAACCCGAACAACCCGAAGCCGTTTCCGCAGAAGATGCGGTTCCTCGCGCTGCGACCGCAGGCGGCCACGAACGGCGACCCGCAGCGTGTGGGTCTGGCAGCGTCAGACCTCGTGCCACCGGTCGATCTCGTCTGGGAGTACCGCCCCAAGGCCGATC
>JBKPSH010000173.1:0-85919 GCA_046734955.1 Acidobacteriota bacterium
TGGTGAGGAACTCTGTTACCTGCCGAACCATGATTCGACGAGTCGACTACGATCGCGTCGCCGCCACGTATAACTCGCGCTACGAGCGAAATACCTACACGGGCGTCGAGCAGGCGCTTGCGTCGTTTGTCGAAGACTCCGGTGCGGCCCATAACCGTGTTCTCGAGATTGGATGCGGCACCGGCCACTGGGTGCGTAGGCTCCGTAACGCGCATGTGATCGCCTTTGGCCTGGATTTCTCGGCCGGCATGCTGCGGATCGCGCGCGACACGCTGGCCGGCTGCCTGATTCGCGGTCGTGCTGATTCACTGCCGTGCCGCAGCGCGAGCTGCGATCGGCTGTTCTGTGTGAACGCGTTGCATCACTTCGGCGATCAGGCTGCCTTCTTCGTCGAGGCGAGTCGCGTGCTTCGTTCCGGCGGAGGGATCCTGACGGCCGGTCTCGACCCGCATAACGGACAGGACCAATGGTGGGTGTATGACTATTTCCCGGACGCGCTGGCCGCGGATCGGAAGCGCTACCTCCCGACCGATCGCATACGCGAACTGATGGCAGCGGCGGGTTTTTCCCGGTGCGAAACTCGGATAATTCAACACCTGCCGCGCGAGATGACCGTCAGCGAAGCGCGGTCCGCAGGGTTTCTCGACCGCACGAGTACGTCACAACTGATGGTCATCACCGATGCAGAGTACGAGGCCGGACAGAGGCGAATTGAGTCCGCTGAGAGGACGAGCGAGGGAGCAAAGATCCTCCGGTCCGATCTGCGGCTCTACGCTACCATCGGTTGGCTCGGCAACGAGATCAGCAGGTGACGTCGACTTCAATCGGAGGTGGCGCATGCTCGGTGGCAGATCGCGGGACGAGTGGATCGCTCAGTACTCGGGCAGCCATCGGCACCCGGTCAATCGCTTCTGTCATACAGTCGGGATTCCGCTGATTGCACTTTCACTCCCGCTCTTCGTCGTTGCGCTGTTCGTTGACGGCTGGTGGGGTGTGCCGGTCACGCTGTTTGTCGTCGGCTGGATCTTCCAGTTTGTGGGACACGCCTTTGAGGGCAAGCCGCCCGAGTTCTTTCACGACTGGCGCTTTCTGTTCGTCGGCCTTCGCTGGTGGTTTGCGAAAGTGCGCGGCAAAGAGCGCGCCTGACCCTCGCGGTCGAAAGACCGCGCTCTTACGATCGCCGCCGGTGAGTTGCGACAGCGACCGTTGCGAGGTCCTCGTCGGGTTCGGGAAGGGCGATCGCCGATCCGCCCAAGGGGTGTCGCGGGTGGAGGCGTGCTCCTACGAGCGCATCCGGCGCGTCGTCCGGATCGGTGTCGTCGAACATCGAGTAGACGCGCGGAATGTTCATGCGCTGGCGGGTCAGACCTGCCACGCGCTCGCGGAAGGCGCGCATCGCGTGTCCGAGTATCTTCTCGAGTTCTTCGATTTTCCGATTGGCCTGATCCATCGTCCGATCCTACGTCGAATTAGTCTCGGTACATAGTGGTACCATGTCGCGCCATGCCGGAAACTCACATCCCTAAGCTCGAGGAAGCGGAGGTCACAAAACTCGAATCTTCGGGCCCGCGAACTCGCCCTGAATGGGTCAGATCGGCGGCGAGAATCACACTCGAAGTCGCGTTGATTAGCGTCGGCGTGTTCCTCGGGCTCGCCGGCGAGCAGTGGCGCGAAGATCGCCGGCACCACGAGCTGGCGGAATCGTCATTGCGCCGGTTCCGGTCGGAGATAGTCGAGAACCGCAAGGCGGTTAGTGAGGTTCGCGATTACCACTCGAAGCTGTTGGAGCAACTTCAGGACTATCTCTCCAAGGACCACAACTCGAGGAACAAGGCCGACGTCACTATCCAGGGGCTGCGGTTCGTCACCTTCGACCAGACCGCGTGGGACCTGGCGATGACGACGCAAGCGCTCACTTATGTCGATCGTGATCTGGCGTTCGCGCTCTCTCATGTTTACAACGTGCAGAGAGCGCTCAATGAATATACACGCGGCATGACTCAGGCGATGTATCTCATCCCCCTAAGGGACAACTTCGACGCTTTCGCGCAGGCGTCGGAGGTCTACTTCGGCGACGCGGTGTACATGGAGCCGAAACTTCTCGCCGAGTACGACGATCTCATCCGGCAAATCGATCGAGCACTCGGCGACTGAGCTGGATGAGCGATCGCGTCGAGGCTGACCTTCACAATGCGACCAGGTCGCGTCGGATTGCCTTCACCGCACTCATAACGATCGCGGCTGCGGTCCTGCTTTACGTTGCTTTTCTCATCGATCACCACACCGTTCGAATTGTCGTCGCCCAACGTCTGCTGCCCCGTTGGGATCTCGCGACGCACCTGAATCACGGATGGGAGGATTACCATCTGCTCGTCACCGGCCGGATACACCGGCTGCTCTGGGATTTATGGCTTCAGGGTTACTGGCCACCCGTACTTTCCATCTACCAGATTCCGTTCTATCTCTCACTCGGAGGAAAGATCGAATCGGGATTGCGCAGTGCAATCGCCGCGTTCGTGCTCGCCGGGATATTGGGATGTGCGCTGATGTGGCGGCAATGGAGACAGGCGGCAGCGCTGCCGGCTGCACTCTTTCTCGCGCTGATTGTGTCGTCTCCGTATCTTCTCGCCTATGCCTCGGTCACGATGACGGAGAGCGTGGGCGCGGCGGCGGAGATCGTCGTTCTTTTGACCTACGTCGCGTACCGGCAACGGTCGACGCCGCCCGCGGCGCGCGCGTTTGCGGTATCGCTGACCGTGCTCTTCTTCACCAAGTACAACTACTTCTTTCTGCTGATCGTGCCGCTCGTGGTCTACGAATGGCTGGAACGATCGTCAGGATCGACGGGGGCACGCACGTTAGACGATCTTCGACGATGGACGCGTGCGGCGCTCTCGTCGCCAACCGCCTGGTTGCTGATCGCCTACTTCGCGGGATTGTTGGTCGTCATGCGCACCGGAGGGTTCGAGTTTCATCTCCTTGGAAAGCGAATCTCCGTCCACACGGTCGGCAACAGCGGCCACATCGTCCTCTATCTGCTCCTGGCGCGGCTCTGGTATCTCCATCGCGCCCGCAGGATTCCGTGGGACCACGTGATCGGCGCCGATCCGCGCGTTCGCCCTCTTCTCGTATGGTTTGCCGTGCCGGTGACGATCTGGCTTGCATCACCGTATCCGAATCACATTCGCGACTTCTTCAATCTCGTCGTCAACCGTCCGCTTGGCGAGTCGACGATTAGCGCCGGCACCGCTGTTTACGTCGATGCGCTCCGACATCAGTACTTTTACAGTGAGTGGGTTCTCATCGCTGTCGTTGTCCTGTTCGTTGTCGCCGCCGTTACATATCGGCATCAACCGCCGCTCATGCGGTGGCTGATTTTCGGGATTCCGATGCAGTTTGCGATCATCGCCATCCACCAGACGCGATTCCCGCGGTTTCTGTTGCTGACAGTCGTTCTTCTTTGCATTGCGGCCGCGAGCGAGCTTGGACGATGGTTCGCGGGTTCCACGTGGAGACGCATTGCCGGGGCGGCGATCGCCCCGGCTGTGTTGGGGAGCGGAGTTCTCGCGGCGAACGCGGCGGTCGGGGAGGAACGTTTCCGCGCTGTCGCATTCGAGAACTACACCGAGAATCACACGTTGCGCGCGGCGTTGGATTCGATCCGCGCTGAGTTGAAGCCGGAGGATCGACTGGCGATCGTCGGTCAAAGCAACGAACTATCGCCAGCGTTGTTTCGCTGGGAGCTGGGACCGCCTACCGGATTGCCTTGTTCGCCGCTTGAACTCGGCGGCGCCAGGGGCACTGATCTCAGTCTGGCGACCAACGTGCTGCTGCTGATGCCGGTCGGATCGGAACCTGCGATTCTCGACATCACCAGCTATTACCTGGCGCAGCGGCAGGCTGTGCTCAACGCGGTCGATCGCGGTGAACTCAGGCTCGAGCGCGAGATTCCGGTGCCAGACCGGCACTTGTCAATTCAGCTCTACGATCGCAGCTCGACACTGCACATCACCGCCCCGTGCCAATGAAACGATTGTCAGCGCCCGAACTGGACGCTCAGACTTCCGCTCGCGCCATTGGTGTTATCGGACGACGTCGCGCGATAACCGACGCCACCTTGCAGGCGAATCCATGACGCCATGCGTACCACGACTTGCGCCTCCGGTTCGGCGACGAAGAACGCGTCGTCGTAAAAGCCATAGGGCAGCGTGTTGTATCTTCGGGCGGGCACGCCGCGATGATCGAAGCGCGGACGACCAAAATTAGCAAAGTACGAATCGTCGGCATACCGCCAGCCGCCGCCGATCAGCCCGTGCAGGTTCAAGCCGACGGCCTTGTCGGGGAAGACGCGCCATTCCAAGACGGGCCCGCCGTAGGCGATGCGCAATCCGTTGGTCGAATCCACCTGCCAGTAGCCGCCTGCGCCGACGAGGAACTGTCCGCCAAACACGTAACCACCGTAAGCGCCCAGCAGTTGGGCGGTGTGGTGGTTGATATCCGTGACGCGATAGTCGGGCGCGATCATGAAGCCATCCTCGCCCGTGGTGACGTGCATCCCACCTTCAGAGCCGCGAGGCCGCGGTGTACTGGCGGGTGAGGCTGGGGCTGGTTCGGTCGGAGCGGATTCGGGCCCCGTCTGCAGCAGTGAAACATTTAGCGGGGTCGTCTGACCGGATCTGATAGTCACCGTTGCCGAGAACGTCTGGCGGCCCGGCGCGCGCATTTCAACGCGGTGAATCCCGGGTGAAAGCTGAACCTGCAGTGGTGCATTGCCTTCCGAGCCGGTCCACCGCTCGCCGTCGATTAGGATGTCCGCGTCCGGCGGGCGCACCTGAATCGACAAGGTTCCGAAGTCGGTGCGCTGTTGCGCGGTCGCCATTGTGGCGGTGAAGATGATGGAAGCGATGGTCAGACACTTGAGGACGGGTGAGGCGAAGGAAACCATGATTGTCTCCGATGCGAAATTGGCCCGAGCGCTGCAATTGAGGTACCACGAGATTGGTGGTGTTGGCGTGTGTTCTTCGTTGCACAGCGTCATCGAACGAGTGCGTCGTGTCCTCTCGAGGTCTCACGCCGTTGAATCTGGAATAATGATCGCGTGCGTCCATGGGTGTACGCCGGACTCGCTGCTCTCTTTTCAGTCACGACCGGCGGCGGACCGTCGAATTGCACGCCGACGCCGGTGCGAAGGTGGGTCGATTGCGCAATCTCGAGCCCGATGCGATCATGTGCGGCAACCCGTCCATGATCGAACGACTGATTCCACCAGTAAGCGACCGCGACGTGCGGGCGTTGGGCGAACTTCTCGTCGATGCGGTCGATTCAGGCGCAGCGGTCAGTTTTCTTGCGCCGCTCACCGTCGAACGCGCCGAACGGTGGTGGAGGCGAACGCTCACGGCGATCGAGAGCGGTGCCATTTTTCTTGTCGCGCGCGATGGCAATGGAATCGTTGGGACGGTCCAGATGCATCCCTCGTGGGCGCCGAACCAGCCGCACCGCGCCGACGTTGCAAAACTCATCGTCCATCGCCGCAGCCGCCGCAACGGCGTGGGCAGACGATTGATGCAGTCGATTGAAGACGCCGCCCGGCAGGCGGGCTTTACGCTCCTGACACTCGACGCCAGGCAGGACGGTGCCGCTGTCGAGTTGTATCGCCGAATCGGCTGGACCGAAGTGGGCGTGATCCCGCGATACGCGCTCGATACCGACGGAACGACTCCACACGGAACGGTTATCTTCTACAAAGATCTCAGCACCGGATAGTCAAATGAGCAAAACCTATCGTCACCTTCTCGCGGCGATTGTGCTGCTGGTTGTGTCCGCGGCCAGCATGCTCGCCCAAGGGAACGCGGAATGGACCGAACCATTTCCCGCGTTCCGCATCGCCGGCAACCTGTACTACGTTGGCAGCAAAGGCCTCGCGAATTATCTGATTACGACGCCGCAGGGACACATTCTCATCAACAGCGATCTCGAAGCGAATGTTCCGCTCATCCGAGCGAGCGTTGAGAAGCTCGGATTCAAGTTCTCCGACATCAAGATCCTCCTCATCAGTCATGCGCACTGGGACCACAATGCGGCGAGCGCCACGATCAAGAAACTGACGGGTGCGTCTTACATGGTGATGGACGCCGACGTGCCCAATGTCGAGAGCGGCGGGAAGACGGACTTTCAATACGGCAAGGATCCCGGCAACCTCTATCCGCCGACGACGGTGGATCGCGTGCTGCACGACGGCGATCAGGTGAGGCTGGGCGATGCCGTCCTCATCGCACATCTCACACCGGGTCACACCAAGGGATGCACGACGTGGACGATGAAGGTCAGCGATGGTGGCAAGCCCCACGACGTCGTCATCGTCGGCAGCCCGAATGTGAATCCGGGCTATAAACTCGTCAACAACACCGCCTATCCCGCGATCGCGAGCGACTACGAACGGATGTTCACCGTCTTGAAGTCTCTGCCGGCCGACATCTTTCTCGGCGCGCATGGCAGCTACTTCGACATGGAGGCGAAGTACGCGAGGATGAAGCCGGGCGCGCCCAACCCGTTCATTGATCCTGACGGGTATAGGAAGTTCGTGGCGCAGAAGGAGCAGGAGTTCCGCGACGAGTTAGCGAAGCAGAAGGACAGTGCATCGAAAGGACAGTAAGCGATGAGACCTTATCTGATCACCACCGGTCTGTTGTTCTCGCTTCTTGCTGTGGCTCATATCCTTCGGACCATCGCCGAATATTCGCGGCTGGAAACCGATTCCGGATTCATTCTCGAAGGACCGGGCATCGGTTTGTTTGCCGCCGCACTCAGTGTGTGGGCGTGACGCCTCCTTCGTTTGCACCATGCCTAAGCGCTTTGCGCCTTCAATCCTGCGCGCGATCGACGAAAGCAAGATCCTCGGCATTCGTGCCGGGCGCCGATCCGATCATCGATTCACCGGTGTGTGGCCGGTGGTTGTCGGGGGACGTGTGCTCGTACGTTCCTGGACGCTCAAGCCGAACGGCTGGTACCACGCGTTCCTGAGCGATCCCTACGGCACGATCCAGGTAGCTACGCGAAAGATTGCCGTTCGGGCGGTGAGAATCCGGAGCGACCGAATTCGCGATGCCGTGGAAACTGCCTACGCGACCAAGTACCCGACGCCCGGATCTCGCAAATACGTTCGTGGCTTCCGCACCGCCCGCCGCCGCGAGGCGACGATGGAGTTCGTGCCGGCGCAGCGTTGAGCCCGGCCCCGCCTTGCGCTAGGATTCCGCCTCAGGAGGCCACCATGGCGCATACCTATCACGACCTCAGGCAGATGACGGTCGCGCAGCTGCGCGATTTGGCGAAAGAGCTGGACCACGAGGCGGTTCAGGGTTATTCGCAAATGAACAAGGATCACCTGCTTCCCGCTCTTTGCCGGGCGTTGAATATCGAGACACAGGAGCATCACACGGCCAGCGGCGTCGACAAACCTGCGGTCAAAGCGAAAATGCGACAGCTGAAGCAGGACCGCGTGAGGGCGTTAACGGCGCACGATCACGTCCTGCTCAAGAACATTCGACGGCAGATGCATGCGCTGAATCATCAGATTCGATCGCATATGTCGTGACGGCGTTTCTCGCCTTCAGATCGATTCTGTTCGTATTCCTGATTCCGGGAACTGTTGCTGGATACATCCCGTTCCTGATACTGCAGTCGTCGGGTGATCACATCCATACCCGGCCGTGGAGTAGCAGCGGCCTCGCGGCATGCCTGATCGTGCTCGGCGCATCGGTGCTTCTGCGCTGTGTGTGGGATTTCTTCGCAGCCGGCAAGGGCACCCTTGCGCCGTTCGATCCACCGCGAAAGCTTGTTGTGAGAGGTCTCTATCGCTTCACGCGCAATCCTATGTACAACGGCGTCATCGCCGTACTCTTCGGCCAAGCGTGGCTCTTTCGCAGCGTGTCGTTGTGGGAATATGGAGCACTCGTCTTTATCCTGTTTCATGTGTTCGTAATCGTTTACGAAGAACCCACCCTCGAGGCGCAGTTCGGTGAAAGCTTCCGTGCGTACAAGCGCGCAGTGCCTCGCTGGGGATTTGCGATACGACCCTTCACCGTCTCCGATGAACTAGGCAGTCGATGATGACCACGACAGCGACCCGCGCCGTCGCCGAACAACCGGCCGGTAACCCGCTCGCCGAGAAACTGCGCGGATCGGGCCCGCTGGGGATTCTTGCAACGCTCGTGATCCTGTTCGCCGGAACGCCGTGGATCAGCGCCATCCTCGTGCTTGTGTGGGCGCACGTATCTCGAACTCCGCTCGAAGATATCGGATACGTTCGTCCGAAGAGTTGGCTCACAAGCACCGTCGTTGGCGTCGCATTCGGCGTTGCACTCAAGCTCGTGATGAAAGCCGTGGTGATGCCGCTCCTGGGCGCCGACCCGATCAACCACGCGTACCATTACCTGGCTGGCAATCGCGCGGCTTTACCTGGCATTCTGCTCGCCGTGACGATCGGCGCCGGTTTTGGTGAAGAAACCGTTTTCCGTGGATTCCTGTTCGCGCAGCTTCGGAAAGTGCTTGGTACGAGCGTCCGCGCTTCGATTGCGATCGTGGCGATCACGTCTGCATGGTTCGCGATCGCTCACTATCCTGCCCAGGGACTCGCCGGTGTCGAACAGGCGGCGGTGACCGGGCTGGTGATTGGGACTATCTTTGCGATCACCGGCCGCATCTGGATGCTGATGGTGGCGCATGCGGCCTTCGATGTGACCGCCACCGCGATAATTTACTGGGAGCTCGAAACCCGGATTGCTCACGTTCTGTTCAAGTAATTCGGCGCGGTCTTTCGACCCCGCCATTGGTGACTGCTGAGGTCTCACAAGTGAAGGGTACGATCCGCGCGTCAGTTACCGTTCTCTGCGTCTGCGCGCTGAGTTCTTTTGCGCAGTCCACACCGGCGCTGCGCGACGCGTCTATCCGGATCAATAACCGTTTTGCAACGCCGCCGCGATGGGCAGCGCTCGAGCGACAGTTACTTGCCGAAAACGTTCCCGCGTGCCGCGAGTTCTTTCAGAAGTACTTCGACGACCGGGGCTATCTCCAATGTGTGGTTCGTTGGGGTGCCAACGACGGCCCGGACGATGCGTTTGAAAACTTCAATCGATGGCCGGAGCTTCATGCACTCGGCGCCAGCGACGACATCCGTCAGATGTTCCTGAAAGGGCATGAAGGACTTCTGAGGCAGTACACCGAAGCGCGAACGACGGTCGTACCGATTGCGCGAAACGGGATGTACTACAAGGAATTCATCGTTCAGTCCGACTGGATGCATCACGGGGAAGGGCTCCAGCTCTTCAACCGGATGGGGCTGTCGATTCCCGATGATCCCAAACACCAGGAACGCGCGCGAAGGTTCGCCGGCTTTTATATGGGCGAAGATCCGGAGGCGCCCAACTACGATTCCGTTCACAAGATCATCCGCAGCATGCAGAACGGCAGTCGCGGTCCCATGCTTCGGCTGGCCACGCCGATCGACTGGGTCGGCGATCCGATTGACGTCAGCGCATTCAATGCGCTGCACGGCGAGTCCACGTTCGATCAGTTCCTGGCGCACTACGAGGAATACACCGACGTCGTCGGCGATCATTTCCTCAATCTGGTTGCGACGACGCTGCCAACGGACGCGTACCTGGTCGCCAACGAGCCTAAGTACAGAAGATGGATCGTCGAATACATGGATGCCTGGCTCGATCGCATGAAACAGAACGGCGGCATTATCCCCAGCTTTGTCGATCTCGATGGACGCATCGGCGGTCCACAAGGGCAATGGTGGAAAAACGCGTACGGCTGGGGATTCAGCCCGATCAATCCTGTGACCGGCCGTCGTGAGGATCGAAATCGAATTCCGCGCGCACTCGTCGGCTTCAACAACGCACTGCTCGTCACCGGCGATCGCAAGTACATCGACGCCTGGCGGACGATGATCGACGCCGTGAACTCGCATGTGCGCGAGAGCGGCGGACGAAAAGAGTATCCGACCATGTGCGGTGCTGACGGCTGGTACGGCTGGCGTGATACTCCGTGGAATGTCGGCGCGCTCGAAGTCTGGTATTGGTCTCAACAGGCGAGCGATCGCGAACGAATCGGGCGCAACGAGTGGGTACGCTATCTCGAGGGACAGAATGAGAATTACCCTGAGCAGGCGATTGAACGAGATCTTCGCGGCCTTCAGCAGCGCCTGACCGCCATGCGCAAGGACGCCACGCCACCCGACAAACGCCTCGCCGACAACATGCTCGATTACAATCCGGCGGCAACCGAGTCACTCGTGCAATTGATGTGGGGTGGTTTGCTGCCCGGACGCGAGGGAGGTCTCGTGAATGCGCGCCTCCGGTACTTTGATCTCGATCGCAAGCGCGCCGGCTTGCCCGACGATGTGGCCGCGCTCGTGTCGCAGCTTGGAGATGCGCATACGACAGTGACGCTCGTCAATCTAAACCAGGCGCAGCGCCGAACAGTGGTTGTGCAAGGGGGAGCCTATGGCGAACATCGACTGGTCAGCGTCAAGAACGGCACCGCGACGACGCAAGTTGATGCGCCGCTTCTGACCGTCGAAATCGAGCCTGGAAGCGCCGCCACGCTGGAAATTCAGATGAAGCGGTACGCGAATGATCCGACAATCAAGCATCCGTGGCAAAGAAGTGATTGGTGAGTTGTGACACACTGCCGGGATCCGTTGTGCGGGATGCGGAATCCGAGTTCGACTGAGAGGCGATCTGTGAGCAATCGATCGACGGTCTGGTTGTTTCTTTTCTTATTCAGCAGTATCAGCATCGCCGCGCAGCGGGGTGCCGAGAAATCATCATCGGGTGAAGAGTTCGTAGGTGGGTGGTCAGGATCCTGGCAGGCAACCGGCAGTTCAGGAGGGGGGTTCGAACTCACGCTCGAGAAAAACAAGGATGGTGCAGTTGCGGGCAAAGTTTCCGTGACGGGAGAGCCTACCTACAAGGCTTCGTTCAAGACGCTCTCGTTTGACGGAAACAAGATGAACGCCAAGTACGACTTTCCGCCGAGCGAGGCTGACGCTGAAATCTGGCTGACGGCGACCTTTGAGGGCAACAAGGCGAGCGGCACCTGGTCGCTGCGCGTGAAAGCCGACGGCTCGGAGGCTGCCGCCGGCTCGTGGTCGGTTACGAAGAAATAGTGGAGCCGCATCGCTGTGGACCTGGCAATTTGCGCGAGCACCAATGGGTGTCTCGGCCGCCGCATCAGTCCTTCATCTGCCGAATCTGGTCTTCCACGAGGCCGGCCACGTACTGTTCACGCCGTTCGGGCACTTCATGAGCGTGCTGGGCGGCAGCCTCTTTCAGTTCGTTCTGCCGCTTGGCCTCGCGGCCGCGTTTCTCAAACAACAAAACCCTTTCGGTGCCGTCGTCTGCACGTGGTGGGCTGGCGAAAATCTGATCGATGTTGCGCCCTACATTGCCGACGCTCGCGCGTTGCAACTTGTCTTACTCGGCGGGCAAACCGGCGCGGAGGTTCAAGGACACGACTGGGAATACATCCTCGCGGCCCTCGGCTGGATGCGCTTCGATCGAACACTTGGATTATGGACGCATCGCGTTGGTCTCTTGATGATGATTGGCTCTCTTATTTGTGGTGGAATTTATCTCGTGCGCAATCGGCCGAACCCGGGAGAACCACCCCGTCGACATGAAAGATATGATGTGTCGTCCATTACGTGAGGAACCGATGAAGAGATGCATTGTGCTTGGAAGTGTGTTGATCGTGGGCGCGTTGTCGATGTCGCTTGCGGCGTTTCAGCAACCCGCCCGGCCGGCCGAGAAGATCATTGAAGTCGACAAAGTGAAGGACAACCTCTACGTATTGAAAGGTGGCGGAGGGAACACTGCCGTCTTCATCACCGCCAAAGGCGTCGTCGTCGTCGATACGAAGAATCCCGGATGGGGACAGCCGATTCTGGACAAGATCAAGACGCTGACTGACAAGCCGGTGACGACGATTATCAACACGCACACGCACGGCGATCACGTGAGCGGCAACGTCGAGTTTCCTGCCACAGTCGACGTCATCGTGCAGGAAAACACCAAGAAGTACATGGAGCAGACCAGCGCCGTGTACGGGCTGCAGACAACTCCGCCCGACAACATCTTCAAGCAAAACGGAGGTCGCGGCTTGCCCAAGCGCACGTTCAAGGACACCTGGACGATGGGCAGCGGGGACGATCAAATTGATCTTCGATACTTCGGGCCCGCACACACGGGCGGCGACGCATACGTGATCTTCAAGAAGCACCGCGTCATGCACGCAGGCGACACGTTTCCCACCCGTGATCTGCCGATCATGGACAAGAACAACGGTGGTTCGGGACTGAGCTACTCGACAACGCTCGCCAGGGCGGCGGCCACCAAGGACGTCGACACGATCATCAATGGTCATAATCCCACCACGACCACCACGGCGGATCTCAAGCTCTATTCCGAATTCATCGCGGATTTCGTGACGTTCGTCCAGGACGCGAAGAAGGCGGGGAAGACGATCGACGACATCGTCAACACGTGGCAGACGCCGGCGAAATACAAAGGCTATAACGAGCCAACCACCGACGAGCAGCGGACTACGCGTGTCAACCGAACCAGGGCAGACGCGCAAGTGATCTGGGACGAGACGAAGTAAGGCCAGTGTGCCGATTGCCTCATGTAAGCGAGAGCACGATCACCGGGACGCGCGCGCCTGAAGTGCCAATCCTGCACGCGCTGCAGCAGAATCGCAGCGGGAATATCACGATCACCGTTCCCACTGCCGCCGCCGACAATGCTTTCAGCAGCGTTCGTTGTCCCCTCTGCGGGTGGCGGCCGGACTCCTCGAGTCGATGGTGCTGTGATCCGTCCGCGGCACCGGAACCGTTCTTCGCCGGATGCTTCACCGTCTGGAATACGTTCTCGACACGGGGAAAATGCCCGGGGTGCGATCACCAGTGGCTGTGGACGTCGTGTCTCAGTTGTCATGGCTGGTCGCTCCACCAGGATTGGTACGAAGAGCAGGCTTCTGCTCGTTAGGTCCTCTAGGTCTGCAAGGTTCCAGAAGTGGTTTGAAACCGGGGATGAGAGTGGCGAACGAGCGCGAGTGAGTAAGAGGAGAACTAGATGCTGTCCAGGCGCGAGGTGCTGATGATCGGTCCGCTGTCAGCGGCTGCCTTGCGTCAAGCGACCCGCACTCCGGTGGGTGCCGCACAGCCGTCGACTGCTGTTTCGTTTGACGTGCCACCAGGCGCGTGCGACTGCCACACGCATGTCTTCGGCGATCCAAAGCGATTTCCGTTCGCGCCGAACCGAACCTACACGCCAGAGCCCGCGTCGATCGAAGAAATGCGCAAGCTCCATCGTGCGCTTCACACGACACGCGTCGTCATTGTCCAGCCAAGCGTGTACGGCACCGACAATGCGTGCACGGTCGACGCGATCAAGCAGTTAGCGCCGAACGCGCGGGGCATTGCCGTCATTGACGATCAGACATCGGACAGCATGCTCGACCAGATGAACGAGGCAGGGATTCGAGGGATTCGCATCAACCTGGCGACCGCCGGCCAGACCGATCCCGAGTTGGGACGACGACGATTCGAAGCGGCGGTCGCGCGCCTTGGCAAACGCA
Organism: Acidobacteriota bacterium; assembly: GCA_046734955.1. GTDB lineage: Bacteria > Acidobacteriota > Vicinamibacteria > Vicinamibacterales > 2-12-FULL-66-21 > JALZOC01. The sequence goes on from JBKPSH010000173.1 coordinate 13,639, forward strand.
AGTGGCACGTGCAGATGTACACGCAGCTTTCGGTGATCGAGGCGATGCAGAAGGAGATCGCTCAATCGCCAGTGCCGGTCGTGTTCGATCATTTCGGCGGCGCGCAGGGGTCATCCGGGCCATCGCAGCGCGGCTTCGATGTGCTGCTGGATCTCGTGCGATCGGGACGCGCCTACGTCAAGGTCTCGGCGCCGTATCGTGGGTCCACCGCGGCTCCCGATTTCAGCGACATGGGGCCGCTCGCCAAGGCACTGATCGCGGCGAACGTGCGCCGGATTCTCTGGGGAACCGATTGGCCCCATCCAGATACCACTCCAGGTCGGGGAGCGACTGAAATATCACCGCTCCGTCAAATTGACGATGGGCGGGTATTCAATCAATTTGCGGCGTGGGCCTCAGCCGCCGAGCGAAAGACAATCCTGGTCGATAATCCGATGGAGTTGTACGGGTTCTGATTTTGTGGATGCCGGGAAAGAGCAACGGAACCGGTTTCTCCTTTCCTTTCTCTAAGTACGAATGCAGCGTGACTGATGTAGTTTGCCGATTAATCGTCGATGTCGCTACCTGACGAACGGCAAGTACGCCGGGACCCGGCGCTGATATTCCCGGAAGCGCTCCCCGAAACGTGACGCTAACAGCGCGTCCTCAATTCGACTCCGGATCTCCAGCCCGATAAGAACGAGCACCACTGAAACGAGCAGAAGAGGCGCCGGCGTGATCAACAGTCCGGTGCCGAGCAGCATACACAGCATCGAGGCATAAATCGGATGGCGCACGAATCGGTACGCCCCTGATTGCACCAGCTCGTGATCCGCGTTGAGGCCTGCGTCGAAGCGCCATTGCCGCCCAAGGGTCCGTGCGCTCGTCCACGACAACACGTCGGCCAGGATCAGAAAACACGCCGCGGGGATGATCCGGATCATCGACGGAGATCGCGTCCAATACTGGTTCATCCACAGAATCGCGAATCCGATAGCCTGGATGAAGATGCCCCACCGCGCCCGCCGATCGAGCGTCTGTGCGCGGTCGCCGCGTCGCGTCAGAAAGAATGGCGTCATCCACACAATCCACGCCGTCGCGAGGATGCCAAAGATGTAAGGCGGCATGCGGCGATTGTAAGACAACGACGGCGTAACATCATGCGCTCTACACAGTGGCTGGCGAGACGGAGCCGAGAAGCGCACAGTGATCTTCAGGGCCGAAACCGGAAGTCACAAAGACTCGAGTCGGCACATTCTTCGCAAGCCCGCGCAACAAATGAGCTGGTTCCGTGTTGCCGGCGACCGCCTGGAGTATCGAGGACGGATCACGCGGGAGCCGTTCACCCGATGGACGCGGACCCCCGACGGGGCCGCGGCAATCACGCGGGTCGCCGCAGGGCTGCGGTTCAGCCTGTTCGGCCGCAATCACGCTGCCAGACGCCGTCTTTGGCGTTCACTGGATAGCGCGGCTCGCACCCACGCGGTCGCGACCGCAATTGCGGCCGAGGCCCCACGCTTCATGCAGGTGGTCGCACGACTCGCCTACTCCGAAGGATTACCGCGCGTTGTTATCGCGCTCCATCGTCTGGTCGTCGTTCCCCGTGCGATGATTGCCAGCCATGCTCGCGTGGGGTTGTCCAAGCGCCTGTGTGATGTTCCCGAAATCGCCGAGCTCGACGAAGCCCTGCAGATCTTCCTATTCGATCAACTCGTGACGGAGATGGATGCGGCGCTTCAGAAAGCTTCGGCATCGCCACGCAAACCGGTCATCGCACACGACGAATGGACCTGCATGGGCGTCAGCAAAGGGATCGAGTGGGTCGATCCGATGTGGGCCGGCCCGGATGGAACCGGACACGTCTTCATGTATGAGTTTCCTCGTGCCGGATTGTCGCGGAAAGATCGCAAGACGCTCGAGAGCGCCATCTCGGAAATGTCTGCCACCGTGTCCTCGCTCACAAAAATCCAGCGCTATGCGATGGTGCGCGCCGCATCAGTACGGCCGTGACATCACCTCGCGTCGACTGCTGCTCGCATTAGCACTGTTGCTGACGGCGCGATGCGGTGCGCCGTCCTCACCAACTGATACCGGTCTCACGGGAATGGTTCTGCGCGGTCCCATCACGCCGGTGTGCAGGGTTGATGTGCCCTGCGACGAGCCATTCAGCGCCAGCTTCAGCGTGCGTCAGGGCGGGCGGACGGTAACGACATTTCACTCGGACGCCAACGGTCATTTCGAATCGCGCATTGCGCCCGGCACCTACCTCGTTGTGCCCGCGGCTGACGCGCCTGTCATTTCTCCTGCCTCGCAGGCCAAGCAGGTCGAGGTCGGCTCGAGCGGCTTGACCACAGTGGCCTTGCGGTTTGATACGGGCATTCGCTGATGACCAAGCAGAAAGGCGTATCGATTCAAACAGCGCGAGCGAAGGGAGCGAGCGCTGGCAATGTGAGAAAAGCTGTCACGGTCACAGACTTGTCAGCTTGATACCAATTTCGCCCGTGTTTTCGTACGTTAGCCGAAGCTTGTTGCCCGTAGTGGCCGATATTGGCGCTGGTACGCGCCTTGCCGCGATGTGGACACGCCCACCGTGTGCGCGGGCAACCATCTCCCAGGAGCAAGCGCGTGAAACGCTGTGCATCGTGCGGACGAGAAATTTCGGAGACGGCCACCGTTTGCGATCTTTGCGAGCGTTGGGCAGCCGATCAAATCCAGATGACGTCGATGCCCGCGCCCTCGCCGTCTGAATTGCCAGCGAGTGACCCGGTGTATGCGGCCGCAGTACAGACGTTCGCACCCGGATCGCCAACAGCTGCGGCGACACCGCAACCACAAGCAGCGCAGGCGCAGCCAGTCGCAGTCCCGGCGCAGCCGCGTGCAACCGCATCACGTTTCGGCCGGCGCGAGATGATGATCGTCGCCGCCGCTCTGGTGGTTGGTGGTGCAATCACGTTCGCACTTGGTGGATCGCGCGACGCAACGCCGACCGCCGTGGCAACGACGAACCGTGCAGCGGGAAAAGCGGCGCCCGCTCCGGCCGCCGCCCCCAAGCCTGCATTCACCCAGACGTGGAGCACCGCTCGACGTGCGTACTGGACGGCAAATCAGCGTCACGCTGCGGCGTTCGAATTGCCGGCAGAGAACACCGTCGCGATCTGGATGAACTACGTTCGCCCGATTCTCGTCGTCCGCTGCATGAACAAGCGCACCGAGACGTTCGTCTATACCGGTTCAGCGCTGAAGATCGAGCCGAACACCGAAGATCATTCGGTCAGCTTCCACTTCGACGGCGAGGCTGCCAGCAACGAACATTGGCCGGACTCGGCCGAGCACGACGCGCTGTTTGCACCAGACGGTGCCGCATTCGCTCAGCGAGTGCTTGCCGCGAAATCCTTCCGTTTCGGATATACACCGCACAATGCCGAGCCGGTCGAGGCGCAGTTTCATGTGGATGGGCTCGCACAGCTCATCGACCCCGCTGCCGCCAAGGAGTGCGGCTGGCAAAAGTAAGATCCACTCTTTCACCCACGCGGAGGGTCCGGCTACTATTACGGCCGGATGGCCAATCTTCGCTGGTCCTGGATTGTTCTCGAACTGACCATCACTCCCGCGGTCGGTCTGCTGGTTGCGCTTCCCTTCTGGCGTAAGGGAGGAATGATTTTCGGCAACATCGCCGGCACCGTCATCATCTTCGGCTCCGCCTTTGCGCTCATCCTGCGCGAGTACGTGGAGATCGATCGGATGGTGCGTGTTTGCCTGGAAGCCGGGGATGTTTGCTTTCCCGAGCCAAGTGCGTTCACACGCTTCGCGATCTATGCCTTCATCGGACTTGCCGAAGTCTTCGCGCTCTTTACACTGAGTCTCAGGGCCGAAAAGAAGCGGCGGGATGAGGACTACGCGCCGGAATGGCGGTATTGAATCTCATGCCCTTCAAAAGCCAGGCACAGCGACGAAAATTCGCCGAGCTTCTGGTGCAGGGAAAGATCTCGCCCGAGACGTTCGAGGAATGGAATCGCGAAACGGGTGGACGCAAACTGCCGGAGCGCGTAAAGAGTGCCAGGGGTGCCAAGGGTGCCAAGGGTGCCAAGGGTGCCACGGGTGCCAGGCGTGTCAGGAGTGCTCGCCGGAAGCGTAGCTGATATCACGACTCCCTCGGAACATCGGCAGCCGTCAATCGGAGGGTGCCATATGCAACGTCTCATCCTGGATCTTCGCTTCGGTCTCCGCATGCTCGCCAAGACGCCGGGATTCACGTCGGTAGCGGTCTTTGTGCTCGCGTTGGGAATCGGGGCGAACAGCGCAATGTTCACGCTCGTCGATGCGCTGCTGTATCGGCCCCTCGCAGGGCACGCCGACGAATTGATCGGCGTCTATAGCCACGATCGCAACAAACCCGACTCTTACCGCGACTTCTCATATCCGAACTTCGCGGATATTCGCGCTGCCGCTGACACTTTCGATGGCCTCATGGCGCACACGTTTGCCATGGTTGGAGTTCAGACCGGCGACACGACGCGTCAATCATTCGCCGAAGTCGTGTCATCCAATTACTTCGACACGCTCGGCGTTTCTCTTGTCGCGGGCCGCCCATTCTCGGCGCAGGAAGAATCGCCAGGCGCTCACATCCCGGTCGCGATCGTCGGCGCAGGTCATTCGGCGCAGCTGGGGGATCACCTCCATATCAACGCAATCGACTTCACCGTCGTCGGTATCGTACCGCCCGGCACCGGCACAATGGCAATCGTTGCGCCAGAGATGTGGTTGCCGCTTGGGATGTTCGATCTCGTCGTCAACGACATGTTCAAGAACAGAGCAGGCGGCTTGAACAATCGCGGCGGCGGTGGTCTCGTTCTGGCCGGTCGTTTGAAGCCAGGGATCACGATGCAGGCGGCCACCGATCGCCTCGAGATTCTCTCGCGCAGCCTGGCCAGCGCGTATCCCGCCGAGAACCGCGATCAGTTGCTCACGATCAGCCCTCTGTCGCGTCTGTCGACGAGCAGCTCTCCCCAAACCAACACGGGACTCGGAGGAGGCGCAGCCTTCCTGATGGGCCTTGCGGGTGTTGTGCTGCTGATCGCTTCCTTGAACATCGCCAACATGCTGCTCGCCCGCGCCGCATCGCGGCGCAAGGAGATCGCGATTCGCCTGGCCGTGGGTGGCGCTCGCCGCCGCATTGTGCGCCAGTTGCTCACTGAAGGTTTTCTGCTTGCAATTGCTGGCGCCGCCGGAGGTCTTCTACTCGCGTACTGGGCGACACGTGCGCTCGCAAATTCATTTGCTTCAGTGTTGCCTCTCGCCGTCCAGTTCAACCCGCGGCCCAGTCAGTTAGTCCTCATCGTGACGACCGCCTCTGCGATCGCCGCGACGATGCTGTTTGCGCTCGGACCGGCGCTCAAGGTGACGCGTGCCAACCTCGTGACTGACTTGAAGACAGCTGATGTCACGCCGGGCGTTCTGGGGCGTCGCTTCACGGCCCGCAACATACTCGTCGTCGGTCAGATTGCATTGTCCCTCATGCTCCTTGCCGCCGGTGGCCTGTTCGCGCGCGGAGCGTTGAAGGCCGCCGTTGCCGATCCTGGGTTCCGCTACGATCGTGAACTCCTCGTAGCTGTCGATCCCGCACTCGCGCAATACGACGAGACCCGCGGGCGATCAGTGGTGCGGGCAATGCTGCTGCGCGTTCGCGCGCTCCCAGGCGTCGAGGCAGCCGCGGTCGCGTCTTCAGTGCCGTTCGGCGACATGCACGAGGGCAAGCAGGTCGAGCGCGTCGGATCGCAGCAATCCCCAACCTCCGCCGTGTACCGAATCGTTGGCTCCGATTACTTTCGCGCTCTGGGTCTACGCATGCTGCGTGGCAGGGAGTTCTCGGCCGAAGAGGAAGAATCCAAAACTGCGCCGCGCGTAGTCATCATCGATCAGCGCCTTGGACGCCGACTGTTCGGCGACGATGATCCGATTGGGCAGGTCGTGCGCTTCGCAGTGCGGCCTGAGGCAGGTGAGACGACAGATCTGGAGCCGCTCGAAGTTGTCGGCATTGCGCCGCCCATTCGCGACCAGCTGCTGGATCGCGAAATACGCCCGGCCATCTACGTCCCGTCGGGGCGGAATTATCAGTCGGCAACCAATATGCACGTCAGGCTCCTTCGATCCGGTATGGAAGGCGATCTCCTCCCGCAAGTTCGTCGTGTGATCGCCAGCCTCGACCCGCGGCTTCCGATCGTCCAATCCCAGACGCTGCAGTCGTTCCACGATAAGAGTCTGCAGCTCTGGTTGGTCAGGGCCGGAGGCCGGATGTTTCTGCTCCTCGGCTTACTCGCCCTCACTCTCGCGGTCGTCGGTCTGTACGGCGTGAAGTCCTATCTGGTGACACAACGTACTCGAGAAATCGGGATCCGAATGGCGCTCGGGGCAAAGCCAGGAGACGTCCTTCGTTTGTTTATGAAGGAAGGGGCAGCGCTATCGGCTGTCGGCGTCGCCCTAGGTCTGCCACTCGCAGCACTGCTTGGTATGGCTTTGAGCAGCGTGCTGTATGACGTCAAGCCTCTCGACCCGATCGTTTTCGTCACGGCTCCTCTTGCCCTCGCGATTGCCGGTCTCGTCGCCACCTGGGTTCCTGCTCGCGTCGCCACACGTGTCAGCCCATTGACCGCGCTGCGAGAGTAAGTCAATGTTCAATGCCCACTGTGCAGTGTTCAAGGGGCTCCTCGAATTGAGCATTGAACATTGAGCATTGAACATTGAGCATTGAACATTGAGCATTGAACATTGAGCATTGAACATTGAGCATTGAGCATTGAGCATTGAGCATTGAGCATTGGTATATCTTCTCCCGATGCGGATCTGCCTCCTGATTCTCACAAGTCTGCTTGCGTCCACCGTCGTCGATCAACGTGGCACGCCTGCTGCCGCGGCCGCCTGTACAACGTCGACGACGGAGTGCACCGAGTGGGTGGCGCTGGGCGCTGGTCCGGCCCGCTCGAAGATCTACACCTCGCATCCACTCGACAAGCGCAACGATCGGATCCACCGGGCACTCATCATGGTTCACGGGACCAACCGTAACGCCGATCACTATTTCGCGACCGCGATGGCGGCTGCATTCCTTGCCGGTGCGGTTGACGACGCCGTCGTGATTGCGCCTCATTTAATTGCGTGCGCGGACAAGCCCGACACGAATGAGGTCGTGTGGAGCTGCGGTGGCGATAGCTGGCGTTCCGGTGGCGCCTCGACGAGTCATCCGGATCTGAATTCGTTCGATTTTGCCGATCAGATCCTGCGCAAACTTGCCAACAAGAACGTCTTTCCCAATCTACAGGCGATCGTCGTTGCCGGCCATTCTGCGGGCGGGCAGTTCGTGACCCGTTACGAGATGTCGAACCGGATTCACGACACACTCGGTGTGCCGGTGTCCTACGTCGTCGCCAACCCGTCCAGCTACTCGTGGCCGGTCGCGATGCGCCCAACGGCGGGAGGGGACGCGGAGCCAGCGGACGCGAAAGACGGCTGGAAATCCGATGCAGCGCACACGAATTTCACCTTTGCCTCGTACGACTCGGCTCAGTGCGCGACGTACAACCGCTGGCCTTTCGGCCTCGAAAACCGCGTATCGGGCTATACCGCAAAAATGAGCGACGAGCAGTTGAAGAAGCAGCTGGTTTCGCGGCCGACGACCTATCTACTCGGACAGGTCGACACACTCCCGCTCGGCGGGTTCGATTCCTCGTGTGGTGCGATGGCACAGGGCCCGACGCGGCGCGCAAGGGGAGAGGCGTTTGTGAAATACGTCAACGAAACGCTGGGCGCCAAACATAAAGCGATCATTGTCTCCGAGTGCGGCCACAACGATCGATGCGTGTATACGACGGACGCCGTGCTGCCGGTGATATTTCCGAAGTAGTTTTCCAGTTCCTAGTTTCCAGTTTCCAGTCATTCATTCACGAGCGAATACCTGGGAACTGGAGACTGGTAACTGGTAACTGATCGTTATAATGCGCACACCATGAGACGCTTCACTACACACGCGTTGGTGATCGCGGTCGGATTCGCAGCAGCCACGTGGACAGAACGCGCACAAAACCCCGCGCCCGCCGCGCCAGCGCAATTTCCACCGCTTGGCGCGGGCGTGACACCCGAGGAAGCGCGCACTCTGCAAGCCGCGGTCGACGACCTCGCGACGAAAGTTGCGGCGCTGAAGACGCAATACCACTCCTCACCGATGTTCGATCGCATAGCTGACGTCGAGGTCTATCTCGACGCTGTCCGTCGTCCGCTGAAGTACGACGAGCGCTTGTATGCCGGCCGCGGCAGCACTCCGGTGAGTTACGCGCAGCAGACGCTTGCCGCGGGCAACGAGCGCGCAACACAACTCGCGAGCGGCAACGCTCCGTGGATGACGCAAAGCGGCGTTCGAGGGTTTTACTCGCGCATCGACGGCTCGGCGCAACCGTATCTGCTGACAATGCCAGACAACTACGATCCGGGCGCCAAGCGCGCATACCGGCTCGATATCTTCATGCACGGCCGGGACGACACGGTGCTCGAGCAGCAGTTCATGGCAAAGTCGCTGACCGGTTATGCGTCCAAACCCTTCGCAGCTGGCGCCGATCGGTTCATGCTGCAGCCCTACGGCCGGTACACGAACGCGAGCCGGTTTGCCGGGGAGACCGATGGTCTCGAAGCCGTTGCATCGGTGCAGAAGAACTATCCGATCGATCCGAACCGGATTGTGATGGCCGGGTTCTCGATGGGCGGGGCATCCGCATGGTCGTACATCGTTCATTACGCGGATCGCTGGGCCGCGGGAGCACCGGGGGCCGGCTTCACCGAGACCGAAGTGTTCCTGCGTGGCGCGCTCGCGCGGCAGCCGCAGAACGAAGTGCAACGGACGCTGTGGCACATGTACGATTCAACCGACCACGCGATCAATACCTTCAACGTGCCCGTGGTCGCATATTCCGGAGAGATCGATGCACAGAAACAGGCAGCGGACGCGATGGCGGCCGCGATGCTGGCGGAAGGATTGACGCTGGAGCACGTCATCGGGCCGAACACCGGGCACTCGTACGAGCCCGGAGCCCGGCAGCGTCTTCAGGATCGTCTGGATCAGCTCGTGTCGATCGGCCGCAATCCCGCACCGCCCGAGATCCGCTTCACGACATGGATGCTCCGCTACAACAAGATGTTCTGGGTGATAGTTGATGCAATGGGAGAGGAATGGCAGCGCGCACGCGTCAACGCAAAGGTCGACGGCAGCACGATTACCGCAACAACGACAAATGTCACGGCCTTGAGCCTTGACTTCCAGCCCGGTCTCGCGCCGTTTCAACCGGGAACGAAACCCACCTTGAAGATTGATGCCGACACCCTGCAGCTGCCTGCGGTGCGAACAGATAAATCGCTGACTGTCGGGCTCGTGCGTAACGGTAAAACCTGGAAAACCGGCACGCTGAACGGTCTTCGCAAGATGCACAGTCTTCAAGGGCCGATAGACGATGCATTCATGGATGCGTTTGTGTTCGTGACGCCCACGGGGCAGCCATTATCAGAAGGCATCGGCAAATGGGCGCGAGAACAGGCGGACTATGCGGTGTCCGAGTGGATCCACTTCTTTCGCGGCGAGCCACACGTCAAGAAGGACACAGATATCTCGAGCGACGACATTGCCTACAGCAACCTTGCGCTGTTTGGTGATCCATCGAGTAACGCCGTCTACCGCCGCATTGCCGACCGCCTTCCGATTCGATGGACCGAGAGCGGCGTGACCGTCGGTGCCGAAAAGTTCGGCGCGAACCGCGCGCCGGTTTTCATTTTTCCGAACCCGCTCAACCCGAAGAAATACGTGGTCATCAACACTGGGTTCACATTTCATGACCAGTCGAATAACGACATGCAGTCGCCGAAGCTGCCGGACTGGGCAATTGTCGACACGACCAAACCGGGGAACAATCACAAATACTTGCCGCTATTCGTCGAGTCGCAAGGATTCTTCGACGAAACGTGGAAGTTGGCCACGGAAAAACACGGAAACACACGGACCGGCGAAATCCAGTTGGCCACGGAAAAACACGGAAACACACGGACCGCCGAAATCCGGTCGACGGGGAAATAAACACGGCGCATGTCGACCGATCACGAAAACCTGCGATTGCTCTCGGTGTTTCATTACGTCGTGGCCGGCCTGGCAGGGCTCTTCTCGCTTTTTCCGATCTTTCACATCACCATGGGTGCTCTCCTGATCGCCGGGAGACTCGGCGATCCCAACGAGCAGCCGGCGGATCGACTGGTCGGCACACTGTTCATCATCATGGGGCTCTGCATGCTCGTGATCGGTTTTGCCTACACGGCGTGCATGGCGCTGGCGGGTCGATATCTCACACGACACCGGAACTATATTTTCTGCCTCGTGATGGCTGCGCTCAGCTGCGCGTTCTTCCCGTTTGGAACGGTGCTCGGTGTGTTCACGATCATTGTCTTGCAGAAGGATTCCGTGCGGCAGTTGTTCGGGCGGGCATAACAAAAAGGGAACAGGGAAAGCGCCCGCGAGCAGTGAGTGAAGCAGACAGGGAAAGGAACAAGGTGCGATGGCGCGACGGCTCATCAGTTCAGGATCGACGTTCGAACAGGAAATCGGTTATTCGCGCACGGTTGTCGATGGCAAATGGATCTTCGTGTCGGGAACCACGGGATTCGACTACGCCGCGATGACGATTTCGGACGACATCGTCGAACAGACCGAACAATGCTTCCGCAATATCCGTCAAGCGCTCGCCGAGGCCGACGCGAGCCTCGATGACATCGTCCGCGTCACCTATTTCGTTCCAGACGGATCGCAGTTCAAGCAGTGCTGGCCAGTCTTGCGGAAGTTCCTCGGGAGCGTCAGGCCCGCGGCCACCATGATCTCCGCGGGACTTGCCGATCCGCGGATGCGAATTGAGATCGAGGTCACGGCGCGCCGGCGAGGCAACGCCCGCCACCAGTAGCGAGCAGCGATTACGGCGTGTAGTCCCTCCACAGCCAGCGCAACGAATCCGGCAGGATCGCGCGCCCGTGACGGTTGCTGTGGAATCCGTGGCCGTACTCGAACTTATAGTCGTAGCCGGCGTACGAAAGCGATTTCGCGAGCGTCTGATTGGCGAGCGGCCAGTTGCCGTTCGCGTTATCGAGATCGTTTTCGCCGTCCTGCAGAAAGACGCGAATCGGTTTGCGCGGAAACGTCTTCCGCACCATCGCCTCGTAATTGTGGCCCCCTTCGCGCAGCGTTTTCCCGGCGGCAATGTTGGTAAAGCTGCCGATCCAGGAGAGCACTTTGCTGAACTCGTTCGGCCGTTCCCACGCGACGGTGAACGAGCAAATGCCGCCACTGCTCGCACCCGAAATGGCGCGGCTGGCGGCGTCATGCCGAAGCTTCACCGTTTTTTCCACTTCCGGCAAAATCTCTTCGAGTAAGAAGCGCGCGTATTGATCCGAGAGCGTGTCGTACTCGAAGCTGCGATTCGCTCCGCCGTCGGCACGGATCCCGGGATTGATGAAGATGCCGACCATCACCGGTATGTCGCCTTTGGCGATCAGGTTGTCGAAGACCGTCGGCACGTAGTCTTTAGGACCCGCGCCGTCCTGAAAGACCATCACCGCGGCGGGATTTTCAGGACGATACTGCGCCGGCACGTACACCCACCAGTCGCGCTTCGTGCCGTCGAAAATTTTGCTCTGCCACGGCGGCATCTGCTTGACCGTGCCTTTCGGCACATCCGAACGCTCGCGGCTATCGGGATGGGTCTCGTACACTTCGAGCTGCGCGCCGCCGACGCGACGATCGGGTCCGAGCTCGTAATGCCATGTCATCGCCGCGCCGTGCGAGAGATTCGCAACCGCAGCATAGACGCCGGTCGTTCCCACTTTGACCATCGGCAGATTCAATGCGCCGACATCCGCGACCACGCGCGGAGTCACGTTCGCTGCCAGTTGCGGCGCTTCGACGGCCCACGCAACCGTCAGGTCGTCGATCTTCGGCGCTCCTCCCTTCAGCAGGCTCTCGCTGCCGCCGTAGTACGCGCGAATGCGTTCGGCAAGTTTTTCCGCGTCGGGCCCTTCCGGTTTCTGCGCCAGTGCCGTTTGCAGCGTCTTTGGGGTGAGAGCGGCGGGCTCCTGCGCGAGAACCGAGAGGACGAGACAGCCGAGGAGGAGAGAGAGAAGTTTCATGACAAGGTTCTACAAGGTTCGGCAAGGTTCTTCAAGGAGAACCCCGAAGCACCTAGCAGAACCATCGTCAATCCCCATAAACCGCGAACATGATCAGAAAGATGGCGAGGGTTGCGGCAGCTCCCGCGGCGGCACCTGCGGCGATTGCGCGGCCGACGCCATTGCCGCCGTGACGTTCCGGTGTTACCTGAAGAACGTCGCTCATCGGGATTTCGACGACGGGTTCCGCAATGCGCGTCTTCGGCTGGATGAAGATGCTTTGATCCGTCCCCTTGATCAGCGTTCCGCGCACCGTGTGACCGTTGAATCGACCGACGCGAATCGCAGTGCCGGCCGGTAGTTTCTGGATGTAATCCGCAAGCGCGCTTCGAGTCGCGTTCCCCTGATCTGGGCTCGTTGTCGGGACGAGGTTCGTCGTCCCGGAGGTTGCGCATCCGACTGTCGTCATCGCGGCGCAGGCAATCATCGCGATCGCGCGTTTGAAGGTCTTCTTCATGTGTCCCAACCTCTAAAAGTCGAATCCAAAACCAAGTCGCAGTACTGTTTCTTCCGGGCCGCCGCGAAATGCAATCCGAAAGTCGTTGCGGAAGAATGCGCGCTCCGATACGTAGGCTTTGTAGCCGATGGCGATGAAAGGATTCGCGACCCATGACGTCCCTTCGGTCGCGGGTTTCGGTGTCTCGACGCGGCTGGTGCCGGTTGCGGGGTCGTAGAAGTAGATCTGAGCCGGATCATCCCGGCGCCGTTGCCAGGTGACGTTTACCCCGGCGGCGACGTGCGGGTGAAACCAGACGTTGTGGAAGAACTGATACTGCTGACTGAAACCAATCGTTCGTCGCTTGAAGCGGGACTCGATTGTCTGATACGTGCTGCGGCCTCCAATCGAGACTGGCTGCGCGTGCAGCAGCCGCGAGTCGGTGCCAGAGCCAAAATCAACTTCGCTCTTGAGGTTATCGGTCCAGTGCCACCCTCCGGATGCGGTGGTGAAAAAGCTGCTCACCCAGTTGTTGCGGTCGTAAGGTCCCGTCGCTGAGTGAGTGTCGGCCGCGAGCCACCCAATCGTCATGGCTGTGTCGCCGCGGATAAGGCGCGGCGATTGAGCCGAGGCGGCCTGAGCGCCTCCCGCGATGAGGATGGTTACAGCGAGCCGCACGCGCCAGTGATGTTGCTTCACACTCTGAAAGGCGCAGGGCAGGCGGGAAACGGCTCACGGTTTTCCCCGCTTCCGACCGGGGTTCGATCTCAGTCCGAACAACTCCTCCTCCTGAAGCTCGCTGCTCCGCACGAATCCGGCGGGTCGCTTGCGTGAACCGGGGCGAAGAATCCAGGCGTCCTGGATCATTTCCATGTACGAGGGCATGCGTCGATCGGCATAGTCGGAACACGACGTCACCTTGAATGTGATCTGCATCCCATGCAAACCCAGCGCGCTGCAGAGCACGAGTTCCTCGTCGAGGGACCGTCCGCGAACAATCGTCGCGCATCGACAAGTCGAACACAGACTGCTCTCGCTGCTGATTGGCGTGCCGTCGTGAACCTTGATCCTCATGTCATGGGACGTGCAGGTTGATTGCCAGCAGCGCAAGCGTCAATTCTCTTGTGGATTTCCTTGCTTCGGGAGGCTCCGTGGCTTCCGCCTTCAGGCGGAGGGCGCATTTTCTGCAAGTCGAATCGCACGACTGAGTGGCAGAAATGGGTCGCTGCCACTACAATCCCGACAATGCATCCCAAAACGGTCGTTTTCGCGGCTTTGATCGCGGCATCTGGTGCAGTCGCAACCGTGAGCACACGTGAACTGGGAAAGCCGGGCGTCACACCCGTGCCGTGTCCCGATCAGCGCTGGGAAGAGAGCGAGGCAACCTTCACCGCGCTTGCAGGCGCGAAGGCGTTTTTTGGTCATTACGACGGAGGTGCCTACCACATCGAGATACCGGAAAAGTGGAATGGCGAGCTGGTGCTGTGGGCGCACGGTTACGTCGCCAATGCCGGCGCGCAGGGTTCGCGACTCCGCGTTAGCGTTCCCGGTGTCGGACAGGATGGTGCCTTTCGCAAGCACTTGATTGACGGCGGATTCGCGTGGGCCGCGTCGAGTTATCGCTGCAATGGATATGTCCCTGGGCAGGGTCTGCTCGACACGATCGCGCTGAACGATGTGTTCAGGCAACTCAACGGTGGCAAGGCACCGCAACGCGTGTATCTCACCGGCCTCTCGATGGGCGGCCATATCACGCTGTTGGGCATGCAGGAGTTTCCGACGACCTTCGCTGGCGGCCTGGCGCTGTGCGCCTCCGGTCCCGCAGAAATGGATTTCCTGACGTCGGTGTCTGCGGCATCGGAACTGATCAGCGGCATCACGGTCGCGCAGTCGACACGCGAACAGGATGTCGAGCGATTGACCACGGTTCTCGGCAAGCCGCCGGATTACACCGAGAAGGGGCGTCAACTCGCGAGCATCCAGGTGCAGATCAGCGGCGGACCAAGACCGTTCGCGCTCGACGGCCTCGCCTCTCGCTTCATCGACAATGCCAGCACCGTGGCCGGGCGTGGTGACGATGTCTGGAGTCGAGTCGCCTCGAACACCGACGTGAAATACCACATCGATGACGGACTTGGCCTGACCGATAGTGGGATCAACAGTTCGGTGCGGCGCAAGGCTGGAGATGCCGAATTGCGGAGCAGTCGCGGAACATACGAAGAGGCGATCCCGTTTGACGGACGAATCGAAAGGCCGGTGTTGACGCTGCACGGCAGCGGCGATCTCTACGTCCCGATCTCGCTTGAACAGTCGCTGCGGCGAGCGGTCGACAAGGCCGGTCAGTCGTCGTGGCTGGTTCAACGCATCATCCGCAGTCCCGGCCACTGCAATTTCAGCGCACCCGAGCAGGCCGATGCGTTCGACGCGCTCGTTGATTGGGCCCGAAACGGGAAACGCCCGCAGGGAGACGACCTGCTCGGGGATTTGACAAACGCTGGAATGAAGTTTACCAATCCGCTGCGCCCGGGAGATCCCGGCGTCACTCGTGTGACGAACACCCGATAGGAGACTCGTATCGGTCGAAGAGTCGCCGCACTACCGGCCTTTCTCGTTTTTCGAGTGCTGGTCGTGGCCGCGAACATGGCAGGTTTCGCCACCTTCGCCGCAGGGATGGCGGTGCGAGTGGCCGCCGCCAGAGCGACCTTCCCGGTTGTCGCGTCCCTTCCATCATTCGCATTCACGCTTGCGGGCGCGGTGCTGCTCTTGTCGATCACCGCATCATTCGTCATGCCGGACCGCACCGCCGTCGTGCGCGATGTGCGTGGTGAGGAGGATCCGGCGCTGCCGGCGCATGTCACCGCCCTGCTCGTTCTGCTGTGCGGTCTCGCCCTGCTTCAGGTTCCGGGTATCGCGTCGTGGTGGCGCGGCGAACAGGCGATTCTCGCGACGGTTCTGCCCGCGCGTCCACACGAATCAGGATTTGAGTACATCCCGATGGCGCTTGCCTACGCGTTGCCGGCCGTCGCGACGCTGACGCTTGTACTATTTGCGATCACATCTCTCCTCGGCATCGTTGCACCGTCGAAACTCGTGGTTCGCGTCATTGCCGCGGGAGTGCTTCTGCAACTGGGATATATCGCGGCCGCAGTGATCTCCGGCGCCGAGATTCATACCATTGCCGCCACCCTCGGACCACTCCTGGCCGACGATCCCGACGCCGCGCGGACGTTCGCCGAATGGATCACGACGCATGAGGGCGCTGCCGGACCCACGACCCAGCGTCTCGTATGGACGTCGGCAGGATACATCTTCGCAGCGGTCGTTGCCGCGCTCTCGCCGGCGACGGAGATTTCGATGGCGGAAATGCACGGGGATGTCGAGAGGCCGCGGGCATCGACAGAGCCCGCCGCCGCCATATCCTACAGCCCGATGAAGTCTGACGCATCGGCCGTCTTCGACCAATCGCAGTACTCGGTGCATCCGCGACTGACGCTGATCGAGGCCTGGTTCACCCGCACGTGCAACGATTTCGAGATCCGGTGCATTCCGCACACATCACGCAAGTGGTTCTCGTTTTCGTGGACCAACGGCGTGCTCAAGCAGCACCCTGCAGGGACGGATCTCGCGAAAATCACTCCTGCAGATTCGCCCGGATTGTTCTGGGATCGGAAGTACGAAGTCGTCGACCCGGCAACAGGACAGACAATCGCGCGCTTCGTACCGCACGGGGAGGATTGGGAGATTACCGATCCGTCCGATGTCCTGATCGCACGCGTGCTTCGCGACAGCAGCCTCGGATTTGTGAAATTTCGCGCGATGACTGGCGAGCGGGAAGTGGTGAGGTTCAAATGGGCGCTGGCAGGCCTCAGCACATCCAGCGCCCAATTAGAGGTGGAGTTTGCTTCTTCACCGAGCGACGAGCCGCCCTCGTTCGACCGCGTTCTCGCGATTGCGATCGCGCCCATCCTCGAGCAGCGATTGCGGCTTCAATATCAGCGCGCGAACACCTAATCACGGTGAAAACCGGTCATTCAAGCACGCTGTGCCGCTACTTACTTCCCGATGGCGGGGATGTTCGTGTGCTCGCGAGTTCCCCCTTCAACACGTCCACTGCCTTCTCGAGCTGCGCATCGCGCTTCTTCAAAAAGTCCTCCGGCGTGTTGTCAACGTGCACGTCAGGCGGCACGCCGAAGTTTTCCATGTTCTCCCCGGAGGACGTCCACACGCCACTGCCGGGGGTCCGAATGGTGGATCCGTCGAGCAGCGTCGCGGACCCGGTGCCGATGACCGCCCCCATCGTCGGCACGCCGACAACCTTGCCAAGCCCGAGCGCTTTGAATCCAGCCGGGAACATCTCGGCGTCCGATGCCGATCGTTCGTTCTGCATGACCACCATCGGCCCATAGAAATTCTGTGGCCGCGGTTGTTGGAATCCAGCGTCGCGGCCGACCGTGTACTGATATTGACGTCCGGCGAGGATGCCAAGGAGTTCCTGATCGATCCCGCCGCCGCCGTTGAAGCGCTGATCGATCACGAGCGCGCGCTTCGTCCGGTTCGCAGC
Organism: Acidobacteriota bacterium; assembly: GCA_046734955.1. Lineage (GTDB taxonomy): Bacteria > Acidobacteriota > Vicinamibacteria > Vicinamibacterales > 2-12-FULL-66-21 > JALZOC01. The sequence goes on from JBKPSH010000173.1 coordinate 30,852, forward strand.
GAGATCCAGCTGGAACTGACGAAGCGACGGCGCATCCATCGCGCGAATGTGCAGGTATCCGATCTCACCATTGCTGGCCTTCGTGACGATGTCGCGTCGATCGTCGACCCAGCGTTCGTACTGCAGATCGCCGAACGCGGTCCCGGCGATGGGCGTAATCGTCACTTTCCACGCACCATCCTTCACCGGCTTGTCGTTCACCATGAAGTGAAATTTAGTGCCAGGGGCGAGCGTGAAATATCGCCAGTAGTTGTCCGGCGCTTTCAGATCGTGATCATCAACGGAGATGATGTACTGCCCTTCCTTGATCTTCAGGTAATCGCGATCCGCGGGACCATCCTTATAAATGTGCCCGACCTTGTAGAGTCCTGACGTGTCGGCAACGAGATCGAAGCCCGGATACCGTGTTTGGACCGACTGCTGGCTTGCGGCAGGGCCGCCGCTGACGCCTGTGTGCGACGCGTTGAGCTGCCCGATCATCATCATCATGACCGTGTGCAGCTCCTCTTCATCGACGAGGTACTCGAGCAGCGGTTCGTACGTCTTTCTTGCCGCCACCCAATCAGCGCCGTGCATCTCGCCGTCGTAGAAGCGGTTCTTCATGATGCGCCAGCCTTCATTGAAGACCTGTGCGCGGAGCGCCTTGTGATCGACTTCGAGCGTAGCGGTGTAGGTCACCTGGCGCGCGGTTGCGTTCGCGTTTGGGTCGGCCGCCGCACCACCACCTGCACCGCCCCCGCCTCCGCCACGGCCGCCGCGGCCGCCGCCTCCGGCCGGTGCATTCGAACCTGCCGTCGCTGTCGCGGGGAGCGTCGCGCCGTAAAGCTCGCTGCCAGATCGGAAATACAACGTGCGGCCGTCTCGTGCGAACACCATGTTGCTGCCGCCACCACCGAACGCACCGCCAGCGCCTCCGCGGCCTCGGCCTCCCGCACCGGCGGTGGACGGCGGAGCCGGAGGCACCCGTGTCTGCTGATCGCTTTCGACGTTGATGATGTACATGCCCGCCGTGGTGTCCGTCGGTGCGGCGCCTGCGCCGCGTCCACCGCCGAAGCCACCCGTCGATACCGTCAATGCGACAGAGTGCCCTTCCGGTGCGGGCGTCAGACCACTGATGAACGTTCCGGGCACGGTAATTTGCCGGGCGCGCCGCGCCAGTCCGCTCCAGTCGATTCGCACCTCGACTGGTGCCGGAGTTCCCGCGGCATTGCCTCGTCCCGTGTTCTGGCGAGCGGCAGCTTCTGCCGCCACACCCTGCGCCTCGTTATCGATATCGCGGTTCATGGGATCGCGATCCTGATCACGCAGCGAGAGCGCCCACAACGACATCGTTGTCGTCAGTCCCCCCTGCGTCGCGATGCCGTTGCTCGTCCCTTCTGTTGACGTGAACACGATGTAGCGGCCGTCGGCGGTCCAGACCGCATTGTTCTCGGCATAAAGCAGGCTATCGTCGGAGATGTGGCGCTCTTCGCCGCCGGTAATTGGCGCGATGTAGACGTGCGTGCGAACGGTGGGGTCCTGCTTCGAGAAGGTGACCCACTTGCTATCCGGCGACACAGCGATTGATCCGAGCCGGCCGAGATCGGTTGACGTAATGACGACGGTCTTTCCATCCGCCACCGAATAGCTGTACAGCTTCTTGTCGCCGGCGCTGTAGAGCAGCATCTTCGAATCCGGCGTCCAGACGAGCGATCCCTTTTCGTTATCGAGATCGGTGATCTTCTTCGGGCTCTTCGAATCCGACTCGGAAACCCAGACCTCGTCGCGCCCAGAACGATCGGAGATGAACGCGATGTACTTACCGTCGAACGACCACCTCGGCGCATCGTTTCTCGAGGCCATCTTGTCGGGCGCGAGCCGAGTGATATCGCCGCGTTCGGTGGCGATCGTGAGAATCTGCCCGCGCACCGAAATCACCGCGCGCCGACCTGACGGCGAGATGTCGAACGCGTCCATTTCGTTGCTGACGGTCTCGGCCTCGACCTGGTTTTCCTTTTCGTCGGTCGCGATGTCGATCTTGATTTCAGTGCTGCGGCCAGACGCGATATCGAGCTTCCAGATGCCGAAGTTGTCTTCGTAGACGATCACCTTGCCGTCGCTCGACATCGAAGGCCAGAACACGTTCCCATCGGTGTGTTTGGTGACCTGGACGGGCTGTCCGCCCTTCGAGGGGATCTTGTAAATGTTGTTCAGGCTCTTGCGGACGTCGAAGCTTCCAGGCTTCACGCTCTTGTCATTCGGCAGTGGATCGGCGACGAAGTAAATCGAGTCGTCGGCGCCCCACATCGGCCAGTAGCGATTGTAGCGTTCGTCGGCAAGAAGTTTTGTGTAAGTGTTGCTGGTGAGGTTGGCGATCCAGAGATCGGCCGCGTAGCTGCCGCGATAATGCTGACGCGACCAAACGGCCGGATGACGATTGAATGCGAGTGACTTCCCGTCCGGCGAAAAGGAACCCCAGTAGCCCCAGTCGACCGGAAGCGGCTGTTCCATTCCGCCGGTTGCCGCAATCTGGTAGAGCACTGCGATCGTTGGAAATGCGCCGTCGCCTCGCGCGGCGCGGAAGATTACCTGCTGCGAATCACGCGTCCACCCGACGACGTCATCGGTTCCGGTGTGATAGGTCAGCCGGGTCGGCGTTCCACCGGTTGCAGGAACGACAAAGACGTCGTAATTGCCGTATCGATTCGAGGAGAATGCGATCCACCGTCCGTCGGGTGAGAATCGCGGATAGACGTCGCGCGCACTATTGTCGGTGATTCGCTGGACGCCGGTGCCATCCTCGCTGGCCGTCCAGATGTCGCCGAGATAGCTGAATGCCACCCGGCCCGCGTGATAATCCGGATGCCGCGCTAGTTTGACTGGCCCGGCGGCGGCCGGTGCATCCAGAATCGGCAGAATGAACACCGTCAGAACGGACAGGAACGCTCGTCGAACCATCGATGCCCTCCGAGAAGGGCGGATAGTACTACGAGTGTTCTGAAATTGCTGATTTCTGATTGTTGATTGCGGATTGAAAGGAACGAGATGGGGCAGAAGACAGCGATCGTCACAGGAGCCGGTAGCGGTATCGGCCAAGCGGTAGCCGTCGCGCTAGTGAAAGAAGGGTATGCGGTGATGCTGTCCGGCCGACGTGCCGCCCTGCTCGAGGAAACCGCCAAAAGTGCGAGCACGGCTTCAGGGAAAACGCGTGTGATTCCCACGGATGTGACAGATCCGGACTCAGTGTCGAGTTTGTTTGCCGCGGTCAACAAAGAGTTCGGACGCCTCGACGTGCTCTTCAACAACGCGGGTATCAACGTACCCGGTGCGACGATTGACGAGCTGACGGTCGAGCAGTGGCGTTCGGTGGTCGACGTGAACCTCACCGGCGCGTTTCTCTGCGCGCGCGAAGCGTTTCGATTGATGAAGACCCAGACGCCGCGCGGCGGACGCATCATCAATAATGGTTCCATCTCCGCTTACGTCCCTCGCCCTTACTCGGCGCCTTACACCGCAACCAAGCACGGAATCACCGGACTGACCAAATCCATCTCCCTGGATGGCCGGAAGTTCGACATCGTCTGCAGCCAGATCGATATCGGCAATGCCGCAACCGAGCTCGCGGCGAAGATGGCGAAAGGCGTTCCGCAGGCCGATGGCGAGATCCGTTCGGAACCGCTGATGGATCTCGATCACGTCGCGCGCGCGGTCGTGTACATGGCCGGGTTGCCGCTCGAGGCCAACGTCCAGTTCATGACGCTCATGGCGGCGAAGATGCCGTTCATTGGCAGGGGCTAGGACAATTGGTGGATTAGCGAATTCGTGAATTGGTGAATTGGCGCCGAACTGACGCCGCGGCGCTCCGCCGTCGATTCACCAATTCACCAATTCACCAATTACAATTTGCAGTCTATGGCCCGTCGTCTCACATTCTTTTTCGTCATCCTCACCCTGACACTGCCACTTGCCGGACGACCGTCGGCATCGAGTGGCAACGATCGCAAGAAGGCAACTGAAGCCGATCTCGTCAATGCCAGGCCCGGACGCGATCCGAATCAGCCGATCGACGAGGAGTACACGAAGAAGATCAAGAAGTACACGACCGAGACGTTCTTCCTGTCGCCGCTGATCGATTACCTGCCGGCATCGAAGACCGTTCCGACACCGGCGGCGGTTCTCGGCGACATCGCCGGTGCCGAAGGCAAGCTTCCCTACACAAAGGAGATCTACGAATACATGCGGCTGCTGGCGAAGTCGACGCCGCGGGTGAAGGTGTATTCGATTGGGACGTCCGAGGAAGGGCGCGAGATGCTCGCCGTCGCCGTGGCGTCGGAAGCGCTGATGTCGAAGCTCGATCAGAACAAGGCCGACCTCGCGAAGCTTGCCGATCCGCGCACGATCAAGATGGACGATGATCTGGCGGATGAGATCGCGAAGCGCGCGGCCCCAGTGTATTACATCACCGGCACGATCCACTCCACCGAAGCCGGCGCGCCGACGGCGTTGATGGAACTCGCATACCGCCTCGCCGTTGACGACAGCCTCTATATCCGGAATATCCGCGAGCACGTGATCACGCTCATCACGCCGGTCGTCGAGCCCGACGGACGTGACCGCGTCGTCGATGCCTACGAGTGGCGGAAGAAGCACCCCAAAGATACGCCGATGAGCGCGGTGTACTGGGGTCACTACGTCGCGCACGATAACAACCGCGACGCGATGGCGCTGACGCTGAAGCTTTCTCAGAACGTGTTGAACACCTACCTTGGCTGGAAGGCGCAGGTGCTCCACGATCTGCACGAGTCCGGGTCGTTCCTGTACGACAACACCATCGGCAATGGGCCGTACAACGCGTGGCTCGATCCCATTCTGACGAACGAGTGGCATCTGATCGGCTGGAACAACGTCAACGAGATGACGCGGATGGGCATGCCGGGTGTCTATGCGTGGGGCACGTTCGATACGTGGTCCCCGGGCTACCTGATGTTCATGGCCGCGACGCACAACGGCATCAGCCGCCTGTACGAGACGTTCGGAAACAGCGGCAGTGCGGACACCGAGGAGCGGACCCTGACACCGGCGGAAACGTCAAGGACCTGGTATCGCCAGAACCCGCCAATCTCGCGCGTGCGCTGGTCGCTTCGCAACAACAACAACTACGAGCAGACTGGCGTCCTGATTTCGCTCAACTACGTCGCCACCAACCGCGTCTACTTTCTGCGAAACTTCTACGACAAAAGCAAGCGATCGATCTTGAAGGCGCGCACGGAGGGACCGGCGGCGTATGTCTTTCCTGCGAACGATCCCCGCCTCGGTGCTCAGGCCGAGCTGCTTCGCGTTCTACAGAGACAGGGTGTCGAGATGTCACGAGCGACATCCTCATTTACGGTGAAGGTTGCGGTGGGCGCGCCGGCGGGACGTGAAAGGGGTGCCACGCGTGCCGAGGGTGCCCAGGGTACGACGGGTGCTCAGAGTGCCGCGGGTGCGGCGCCGGCTGCAGAGATCCGGGATGCCGCGGCTGATCCGTCCCCGCAGCCGCCGCAACGTCCGCGTGAAACGACGCGCGAATTCCCTGCGGGCAGCTACATCGTTCGTATGGATCAGCCATATTCGCGGATCGCTGACGCGCTTCTCGACTATCAGTACTGGGCGCCAAACGATCCGCAGACGCGGCCGTACGACGACACCGGATGGACATTCCCCGAAGGGTTCGCCGTGCAAGCTGTGCGCGTGACCGACGCGTCCGTTCTGTCGGTGCCGGTGACGCCCGTGACCGGAGAGACCAGGGCGCCGAGTGGCATCACTGGTCAGGGGAATGTCTACGCGATCAATCACAACGCGGACAACGCACTGATCAGCCTGCGATTCGCACTCAAGGACGCTGATATCCAGTTGGCAGAAGAGCCGTTCGAATCAGGCGGCGCCAAGTTCAATCGCGGCGCATTTCTCATTCGCGGAGTGTCAGCCTCCGATCTCGATCGCGCGACACGTGATCTTGGTCTGCAGGCGCGTGCGCTGGACTCGGCGCCGACGGTGAAGACGCATCCCGCGCGCGCAGCCCGAGTCGCGATCCTTCATCAATGGACCAGCACGCAGACCGAAGGATGGTGGCGGCAGGCGTTCGATCGCTACAACATTCCGTACGACTATCTCGATCCGGAGACGATTCGAAAGACCGGCGATCTGCGATCGAAGTACGACGTCATCATCTTTGGCCCCGGAGGCGGACAGTCTGCAGTAGAAGGTATGCCGTTGTGGCGTACTCCGATTCCTTATCGACATTCCCCGGAGACACCGAACGTTGGCACGTGGGCACAGACCGAGGACACCCGGATCGGCATGGGCCTCGAAGGACTCATGCGTCTGCGCGAGTTCATCAACCAGGGCGGTGTATTCGTCGGGGCGGACACGAGTGCCGAGTTCGCGATCAGCAACAACTTTACGTATGGGGTGATGGTCAACCGTCCGGGCACCGGGTCTCGCGTCGTCGGATCGCTGCTGCGGACGAAGATCGTGGATGCCGCGAGCCCGATCGTCTATGGTGTCCCCGACAATCTCGCCGTCTACAGCGATAGCGGCGAAAGTTTCAGCGTCAGTGCAAACGTTGGCGGTGGTGGACGTGGAGCAGGAGGCGCAGCGGCACCTGGCGGAGGTGGTGGCCGCGGTGGTGGTCCTGGCGGACGTCCAACAGGACGCGGCACGCCTGACGATCCCGACGTCGTGCAGGGCAGGCCGGCGCAGGAAGGCTCAAACCTTTCGCCGCTGCCTCCGCCGGAACAGGTTCAACCGTGGCAGTATGCGTTACCTACTGAAGAGCAGCTGAAGCGTAATCCGGTCACGCTGATTCCACCGCAGTTCCGCCCCAGGGTCGCGATGCGATTCGACGCGCAAAACACACTTCTTGTGTCCGGATTATTGGAAGGTGGAAACGATATTGCACAACGTCCTGTGGTGGTCGATGTCCCGGTGGGAAAAGGACACGTCGTGCTCTTCGCCCATAACCCCATCTATCGAGGGGAGACGATCGGCAGTTATTTCATGGTGTTCAACACCATTTTGAGCTTCGACAACCTCGACGCCGGACGAAAGCTCGATGCACGATAGGAGGCGTCCATGATCCGCAAGCTGAAATCGGGTGAGTATCGGTTGTATTCACGGAAGAAGGATCCGAAGACCGGCCGGCGAAGGAATCTGGGCACGTTCGGGAGTCGCGCCGCGGCTGAGAAGCACGAACGAGCAGTCCAATTCTTCAAAAGGCACTGATGATCAATCCGCTGCCGGGTGCGGTGCAATCCGCCGATCTGGCACGAGCCAGATGAGCGCGACGAAGACGTAGAGCGTGTACGACAGCCAGTAGTTCACGAATGCGAGTACGATCGCGGCAGCGTAGGACGCAAGCGATAGGCTTCCTTTGACATCGTGGCCGACGGCCTGCGCGAGCTTGGAGCCGCGTCCATCGGCGGCAATGATGGTCGTCTGAAGAATAGAGTAGGCGATGGCATCGAGGAAAAGAACACCTCCATAGATTGCGATCGGTACCGGCCGGTCAGCATTGCGCCCCATCCACGCCGTTGCGAACGGCACCAGCGAGAGCCAGAAGAGCAAGTGAAGGTTCGCCCAGAGTACGCCGCCGGTCACACGCCGCGTCGCCGCCACGAGCACGTGATGGTTGTTCCAGTAAATGCCGAGCAACGCGAAGCTAAGCGTATAGGCGCACAGTTCCTGGGACAGATGCTTCAGCGATTCCAGGTCCGCCCCGTCGGGCGGACGAAGTTCCAGCACCATGATCGTGATGATGATGGCAATCACGCCGTCGCTAAATGCTTCGAGTCGCGTTTTACTCACGAATGACGCTCCGCAGGTCATCCTAACCTAACGATCACGTCCTCGGCGCGCGTCACGCTGGCCGTGTTCGTACGGTTTGGCCCCTGTTGAGCCTCTTGACGAGCGTCACTCATGTTAGCTAGATTAGCTAAGATGATCACGGTGAATATGCACGAAGCGAAGACGCGGCTCTCCGAGCTCGTCAGGGCCGTCGAGGAGCGGAACGAAACCATCGTGCTCTGCCGCGACGGCCGCGAAGTGGCCGAGATCCGTCGCCGGGTCAAACGGCGCGCGGTGCGCAACCTCACCCCCGACCCTCGATTTCGAGTGGACGTGGCGCCGGAGTATCGTCCGGATGAACCTCTGACCGAGGACGAGTGGCCCGAAACATTGCGATGAACGTGCTCCTGGACACGTGCGGCCTGCTGGCACTTGCAGGCGGCGACCTGCCAGACAGCGCCGCTGGCGCGTTACGGAAGGCGCCCGAAGCGTATGTGTCGGTTGTCAGCCCTTGGGAAGTGGCGATCAAGGCCGCCAGGGGAAAACTCCGGCTCACGGAACCGCCGGTCCGCTGGTTTCGTGGTTTAGTCGAGCGCTACGATCTGCGGGAGGTTCCCCTCGATGCCGACGTGGCGTGCGCGGCGGCCGGCTTGCCGTTCCTCCATCTGGATCCATTCGACCGTGTGATCGTCGCGCTCGCCCGGTCGCACGGGTTCACCGTCTTGACCTCAGACGAGAACATCCGAAGATACCCCGGCGTGACGACACTCTGGTGAACGGGAGAACGCTCCTCGCGAATCGGCCGATCGTGATCGTGCCCGATCCAGGCTGTCGCGAACGGCGGTGCCTCGTCAGGTGAGACTCACCCGGTACCTGCCTGGCCCGTTCAGTTCTGCCATAGTCGAGGGTGGCTGTCAAAAGGACATCATGACGATCTGCCAGTGACGGCTCCGACCTCACTTTCCAACTCAGCGCGCCATGCCGGCGCCGCTGGTGGCGTTGGGGGTGGCGCGCTTACGTGTCGCACTTGGATCGGGAGTTCGTTTTGAAATCGGACGAGCGCTTGTTGGATTCGAGGGTTCCTTTCGATTGCTCTGCTCGTGCTGATAGCAAGAACGGGAGCGTGGAAGTTGTGAAGGGAAGACTTTCGTGCCCGGATCCCGTATGACAGCTCGGAGCGTCGGAAAGGACTATTCACTCCTCGAGAGACCTTTGGCGCTACCTCACTAACCGCTAATTCAATCGACTTTTTGGGCCCTGTTCAATTAGCGCCAGATACTTGTTACTAAGTCCGCGTCAGCTGAACTTTCCTCAACACCTAAGGCTGAAATCCAACTCTGCGGATGCACCTCTGTCGTCGTTCCCCGACCGGCGCGCCAGCTGAGAACGCCAGTCCGTTCGTGCCACGCTCTCGCGCCAGTCCAGGTGTGTTGCCCAGAACGAATCCTCCGAACGGGCTCAGCTTTCACTCAGGAGCGCCGTCGCAATCTCGTCCCACTCCGCAGCGAGGCTGCCGCGACACTCGGGTTTCTGCGCCCGTCGATACCAGTAGCCAGCGTTTCCAAGATCCCCTTCCTTGCGGTGCAGATAGGCGTGGATCCAGGCGCCGGTCGCATCGTCGATGTTCTGGGCGACTTCGTGCGCGGCGTCCCAGTCCCCCTTCGCATCATGCCAGAGCGCACGGAGCGGCGCAGAGAGCGTCGCCGGTGGCTTACTTTCTGAGATGGTGCGTCTGAAATCCGCTAGGGTCATCGATTAATCCCTCATCACTAATCGCTAATCGTCGAATCACTGATCCTGAATCCCTGATCAGCGAATCACTGATCTTCGAATCGCTGATCGGGATCGTCGAATCTTTGATTCTCGTCTCGGACTCGGAATCAGCGATCAGGGATCCAGCGATTCGACGATTCGATGATCAGGGATTCGGCGATCAGGGATTCGGGATCAGTGATTAGTGATCAGGGATCCACGAAATAGTGCTCGTTCGTGAACAAGAAGGGCTGATCTATTTGGCGAGAAAAAGATCGTAAGCGGAATTCCCGCACTCCCGCTGATATCTGTAACCCAGCGTATCGAGGAATGCTTCAAACTCGCGCGTGTCGGTATCGGGCACCTCGAATCCGGCGAGGACCCGTCCGAAGTCGGCGCCGTGATTGCGGTAGTGGAACAGGCTGATGTTCCAGCGTCCCCCGAGCTTCTCGAGAAAGGCCATCAAGGCGCCCGGACGCTCCGGGAATTCGAAGCGGCATAACTGTTCGTGCGCGACGTCGGGGCTTCTCCCTCCGACCATGTGACGGACGTGGAGCTTGGCCGTCTCGTTGTCGGTGAGATCAACGGTGGCATAGCCCCCGGCTGTGAGCGCGGAAGCAACGTCCGCCGCATCCTGCCGCGATCGGGTCGCGATGCCAACGAAAATGTGGGCGACATCACGGCCGCTGAGCCGATAGTTGAATTCGGTCACGACCCGGCGACCGATCGTTGCGCAGAACGCGCGGAATGCACCGGGCTTTTCGGGGATTGTGACGCCGAAGAGCGCTTCGCGCGCGTCTCCCACTTCCGCGCGCTCGGCGACGAAGCGCAGCCGATCAAAATTCATGTTTGCGCCGCTGAGAACCGCGGCGAGCCGCGCGTCGGTCACGCCGTCGCGTTCGCTCCAGGCGCGAAGTCCTGCGACGGCCAGCGCTCCGGCCGGCTCCATGATCGTCCGCGTATCATCGAAAATGTCTTTGATCGCCGCGCAGATCTCATCGTTCGACACGCGCACGACTTCATCCACCGTAGTTTGCACGATTGGAAACGTCAGCGTGCCGACCTCTCGCACCGCCACACCGTCGGCAAAAATATCGACTGAGTCGAGGACCACCCGACGGCCAGCGGCAAGCGATTGAAACATCGCATCCGCTCCGAACGGTTCGACGCCAATCACCTTTACCGATCGACGGAGCGCCTTGACGTAGCTGCCGATGCCGGCAATGAGACCACCGCCTCCGACCGGGACGAAGATCGCAGAGACATCGCCGAGACGGTGACGCAGGATTTCGTCGCCGACGGTGCCTTGCCCGGCGATCACCAGCGGATCGTCGAACGGATGCACGAAGACCATCCGCCGCTCGACCGCCAGTTCGTGGCAGCGTGTCTGCGCGTCCGCGTAGTTGTCGCCCGAAAGCACGACCTCAGCGCCGAGGTCTCGCACCGCATCGATCTTGATTTCCGGCGTCGTCTGCGGCATGACGATCACCGCTTGAAGTTTCAGGTGACGCGCGGCGTAGGCAACACCCTGGGCGTGGTTACCGGCGCTCGCGGCAATGACACCGCGCTGGCGTTCCTCAGCGCTGAGATGCGCGATCCGGTTGTACGCGCCGCGCAGCTTGTAACTGAAGATCGGCTGGAGATCTTCGCGCTTCAGCAGAATCTCGTTGCCAAGGCGGCGCGAGAGACGGGGAGCCGGGTCGAGAGGCGTTTCCTGCGCGACGTCGTAGACACGACTCGTCAGGATTAGCCGGAGCATTTCCTCCGGCGCGGGTGGACGTTCGTGTCCGAGCCTGGTCACCGTCCCGTGGTCACCGGCTGGATGTGTATGCCGCACTCCAGCTTCTGTCCCTGCCAACGTCCGGAACGAGGATCGGACGGATCGAGTGGCAGCGTCGTGCATGGTTCGCAACCGATGCTCGTGTAACCGAGGTCGTACAAGGGAAGAAGCGGGATGTCGTGCTCCTTGGCGTACATCCACACGTCGCGGGTGGTCCACGTTGCCACGGGGCTGACTTTACGAATTACGCGCCCCGAGGGCAAGCGGAATGCCTCGAGATGCGAAAGATTGGCGCGGCTCGGCGACTGCTCGCGTCGAAGCCCGGTAAACCAGACATCGTAGTTCTCGAGCGCCGAGAAGAGCGGCGCCACTTTGTGACGGGCGCAGCACGCGTCGGTGCTCGTGTTCCATAATCCCGGCGACGGTTCGCTGGCGCGCAAGTTGATCAGGTTCAGGCCCCAGCGCTCGGCCAGTTCGTCGCGATACTTGTAGGTATCGACGAAGTGATGCACGGTGTCGAGAAAGAGCACCGGAATGTCCGGCCTGGTCTGGCGAAGCATGTGCAGCACCACCATATCCTCGGCCTGGAAGCTGCAGGTGATGCAGGGCGTCTTGGCTGCATCGAGTTGTCCGGCAATAACGAGGGCTGCATCGCTCACGTGAGTATCTCCTCGAGGACCCGCCGCACGGCATCGACCGCTTCGGACTCGGAGGTGGCCATGCGCGCCGCTTTCGCCAGCCGGCCGGCGGCACCGGTCGTCGCCAGATCGCCTCGCCGCTCCGAAACGTGACGGACGATCATCCCGGCTCCGGCGGTGAAATTCGTCGCCGGATCAATCAGGATGAAGCTGCCGGTGTCGCGATTCGCGCGATAACCATCGAACACAATCGGGCGGGACGTTGAAACGGTTACGGTTCCGATTTCATTCAGCTTGAAGCCGCGATCGACTTCCGCCGACACGGTCGTTGCCCCGTGCTTCAAGAGATAAAGCCGTTTCGGATCCAGCGGACGTTCGTCCATCCACACGAGATCGGCGTCGAAGCGGCCACCAACCTCGGTCGGGCCTTTGACGATCACGTCGCCGCGGCTGATGTCGATCTCGTCTTCAAGCGTCAGCGTCACCGACATCGGCGCGAAGGCCTCGTCGAGATCGCCGTCCCACGTGACGATCCGTTTCACGCGGCTGGTGCGATCCGCCGGCCACACCGTGACCATATCGCCGACGCGGACGATCCCCGATCCGATCTGACCGGCGTATCCGCGGAAATCATCCGACGGCCGAAGCACCAGCTGCACGGGAAACCTGAACGCGCGAGCCGTGGCATCCCGTTCGACCTCCACAGTCTCGAGGTATTCCAGCAGGCTCGGGCCGTCGAACCACGGCGTGTTTTCGCTGCACGTGATGACGTTGTCGCCGTTCAGCGCGCTCATCGGAATCGCGTGCACACGCGCGCTGCCCTGAATCGCCGCGAATTCGCGGCAGATTTCATCGAAGATCGCGCGATCGAACTCGACGAGGTCCATCTTGTTGACGGCGAGCGCGAGGTCGTTGATACCAAGCAGCTGGGCGATGCGGGCGTGACGACGAGTCTGCTCTCTGACGCCGTGGCGCGCGTCGACGAGAAGGATCGCGACATCTGCAGTCGAGGCGCCGGTCGCCATGTTGCGCGTGTACTGCTCGTGGCCCGGCGTGTCGGCGAGGATGAACTTGCGACGCGCCGTCGCGAAGTAACGGTAGGCGACGTCAATGGTGATACCCTGCTCCCGTTCGGCTCGCAGGCCGTCAGTGAAGAGCGAGAAGTCGATCGGTCCGGCGCTTCGGTTACGCGAGGCCGCGGTCACGGAGTGGATTTGGTCTTCGTAAACGCCGCGTGAATCGTAGAGCAGACGTCCAATGAGCGTGCTCTTCCCATCGTCGACGCTCCCGGCCGTGCAGATGCGGAGCAGGTCGGACATCAGAAGTAGCCTTCCCGTTTCTTCAGTTCCATCGAACCGTCCTGATCGTGATCGATCACCCGCAGCTGCCGCTCGGAGTGGCGGACCTGAATCAGCTCCTCGATGATCTTCGGGACCGTGTCGGCGGTCGATCGCACGGCGCCGGTGCACGGCGAACAGCCCAGCGATCGCATCCGGCACATCACGCGTTCGCGTCGATCTCCCGGTAGCAGCGTCACGAACGGCTGCTCGTCGACGATCAACGAGTTTCCGCGAACGATGACGTCGCGTTCCTTCGCGAAATAGAGCGGGACGACCGGGATCTGCTCGACATCGATGTAGTGCCAGACGTCAAGCTCCGTCCAGTTCGATAATGGAAACACGCGAATGCTCTCGCCGGGACGGATGCGTCCATTCAACAGGTGCCACAGCTCCGGGCGCTGACGCTTCGGATCCCACTGACCCTTTTCGTCGCGCAGCGAGAAGACACGCTCTTTGGCGCGCGAGCGTTCCTCATCACGACGCGCGCCGCCGAATGCCGCCTGGAACTGACCCTCGGCGAGGGCATCAAGCAGCGACTTCGTCTTTAGCAGACCGCAACACCGCTGCGTGCCGACGGCGAACGGCTGCGTGCCTTCCGCCAGCGCCTCGGTATTGGTGTGAACGATCAGCTTCGCACCAATCTGCCGCGTGTACGAGTTCCGGAACTCGATCATTTCGCGGAACTTGTACGAGGTATCGACATGCAGGAGCGGGAAAGGAATGCGTCCCGGATAGAAGGCCTTCTGAGCCAGCCGCAGGAGGACGGAGGAATCCTTGCCGATCGAGTAGAGCATCACGGGCCGTTCGAACTCGGCGACCACCTCGCGGATGATGTGGATGCTTTCGGCCTCGAGTGCGCGCAGGTGGTCCAAACGAAGGGACTGCACCCTTGAACGGACGGCGGTTATTGCCGGATTCTCGTCTCCGCTGGTTTCACGATGATTTGAAATGACCCCTGGGGCAACCTGCATTTCGGGCTCCTCTACCGCTTGCGCCGAACGAGACGCAACGCTGTCGAACGACTCTGCTGAATTGAGGCCGAGCGATGTGCGAGGAGAAGCTGAAAGTGTTGAATCTGAAGATCTTAGAGGCTCTCACCCGCGCGTCGCCGGCATCGTACAGGCGCATCGACAACAAATCGGTGCGGTGTCGACACGGCGACAACAGATGAGCGGAAAGGACATCTAATTAACGAAACTAGCAGAGTTGACGGGAAAAGGCAAAAGGCTCATCGGAGGCGCACCCGCACGCCTCCCGTCACCATGCGAGGCGAGCCAACGGTCGTCGGCAGCGTGCCGACGAAATATTCCGCGTCGAAGAGGTTCTGGATCCCCGCAAACAGCTCTAAATTCCGCCCTACCGCGCGGGAGCCCATGATGTCCACCACCGCAAATTCCGGCAATCGCCGCGACGGGGTATTGAGGTCGTCATCGAACTGAGAACCGACGAACTGCACGCCGGCTGAGGCGGTAAACAAGCGCGCGTTCGAGTATGCGAGGCGCAGTGATCCGCGGTGCTCTGGCACCTGGGGCAGCCACTTGCCCACGAGCACCGGCGTTGTCGGATTCTCCGTGACGTTCGCCTGGTCGTAGACGTAGGCGGCCGCTACTCTCCAATCCGACCCGAAGCGATACTCGACATCCGTCTGGATTCCGCGGACGTGTGTCTTGCCGAGATTCTGCCGTTGCTGCGTGACGGTTGCTCCGACCTGGCTGATCGTGACGTTCGATACCGGATCTTTGATGTGGTTGTCGAACCAGGTGGCGCGGACCGTTGAATTCGGTGTGATCGCGAACGACGCGCCAGCCTCGCCACCGACGAGACGTTCGGGGCCCAGGTTGTAGTTGGCGAGAGTGAGCGTGGTCCCGACGCGAAACTGCCGGTACAGCTCATTCAGCGTTGGACTGCGGAAGCCCCAGCCGATATCCCCCCACACGTCCAACCGATTCGTGACGTGATAGCGGGCGGCCGCGCGCGGACTCGCGACCGTGTCGCTTCGGTCCGGCAGCGACGGCACGTTATTCACCGGCGCGTTGATCAAGCTGGTTTCCAGGTTGTGTCCGTCGTAGTTGCGCCAGCCGTCGACCCGAGCGCTTACCGTCAGCATCAGTTGCGATGTTGGCGTGATGAGATCCTGCACGAAGATTCCGAAGTTGCGCTGTGTGCCGCCGGAATTGCGCAGCAGCGTAACGGTCGTGCCGGTCTGCGCGTCGAGCCCGTTCTCCTCGCTGTCGCCGTCGACCCAGCGGATGTCCGATCCGGCAGTGAAGTACTGCTTCGTGCCGAACGCGCGCGACCACTGAACCATGCCACCGGCGCTGTGGGTGGGAACAGTCTGCGTCAGCGTCATGCGGCCAATGCTCCGCGGAGGATTCGCCGCCGGCACCGCGAGAAAATTGCTGTGGAACGTTTCGAAGTCGGTGAACACCGTGGCTTGCAGTTCGCTTTGATCCGCCAACCGCGCGCGCACGCCGCCGCTATAGGCGCGCCAGATCGTATCGTTCGCTTCTTCGGTGCCGTCGATCGTGCTCGCCTTCCCGTTGTCGCGGTTCTCGTCGAAGTAGCCAATGCGCGCGAACGCATGAACGCGCTCGCTCGGTGCGTAGTCGAGCTTGACGTTCAGGTTCCAGAACTCCGCGGCGGCTTTGTTGTCGACTTTGCCGCGCTCGTTCCCGCGGACGATGTAGTACCCGTCTGTGTTGAAGACGTTGCCATCGACGGTGACACCGAGCTTGCCCCACACGTGGCTGCCCATGAAGTCAAGCTTGGGTGTGCCGCGGCTGCCATATTGCGCCTTGACGTCGAGCGTCTTTGGCGCCGCGGGATTGGTGACGAAGTTGATCACCCCGCCCATCGCGTAGTTGCCGTACAGACTCGACGTCGAACCGTCGACGACTTCGATTCGGTCAGAACTCTCGAGCGGCACGCGCGACCAATACACCCACCCGCCGAATGGATCGTTGTTGGGAACGCCGTCAACGAGGACGAGCGTGCGACTGACGCCGCTTGGGCCGATGCCGCGTAACGAAACGCCCTGCGCCGTCGGATGCGAGGCCAGACTGCTCGTTCGGCGGAACAGGCTGAAGGTTGGAATCTGGCGCAACAGATCGTCGGCGACGAGCGCGGGCGACTGCTTGATATCTTCACGATCGAGCACGCTCACCGAGGCGGGCACGTCGCCTGTGCGGCGTTCACTTCGTGTCGCCGTCACCGTCACCGCCTCCTGCACTGATGCCGGTGAAAGGACGATGTCGATGTTTGCCGGGGACGTTCCTGCCGCCACCGTGTGACGCAGTTCGGCAAATCCTGCGGCGCGCACGACGAGGACGATCTCTGACGTGGCGGACGTCTGGAGAGTGAACCGGCCGTCAGGTCCGGTGACGGTCTGTTCGTCTTTCGACCCAGTGCGCACGGTAATCGTCGCGTTGGGGACGACGCTGCCGGAAAGGTCGCGAACTGTTCCGCTAATCGCCGCCGGAGCGGAACGGAATCCGGGTGCACTGCCTTGAACAGACGGTGGGGCAGCTGGCGCGGGGCCTGCGACCTGTGCCAGCAACAGAACCAGAGCGGCAACCATTCAATTCTCCTGTACCCCGGTTACGACGATGACAGCATGGAGTTTACCGCGACCGTACAATAATGTCCTATGGCCTGCTGGGTGCTTGCCCTTCTGCTCGCGGCCGGCCAGTTCGGCCAGACCAATACGGGCGAACTCCGGATCACCGTTACCGACAGCACGGGCTTACCCCTGCCTGGTCCCGTCGAGGTTGTCAGCGAGGCAAATGAATTTCGACAACGCCTCGACACCAACGGCTCCGGGCTCGTAATCATTCGACGATTACCTTTCGGGGCGTACCGCATCGGTGTCAGCCGGGACGGATTCACGCCGATCGCCGACACCGTCGATGTTCGGTCCGCGCTGCCGACTGAGCATCACATCCGGATGACCCTCTCGGCAGTGCAAACGCAACTCACCGTGTCTGCGGACTCTCCGTTAGTCGATCCGCGCCAGGCACCCTCGGCACATCGAATCGGGACAGAAACGCTACAGCAGCGCACGACGATTCTTCCGGGCCGTATGCTTCCTGATGTCGTGAACACGCAGCCGGGTTGGTTACTCGAAGCGAATGGCATCCTGCATCCACGCGGCTCCGAGTATCAAACGCAGTATGTCCTCGACGGTTTGCCGATGACGGACAATCGCTCGCCCGTTTACGCGCCCGAACCGGGATCAGACGATGTGCATGCGATGACGATCATGACCGGCGGCTATCCGGCTGAATACGGACGCAAACTTGGCGGCGTCATCGAGGTCGTCACGAGCACGCCGGCCCATCGCGGCTTCGGCACTTCTCTGTCGGCGTCTCTCGGCAGTTCCGACACGCAGAGCGGCGAGGCCATCGTCGAGCACGGTGGCGAGAAAACGACGATCAGCCTGACTGCCGCGGCGGCGCGGACCGATCGTTATCTCGATCCGCCGGTGGAGGAGAATTTCACCAATCACGGAGCGACGCTCAACACTTCACTGCGGCTCGAGCGCGATCTTTCAGCGTCGAGTCGCATCGGCGTGATCGCGCGACACGGTGAGGCGCGCTTTCTTGTGCCCAACGAGCACGTTCAGGAGGAAGCCGGGCAGCGCCAGGATCGAGACAGCGCCGAAAGCGCCGTTCAGTTTTCAGGGCAACGCATCTTCTCGCCCAGCCTGGTCGGCGACGCACGCGGAATGGTGCGCAGCGTCTCGGCCGGCTTCTGGTCCAATCCGGCGTCGACTCCGATCATCGCGTCACAGGATCGTGGTTTTTGCGAGTTCTATCTGAAGGGCACACTCACTGGACATGCCGGCAAACACGAGTGGAAAGCGGGCGCCGACCTGACCGCTGGAACCCTGCGGGAAGAGTTCGCCTACATGATCACTGATTCCACCGCATTTGATCCCGACACTCCACCCGCATTCAATTTCGCCGATCGCCGGCCGGATCGTGAGCAAGCCCTGTTCGTGCAGGATCAGATTCGCACCGGTCAGTGGACGATCAACGCCGGACTTCGCTGGGATCACTATCGGCTCGTTGTTCGCGATGATGGCTTCAGTCCGCGACTCGCCGTTGCCTGGTCCTGGCCGGAACAGAATCTCGTCTTACGTGCTTCGTACGATCGGGCGTTTCAAACGCCTGCGATCGAGAATCTGCTAATCGCCAGCACCGACGCCTTCGAGAGTCTGGGTGCCGAATCCGTGCGTCTTCCTGTGCCCGCCTCCCGTGGAGACTTCTTCGAAGGCGGCCTCTCAAAGTCATTTGCCAATCGCGTGCGAGTCGATCTTGCTGTCTTCAACCGCCGGATGGACGATGTCGCCGACGACGATCTGCTGCTGAACACCGGCGTCAGCTTTCCAATCGCATTTCGTCGCGCTGAGATCCATGGAGCGGAAGCCCGGATAGACCTCCGTCAGTGGCGGAGGCTGTCAGCGTCGCTTGGGTATTCCTACCTGCACGGCGTGGGTGAATTGCCGGTCACTGGCGGACTGTTTCTTGGCGAAGAGGCCGCAAGCGGTCTCGAGTCGAGCGATCGATTCCCGGTGACGCAGGATCAACGACACACGATCCGAGGACGTGCTACTTATCAGCTCGCCTCGTCGGGCTGGGTTGCAATCGCCGGATCGTATGGAAGCGGTCTTCCTTTCGAGGACTTCGACGGCACGCCTGAAGACGCCGTCGAGCAGTTCGGCCAGCGCGTCGTCAATCGGGTCAACTTCGACACTGGCCGCGTACGACCCAATGCGTCACTGGACCTCGCCGGTGGAGTCACCATCGCGAAGTCAGCAAAGCACACCGTGCGAGTTCAGGCGGAAGTTCGCAATCTGGCGAATCGATTCGACGTGATTAACTTCGCAGGTCTGTTCTCAGGCACGGCCATCGCGGCGCCCCGGACGGTCGCTGTTCGACTCCGTTACGATTTCCCGTAATCTACTTCTTCTCCACGTAGACCACGCCCCAAGGACTGCCTTCGGTCGAAACCTTCTTTTCAACCTTGCCGCTGGCGACATCGACGACCGAGACGTCACCGCTGGGACCGTTGGCGGTGTAGAGCTTCGTGCCGTCAGTGTTCAGCGCGATGCCCCACGGTCGCGCCCCGACACCCTCGATGGTGCGGAGGATCTTTCGACTGGCGACATCAATCACGGCAATGGCGCCGGCGCGGCCGAGCGAGATGAACACCTGCTGGCCGTCAGGGGAGAGCGCGCCCCCCATCGGGCGCGGCGGCGTGGGCGCGCCTTCAATGGGAGCAAACTTAATCGTCGATGCGACCTGGTGTTTGGCAGTATCGATCACGCCGACCATGGCCGCAGTTTCGCTCGTGACGAATGCGGTTTTGCCGTCTTTTGCGAACGTGATCGAACGCGGTCGCGGACCAACTTTGATATGCGCGGTCAACTTGCGGGATTTCGTATCGATCGCTGAAACCTCGTTGCTGCCTTCCGAGGTGACATAGACCTCGGAACCGTCCGGGCTCACAGTCACCCCTTCCGGTTCTTCACCAACAGCAATGCGCGTGGCGATGTTCCCCGTGGCGGTGTCAACGACCGACACTTGCGCGGCATCTTCGTTCGACACGTAGATCGTGCTGCCGTCGGGCGACATGTCGAACACCTCAGGGTCGTCGCCGCTCTCGTATTTCTTCACGAGTTGATGTGTCGCGAGATCGACGACGCCGATGCCGTCGGCGCTTCGATCGGGAGGCGGCAGCTTCGATTCATCGACGTTCGGGCCGCCAATTGCCGATCCGGACAGCGCGACCAGCAGTTGCTTGCCGTCGCGCGACAGCCGAATGCCGCGAGGACGTTTGCCAACGGCAATCCGCTCGACGACCTGTCCGGCGACCGGATCGATCACGATCACGTTGCCGCCGGTTTCATCCGACACGTAAAGGAGAGGGCCGGACGGTACGGCTGGCTTCGGCGGGGGCGCGGGTGCTGGTGTAGTTGCGCCGGATGACGGCGGTTGTGGGGAAGACCCTCCGCAGCTGGTCACCATCACGGCGCACACGATCGCTGCTGCCGGAACTCTCAAACGATTCCGCATAGCACCCTCAGCGTGTTGGAGCGCGCCGCGCGATCAGAACGAAATGGCGTCGCGTCCCTTGTTCAATTTTTCGAGATCGATTCCGGGGACCTTGGCCAGCGAGTCGAAGTCCTTGAATTCGCCGTTGGCCTTGCGATACTCGGCGACCGCCTCGGCATCCTTCTGCGTGATGCCGAGCACGGTCACCATATCTTTACTCGAAGCGCGGTTCACATTCACGCGTCCGCTGACGCGAAGCAGATATTCCTCCGCGGTGGTGAAATCGTCTGAGGTGCCCTCAGCGCCGCGATCGATCATCTTCTCGATGACCTCTTCCCACTGGGTGCGGGTCCGGCGGGTCGAGAGTATGCGTTCCGCGTCATGGCAGTTGCTGCACACGCGCCTGAACGCGGCCGCCGGCGCGTCGTCCTGATCCTGCGCCCTGGCGCCAATCGCCGCGATTATGGTGGCAACGCCAACGACGAGAAGTGCAGCAGTCCAGCGGATCGTCTTGAGGATATTGCGGTCGAGCATGAGAAACCTAATATTCAATCAATGATCCGTTATCCGGGATCCGTTGTGCGGGATCCGGAATCCAGTCCGTGTTTATCCGTGGTCCGTGTTCGTCCGTGTTCCGTGTTCGTCCGTGTTCATCCGTGGCCCGTGTTCGTCCCGTGGCCCGTACGCGGCCCAGCCGCTCGCCGCGTATCTTCTAACTATAACGTCTTTCGCAAGCGGTGATGTTTTACTCTGCAATATGGAGCGACTGCGAAGTATTGCAGAGCGCAGTCGTTAACACGCGTTCGACGAAAAATAGTAAAACGTCTCCGCCTTCGCCTGGGATCGCAGCGAAGGCCGCCCGTGCGCCAAGAGTGCCATGGAGCTTCCGCCTTCAGACGGAAGGCAATTCGAGGTTGAGGATATTGAGAATGCGAATGATGAGTTCCCGTGCGGCTTGGACCGGAGCCGCGCTGATCGGAGCTGCGGTTGCGGTATCCGCGCAAGGACGCGGCGGGGGCGCGTGGACGACGGTTGGTGGTGATGCGCAGCGGACGTCGTCCGTGCGCACGGATCCGAAGATCTCGTTGTCAGCGCTGCAGGCGCCAGGCTTCCAGTTTCTGTGGAAGCGCAAGCTCGATAACGAGCGTCTGACACAGCCGCTCCTGCTGCCGAACATCATCGCGTACAAAGGCTTCAAGGCCCTCGCCTTCGTCGGCAGCGCGTCAGGTCAGGTGTATTCGATCGACTACGACCTGAATCGCATCTTCTGGCAGCAAAGGCTCGCCACCTCGGTGCCGAAGGCAGCGGCATGTTCATCGGGCTTGCCCGTCCTGACGAAATCAACACCGCTGACGCCGCCGGCGGGTCGCGGCGGATTCGGTGGCGCCGGCCGTGGCCGGGGGGCGACGGGACCACAAATCGCGAACGGTCGCGGCGGTGGCGATAACGTGTTTGCGATCTCAACCGCTGGCATGGTCCATGTCATGAATCCGCAGATCGGAACCGATCAGATTCCGCCTGTGAAGTTGCTGCCGCCGAACGCAAACGTTGCCGGCTCGATTCTCGTCGACACCACGCTCTATGCGGCGACTACTGGCAATTGTTCGGGCGTTGCAAACGGGGTGTGGTCGGTCGATTTGGCGAGCGACGCGAAGGCGGTGCAGTCGTTCGACACGAAAGGCGCCGCGGTGGTTGGAAACGCGCCGCCTGCGTTTGGAACAGACGGCACGTTGTATATCGCGACAGGATCGGCAAAGTCTAAGGTGGCAAACGCTGTTGTGTCGCTCGACCAGAAGACGCTGACGCAGAAGGACTGGTTCTCGACCGCAACACCATTCACGTCGAACCCGGTCGTGTTTCAGTACAAGGGCAAGGACGTCGTTGTCGCCGCCAACAAAGACGGACGGCTGTATCTGCTCGACAGCGCGTCGCTCGGTGGTGCCGATCACAAGACTCCGCTTCATAAGTCGTCACAGATCTCAGCAACGATGGACGACCCGACCGGGGTGGCAAGCTGGCAGGATTCGTCGGGCACGCGCTGGATCGTTGTCACGGTCGGTGGTCCTCTCCATGCCGACATGAAAGCCGCGATGGCCAATGGCGCGGTGACCGGTGGAACACTCGTCGCGTTTACGGTGGTCGATCAAAACGATGCGCCAACGCTGCAGGCGCAATGGACGTCGCGCGATCTCGCATCGCCGGTGACGCCGGTGGTGGTCAACGGTGTGGTCTTCGCGCTGGCCAGTGGCGAGGCGAAAGGGCGCGGTCGATCGTCGAACGCCGTGCTTTACGCGCTCGATGCGGCAACAGGAAAAGAATTGTGGACGAGCGGCACGACGATTACGTCACCGGTGCGTGGCGTCGGGCCGTCTGCAGGCGACAGTCAGGTCTACGTCGCGGCATCTGACGGAACGCTCTACGTGTTTGGAATGCCGATGGAACGGTAACGGAAACTACGAACACAAAAACCAAAAACGAAAAACCTCAAACGGGAAGTCTCGATAGCCATTCGAAGAGGTTGTTGATCATGAAACAGTGGATATCCCTGGCGGCGATGACGGCGTGCTGCGGCCTTGCATGGAGCAGCGGGCGTCTTCCGCATGTTGCGACGGTGACCGCGCAAGCTGGCGGTGCCGCTCTGTACGACTGGACGACCGACGGCGGCGACAATCAGCGCACCGGCTGGAACAAACAAGAGACGACGCTGACCAAAGACAACGTCAAGAATCTCAAGCTTCTCTGGAAAGTCGAAACGAAGAACCAGGTTCGCGCGTTGCACTCGCTGATGCCTGTGCTCGTCGTCGGACAACTCAATACGCCCGCGGGCATCAAGCAGGTCGGATTCCTCGCAGGCATCTCGGACAATCTCTACGCGTTCGACACCGATACCGGAAAGATCCTCTGGCAGAAGCATTGGGACTACGAGCAACCGGCGGGCCGCGGCGGCGGTGGTGGCGGCCAGCAGCAGCCGACAGATCCGGCCCATCTGGGATTTCTTCGTCCCGGCGGCAGCAGCGATACACCGGTCATTGGTCCCCCAGATGCGCAGGGTAGGCGGCCGATCTATTTCATCACCGGCGACGGAATGCTTCACATTCTCAACGCGGCCACCGGTGAGGATCTCGAGCCGTCGTACATGTTCCATCTCGGAAAAGGATGGAGTCTGAACCTCGTTGACAACGTCTTGTGGATGGCGAACACATACGCTGGCGAGAGCATTTCTGCCGTCAAGCTCGACGATCCAAAACACAAGGTGATGAGCTACAACTCGGGCAGCGGCGGCGCGTGGGGCCGGCGAGGAGCGGTGATTGATTCAACCGGGGCGGCGTGGACGACGACCGGAGACGGCGTCTACGATCCGACCAGCGATCCGCCGCGCTATGGTAACAGCGTTATCGGCGTGCAGATCGTCGGCGACGAGTTGAAGTTGAAGGACTATTACACGCCGACCAACTGGGACTGGCTGCGCAAACGCGATCTGGATCCGAACAACACGCCGACGATTTTCAACTTCAAGGGTCGCGAACTGATGGCGGCGTCGGGCAAGGAATGCCGCGTGTATCTGCTCGATCCGAAGTCGCTCGGCGGCGCCGATCATCAGACGCCGCTCTTCAAAACGCCGCTCTTCTGCAACGAAGAAGTCGATTTCCAGGACGCCGGCAGTTGGGGCGCGCTGTCGACCTGGGAGGATGCGTCGGGCACGCGGTGGGTGCTGGCGCCGTTCTGGGGGCCGGCACATTCGCAGGCCAAGTTCCCGATCATGAACACGCCGTTGACCAAAGACGGCGGCGTCGCAGCGTTCAAGGTCGAAGAGAAGAACGGCAAGCTGGAGCTGTCACCCGCGTGGATCTCGCGCGACATGAAGCGGGGCGAGCCGGTCGTGATTGCGAATGGGATGGTGTTCGGTTACGGAAGCGGCGAGGAGACCAAGCAAGCATGGCCTGACATCGGCCTGCAGTTCGACTCCACGATTCGCGCCGAGAAGGGTACGCACGCGACCATCTACATCCTCGATGCGCAGACCGGCAAAGAACTGTGGTCGAGCGGCGACCAGATGCATCAGTGGAACCATTTCAGCGGGATCACGGTGGCCAACGGCCGCATTTACCTCGGCACCTACGACGGAACGTTGTACTGCTTCGGGCTATAGGCCGCCGATTAACACGGACGAAGTCAGCCACGGATTAACACGGAATCACACGGTCACAGGAGAAATCGATTGCGGTTTGCGGAATGAAGACTGCGGAGTTTTGGATTACCGATTGTCGATTGAGACGGGCGATTGTTGATTGAGATTGTCGATTGTTGACTTTTGAAACGGTGTTCAATCATCAATTGCCAATCTCAATCGACAACCGTCAATCTATGAAATCGCCAATCACCAGTCCCCAATCCGCATTCAGTCTGGCTCGTGCTCATTGGCGCCCACAATAACGGGTTCGGCGCTCGAATGTGCTAAGGTCGGCACTCTCGGGCCAGCCCGATGCGCAGACTCCGTAGGGTTGTCGGTCTCGCCGTCTTCATCGCAATAATCGGGGTCGGATTACGTCCGACCGCGATCGGCGTGTGGCTCGAGGATGATCTCGCCCTGCGATGGCTGTTTGCCGTGCGGGGTCCCGCCGAACCGCCGCCCAATGTTGTTGTCGTCAGTATTGATAAGAGCTCGTCGGATCAACTCGGTCTGAGAAAAGATGGGTGGCCGCCGCCCCGCCAGATCCACGCCAGCGTGGTCAGAAGCCTTTCGCGGCACGGCGCCGCCGCGATCATGATGGACGTGTTCTTCAAGGATCGCCGGACAGTTCCGGAAGATCAGGACCTGGCGGATGCCATCGCTGAAAGTGGCAAGGTTGCTCTGTTCGAACGCGTCGATCGACTGAAGTACGGCGCGGGTGAAATTGTTCAGAGGCGTTCCCCAATTTCGCTCTTTCGAGATGCCGCGATCGCAACTGCAGTATTTCCCCTGCCGGACGAGGATGACGTCCGTGTTTTCTGGACGTTCTTCGACGCGACGTCGGTACGAGTGGCCACGCTGCCGTCGGTGGCGTTGCAGATTCATGCGCTTCGGCTACTCGGCCCGATGCGGTCGCTACTCGAGAGAGCAGGCATCAACCTCACGAACCTCCCAAACCGCGTTGCCACGGTTGATGACACCCAGCGCCTGATGGCGACGCTGCGTAACGAACTCAGCAGCCGTCCAGACGCCGTTCGCCGAACGCTGAGATCTATCGAGCAAGAAACCGCCCCAGGGCTGACGGTCGATGATCGCCGTGAGCTTTCCGCGCTGGTGAGGTTGTACGCTGGTGCGGATCTGCGCTACCTGAATTTTTATGGGCCGCCTGGCAGCATCAAGACGATTCCGTTTCATGAGTTATTAATCGATCGTGAAAAACCCGCACTCGACTTGAAAGGTGCGGTTGCCTTCGTCGGCGAGGGGGCGGCCCAACTCTTGACCAACTCCGATCAGCACGACACGTATCGGACCGTCTACTCCCGTGAGGGGGTAGATCTGAGCGGCGCAGAAATCGCGGCAACCGCGTTCGCCAACCTCATGACAAATCGTGCGCTGCGGCGGACACCGTTCCTCACCGAGGCGGCGATCCTTTGTACGTTCGCCGTTGTAACAGCCTTTCTCATTCGCTCCCTTTCTTGGCTGTACGGCTGCGGAGCGGTACTGCTGATCGGTTGTAACTATTACGCGGTGGGTCAGTATCTGTTCGCGCATGACGCGTTGCTTCTGCCGTTGGGAATGCCGCTCCTGGTGCAGATTCCAACGAGTGTCCTCATCGCGGTGCTAACCAGGTACCGGCACCTACGAAAGCAAGTCGCTGGCGAGGTTGAACCCGGCGCGCCTCCCGAACTGGTCCGAGCCGTCTGCCTCTCGACTGATATCGAGGATTACATGACGGCCTCTGCGCGGATGGAACCGGGTGAGCTCGCCCGTTTGATGGGTGAGTATTACGACAACATCTCAAGGCTCGTCTCGGAACGTAAGGGCTTGGTGATGGGGCGTGCCGGCGATAGCGTCATGTGTGTATGGCCGGGATCTCGCAGCCGTTCGAGCGATTCCAAGTCTGCCGAAACCGAGGTCCAGCGCGAGCCGGCTGCCGACCAGCGAGCGCGCGAGAACGCGTGTCGGGCGGCATTGGAAATCAGAGACACGATTGACCGCTTCAACGCCGATCACACCACCCCATTGCGGACGCGCATTGGATTGCACATCGGCAACGTTGCGTTGGGAGGCGTTGGCGGTGAGTACCACGTCGTCGGCGAGGTGCCCAACGCAGCGTCGCGAATCGAAGGGCTCAACAAACTCCTTGGCACGACGATTCTCGCGTCGGAAGCGGTCGTTCGCGACCAGAAGGCGTTGTGTTTTCGTCGCCTCGGGCGCTTCATCCTTGCTGGCAGGCCCGGTGAGTTGGGAATCGTCGAGATTCTTGGCCGCTTGAACGAGGTCGATCAGACGACGCGGGATCGTTGCGAGCGATTCGCATCGGCGCTCGCCGTGTTTGAAACCGGCGATCTGGCGCGGGCAGGCGCACTGTTCCAGTCGATGACCGACTCGTATCCCTCGGATGGGCCAGCCGGGTATTATCAGCGCCTCTGCTCGGGCGATCCGGCAGCCTTGGCGACGGCCGGTACTCCTCCGGTCGTCCGCGTCGAATCGAAGTAAGCCGATTTTGCGCGAAACTGCGCACCTTTGCGCCGTGTTGGCGGTGGGGTCCCACCGGCAAGCGAGAAACGCACTATGACGCGGATTAGGGATGCGGAAATGTGATAAGAAGAGCACGCATTTCCGTACAACCAGATTAAACGTGATGCGACGGCTGTCGCTCGTCATCGGTGTGAGCGTGGCAGTGGTGTTCTGTCTGCCCTCGATCGTCTGGGCGGCATGTGCCGCGCCGATCGCGCGCGTCGTCTCTATCGACAACCCGGTTCAAATCAAAGATGCTTCCAGTTCCAATTACGCGCCGGCCACGCTGAACGCCTCTGTCTGCCAGGACGATTCCATTCGCGTCGGCGAGTCGGGCCGCGCAACGATTGCCTTTGTCGACAGCGGCCTGCGGCTGACGATCGAGCAGAATACCGAATTCATCATCCGGCCGCCGCGACAGCCCGGCCGATCGTTCATCGATCTCGTCCGGGGCGCGATCCTCTTCTTTACGCGGCAACGTCCGCTCGACGTTCGCACGCCATTTGTCAACGCGGCCGTCGAGGGCACCGAGTTCCAGATCCGTGTCGATGCGGATCGCACGGAGGTCTCGGTCCTGGAAGGCATGGTGGCGATGACGAACGACCAGGGCAGCCTGACGTTGACGACCGGGCAGTCCGGTTCCGCTCTCGCCGGCCAGGCACCGCAGCGGATTAATGTGCGTCCCGACGACGCAGTACGCTGGGCTCTCTATTACGAGCCGGTTCTCGATCCGACGCCGCTCACGCAGTTGGACCAGGTTCCCGCAGGGAGCCGCGACGCGCAGTACTACTCACGCCGCGCGAGCGCGCTGCTCACTGCTGGCCGCGTCGACGACGCGCTCGCAGATCTGGCGCAGGCACGGCAGCTGAATCCAAATGACAGTGACGCGTTGGCGCTGAACGCGATCATTGACGTTGCACAGAATCGAAAGGACTCCGCACTCGAGAACGCCCGCCGCGCCGTATCAGCGGCATCGCAGTCTCTGTCGGCGCGGCTGGCACTGTCGTATGCGCTGCAGGCGAACTTTCAGTTGGAGGACGCTCGCGACGCGCTGTTGCCGGTGGTGGCGACCGAGCGACGCAGCGATCGGCCGGCGCATGCGCTCGTCCTGGCACGCCTGTCGGAGCTATGGCTCTCGCTCGGGTACGTGGACCGCGCGTTGGACGCGGCCAGCCGGGCGACCGCTGTTGCGCCAGAGTTGTCGCGTGCACTGACGGTGCTGGGATTTACCGAGTTGGCGCGGCTCAGAACCTCTGAAGCCAAGGCAGCATTCGAGCGCGCGATTAGCAGAGAGTCCAGGAATCCACTCGCCTACCTTGGTCTCGGACTGACCAAGATTCGCCGCGGTGATTTGCACGACGGCCGTCGCGACATCGAGACGGCGGCAGCGTTGGACGTGCAGGACGCAGTCATCCGCAGCTATCTCGGTAAGGCATATTTCGAAGAACGTCGCGATAGCCTGAGCGCAGAGCAGCTCGACATGGCGAAGCAGCTGGATCCGCGGGATCCGACGGCCTACCTGTACGACGCCATTCGCAAACAGACCGTCAACCGCCCGGTTGAAGCGCTGGACGATTTGCAGCACTCGATCGCGTTGAACGACAACCGAGCGGTGTATCGATCGCGATTTTTGCTCGACTCAGATCTCGCCGCGAGGAGTGCAAGCCTTGGGCGCATCTATCGCGACCTCGGGTTCGAGCAGCAAGCGCTCGTCGAAGGATGGAAATCGCTTGCCTCGGACCCGGCCGATTTCTCGGCGCATCGCCTTCTCGCCGATTCATATCTCGGCCTTCCGCGTCACACAATCGCGAGAGACAGCGAACTACTGCAATCGCAGCTGCTGCAGCCCCTCAACATCAGTCCCGTCCAGCCTCGGCTTGCTGATAATGGCTTCGCGTTCCTCGACGCCGGCATCAGCGGTCTGGGCTTCAACGAATTTTCCCGGCTGTTCGCGGGAAATCACATCCGATTCATCGGCGACGGTCTGCTCGGCGATCACGCAACAAAGGCGGACAATCTGATTCTGTCCGGCATTTACAACCGTCTTTCTTATAGCGTCGGGCAGTTTCATACAGACACCGATGGGATTCGCGAGAACAACGACCTTGGCGAAAACATTTACAACGTGTTTCTTCAGACCGAGATTTCTCCTTCCTCCAGCGCGCAGTTCGAATTCCGTAGAACCGATAGCGATCTCGGCGACCGACGGATGTTGTTCGATCCGACGAACTTCCTGCCCGCGCTTCGCTCGGTCAGCGATACCTCGTCGATCCGTCTCGGCGGCCGTCACTCGTTTGGACCGGGGTCGGTTGTTATCGGCTCGTACGTCCATCGGAAACTCGACGGCGATCTGAACACCGGTATCGGACTCAAAGTGGTGACCGAAGAAGACGCTGACTTTGCCGAAGTCAGGCACCTGCAGAACTGGCGGCCGGTTCACCTCACCGCGGGACTGGGCTACTACGCGGGCAATCGAGTCGAAACTCGAACCTTTGGTCCGTTTCCGTTTCCGCCGGACACGATCGAGACCCGGCACGCGAATCAGTACGTCTACGCCGACGTGAATATGCCAAGGCGCGTCACCGTCACGGCGGGCCTCAGTCATGACGCTTTTCGCGACGGTACGCTCGAGCGGACGCCCGTAAACCCGAAAATCGGGGTGAGCTGGGACATCGATTCGGCGACCACGCTGCGTGCCGCGGCATTCAAGGTCATCGAAAGAACGCTCATCTCGGGACAAACCATCGAACCGACGCAGATCGCGGGTTTCAATCAGTTCTTCTATGATTCGGGTGGAACTGAATCCGAGCGGTACGGGTTGGCAGTGGATCGAAAGCTGCGAACGAACATCGCGGCGGGTGGTGAGTTGTCCTTCCGCGACCTGCATGTTCCGACGTTCGATGCCGCGACCGGCGCGCTCATCGATTCCGACAGGGACGACCGTGAGGTCAGAGCGTATCTGCACTCGACGCCAGCGCGGTGGATTGCGCTCACGACGCAGTATCAGTGGGACAAGCTGTCGCGCGACCCCGAGGGGAACAACGAAGGCCTGCTTGCGGAAGTTCGGACTCACCGATTGGCTGGTGAAGGCCGGTTCTTCTCGACGTCGGGGGCGTTCGGTCGACTGCGTGCCGCGTTCGTCGATCAGAGTGGTCGGTTCCAGAATGCGCTCCAGGTCGTGGAACCGGGATCGGATCGATTCTGGACTCTCGACGCGTCTGCGGGATATCGGTTTCCGCGCCGCTATGGCATCGCGGCCGTCGAGATTCGCAATGCGTTCGATCGCCGATTTCGATTTCAAGACATCAGCCCGGAGGAACCAACGATCGTGGCCGCGCGGCAGGTCATGGCCAGATTCACGGTGGCGTTTTAACTCGATTCGCTAACGGAGGGTGCGATGAGTACTGTCTACATCACTGTTGGTCTCGACAAATCAGGTAACGTCGTGGAGGTGCACGCGGGCGGACGCCGCATCGATCCACAAGAGAGCAAGACCGGTCCGACTCGGGAAGGCGAGGAGGTCCCGGGGTGCGAACAAATCGTGAAAAGGCTCGAGCATGAATTACTGATGTGCCGCAAGAAGAAGACTCCGCCGGAAACACCGCCAGTGACCGATCCCTGCTGTTATCGCGATCCAGCGACTGGCCGGGTTTGGTGCTGGTGCTAGCGCGCGTCGATTATCCGCAACCGGAAGGATCAGGAGGACAACATGGCGGAGCTGCATAGCGGATACATCACGTTCCGTCTCAACGAGCGATTCCTTCCCCTGCTGGAGCAGGGGAAGGATCTGCGTGCGCTTGCTCGACAGGCAGGTGCACTCGAGTTGGCAGCGGTCCTTGACGATTACCCGAACTGCCCAATCGAGCCAGTCGTGAGCAGCGTCGAACCAGGGCGACTCCGCGAACTCGAGAAAGTGGCCCGCGAACATGGCCGTCCCGACCTGCCCGCCCTCGCCTCGTATTGGAGGATGGACGCGCGAAAAATTGATGATGTGCTCGTTTTGTTGGAGCGGCTCGCCAAAGCGGCCGGTGTCGAGCGCGCGTATCGGGAACTCCAGTGCCTCGATCCTGCTGTCCACCCTGGCGACGATCCGTTCTCGAATCTGCAGGTATACCTCGACGCCGCGCCCACTGGAATCGACGCCAGGTGGGCGTGGGGACAAACTGACGGTGCGGGGGAATCCGTCGCGTTCGTCGATCTCGAGCAGGGTTGGTATCTGCGGCACGAAGATTTTCCGGCGATATTCGCGTTACCGGGCGTACGTCAGGACAGTAATCCTGGGCACCAGGCTCATGGGACGGGCGTGTTCGGCATCGTCACAGGAGTCGACAACGATAGGGGCATCGTCGGGATCGCGCCGCATGCCGCGCAGGTCAGTGTCGCGTCGCATTACCGTGCGAGTGATGGCACCGAAGGACTCGTTGCGGATGCGATTACTTCCGTTCTGGACTCAGGTCATATCGGCAAAGGAGATGTCCTGTTGCTCGAAGCTCAGTACGGCAACAACTTGCCGATTGAAATAGATGAACCAGTATTCATCGCCATCACCGACGCCATCGCGCTTGGCGTCATCGTCGTGGAAGCAGCTGGAAACGGCAGCTTGGATCTCGACAAAACTCCGGAACTCAACCGGAGCGATCCCGAAACGTTCAAGGATTCAGGGGCCATCGTCGTCGGCGCCGGCATGTCGACACTTGACGCAACAGGCGCCGGCCACGATCGCTGGGTGCTTGCGACGCCCGGACCGGGCTCGAACTACGGCTCGCGCGTGGATTGTTACGCGTATGGCGAAAACGTGGTTACCACCGGCCCAACGCTTAATGGCGCCTGCCCGTTGGGTTCCGGCACGACACCGACTAACCAATACCGCTGTGACTTTGGCGGGACCAGCGCGGCGGCGGCAATTGTCGCGGGTGCGGCAGTGGTTCTTCAGGGACTGCATCGCAGCGCAACCGGTGGCTCTTTAACACCGCAGCAGATGCGGCAGGTGTTTCACAGATACGGAACGCCTCAAGGGGCTGGCACACCCGGGAATATCGGTCGGATGCCTAATCTCAAGGCGGCAGCGATAGCATTATCGCTGGTGCCGGCGCCGCCATCAGCGCCGAGCAACCTCCGGATCTCCCCTTAGCTCGATCCGCCTCCTGGCTCGAGGCCCAACCGCTTGAGCAACGCAAGAAACCGAGGCTCACCCCGCAGATTGGCGAACACGGGTCGCACGGCGAGCCACGCGACGTCAGCCGCGCGCTCGGCGACGGCCTGTTCCAGGCGATCGAGCGCCTGCGTATGTTCACCAAGAGCGACGTGTACCTGCGCCATTCGTCCAGGCGAGACGTAGCGATCCGCTGAAGTGCGCGTCAGCTCCTGAAGACTCGCGCGCGCACACTCGACGTCGCCAGTTCTTGCCTGCAGATCACCGAGCGTGGCAACGATCTCCGGCGTCCGGCCGCAAATCCGCAGCGCCGCTTCGATCTGGTCGCGCGCTTCGTTATACCGGCTTTGTTCGAGGTATGTGGCGCCGAGGAACGCGTGCGCCATGCCGAACCCGTTGTCCAACTGAATGGTTCGCAACAGCGCATCAATCGTTTCGTCATACCGTCGGGCAAAGTACGACGCCATGCCCAGGCTCAATCTGGTGACGAGAGCGAGCGGATCGAGATTGATAGCCTGGCGCAGTTGGTCCGCAGCCTCGTCGAATCGTCCGAGTGGCACGAGATGGTTGATCGCGTACCACTGATGCGCGGTCGCGTAGGATGAATTGAGTTCGACTGCCTTGAGAAAGTCGCGTTCGGCGTCAGCCCACGACCACTCGAATACTGAACGCAGGCAGCCGCGACACGCGTACGCTTCGGCGAGCGCGTCATCGAGTTCGAGTGCTTTTCGCAACGTTGCGTTTGCCTGAGTGATCGCCTCGGCGGGTGCGATTGCGCCATAGGTCCCCAGCGTGACGTAGGCGTCGCTCATCCCGGCATAGGCAACGGCATAGCGCGGATCCTGCTCGATTGCCGCCTTGAAGCACTCGACGCTCTTGCGCAGCTCCTCTTCAGTCCGTTTGTTCCAGTGATAGCGCCCTTCGAGGTAGTGGGTATAGGCGTGCAGATCTCGCGTGTGTGGAGCGACGACCGGGACCTGCGTGGTCGCCAGTTCGGTCTGAAGCGTTCTGACCACGGAGGCAGCAATTTCATCCTGCACGA
Organism: Acidobacteriota bacterium; assembly: GCA_046734955.1. Taxonomy (GTDB): domain Bacteria; phylum Acidobacteriota; class Vicinamibacteria; order Vicinamibacterales; family 2-12-FULL-66-21; genus JALZOC01. The sequence continues at coordinate 64,105 of JBKPSH010000173.1, forward strand.
CGAACACATCTTCCATCTCGCGATCGAATCGTTTGGACCAGATCTGATAACCATTCTGCGCGTCGATGAACTCGACGGTGATGCGCAGACGGGTGTTGTGCTTCCGGACGCTCCCATCCAGCACCGTACCGACGTTCAGGAGGTGGCCGATTTGCCGCGCATCCCGAGCCTGGCCTTTGAATTGAAACGCGGAGGTGCGAGCCGCCACTCGGAGTCCGCCCATCTGCGTGAACGCGCTGATCAATTCTTCGGCGATGCCATCGCACAATGATTCCTGATCCTTGCCCGGACTCATGTCGGCGAACGGCAGCACCGCGATGGACGGCTCATCGCGTCCAAGGGACGTAGCCCATGCACTCGCCGTGTTGGTGCGGTGTTCGACATCTCGAACGGCTTCGAGAGCAAATCGGACTTCGCGGGCAGACTGAAATCGTTCCGACACCATTTTCTTGAGGCACCGCTGCACGATTCGGTCGAGACCAGACGAGACAGCGGGGTTGAGTGATCCGAGCGTCGCCGGGCTTTCGGTCAGAATCGCCGCCATCGTCGCGACCGACGACTCGCGTTGGAAGGGGTGACGGCCGGCGAGCATTTCGTACAGGATCGTTCCAAAGGAGAAAAGGTCGGATCGATGGTCGACGTCTTCGCCGCCGATCTGCTCCGGTGACATGTATGCGAGCGTGCCCCATCCGTGGTCGTGCCGATGCGTGCGCGTCGTATCGTTGGTGGCGCGTGCATGCCGGGTGACCTGGGCGACCCCGAAGTCGAGAATCTTCAGCCATCCGTCACTGGTAATCATCAGATTCTCGGGCTTCAGATCCATGTGCACGATATCTTTCGCGTGCGCGGCGTTGAGCCCATGCGCGACTTCCACGCAGTATTCAATGGTGTCCTCGATCGGCAGCAATCCGCGCGACATTCGCGCCCGCAGCGTGTGGCCGTGAAGAAGCTCGGTGACCGTGTACCAGAGCCCGCGCTCGCTGCCGACGTCGTGCAGTGTCAGGATGTTCGGGTGATTGAGCGCGGCGATAAGTTGCGCTTCGCGGGTGAACAACGCCAGACGTTCCGGGTTGGAGGCGAATCTCTCGTGAAGCACCTTGATCGCGACTTCACGCTTCAACCGATCGTCACTTGCGCGGTAGACGACTCCGGATCCGCCGGCGCCGATCTTTCCGAGGATCCGATACGGGCCGAGCTTGGCACCGGGATGCAAATCGACCTCGGATTCGGATCCGGCTTGTGGCGGCTCCGCGAACCTTCCAGCGGTCGTCGAATCGTCTGCCATCGAGTCAAATTCCTGATGATGCCGAGGATAGCACCATCACTGCGTCCCCACGTCGGGGAAGAGAAAAGGCTTCTCCTATTTGTCTCTTGGCAGGTCGCCGCGTGACGGTGGATCATTCGGCGATCTCGAATTCGACCTTTAGGCCGTCCTTGACGCTGACGGTGCCTCCCGCGATGCGGATTGGAGTGATGCCGAAGTCACGTTGCCTGATTCGCGTCTCGCCGCGATAGCGACCGTCGGCTCGGGTCACCGGAAACGTCACCGTCCGGGTAACTCCATGGATAGTCAACCGGCCAGTCACGTTCCATCGATCCGATCCTGCGGGCTCGATGGCACCCGACGTGAAGGTGATGGTCGCGAATCTTGCGGTATCGAGCACCTCGGCGCTGAGCATGCGAGTACGAACCTGCTCACGCTTCGCCGGATCGAGATCCGGATCGAGAGGGACGAGCTCGGCAGCGTTGACAACGAGCTCGATTGCCGCCGTTGGCGTCGTCGTGATCGTACCACTGGCGATCGGTGCGCTTATCACGTGATTGTCGGCGAACGCGGAAAACAGTCCTGCCTTGTAGACGAACACGGTCAACTTCGAGTGGCGAACGTCGATTGGTCCCGCGATGACCCGTGTGGGTGAAAGTGCGGCGACGCCGAAAACGGTCGCACCCAGCAGGCATCGACAAGTGAGCAATTTAATGTTCATAGGTTCATAGACGCCGCGAAAAATCGTTGCATCGATACTCGGCAGACGACCGCAATGTCGATGCCACGGAGCAGCCGGCGGCGGAGGACGCCGAGAGGCCCTGAATGCCCCGGTGGCAGCAATGCAGAGATTCTGTAACCGTAAGCTCCTTACCCGCATCGAAACCCGGGCATAAGCGCTGCGCACGCTTTTCGATAGCTGTGAGGCCAACGCCGTTCTGGTATCGGCGTTGCTCCGAGGAAGAATGTGTATCTGAAGCGCGCTTCATACCTAACTTCATGGGAGCAACTCAACATGTATCGATCGGTTCTTCACCTGACAGCCAAGGCAGTCATCTGTGGATTCGTAGTCAGCGCACTCGCTTGTGGCTACAGCAATCCGATGGCTCCAAGTTCCGGGACTTCCTCGGCACCGGGACCGGAAGGCGCAGTGATTGCGCTCGGCTCTTCGGGTCTTTCGCCGGGTGCTGTGACGATCGCAACCGGCCAGTCGGTTACCTTCGTCAACAACGATTCGGTCGCGCACGAGATCGCCTCGGGCCCGGCTTCAAGTTACGACCAGTGTCCGGCGATCAACCGTGTAGGGCGGCTGGAGCCGGGTCAGCGAAATCAGACCGGCGCGTTGACCGCCTCGCGCGCCTGTAGCTTCCTCGATTTAACGCGAACCGGCGACTCGCGATGGCAGGGAACGATTACCGTGCAATGAGCCACGGAGGAACACGGACACGACTAGCCACGGAAAAACACAGAACAACACCGGACTAGCCACGGAAAAACACAGAACAACACCGAAAAGATCGCTGTTAAAGACGTGTTCTTCCGTGGCATCTTAATCCGTGTTAATCCGTGTTCTTCCGTGGCTAATTTTTCAGTCCGTGGCCTACTTCGCCACGATCGCCTCAACTCCAACTTTCTTCGCCGCGGCATTGAATTCGGGTAGATCCGTGGCCAGGACTTGTTGCAGTTTGTCGGTCTGAGCCTTCAACTCACCGGTGAGATCCCGGAAGATCGGCGCGATGCTGGCAATCGGCTTGCCGTCGCCGGTATTGACGGCACGTAACAGTGAAGCGATGCGATTGTTGATCTTGATTGGGAAGTTCAGCGGATCCTGATTGCTCTGATTTTTCACCTGGTAGATCGCCTCTTCCACCGCTGAGAGATTGGCGGTCAATCGGCCGGCCGCGTCTGCGAGTTGCGAGTCCTTCGACTTCTCCAACCGGTCCTTCACTTGCTGCTTGATGTTGCGAATGAGGATCACCGCGTTATTGGCTTCGCTGACTTTGTCGCGGATCTGGATCCCGAGATTGAATTGTTCGTGCAGATCCGCGTCCGTCGTGCTGCGCAGTGGATGGCGTTTGACGACGAGTGGTTGCGTCAGGCTCTTGCCATCGACTGTCAACCGAACTTGATAGTTTCCGGGCGGTGCGGCGGGACCACTCGTGGTCGCACCCCACAACACCATGCCGGGGAAAGTTGTCGGTCCGGGATACTCGAGATTCCATGTCGTGCGATTCAGTCCCGCAGTCATGGCCGTCGTCGGCGGTCCGCCTCGTCCTCGACCGCCGGGTTGGTCTGTAGCGGCGTCGGCGTTTTCAGTCTGTTGCGCTGCCTGTTGCCCACGGCCACGTCCACGACCGCCGGCATCAGGCGTGCCGCCCGCAATCGAGAATGCGACGCCCCCGTTGCTGTCGAGCACTTCGATCCGGAGATCCTTGGCCGGCTGCTTTAGGAGATAGGAGATCGTGACGGGTCCGCCTCCACGGATCGCATCGGCGGGTTTGAACAGATACGCGACCGCCCCGGTTGAAATCGTTCGCGCGTCCCTGACGGGCGCGATGTCGTCGAGGATATAGAACCCGCGGCCGTGTGTGGCAATCGCAAGGTCATTGTGTTCGACAACGAGATCAGAAACCTGAACGTCAGGCAAATTCAGCGACAACGGTTCCCAGCGATCACCATCGTCATACGACACATAGACGCCATGTTGTGTGCCGGCGTACAAGAGCCCTCGACGCGCCGGATCCTCGCGAACGACGTGGACGTAGTCGGTGGCTCCGAGGCCGTTGACGATGCGTGTCCAGGTGCGGCCGTAGTCGTGCGTGCGGAAGATGTAGGGCTTCAGATCGTCGAGCAACGGCTTCTTCACCGCGATGTACGCGGCGCCGGAATCGAATGCCGACGCGTCGATCTGACTGACGCGGCCAAATTCCGGCATGTTCGTGGGCGTCACCGTGGACCACGTCTTTCCACCATCGCGCGTGACGCTGACGACACCGTCGTCCGAACCGGCCCACAGGACGTTGACGTCCATCTTGCCTGGACCGAGCGCGAATACCGTCGCATAAACTTCCGGCGCATTCATGTCCCTGGTGATCGGGCCGCCGGACTCGCCGAGCGTCTTTGGATCGTGTCGCGTGAGATCGTCGCTAATCCGTTCCCACGATTGACCACCGCTGGTCGTCTTCCACACGTGCTGCGACGACGTGTAGAGGACATTCGGATCGACCGGAGAGAAGATGATCGGGTAGGTCCACTGCCAGCGTTCCACCAGCGCGCTCGAGGGTTCTCCCGAGAACATGCGCGGATACGGACTGACTTCGCGCGATTCGCCGGTGCGGCGATTTAATCGAATGAGGAACGATCCGTTGTTACCGCCGGAGTAGAAGACATCGGGATCTTTCGGATCAGGAGCGATGTAGCCTGGTTCCGATCCACCAGCGCCGTAGGTTGCCGGAATGGCACCACCGCGTCCACCACCACCACCGCGTCCTGCGCCTCCGCGCCCTCGACCGGCGCCTGGTTGCGCCTGTGTGTCTGAGGGCAGATAGGTATCACTCGGTACACAGATCGTGCTGCTATCCTGCTGCGCTCCGCAGACGTGAAACGGCGCATGCACCGTGGTCGCAACGTGGTAAAACTGGCCGGTTGCGTAGTCGCGCGAGGTCCAGGTGCGCTGCGGCGACGCTGCGTTATATGTCACCGCTCCGCCCTGATCGCTGGCATGCAGGATGTGCTGCGCGTCGTCGGGATCGATCCACAGGTCGTGCGAGTCGCCGCCGGCGAAGTTCACCATCGTCTTGCCGCCATCGGTCGACTTGAACGTCCCTACGTTCAACACATAGACCGTGTCCTTGTCCTTCGGATCCGCGGTGACGTGGGTGTAGTAGAACGCGCGCTGCCGCAGATTACGTCCTTCGTTCACCAGCTTCCACGTTCCACCACCATCATCAGAGCTGAAGAGGCCGCCGTTTTCGTTCTCGACGATCGCGTAGATGCGGTTGGGGTCGGCGCCGGAAATGGCGATGCCAATTTTTCCAACCACGCCGCGAGGCAGTCCGGGATTGCGAGTGATCTCCGTCCAGTGCTCGCCGCCATCGGTGGATTTGAAGAGTCCGCTGCCGGGGCCGCCGCTGGACATCTGGTACTCGACGCGATACGCCTCCCAGAGCGCCGCGAAGATGACATTCGGGTTGTGCCGATCGATGGCGATGTCGACGCCACCGGTCTTGGCGTCGCGGAAGAGCGTCCGGCGCCACGTTGCGCCGCCGTCGGTGCTCTTGAAGATGCCGCGCTCGTCGCTGGGGACGCCGTAGCGGCCGAATGAGGCAACGTAAACAATTTGCGGATTGGCGGGATGAATTCGGATCTTGGAAATCGCCTGCGAGGCCGCGAAGCCGATGTGGGTCCAGGTCTTCCCCGCATCCCTCGACTTGTAGACCCCGTCGCCCGGCTGGATGTTGCCGCGAATGCACGATTCCCCCATGCCGATGAAGACGATGTCCGGGTTGGACTCCGAGACCGCCAACGCGCCGACCGAGGAGCTGTGAATCTGCCCGTCGGTGACTGGGAACCAGCTTTCGCCACCGTTCGTGGTCTTCCAAAGCCCTCCGCCGGTGGCGCCGAAGTACCCGTCGCGCGGCCGCCCTTTCACGCCTGCGATGGTAATCGACCGTCCGCCTCGCAGCGGCCCGATGCTCCGCCACGAGAGACCTTTGAGAATGTCGGAATCGATGGAAGACGTGGATTGAGACGTCTGCGACTGCACGGAGGCACGATCGAAGAGCGCCGCGATCGTGAATGGAAGAATGAGGACGGCTGCCGAGCGCAGCAGCTGTGATCTGGCGTGACGCATGAGTAAACTCCTCCAGCGAGCAACGGAGCGGGAGGAGTTTACTCCACGCTGCGGTCAGCGCACGGTTGCAAGCGACGGCATGGCGACCGGCTCCAGCGCGGCGACCTTCTCCGGGAACAGCGTAACCTTCACGAAGTTGTCATTCTTGAGGTACTGGCGCGCTGCATCGCGGACTGTGGCCGTATCCAGCTTGTTGTAATAGTCCGCCATGTTGAAGAGGCTCGTCAGGTCTTCTGAATACTCGTATCGCGCGGAAATCTGCGCGAGCAGATAGCCGTTCTGTTTCATGTTCGTTTCCTGATCGCGCAGGAACGTTTCCTTGACGTCCGCAACCTGTTTGTCGGTCGGTCCATTCGTCTTCAGCTGTTCGATCTCCTTGAAGACGCTCTTGACCAGTTCGTCAGTGCGATCCGGACTGCAGCCAAACGAGATCGTCACCGAGTACTCCTGGCGCGGAGTTTTCGTGTAGCCTGCAGAGGCCGACACACTATAAGTGCCGCCAAGATCTTCACGCAGCGATTCACGAAGACGAATCTCTAGAACCTCCGCCATCGCGCGGATGGCCACACGCTGCTCCTGGTTGTACGGGAATGCCCCCGAGAACACGATCTCGGCGCGGCTCTTGGGCTCGAGCCCTTTCTCAACGCGCTTTTCGATGACGCCGATCGGCTTCTTGATACCGACGTCCTTCCACGTTTCCTTTCGGTGCGTCGCAGGGAGAGTCGCCAGGTACTGCGTCACCAGCGGCTTCATCGTGTCGAGATCGAAACTGCCGACAAAGATAAACGTGAAGTCGCTCGCATCGCTGAAACGGTCCTTATAGAAGGCGAACGACTTGTCGAGGTTCATCTTGTCGACCATCTCCGGTGTCATCAACTGTGCGCGCGGATGGTCCTGGGTGAGCACCGAGTTGAGCGTCTTCGCAAACGCAAATTCGGGGCTGTTCTGTTGATTGGCGAGCTGTGACTTCGTCGTCGTGGTCATCACCTTGAAGATGTCCGCATCGGCGCGCGGCTGGGTGAACTCCAGATAGATCAGCTGAAACATCGTTTCGAGATCTTTCTTCGACGCACTGCCGCGCAATCCTTCCTGCAACTCGCCGATGAACGGTCTGGCCGAGGCGACCTTGCCGGTCAGCATTTTGCGAAGTTCGACGGCGCTGAACTTTCCGACGCCGGCGTTGGCAACCACCTGGGCCGCCGTCTGTGCCGGAATGAAATCATCGTCGGGCGCCAGCGACGTGCCGCCCGGGCTGAAAGCCTGGAACAGCACTTCATCTTCTTTGAATGTGGTTGGCTTCAGCACAACCTTGACGCCGTTGCTCAATTCCCATTCGGTTACGCCGAAGGCCTCCTTTGTCGTTGTCTTGGCAATCTCGCCGGGCGACGGCGCGTTGTCCATGAGCGGTTGGGTGCCGACCGTGTCGACATAGGCGGTCAGATTTTTTCCGGCCGCGGCGGCAATGACGCCGGCAAGCTTGGTCTCGTCTGGAATCGTCAAGCCAGCCTTCTCGGGCGCATTGACCATCACGACGCGGTTCTTGTCGGGGGCCCACTGCTTTGCGAGCGCGTTGACCTCTGCGAGCGTTATCTGCGGCAAAAACCGCGCGTGCAACGCCGTTTCGTATTCGATCCCTGGACTCGGCTCTTTCTCCGTGAAGTTTCGCACGTACTCATCGGCGAGAGAGGACGACGGCGTGTTGTCCTTTTCCGTCACCGCGCGCTCGAGACCTCGCATGATGTTGGTTTTCACACGGTCGAGTTCCGTCGCGGTGAACCCGAACTTTTCAACCCGAAGCGCCTCGGTGAAAAGTGCATCGAGCCCGCGCTCGATGCCGTCCTCTTTCACGCCCGCGCTCAACGTCGACACTTCCAGCGGCCGCACGAACTGGCCGCGACCGGCGCCGGCGCCGAGGAACGGTGCGTCGGGTTTCTGCGCCATCTCCGAGAAGCGCGTCGAGAGCATGCCGGCAAACAGCCGTTCGACGATCCCTTGCCGGTAGGCGCCGATTGTCGTTTGCTCGCGGGCCGGCATCTTTGAATACACGGCAACGCTCGTCCCCGACGCTTCCTTGTCCGTGGCGATCGCGTACAACGTGCCGGGCTGTTCCGGGACGTTGTAGGTTGGCCGCAGCTTGGTTGCCGGCGACTTGGGGATCGTTTCAAAGTGATTCTTGACCAGCGTCTCGATCGCTGCCTTGTCGAAATCTCCGACGGCAACCACCGCCATCATCTCGGGTCGATACCAGTCCTCGTAGAACTTCTTCAGACGCTCGTGTTTAAAGCTCTGCACGACTTCCATGTCGCCGATGGGCAAACGCTCGGCGTAGCGCGAGCCCTTGAACAGAATCGGAAACTGCTTATCCTGCATGCGCGCGCCGGCGCCGCGACGAAGCCGCCACTCCTCGGTGATGACGCCGCGTTCTTTGTCGATCTCCGCATCATCAAACGACAGGTTGTGTGCCCAGTCCTCGAGGATGAGGAACGCCTTATCGAGAACATCCGGCTTGTCGGTCGGCACCTCGAGCATGTAGACGGTTTCGTCGAAGCTGGTGAAGGCATTGACGCTCGGTCCAAAGCGCATGCCGATCGATTCCAGGAATTTCACCGTTTCCTGTTTCGGAAAGTGCTTCGTGCCGTTAAACGCCATGTGCTCGACGAAGTGGGCGAGGCCGCGCTGATCCGTTTCCTCGAGAATTGATCCGGCATTGACGACGAGCCTCAGTTCGGCACGCTGCTCAGGCTTCTTGTTCTTTCGAATGTAGTAGCGAAGTCCGTTCGCGAATTGACCGGTCGTGACCTGGGAGTCGAACGGAATCGTCGCGTTGAGCGGCGCAGTGGCCGCACCGCTGGCCGCAGGCGCCTGTGTCGCCGCGGTCGACGCGGGCTGCTGCGCTGCCAGTGTGGTGGCTGTCAGGCAGGCGGCCCCCACGATCAGCCATTTCGCCGTCTTCATAACTTGTCTCCAGAGAAGCTTGTCGGGATCCGTTGTGCGGGATCCGGGATCCGGGAATCCGGATGTTTCCGGGCCGACGGTTGAACAGAGAACACAAGGATTATCGGCGTGGGACAGAGAAGCGGTCAAGCGAAGCGGGACTAGCTGCGTGTCGGGATCCGTTGTGCGGGATGTGGGATCCGAGCGGATCCCGGATCCCGGGTACCGGATCCCGCAGTTATGGTGTGTGAATCGACACCCTGCCGTGATCGACGACGACCCTCGCGTCACGGGTGAGTGGTCCGTAGGACGTTCCGTTGACGGTGAGCTGCTCGTTCCGAATCGCGACGACCGCGTCGCGGCAGGGCGTGAAGGTCGCGCCATTTGCTTCGGGGACAGGTTGGGGCACTTGGGTCCGATAGCAATCGGTGACAACGACCGTGTGTCCCGCGACGACGGCTTCCACTCGACCAAGGAGGAGATTATTCGATCGGCTGCAGCCGCCGAGGAGCAGCTCTAGAGACAGTAGGCCGACGGCCATGCGCACGAGCATGAGGTTCTCCTCATCTTGCATGTGCTTATACTTTGCAATACAAAGTAATTGTTGTCAACTACCTGTCGGGATCCCGAAAACTACTGCGTCCCCGCCCGTGGCGGCGGTGGAGGCGGCATCTCACCCGGTGCGAACCGGGCAAGCATCTCATCGCGCATCGACAGGTGGTAGATGGTCGACGCGACGATCACGGCCGCCTTCTTCACGTCTTCTTCGATCACGCGCTCGTAGGTGTCGAGATTCGTGTGGTGGGTGTGCGTGTTGTATTCGATCGGATCCTGCTGGAAGCCGATGCCGGGAAGACCGGCGTTGTTGAACGCGGTGCTGTCAGTGCCACCTATCGCCCGGCTGCTGTTCGTCGATGCACCGTAAATCCCGAGATCCTGAAATGGCGCGAGGATCTCGCGCAGCGTTGCCGCTGCCGCTGAAGGGCCGAATACGCTCGCCCCTCGCAGCTGTCCGGTGCCCGTGTCGATGTTCAGGTACGCCATCAGCGTGCTGTACTCCGGCTTCGGGGTTTCAAACGAGCCGAAGTGCTCCTTGACATACGCCTGCGATCCAAGGATGCCTTGCTCCTCGCCGCTCCACAGCGCCACGCGAATGGTCCGGCGAGGCTGGACGCCCAGTTTCAACAGAATCCGCGCCGCTTCCATCATGATCGAACAACCGATGGCATTGTCGGTCGCACCGGTCGCCGAGTGCCACGAGTCCAGGTGTCCGCCGAGCATCACGACTTCGTCCTTCTTGTCCGTTCCCGGAATCTCTCCGATCGTGTTGAAAGCGGTTCGTCCTTCGAGATACGTGCGATTGACGATGTTGAATTCGAGTTCGACCGGCACGCCATCGTTGAGAATGCGCACGATACGGCCGTAGTCCTCGTTTCTCACCACGACCGTCGGGATCGCTTTCGCGGTGTCGTAAGTGGTGTTGTCGAAGGCGATGATCTGGCCGTGCTCGCGGCCCGCATCGTTCACGCGAACGAGTGCGCCGTTGTCGACGAGAAACTGATTGATCTTCTGCGCCAACTCGCGAGCGGGGATTGCTCCAGGCCGAGGTGTTTGCTGGCCCCGACCCCCGCGTCGGCCGGCAGTCGGATTGTTCGGATCGTATCGGGCTTTGACGTCTTCGTCGGTATTTCTCTTCGCCGGTGGCGTGAGATTGACCGGAACGACACGTGACCTGCCGACCAGCACGATGGCACCACGAATCTGGTCTTTGACGGTGGTGAAGTAAGCGGTGAGCTCCTCGGCCGTCGGTTGATCGGGGACGACGATGTTGACCGCTTTCCCGTGCACGATTCCTTTTGTCCCTGGCGTCCATGCAAGGACTTCGAGAACGAGCGTGTCTTTGACTGGTGCCGTAATGGCACCCCACGCGAGATCGTTCGTCCAGCCCGGATGCCCAAAATCCCATGGTTCGAGATGAGCGTTCTTCATGCCCCAACTGTCCATGGTCTTGACCGACCATTCGGCTGCAGCTTTCAGATTTGGTGAGCCCGTCAAGCGCGGACCGTACACGTCGGTGAGAAAGTGCAGCGTACGCATCAGTTGCGATCGCTGCATACCCTCTTCCCGGATGTGCGCGTTCAGGTCGGTATTGATGTGCTCTTCAGCGGCGAACGGCAGGGACGCGGCGCCGACCATGAGGGCAGCAATGACCAATGATCGAGAACTCATGAATGCTCCCGTATTTCACCGAAACTTTCGCCTAATTTACCGCAAAGTCATCAGCGAGGAGCGAGGAGCGAGCAGCGAGAGCGAAGAACCTAACGGCTGACGCACCGCTTCTTGAAGCACTCGTTGCCCGGGAGGCAAAAACGATGAACAAAGACGAGATTGATGGCAAGGCCGAGCAGGTCAAGGGCAAGATCAAGCAGGCGACGGGCGATCTGACCGACGACGAGCGGCTCCACGATGAGGGGGTCGCTGACGAAGCCTCCGGCAACGTCCAGGAGGGGTTCGGACGCGGTCGCCGAAAAGTCGGAGAGGCCATCGAAGACATAGGCGAGAAGCTGAAGCGCTAAAATGACGAGGGGTGGGGCCTGGAGGCGGCCCTACCCCTTTCTTTCAGCGCGGACTTCTCGTGGCAACAACGAATCACGCCATTAGCGAAATCGTCGAGACCGAAGGCCACCTGATCGATTCACGTCTGATGACGGAGATTTTCGATTCGGTGGTGAAGCATGGCGGCAGCTTTGAGGTCCTGGAATTCACGATCGGCCGCACCAACAACGATTTCTCCCGCCTGCGCATGCGCGTCGCCGCATCCAACCGGTCGGCGATGCAGGACCTGCTCGAAGAGCTTCTGACCTTTGGATGCAGGACCTCGGTTGAGAAAGACGCCGCGCTTCAACCGGCTCCCATCGACGGCTGCGCTCCAGACGACTTCTATTCGACGAGCAATCACCGCACGTGGGTGCGGCATCGCGGTCAGTGGCTGGAAGTCGAGCGTCAGCGAATGGACGCCGCGATTGTCATCGAGAACGGTCATGCCATGTGTCGCAAGCTTCGCGATCTGCGCGCCGGCGACGCCGTCGTCTGCTTTCTCGACGGCATCCGCGTCGTCCCCGAGTTCCGTGAACGCGATCGGCACGGCTTTGCCTTCATGACCGGCGGCATTTCATCGGAACGACATGTCGAAACGAGCGTCGAACGCATTGCGGACATGATCCGCGACGTCAAGACCAACGGTGGCCGAATCGCATTCGTTGTCGGTCCCGTTGTCGTTCATACGGGAGCCGCGGCGTACTTCTGCGACTTGATCAGGCGAGGGTACGTGGATGTGCTGCTTGCCGGCAACGCGCTGGCCGTCCACGACATTGAAGGAGCTCTCTACGGGACCTCTCTTGGTATCAGCCTCAAAACCGGCGTCCCGGTCGAAGGAGGGCATCGTCACCATATGCGCGCGATCAACGCGATTCGCCGTGCCGGCGGAATTCGGGCGGCGGTCGACTCGGGGCTTCTGACGTCGGGGATCATGTACGAATCGGTCAAGCACAACGTCCCGTACGTGCTGGCGGGAAGCATTCGCGATGACGGTCCGCTTCCCGACACGATCATGGATCTTGTCCAGGCTCAGGACCGCTACGCAGAGGCACTCGCCGACGTCGGAATTGCGGTCGTCCTGTCCACGATGCTCCATGGAATTGGGGTCGGCAACATGTTGCCGTCCTGGATAAAGGTGGTGTGCGTCGACATCAATCCGTCGGTGGTCACGAAACTGGTGGACCGGGGATCGGCGCAAACAATGGGGGTTGTGACCGATACAGGACTATTTGTGCATCAGCTGGCCCGCACGCTCCAATAGAATTGCGTATATGCGCAGCGTCGTCCTACCTCAGCTTTTGCTTCTGTTTGTGGCGGCCCTCCTCAGCTGGTGGGTGTTTCGCTCGCGCGGGCCCTTTTCCGAGTAAAAAGACTGTCGCCGCGGCCGCCGGGTGTTGCATTAAACGTCGCTGTTCTGGTATCTTTGCAAGGTTCTGGTCGGCCCTGGGACACCCTATCTAGGAGCCCGACATCACGAAAGCGGCCGGCACGACAGCGGGCCGTATCAGGTTGTCCGAACGGACACCGCATTAACAACCTTATAGGGTAAGTCAGTTCCAGGTGCCGGACCGTCTTGCGGTTCCTGAGGCCTGGGACAAGAAACGATGGCGCGTGACGAGGAATCGTGCGCGTGGCTGTCGTGTTTTTCATCTTTTTCGCGTGCGCCCGGGGCGCGCCGACTGGAGTTGTCCGAACCGTGCCGACGATCAGCCAGCTTGTTCGCAAGGGCCGCGACAAGGTCCTCACGAAGACCAAGAGCCCGGCGCTGCAGAACAGTCCGCAGAAGCGCGGCGTCTGCGTGCGCGTGTTCACACAGACGCCGAAGAAGCCGAACTCGGCGCTGCGAAAGGTTGCGCGCGTGCGATTGACGAACGGGATCGAGGTGACGACCTACATCCCAGGCGTCGGCCACAACCTGCAGGAACACTCACTGGTGCTGATTCGCGGCGGCCGCGTGAAGGATCTGCCCGGTGTTCGCTACCACGTGGTTCGCGGCACGCTCGACGCGGTGGGGGTGCAGGGACGCAAGCAGGGGCGATCGAAGTACGGCGCCAAGCGGCCGAAGTCATAGCAGCGGGCGCTTGACGCCCAGTCAAGGGAAAAGGGAAAAGGCAAAACGAAATGCCGCGACGACGAGAAATTCCGAAACGTGAAGCCGCGCTCGATCCGCTGTACAGCAGCGCGCTCGTCACCAAATTCATCAGCACGCTGATGCGCGACGGGAAGCGCAGCACCGCCGAGCAGATCATGTACGGCTCGCTCGCCTCGATCCAGGAGAAGACGGGCGACGATCCGTTGAAGGTGTTCAAGAAGGCGGTCGAGAACGTCAAGCCGGCGCTCGAAGTGAAATCGCGTCGCGTCGGCGGCTCGAACTATCAGGTGCCGGTGGAAGTGAATCCGAACCGTCGCCTCTCGCTCAGCATCCGATGGCTGGTCGGCTTCGCGCGCTCGCGCGGCGACGGCAAGACCATGCAGGAGAAACTCGCGAACGAGTTGCTCGACGCGGCCAATTTGCGCGGCGGCGCGGTCAAGAAGCGCGAGGACACGCACCGGATGGCGGAAGCCAACAAGGCGTTCGCGCATTATCGGTGGTAACGAAAAGTTGCCAGTCTCCAGTTTCCAGTTTCCAGTAACTGGGAACTGGTAACTGGGAACTGGTTACTGAATTCAATGCCAAGAGAAACACCACTTAATCGGACGCGGAACATCGGCATCATGGCGCACATCGATGCCGGCAAGACCACTACGACTGAACGGATCCTGTTCTACACGGGCATCACGTACAAGATCGGCGAAGTGCACGAAGGCACCGCGGTGATGGACTGGATGGAACAGGAACAGGAGCGCGGGATCACGATCACCTCGGCGGCGACGACGTGTTTCTGGCGCGAGCACCGGATCAACATCATTGATACGCCGGGCCACGTGGATTTCACCGCCGAAGTCGAACGGTCGCTGCGCGTCCTCGATGGCGCGGTCGCGGTATTCGACGCCGTCGCCGGCGTCGAGCCGCAGTCGGAAACGGTGTGGCGTCAGGCCGACAAGTACCGCGTCCCGCGGATCTGCTTCGTCAACAAGATGGACCGCATCGGCGCCGACTTCAAGCGCACGTTCGATCAAATCATCAGCAAGCTTGGCGGCAATCCCGTCGCGATTCAGCTGCCGATTGGCAGCGAAGACCGGTTCGTTGGTGTTGTTGATCTCGTCCGGATGAAGTCGGTCACCTACAAAGACGAAACGATGGGCGCCGACTATGTGATCGGCGAGATCCCCGCCAATATGTTGGACGAGGCCAAGCATTATCGCGAGCAGCTGATTGAAAAGGTCAGCGAAGCCGACGACAAGCTTCTCGAAAAGTATCTCCACGGCGAAGAGATCAGCGAAGACGAAATCAAGGCTGCGCTTCGCAAGCGCGTGAACAGCTCGGTGCACACCACCGGCGACAAGGCGGAGCCTGCATTCGTGCCGGTCATCTGCGGTTCGGCGTTCAAGAACAAGGGCGTCCAGCCCCTGCTCGACGCCGTTGTCGACTATCTGCCGTCTCCGGTCGACGTGCCGCCGATCATCGGCTTCGATCCGAACAAAGGACCGGACGCGATTGTCGAGCGGCCGGCGTCCGACGATGCGCCGTTTGCGGCGCTGGCGTTCAAGATCATGACCGACCCGTTCGTCGGTCAGTTGACGTTCATCCGCGTGTATTCCGGCGTCATGACCGCCGGTTCGTCAGTCTTCAACGCCACCAAAGGGAAGTCAGAGCGGCTGGGACGCTTGTTGAAGATGCACGCGAACAAGCGTGAGGAAATCAAGGAAGTCTATGCCGGCGACATCGCCGCGGCCGTCGGCCTGAAAAGCGTCTCGACCGGCGACACGATCTGCGACGAAAAGAAGCCGGTCGTGCTCGAATCGATGGACTTCCCCGAGCCGGTTATCTCGCTCTCCATTGAACCAAAGACCAAAGCCGATCAAGAGAAGCTCGGCACTGGGCTGCAGAAGCTGATGGCCGAAGACCCGACCTTCCGCGTGAAGACGGATCAGGCAACGGGCGAGGTTGTCATCGAGGGCATGGGCGAGCTGCACCTCGAAATCATCGTCGATCGGCTGCGGCGAGAGTTCAACGTCGACGCCAGCACCGGCCGTCCACAGGTCGCCTACAAGGAGACGATCACGCGTCCGTCCGACGGCGAAATGAAATACGCGAAGCAGACGGGCGGTCGCGGTCAGTACGGCCACGCCAAGATCCACTTGTACCCCGGCGAGCCGGGCACCGGCTACGTCTTCGAGAACAAGATCACGGGCGGGGCGATCCCCAGGGAATACATCAAGCCGGTCGACGAGGGGATCAAGGAAGCGCTCACTCGCGGCGTGCTTGCCGGGTATCCGGTGGACGACGTGCGGGTGGAGTTGTACGACGGTTCGTATCACGAAGTCGACTCATCGGAGATGGCGTTCAAGATCGCGGGATCGATGGCGTTCCAGGATGCCGCCAAGAAAGCGAAGCCGGTGCTGCTCGAGCCGATGATGCGGGTTGAAGTCGTGGTACCGAAGGAGCATCTCGGCGGCGTCATGGGTGATCTCTCGAGCCGCCGCGGACAGATTCAGTCGCAGGAAGATCGCGGCGGGTCGCAGATCATCAACGCGCGCGTACCGCTCTCCGAGATGTTCGGCTACGCGACGGATCTGCGCTCGAGCACGCAGGGCCGCGCGACGTACTCGATGCACTTTGATCGATACGAGCCGGCGCCGAGCAACGTGAGCGAAGAAGTGGTCGCGCGCGTGCAAGGGAAGTAAAGGCAAAAGGTAAAAGGTAGAAGGTAAAAGGCGAAACGATGGCGACTGCATTTAGCGACAAGATTCGCATCCGTTTGAAGGCGTACGACAACCGAGTGCTCGATCAGTCGACGACCGAGATCGTAGACACGGCGCGACGCACGGGCGCGCGCCTGGCGGGTCCGATTCCGCTCCCGACCGAGAAGAACAAGTGGACCGTGCTGCGATCGCCGCACGTGGACAAGAAGTCGCGCGAGCAGTTCGAGCTGCGCACCCACAAGCGTTTGATCGACATCTTCGAGCCGACGCCGCAGACCGTCGACGCATTGATGAAGCTCGATTTGCCGGCGGGCGTCGACGTCGAGATCAAGGCGTTCGGCAAGGAGCACAAGTAACCGGGATGCGGTACCCGGGAGCCGGGATCCGACGGATCCCGGACAACGGATCCCGACACGACAGGATTTAGAGACATGGTTACCGGAATCATTGGACGCAAAGTGGGGATGACCCAGGTCTTCGCGCAGGACGGCACGGTGTCGCCGGCGACGGTGATCAAAGCGGGCCCGTGCATCGTCGTACAGGCGAAAGCCAAGGCGACCGATGGCTATGAAGCGGTGCAGCTCGGGCTGGTCGAAGACAAACCGGCGCGGGTGCGGAAGCCGATCGCGGGTCATTACAAGAAAGCTGACGTGCCGCCAACGCGCGTGCGGCGCGAGGTCAAGCTTGCCAACGGGACCGAGCCGTTGAAGGCTGGCGATCAGGTGCTGGTCGGTGGTGTCTTCAATAACGGCGACCGCGTTGACGTGATTGGTATCAGTCGCGGCAAGGGATTCCAGGGTGTTGTGCGGCGTCACCACTTCCGCGGCGGTGCGGCTACACACGGTTCGATGTTCCACCGCGCTCCCGGATCGATTGGCGCTTCGTCGTATCCGTCCCGCGTCGTCAAAGGCATGCGCGCGGGTGGACGCATGGGCGGTGACCGCGTTACCGTGCGGAACCTGAAGGTCGTCCAGATCGACGGCGAGAACAACCTGCTGGTGCTCCACGGCGCGGTGCCTGGCGCGCCGGGCGGTTATCTCGTGATTCGCAAGGCGATCGCCGCGAAGAAGGTTTCGGTACCGCAGGTGGAGAAGCCGTCAAAGGCTGCTAAAGGGAAGAAGTAGCTGCTAGTGGAAACTTCTCATGAAATTGAACATCCAGAACTCTGAAGGTAAGACCGTCGACACGATCGATGTGAACGACGAGGTGTTCGGCGGACGCGTCAAGGCGGATCTCATCTGGGCGTCAGTAGTCCAGGAGAACGCATCGGAGCGGCGCGGCACACACGCGACCAAGAATCGCGCGCTCGTCAGCGGCGGCGGCAAGAAGCCGTACAAGCAGAAGGGCACGGGGCGCGCGCAGGTCGGTTCGAGCCGTACTCCGCTGTGGCGTAAGGGCGGCACCGTGTTCGGACCCCAGCCGCGGAGTTACGAATTCTCGCTGCCGAAGAAAGTGCGAGTTGGTGCGGTGCGCGCGGCCTTGTCGCAGAAGCTCACCGATGGCGCCGTGATCGTCGTCGACAAGCTCGAGACGGCGGATGGAAAGACCAAGGGCACCGCGGAAATGCTCAAGCGTTGGGGTGTCTCCGGCAAGGCGCTGGTGATCGATGTGAAGCCGGACGAGAAGTTCACGCGGTCGGCGCGCAACATCGACGGCGTGCACCTGGTGGCTGCCTCACGGGTGACCGCACGCGACATCATCGACACTGTGCACGTCATCGCCACTCGCGATGCGCTCGAGAAACTGCAGGAGACGCTGACATGAAACTCACAGATGTGATTAGGCGTCCGCTGGTCACCGAGAAGACGACCGTCATCCGCGAGGGCAATCGGACACTGGTGTTCGAGGTCGCACCGGCCGCGACCAAGGTGGACATCAAGCGTGCGGTCGAGAAGTTGCTGGGATCGAAGGTCGAGGCCGTGCGGACGGCGATCTCGCACGGCAAGATGAAGCGCCAGGGCCGATTCGTCGGGCAGCGTTCCGACTGGAAAAAGGCCTATGTGAAGCTGCGCGAGGGGGAAAAGATTCCGGAGTTCCTGGAAGGCGCGTAGAAGCTCTCAGCTATCAGCTCTCAGCCATCAGCGCTGACAGCTGATAGCTGATAGCTACAAGGATCAGTGCAATGCCTATTCGCAAATACAATCCGACGTCGCCGGGTCGACGGTTTCAGACGGTGCAGGTATTCGACGAGGTGACTACGTCCGAGCCGTACAAGCCGCTGGTGGAACCGCTGCGCAAGTCCGGCGGCCGCAACAACCACGGTGAATTGACGTCGTGGTGGCGCGGCGGCGGTCACAAGCGTAATTACCGGATCATCGATTTCAAGCGCGACAAGCGCGAGATTCCGGCGACGGTTTCGACGATCGAGTACGACCCGAATCGATCCTCGCGTATCGCTCTTGTTACGTACGCCGACGGCGAGAAGCGTTACATCCTTCAGCCGGCCGGTCTGAAGGTGGGCGACACGATTGTCTCGGGCGACAACGTCGACATCCTGCCGGGCAATGCGCTCCCGCTCAAGAACATTCCGCTTGGCACCCAGATCCACAATGTCGAGTTGAAGCCTGGCAAGGGCGGGCAGATCGCGCGGAGTGCGGGCTCGTCGGTGCAGCTCGTCGCGAAGGAAGGCGAATACGCGTCGGTGAAGATGCCATCCGGTGAGATCCGGAAGATCAACATCGAGTGCCTCGCAACGATTGGGCAGGTCGGCAACGTCGATCATGAAAACGTCTCGATCGGTAAGGCGGGACGAAGCCGCTGGCTGGGCAAGCGGCCGCACGTGCGCGGCGTGGCGATGAACCCGGTCGATCACCCCCTCGGCGGCGGTGAAGGCAAGACATCAGGCGGCCGGCATCCGGTGTCACCGTGGGGACAACCGACCAAGGGGTTCAAGACGAGGAACCGGAAGGCAACCGACCGGTTCATTGTGCAAAGGCGTCCGAAATAGCTATCAGCCGTCAGCGCTCAGCTCTCAGCGCTGAACGCTGAAAGGTTGAGAGCTGAAAGCTGAGAGCTGAAAGCCGAAAGCTAAACAGATATGAGCAGATCACTTAAGAAGGGCCCGTTCGTCGACGTTCCACTTCTCGAGAAAGTGGAAGTGATGAACCGGGGCGGCGAAAAGAAGGTCATCAAGACATGGTCGCGCCGCTCGACGGTGATTCCCGAGATGGTGGCACACACGATTGCCGTGCATAACGGGCGCAAGTTCATCCCGGTGTATGTGACCGAGAACATGGTCGGGCACAAGCTCGGCGAGTTTGCCCCGACGCGGCAGTTCAAGGGACATACGACGAAGAGCGACAAGGCGGCGGCTGTCGCCGCGCCGGCGGGAGCGCCTGCTGGCGCCGGGGCGCCGAAGGCAGGTAGCTAATGGCAGTACAGGCCCACGCAACCGCCAAGTACGTGCGGACGTCCGCACAGAAGGCGGGTCTGGTGCTGAACCTGATTCGCGGACGCGACGTCAACGCCGCGCTCGCGACGCTGCGATTCGCACGGAAGGGCGTCGCCCGCGATATCGAGAAGGTGCTGCGCTCGGCGATTGCGAACGCGTCGCAGAAAGAAGGATTCGGCGGCGACGTCGAGCGGCTTTATGTGAACGCGTGCTACGCGAACCAGGGGCCATCGCAAAAGCGCATCCGTCCGGCTCCAATGGGGCGTGCGTTCCGCGTGCTGAAGCGCACCGCGCACCTGACGGTGCAGGTGGCCGAGCGGCCGCTGCATATCGAGGCCGCGCCGGTCGCGCCGGAGCCGTCTGGCGCGGGAGAGCCGACGCAATCGGCACGCGCGACCGGGGGAACCCAGAAGCGTCCGCGTGGCGCGAAGCCGAAGCCGAAGGCGGCGGCGAAGGGACGAGCAAAAACCGCGTCGAAGCGCGGCGGTGCGAAGAAGAAGGCTGCGGCGAAGGGCGGCCGCGCGAAGAAGGCGAAGGCCTGAGGCTGAGAGCGAACGGAGACTTATGGGTCAGAAAGTACATCCGCACGGATTCCGGCTTGGATTCAACAAGACGTGGCGGTCGCGATGGTTCGCCGACAAGGACTATTCGAAGCTGCTGCACGAGGACTTGAAGCTGCGCGACACGTTGAAGACGCGGTTCGCGCATGCCGGTGTGTCGAAGATTGAAATCGAGCGGGCCGCGAACAAGCTGAAGATCGACATCCATACGTCGCGTCCCGGGATCATCATCGGCCGCAAAGGCACCGAGGTCGACAAGCTGAAGCAGGAGATCCAGAAGAAGACGAACCGCGAAGTGTTCATCAATATTCAGGAAATCCAGAAGCCGGAACTCGACGCACAGCTGATCGCGGAGTCGGTCGCGATGCAGCTCGAGAAGCGCGTCGCGTTCCGCCGCGCGATGCGGAAGGCGGTTGAATCAGCGCTTCGGTTCGGCGCGCGCGGGATCAAGGTGCGCGTCTCTGGACGTCTGAACGGCGCGGAAATCGCGCGCTCCGAGTGGTACCTGCACGGTCAGCTGCCGTTGCAGACGCTGCGTGCCGACATTGATTACGGGTTCGCGGAAGCGAGCACGACCTATGGGCAGATTGGCGTCAAGGTATGGCTCTACAAAGGCGAACGCCTGGTGCCGCGCATTGGCCGCGAAGAGGATTACCGGGCGCCCCGGCGAGCGGCGGGGGCAAGAGGATAAAGCTCTCAGCGATCAGCTCTCAGCTGTCAGCCAGAACAAGCTGAAAGCTGATGGCTGAAGGCTGACAGCGTCAAGGATCAAGCAATCATGTTGATGCCGAAGAAGGTCAAGTACCGCAAGCAGCAGCGCGGCCGGATGGCGGGCAAGGCGTGGCGCGGCTCCGAGGTATCGTTTGGCGACTACGGTTTGAAGGCGCTCGAGCCGTGCTGGATGACGGCGCGGCAGATTGAAGCGGCGCGCGTCGCGATGACCCGCTTCATCAAGCGCGGCGGCAAGATCTGGATTCGTGTATTTCCCGATAAGCCAATTACCAAGAAGCCGCAGGAAACGCGAATGGGCAAAGGCAAGGGCGCGCCGGAAGAGTGGGTGTGCGTCGTCCGGCCGGGACGGATCCTGTTCGAGATGGAAGGGATCAACGAGGCTGAAGCGCGGAAGGCGATGCGGCTGGCCTCGGCCAAGCTCCCGATCAAGACGAAGTTTGCGACCCGGTTCGCGGAGGAGCAGGCGTCATGAAGGTGACGGAGATTCGCGATCTCGCGGTCGACGAACTGGAGCATCGCGCCAAGGAAATGGACGATCAGTTGTTCCGGCTGCGCATTCAGAAATCAATGGGGCAGCTCGAGGCGGCGCACAAGCTGAAGGCGTTGCGCCGCGATCTCGCGCGTGTCAAGACGGTGCTGCGCGAAAAACAAACCGCGCAGGTGGCCGGCTAACAAGAT
>JBKPSH010000174.1:0-33365 GCA_046734955.1 Acidobacteriota bacterium
GGACGGCGATCGCCCTCCCCCGCCGCGCCCGGCGCGGCATGATGGAGACTTCGCCGACGTTCACGGCCAGGCGCTTGCTCGTCGCGCGCTGGAGATCGCTGCCGCTGGCGGGCACAACACGCTGATGATTGGTCCGCCCGGCTCCGGCAAGACGATGATGGCGCGGCGAGTGGCCGGGATTCTCCCCCCACTCGTGTTCGACGAAGCACTCGAAGTCACGTCGATCCATTCTGTCGCAGGGCTTGTAGGGCCCGGGCACGGACTCATGACCGACCGTCCATTTCGCGCGCCGCATCACACGATCTCGGATGTCGCATTAGTTGGTGGCGGACAGAATCCCCGTCCAGGCGAAATCAGTCTCGCGCATCACGGTGTTCTATTCCTCGACGAGATGGCGGAGTTCAACCGCAGTGTTCTCGAGGTGTTGCGGCAGCCTCTCGAAGAAGGCTGCGTCCGCATCGCGCGCGCGCTGCGGACGGTCTCGTTTCCAGCCCGCTTCATGCTGATTGGTGCGATGAATCCCTGTCCGTGCGGGTATCACGGCGACGAGTCGCGCCCCTGCCGTTGTACGCCGACGCAGATCGGCCGCTACGCGTCCAGGCTATCTGGTCCGCTTCGCGATCGCATGGACCTCACCGTCGCGGTCGCCGCGTTGCCCGCGCGCGAACTCTCGGCCGCTCTCGCGAGCGAGTCGTCGGCTGACATTCGCGCGCGCGTCGAAGGTGCGCGAACCCGTCAGGTGTCGCGTGATGGACAGCTCAATGCACGGCTGCAAGGACGTCTGCTGCGAGCGCGAACGCCACTCGATCGAGAAGCGCGGCGGATTTTCGAGACGGCATTGACGCGCCTGGCGCTCACGGCGCGCGGACACGATCGTGTGTTACGAGTCGCGCGGACTATCGCGGATCTCGAGGGTTCCGACGGAATTCAGGCCCACCACGTCGGTGAGGCACTTCAGTTCCGGGGTGAATGATTCGTTCTACTTGGTCTCGTCGAGAGCCTTTCGCGCCTGATCGGCCCCGTTGAAGTCAGATTTCAATGCAAGTGCCCGCTTGAGCGCAGCACGTCCCTGGGTGTCGTTTCCCTGTTTCAACTGGGCAAGACCGAGATGGTATTGGTACACGGGATTGTTGGGAGACTTGTTTGCAGCGCGCTCGAACGCACCGATTGCGTGCTGCAGGAGTCCCTTGCGGTAGTAGACCCAGCCGAGAGTGTCTTCCGCCTCTGGGCGCTTGAGTTGTGCCTGCGCGACCGTCGCCAGCTTCAGCGCTTCTTCGAGGCGTCCGTCTTCGGCGTATATCCACGCGAGGTTGTTGGCCGCGACGCCGGCGTTCGGATCCAGACTGACGACTCGCTCGTACTGCTGCTGCGCTCCGCCGCGATCTCCACGCGCTTCGTGAATCATCGCCACGAGAGTCAACGCTCCGGCCGGCGCCGGCGACCGATCTGCCAGTGCCCGATACTCCGAAAGAGCTCGATCCATCTGACCGCTCGCCATTGCAATTCGGCCGAGCAGATCGTAAGCATCCAGCTGCGACGGATCCGCCGTGACGACGGCGCGCAGCGTCTGCTCGGCTTCCGCGTTCTGACCTGCCGCCAATGCAACACGTGCCGAGAGGATCTTCAATCGCAGATCGCCGGGCGATTGCTGCTGTCGTGCGGCCACACGCGCCCGCGCCGCAGCGACATTCCGCTGCGCAATATCGACGGTGACTAGCCCGACGAGCGCGTCGTACGCGTCAGGCGCAAGGCGAGCCGCGTCTTCGAACGACTTCCGCGCTGCGGGCAGCTGATTGCTCTGAAGCGCGAGCCATCCACGTTCAACATGGAGAGGAGCTGCGTTGGGGTTCCGCGATATCCGCGACGTCAACTCGCGTTCTGCGCGCGGCAGGTTCCCCTGGGCGCGAAGGCTGCGCGACATCAGCACGGCGGCATCTATGTCGTCCGGACGCTCGCGTGAGACCTTCTCCGCTGATTCGAGCGCTTCGGCCGCTTCGCCGCGGGCGAGCTGAAGGCGCGCCAGCTGGAGTCGCGCGGCTGCAGCGCGTGGATTGAGCTTGATCACATTCTCGAACGCTGCCTCTGCCGCGCTCTGGTCGTGACGAGCGACCGCCGTCAACCCAAGTGTGTACTGCGCGGCCACAGAGCCGGCGGCGAGTTTCACCGCGTCCTGCGCCTCCCGTGCAGCCTCGTCAGGTTTGTTGTCCATGAGCAGCATGCGTGACTTGGCGACCCGTGCTTCGGCAAACTTCGGGTTTTCCTGAATGGCTCGATCGACGATCTTGTATGCCTCGGGTTTGTTTCCAATCGAGTATTCGATCGCCGCAATGCGGAGCGTGGCGGCGCGCGCTTCCGTCTTTTCCGATCCAGATTCAACGGTACGCAATAACGCCAGCGCCTTGTCACGATCTCCGGCACCCGTGTAATAGTCGGCGAGGGCCAGTTGCCCGCCTGGTTCAGCGGCGAGGGCCTTGAAGTGCGGTTCCGCTTCGGCGACGCGACGGGTGGAAAGAAACAGAAGCGCGAGCGCTCGATGGATGTCGTTATTCTTACTGTCGATTGTGAGCGCGGTCGTCAGGGTGCGTTCAGCGGCACTCGTGTCGCCACTTGCCCACTGAAAATTCGCCAGCGCAAGACGCGCGTCGACGGAACGGGGTGCAAGATCGACCGCCTTCTTAAACGTCTCGGCAGCCTCGGCACGAGTACCGGCGCGGAATTGCACCGCCCCTAAAGCGGTCCACGCCGGCGCGTACGACGGATCGAGACTGATTGCCTGCTCGATCTGCTTGATCGCCTGGTCTGTTTCGTTCAATCCCGCCAGCGCGTTCCCCAGAAGAATGTTCGCAGCGGCACTCCCCGGCGCATTTGTCAACGCGAGTTCGGCGCGCTTTCGTGCTGCCTCGAATTCGCCTGCGCCAAGAAGCAATAGGCCGGCCTTGACGTGGGCGTCAGTGTTCGACAAGTCGAGATCCCCGGTGCGCGCGTACTCTCGATAGGCATTGATGGCATCGCCTTGCAGCTCGTAGGCCTTGGCAAGTTTGTAGTGTGCTTCGGCCCACTCGGGTCTCGCCTGCACCGCACGTTTGTATTCGATCAAGCCGCGGCTGGTTTCGTGCTTCGCCATGTATGTGTCGCCGCGAGCGACGTATGTCTGGGCTTTCGCTTGCGGATCGCGCGTGCAGGCACCAACCCACAGCAGCACGATTGCGGCGATACACGCCAATGCCTGCGTACGCTGTCTCATGGCAAATGCCTGTCGAGATGTGGGAACAGGGCCGCCGCGAAGGCAGACACTGTCGTCTGCGCCTCATCGGCGGTCGTCGTTACAGGACCGATCAACCGCACTAGCCCACCGTTGGAGCGATGAATCCGCGCCGAATCAAGCATGAGAAGTGCCTTGTTTCGGTACTCGTTCGCAACCACGCGTCCCCGGCCTTGATACCAGTAGAGAACAATCTGGCGATCGAGTCCTTTCTGGATCAAGAACCGATTCACGCGCACGCTTCGCGCGCCGAATCGGAGGTCGGCTACGCCGGTTTCAACCGGCTGCCATCCGGCGCCGGGCAGGCAATTTTGCGGTGAATGAATGGTGTCGCCCTGACGCTGCGATGCGTAGTAACCGACGTAGAGGCCGACAGGGATTCCGGCGGCGTTGACGTACTCGCGATTGACGTAGTCGTCCACGCCCAACTGCCCCAGCACGTCGTCGGCGAGCGGCGGTGCATCGTGCCCGCTCCACTCACCCACCGCGAGCGGCAATGCGGACAGCGGTTCCCGCGAAACCGGCGTTTCAGCGGAGATGGCGTGAGCGCTGTAGAACCGGACAGCGACGAGGAGCGCGATGACAACAACGGCGCGACGAACCATCACGCTTCCACCTGGCGAGGGGCAACTCCTGGCGCAGCGGACGAATCGGCGGGCATTACCGCGAGTGCGCGCTGTACCGCGACCAGGCCGATAAAGGCGACCACAAAGAGTACCCACCCCGAAAACGTGTGAAGAAACCCTTCGGCTGCCGCCGGGCTGACCAATTCAGACGCGAGGCCAGTCCCTGCCACGCGCGCCGCATTGGCGAGGATGGCAATCGGTATCGCGGCAAGCGCGATGAGAATCCGGCGGCCAATCCGGCGTTCGGTAAAGTGCCCGAGCACGATCGCGAGCATGACGAGCGACACGAGCGATCGGATGCCGCTGCACGCTTCGGCGACTTCGAGCGTCCGGCTCGGTAACTGCAGCACATTCCCTTCGCGAAGAACCGGTATCCCGGCCAGATTGATGACCGCTTCACCAGCGCGCGATGCCAGCAACTGCAGTGGAAAAGCAATCTGATTAAAAACAATGGTGGGAAGCGGAATCATCAAAAGGAGAAAAGCAATTGGAAATGCCAGCGTCCGGAAGTGCTGCCATCCCCAGACGTAGAGCACTACGCCTGCAATGACACCGATAAGAGAAATGCGGGTGAGAAAGAGCTCAGCACCGAGCAGGCCGCCGAGCAAAACTGCAAGGCTGACTGTAATCAGAATGAGTCCGAGGATGCTGGGCTGACGACGGACCGCCTTCAGCGCAGCGCGACGCTCCCAGCAGAAATACAGCGCCAGCGGCACGACGAAGAATCCATGAGAGTAGTTGTCGTCGCTCGCCCATTGTCTAGCGAGCGACGACACGATCCCCCCATACATCCATAAGATGGCTCCAGTCAGCACGCACGCCACCGCGATGTCGCGACTGCGATGCGCTGTCACAGAAGCCTCCACCAGCTAACGGTTCGCGGCTCGACGGCGACGATACACTGCCAGTCCGGCGAGTCCCGTACCAAGCAGAAACATCGAAGCCGGTTCGGGTGTCGGGCTCCCGTTCGCATTCAGGCGAAGCAGGAATCCATTGCTCCCGAAGTTGCGCAACCCGAACGTCACGTGCACCATTCCCGAACCGAGGCCTGCAAACGTCAGGATGTCCCCCATATTCGTCATCTCGTCGGCAGTCACCGTTCCCGATCCTCCGGCAAACACGGCGCTGCGCGCGAGGGCCGAATCCTGAGCGAAACTGAGGCCATCGAGATTGTTTGACGTCGAGTAGCCCGACGGAACGTACGCCGGCTGGCTGGTCGGGTCCAACGCATCATTGCCGTCCGAGACAGGATCGAGCAACTCGGCGCGGAGAGTGTCCCACCCGGGGGTTCCCGAGATAACCAGCGACACGACGTAGTTCGCGCCTACCTGGAGA
This sequence comes from Acidobacteriota bacterium, assembly GCA_046734955.1. Classification (GTDB taxonomy): domain Bacteria; phylum Acidobacteriota; class Vicinamibacteria; order Vicinamibacterales; family 2-12-FULL-66-21; genus JALZOC01. The sequence continues at coordinate 5,224 of JBKPSH010000174.1, forward strand.
CCGCTGATCAGGTAGGTTCCGACTGATGCAGCCGGCACCACGATCGTTCCCAGATCGATCGCGAGTGCGTCGACGGCGGTTGTACCGCCGCTAAACCCGCCGGTGGTCGATTGCAGATCAATCGCAATCGGTTCGGCGCGCGCTGTGGCGGGCAAGAGCACGCCAAACGCGAGAAGTACCCACAGTCGTTTCATATATTGCCCGCCTCCTCAGCTTGCCAATGTAGGGTGCCTTCTTCCGGACCCAACGAAGCGGACGGGACCGCCCGCCGCCCGCGCCCCCTCCGGTGAAGGCGCGTTTGAGTGATTCAGAGTGTCGAGCGCCGCAGGGCGCCCGCAAGACCAATCAACGCGCTGCCCGATAACAGGAGCCAAATCGGCTCGTCCGCCTGCGACGTATGGGCGACGACTGACGCCATCCCGGCTGCCATCTCTGCGCGGGCATACGCCGCCGCGCTCGCGGCGGCAAGGAGAACGAGCATCATCACGACGAATACCTTCATGTTCCAACCCGTTGCCAATATTTCCAACGCCACTTCGTACTTCGGCCGCTTATCTGCGGGCGCGACCTCACCTGTGCAAGGAATCGACCAGACAGCCTGTGACTTGATAATGGACGAGCTGGTTTCATGCAACAGTGTTAGGTACTTCCCTCTGATTGGGGGCTATGGTAGAGTCCGTCGGATTCACTCTGCGACTTCCTGGAGGCTCTTGGCAGCAAGGCGTTACAGCATCGTTCTGGCGGACCGGGCGACCGGTGTTGTTCGCCGTTTCACTATCTCTCTTTGGCCCACGCTTGGCGGCGTGGCGTTCGTCTTCGCGATCCCGGTACTTATAGGTCTCGGCGCGCGCTGGTCGGCGAGGAGCACGATTGCCGATCTCGAACGGGAGACCATCGCGTTGCAGATCGAGAACGCCAGCTACCGCGAGGCAACCGGCGCACTTGCCGGACAGATCTCTTCCCTCCAGGCCGCCGTCGATTCACTCGGGATCCAGGCGGCGGTCGATCCGAAGGCAGGCCGCGCGATGGACAAGTTGCCGGAAGGCGTCAAGTCGCGCGCCATGGGCGGCGGGCTCGGACCGACGCCGGCGTTCCTGGGGAACATGCTCGCGCCTGACTTGACGTTTGGCGTCCTGAGCGACTTGCTTGGAACCATGGCTAGCCGTCTCGACATCATGAAGACGGGCGTTCAGCGGCGCCAGGCGCTGGCCGCAGCCACTCCCTCTATCTGGCCAGTCACCGGATGGTTGACCTCACGCTACGGCAATCGTCGCGACCCGTTCACGGGCGGCGCGGATTTCCATCCGGGTCTGGATATTTCAGCGGAGTACGGGGAACCAGTCCGGGCCACCGCGGACGGCACAGTCGTGGTCGCGGAGCGCAGCGGCACTTACGGCAATCTGGTGGAGCTCGATCACGGCTACGGGATCATCACCCGCTACGGTCATCTGTCGCGATTCCGCGCCGTTACCGGTCAGCAAATCCATCGCGGCGACGTGATCGGTTACGTTGGTTCAACGGGCCGATCCACGAGCGCGCATCTCCATTACGAGATCCTGTTGAACGGCAAGATCACGGATCCGATGAAGCTGCTCGCGCAGTAGATCCTGAAATTTTTGATTGCTGATTGCTGATTGCTGATTGCTGGGGGCGTTTTTTCAATCAGCAATCAGCAATCGAAAATCAGCAATCGAAAATCAGCAATTACAGCGGCAGGCCCCTGCCGCCACTTGTTGTACAATCATCTGATACGCTGACTCCCGTCGTTCCTGATGATTGTTGATACTCTCCTGGCAAAGGTCATCGGCACGCAAAACGAGCGTGACCTGAAACGCCTGCGCCCCTACGTCGCCGCTATTAACGCCAAAGAACCGGAGATTCAGAACCTCTCCGACGAACAACTCCGCGGCAAGACCGTGGAGTTCCGCGCGCGTCTCGCCAATGGCGAAACGCTCGAGGATGTTCTTCCAGACGCATTCGCGATCGTCCGAGAGGCGGGGCGTCGTGTGCTCAACATGCGGCACTTCGACGTCCAACTCATCGGCGGCATGGTGCTCCACCGCGGGAAGATTGCGGAGATGAAGACCGGCGAAGGCAAGACGCTGGTCGCGACACTCCCCGCCTATCTCAATGCCCTCGAAGACAAAGGCGTCCACGTCGTAACCGTCAACGACTATCTCGCACGCCGCGACTCGGAGTGGATGGGCCGCCTGTATCGGTTTCTTGGCATGTCGGTCGGTGTGATTCAGCACGACATGAACGACCAGGAACGCCAGGTCGCGTATGCGGCCGATATCACTTACGGCACCAACAACGAATTCGGGTTCGACTACCTCCGCGACAACATGAAATTCGACCTCGCGCACTACGTGCAGCGAGGACATCACTTCGCGATCGTCGACGAAGTCGACAGCATTCTGATCGACGAAGCGCGTACACCACTGATCATTTCCGGACCCGCCGAAGAGTCGACCGATCTCTATTACGAGGTCGATCGGATCATCCCGCGACTCACACCCGGCGCCGTCACCCAGGGAAACGTCAAGGCCGAGGATCGCGAAGAACTCGAGAAGACCGGCGACTACCTCGTCGACGAGAAACACAAGACGGTCACGCTGACCGAGACCGGAATGGCGAAGTCGGAAAAGATGCTCGAACACCGACTCCAGCCTGGCGGGTTGTATGACCCGGCCAACATGCCGCTGCTCCACCACATCAATCAGGCGCTGCGCGCGCACACGCTGTTCAAGCGCGACGTCGACTACATGATCAAGGACGGCGGCGTCGTGATCGTCGACGAGTTCACCGGCCGTCTGATGCCCGGACGTCGCTGGAGTGATGGTCTGCACCAGGCTGTCGAAGCCAAGGAAAAGGTCAAGATCGAGCGCGAGAATCAGACGCTCGCCACGGTGACCTTCCAGAACTACTTCCGCAAATACGGAAAGCTGTCGGGGATGACCGGTACCGCCGACACCGAAGCGGAGGAGTTCGCCAAGATCTACAAGCTCGATGTCATGGTGGCGCCGACGAATCGGCCGCTGCGACGCATTGAAGAGCCCGACACCGTCTATCGCACCGAGCGCGAGAAGTACGAGGCGATCGTCGCCGACATCATTGACAAACAGAAGATTGGCCGCCCCGCGCTGGTCGGCACGGTATCGATTGAGAAGTCCGAGCGGCTCTCGAGCCTCTTAAAGCGACGCGGGATCCGTCACGTCGTGCTGAACGCGAAGTATCACGCGCAGGAAGCCGAGATCGTGGCGCAGGCAGGGCGTAAGGCTACGGTCACGATCGCGACCAACATGGCCGGTCGCGGCACCGACATCCTGCTCGGCGGCAATCCCGAGTTCATGGCACGGCAGCAGACGCTTGCTGAAGAAATCGCCGAGAAGCTTCCGAAGGGCCAGGAGAAGTTCGTGGACGACGAGGACTTCGTCTACTTCTACCATCTGGACAGCTTCTATCGCGTGCCGCGCCAGGATTACGAACGCATCTATACCGCGTTGAAACGCCAGACCGATGCCGAGCACGACGAGGTCGTGGCGATGGGCGGCCTGCACATCATCGCGACGGAGCGCCACGAAGCGCGGCGGATCGATAACCAGCTACGCGGCCGCGCCGGCCGGCAGGGCGATCCCGGCTCTTCACGCTTCTACTTGTCGCTGGAAGACGACTTGATGCGCATCTTCGGGTCGGATCGCATCTCCGGCCTGATGCAGCGCCTCGGCATGGAAGAGGGAGTGCCGATCGAGCACAAGATGGTCACCAACGCCATCGCTCGCGCGCAAAAGCAGGTTGAAGCGCAGAACTTTGCGGTCCGCAAGCATCTCCTCGAGTACGACGATGTGATGAATAAGCAGCGCGAGAGCATCTATTCGCTCCGCCGCGAGCTGCTCGAGGGCAAGATTCACCTGACCGACGAGGACACCGTCGATACCCGCGAATATCTGATGACGCTCGCGGAGGAATTGATCGACAGCACGGTCGACACCTACGCGGGACAGGAAGTTGATCCTGAGGAGCGAGACTTCGGCGCGATGACCCAGGCGGTCGCCGACATCTTCGGCATGGACCCCGCTTCCCTGAACGGGATGGATCTCTCGGGCATGACGACCGAAGAAATCACCGACGCGTTGTGGGCGCCGATCCTTCAGAAATACGAGACCAAAGAGAAACTGATTCCCGGCGAAATCCTGCGCCGCGTCGAGCGCGACATCATGCTGCAGATCGTCGATGCGCAGTGGAAGGATCACCTTTACAGCCTGGATCACCTCAAGGAGGGGATCGGCCTCCGCGGGTACGGCCAGCGCGATCCGCTCGTCGAGTACAAGAAGGAAAGCTTCGCCCTCTTCCAGGCGATGAAGGATCGCGTCGAGGAAGAGATCGTCCGGTACCTGTGGCGTCTCACGCCGGTCACTGGTGAGGATGCCGCCGGAAGCACGGCACCGATTCGGCCGACACAGCCCAGACGCCCACCGCAGCAGATCACGCTGAACTCGCCACAGTCATCTCCCCCGCCGTCACCGTTTGGCGCAATCCGCGGTGGGAATGCTGCCGGTCACGCGGCGCCTCGTCCGGCACGGACGGGCGGCGACGATGTGGTGAAACAGGTCAAACGCGAAGAGCCCAAGGTCGGGCGCAACGACCCATGCCCGTGTGGCAGTGGAAAGAAGTATAAGAAATGTCATGGGGCTTAACAGGGGTGCCAGGGCCAAGGGTGCCAAGGGTGCCTCGAGTGCCGAGGGTGCCTGGGGGGCTCAAGCTGAGCGATAAATGAATACAAGGGCAGCAGATTTTTTGCTGCCCTTTTTCGTGAAGGAAGCAATGGAAACACGTGCCGACATTCTGAACTCCGATCAGATCGCAATCGGACTCGCGACAGCGTTGACGTTCGACGACGTCCTGCTCGTGCCTCGGCACTCGCAGGTGCTCCCCAGCGCCGTCGATGTCTCATCGCGCGTCACGCGAAACATCCGGGTCAAGGTGCCGCTCCTCAGTGCCGCCATGGATACGGTGACCGAGTCGCGTCTGGCCATCGCCATGGCGCAACAGGGCGGCATCGGTGTCATCCACAAGAACCTGTCGATCGAGGAACAGGCGTCCGAAGTCGATCGCGTCAAGCGCTCGGAGAGCGGGATGATCGTCAACCCGATCACACTTTCGCCGAACAACCGGATCTTCGAAGCGCTCGAACTGATGAAGAAATACCGGATCTCCGGTGTGCCGATCACCGAAGACGGCAACAAGGAAGGACGACTGGTCGGCATTCTCACCAACCGCGATCTCCGATTCGAGACGAACCTGGATCGCCCGATCCGCGACATCATGACGCGTGATCCGCTGTTCACCGTGCCGGTGGGAACCACGCTCGAACAGGCGCGGGAGATCCTCCATCGTCACAAAGTCGAAAAGCTCCTGGTGGTCGACGATCGCTACATGTTGAAGGGGCTGATCACCGTCAAGGACATCCAGAAGATTGTCAAGTATCCGAACGCGTGCAAGGACAGTCTCGGCCGCCTCCGCGTCGGGGCGGCGATTGGTGTCGGCAAGGATGCACTCGAACGGGCCGAAGCGCTGGTGGCAGCGCACGTCGATGTGCTTGTCGTCGACACGGCACACGGACACTCGCAGGCTGTTCTCGACATGGTGCGCCGCATTCGTCGTCAGTACAAAGACGTCGATCTCGTCGCTGGCAACGTCGCGACGGCGGATGCCACAGAGGCGCTGATTGCGCTCGACGTTGATGCCGTCAAGGTCGGGATCGGCGCGGGCTCCATCTGCACGACACGGATCGTCGCCGGGATTGGCGTGCCCATGATCACCGCGGTTGCCGAGTGCGCGCGCGCCGCGGCACCGCATAAGATTCCAGTCATCGCCGATGGTGGGATCCGCTACTCAGGCGACATTACCAAGGCGATCGCGGTGGGCGCCAGCGCCGTCATGATTGGAAGTCTCTTTGCCGGCACCGATGAAAGCCCCGGCGAGATGATTCTGTATCAGGGGCGGAGCTTCAAAGAATATCGCGGCATGGGCTCGCTCGGAGCGATGCGACGCGGCAGCCGTGACCGCTACTTCCAGGACGAATTCGATCTCGAGGCCAATCCGGAAGCGGGCGACAAGCTCGTGCCCGAGGGCATCGAAGGACGCGTCGCGCACAAAGGCAGTGTCGCGGCGATGATCCATCAGCTGGTCGGCGGCCTCCGCGCCGGCATGGGATACTGTGGAAGCCCCGATATCCCCGCACTTCAGCGCGATGCGAAGTTGATTCGTGTCACCCCAGCCGGACATCGCGAAGGACACGTCCACGACGTGATCATCACCAAGGAAGCTCCGAACTATCGGGTGGAATAGCTGGTCTCGCTGCCCGCGTCTAGCTGCTCGGTCCTCGATCTAGGATCGTGCGATTTCGATTTGTCGTCTGTCGCCCCCGGCGTCGGTAATCCGAATTGTCCACGCGTCCGATGGCGCGCTATTCCAGCGCTCAGCCCATTCGATCGCAATCACTGACGGCGCGTCCGTCGACTCCTCGATACCCAGGGCGGCCACTTCGTCGGGCGACACACGATAGAGATCGACGTGGACCAGCGTCAAGCGTCCACGATACTCCTGCATCAAGGTGAACGTGGGACTGATCACATCATCAGGTGATGCTCCAAGCCCCCGCGCGATCCCGCGCACCAACGCGGTCTTCCCAGCGCCGAGATCCCCGTAGAGCAGCACGACATCGCCGCCCTGCAGCTGCGCGGCAAAACGCTCCCCTACGACTGACGTTTCCTCCTCGCTGTTGCTGACGATGGTCTGAGGCTCGGCCACGAGGCGCGCTACTGGTCAGCCTGTCGCTTGGGCCGACGACGAGCCGTGAGTTCGAGGACGGCATCACCGAGGCGCGTGGCAAGATCACCGGCGACCAGCGCGACATCACCCTCATCGGCTTCGGCAAGATCTCCGGCGGTCCCGTGCAGATAGACGGCGAGCTTGCATGCAGCTTCTGCGTCGAGGAGCTGACCGAACCATGCCGCGATCATCCCGGTGAGCAGATCGCCGGTTCCGCCTGTGGCCATGCCGGCGTTGCCGGTAAGGTTGATAAATGCGCGGTTATCCGGGCCGGCGATGATGGTTCGATGTCCTTTGAGCACCACGTGCACGCGACGGCTCGACGCGAATTCGGTCGCGTGACGGAGACGATCGTGCTGCACCGCCTCGATACTGAGATTGAGCAGCCGCGCCATCTCACCCGGATGCGGCGTAATGACGACGTCGACGCCGTCGCGACCGAGGAGACGCTCGGGATCGCCGACGAATGCATTCAGCGCATCCGCGTCGAGGACGAGCGGCACGCCGGCGCGTTCCAACAGGCCGTGCACAAAGGCCGCGGTTCCCGGAGACTGTCCCAGCCCAGGGCCGACGGCAATCACGTCAGCCTTGAAATCGAGCACCCGATCGAGCGCGGCAAAGTCGATCGTGCCAGCCTCCGTTTCCTCGAGCCCCTCGGTCATGTACTCCGGCGCCATGGCGGCAACGATTGGCAGACACGATCGCGGGGTCGCAACCGTAACCAGTCCGGCACCTGACCGGAGCGCGCCAATGGCGGCGAGATGCGCGGCGCCGGTCCGCCCGACCGATCCCGCGATCACCAGCACTCGCCCGAAATCACCCTTGTGCGAATCAGCCGCCCGGGCCGGCACCAGTTCGCGCATGCGTTCGCGTGTCAGCAATTCGATGTAAGGGCCTTCGACGTCATCGAGAATGGGAAAGGGAATCCCGATGTCGGCAATCACGAGATCGCCGCTGTAGGTATCGGCGGGCGGAAGAATCAGCGGAATCTTCGGCGCTCCCAGTGTGATCGTCATCGACGCCTCGATCGCCTCTCCTTCGACGTCGCACGTATCGGCGGAGAGTCCAGTCGGGAGATCGATCGCGACGATCGGCACCCCCAGGCCATTGATATCGGCGACGACGGTTTCGAGAAGACCGCTCAACCGTCCATGAAAGCCGGTGCCGAGAATGGCGTCGACCATCAGCTCGCACCGCGATAGCTCGCTCGAGTGGAGTTCCCACTCCTGCGCGTTGGTGATCTCGACAATCGTCAAGCCAATCCGGCCGAGCACTTCGAGGTTGGTGCGCGCATCACCGCGGACATCGGCGACGCTGCCGAGGAGGAACACTGACGTCTCGACGCCACGCTGAATCAGCGTGCGCGCCACGACAAACCCATCGCCCCCGTTGTTGCCGCGGCCGCAGACCACACCGACGTGCATCGACGTCAGATCTTCGAACGCCGCTTCCATCGCCGCGACCGCCTGGCGCCCGGCGTTCTCCATCAGGACGATCGACGGAATTCCGACTTCATCGATCGTCCGGCGATCCGCTTCGCGCATCTGCTGGGTGTTGAGCACACGCATCGAAAGCGAGCGTACTTGCTTGTGCTAGACTTCGTCAACGAACGCGGGAGCGTTCGACTCGATGCCTCTACGTGGTGCTGTCTACGTCAACGGTCGAATCGCGCGCGCGGAAGACGCGACGATTCCGGTCTACGATCACGGGTTTTTGTACGGGGAGGGTGTGTATGAAACGCTGCGCACGTACAATCGTGTCCCGTTTCTCTACGATCGCCACCTTCGCCGCCTGCGCGCGTCCGCCGGCTACCTGGATCTCGCTGTTCCGTTCACCGATGACGAGCTCGCCTCCTGGATCGCGGATACGGTGGCAGCTGCCGGACCGGTCGAGGAAGCGTACATTCGCGTGCTCCTGACGCGCGGCGTCGGTGAACTGACGTACGACCTGCAAGCGACGCCCGTCCCGTCGCTCATCATCATCGTCAAGCCGCTGGAGGAAGTGCCGGCACGCGTCCTGACGGATGGGATCAAAGTCGCGCTGGTGCCGATCCTTCGCAATCATCCCGGCTCGGTCAATCCGGTCATCAAGGCAAACAATCTGCTCAACAACGCGCTCGCCATGCAGGAGGCGAACCGGCGCGGCGCCGACGAAGGCTTGATGTGCAACTATCGAGGCGAGCTCTCGGAGTGTTCGCAAGCAAACTTCTTCATCGTCCGAAACGGCGCGGCGTTGACGCCGAAAAATGAGGCGGGACTGCTCGAAGGGTTAACGCGCAATTTTCTGTTTGAGGTCGGGCACGATGCGGGCGTGGACGTCCGCTACGAAACGCTGTTCCCTGCCGATCTGGAATCAGCCGACGAGGCATTCATTACCAGTACGACAAAAGAGCTGAGTCCGGTCACGCAGATCGACAACCGTCCTGTCGGCAACGGCAAGCCCGGTCCGGTCACGAAGAAGCTGCTCGACGCTTACCGCCGCCGCGCGTACGCGCTCACGCAGGCGCTGGTCGAAGGGCGGCGCTAGACGCGCCGCGGACGGTTAGGCCGGCTGGTTCGCGGTCTCGTTCACCAACTCTCGCAGGTTCTCGCCGCAGATGACACTCGCTTTCAGTCGATCGCCATCTGATCCGCGCCAGTGGGTCTCGAGGCTGATGGCGCCGTGATATCCGTCGCGCTTCAGCGCGGCAAGCTGTCCCCTCCAGTCGATTCCCATCTCGCCGAGCGGTCCCCATGTTGGCGTGTAACCGGACACCACGCAGTCCTTCGCGTGGACGTGAACGATACGTGATGCCGGCAATTTCGAATAACCATCCGGGAACGGAATCTCACCGAGGATGGACGCATTGGCAGGGTCCCAGAGTGCCTTCAGTGCAGGATGATCGAGCGCGGCCAGCAAGCGACCAGTTTCGGCGCCGGTGGCGACATTACAGGCCTGCTCGTTCTCCAGGGCGATTATCAAACCTCGTTCGGCCGCTCGGTCGGCGATTTCCTCGAGAGCAGCAACAATACGATCCAGGCACTGCTCCGGTGCAGTGGTGCGCCAGTACGAGAACACGCGAATGATCTTCGCGCCGGTCATCTCCGCAATCTCGAATGCGCGCTTCGATAGCCGCGGCTGATCGTCGATCGTGTACGCGGAACCAAAGACATCCTGTTCAAGCCGCTCGTCGACCGGCGGAGCATTCGAAAGCACGCACTTCAGCACCGGCGACGCAATGCTCAATACCTGCATCCCGCGACGCTCGACGCGACGTCGAATGTCTGCGACTTCGGTGTCGCTGAGATCGATCATGTTGCGGTCGCCGATCAGCCTGAGTTCAGCGCCGGTCATGCCGATCGTCGCCATGGCATCGAGGGCCGTGTCGAGATCGAGTGAGAATTCGTCGGTGATTGCCGCAAGTGGAAAGGTGTTCACGTCCTGCCCTCCAGGAGCTGAGTCCCTCGCAACTCAGGCGGAATGTTTCTGGGCCAGCTCCTTCAGCTGCCGTAGATATTTAGGCACGGCTGTGGTCGGGTCCTCGTCCGCCTCGTATTCGAGACCCATGTAGCCGCGGTAGCCATGTCGCGCGAACATGGTGAACACGCGCTCCCAATCGTACGGCGCTCTCGTCTTGCCGTCGTCCTGCGCGACCGTCGTCTTGATATGCGTGCTGACCGCATATGGAATCGACATCTCGACCTGCTCGTAGACTTTCGGCGGCCGAAAGTTGCCAATGTCGAGATTCATTCCGGCATACGGTGAATCGGCGCCGGCGACGATCTGAATCGTTTCCTTCGCGAAGTCGGTGATCCCGCCGTCGTCCTCGACACCAAGAATGATGCCGCGAGCGCCCGCGTACTCCGCGCCGCGCTTCAGCGTTTCGATCGCCATGCCGACCGCCTGTTCGAGCGTCGCATCGGCTGGCTTCGAACCGCCAAACACGCGCATATGAGTCGCTCCCATCTTCTGTGCCACATCGACCCATTTGCGCAGCTCGACGAGTTCCTTCTCGCGAAGCTCCGCCGTCGGCTGCGCCAGACGCACACGCGTGCCGATGCTGTAGATCTCGACGCGACTTCTCCACGCGGCGCGACGGATCGGCAGAAGGACGTCGTCTGTCGTGCCCGGCAACCAGTACACGGTCATGTCGATACCGTCGGTGCCCGTGTCGACAGCGATGTTGATGAGATCCTCGTACGTCATCGCCTTTGACTGAAGTGCCTGGCGGTACGAGTAGGCAACGAGTCCGGTGCGGAAGCGCGCCTTCTTTGTCGATGGCGCCGGCGCGGCACTCGAAGGCGACGGCTGCTGTGCAGCAAGCGGCGCAGCGGCGACGGCGGAACCTGCGGCAATCAGAAAATCGCGGCGGTTCATAGCGTTATCCTTCCGGTAGAGGCTGGCCTTTTGTTTCGGGGGCCCAAATCAGCGCCACCACACCAACCAGATAAATCGTCGACATCAGCACTGCCGCGGATCGGAATGACATCAGCGTCGCGAGGTACCCCATCAGCGTCGGCGCTGGCGCGGCGAGATATCTCACGGTGTTGTAACAGAAGCCAACGCCCGTGCCACGCAGCCTCGTCGGAAACAACTCCGGGAAATAGATCGAGTAACCGGCAAAGACCGCGAGCTGCGCGAATCCCATCATCGGCAGCATCCAGTACGCATCGCTCGCCGAATTGAGCGATCGGAACACGAACATGGTCACGACCATGCTCAGGAGCAGCGCGAGCAGAAACGCGAGCCGACGACTGAGAAATGCCGCAACCATCGTGAACGTGATCATGCCCAGGAATGATCCGACATCCTGAAACGCGGTGCCCCACCCGCGCACGGTGTCGACAACGCTCTGTGGCGCCCCCCGAAGCGCGGTCGAGATCAGTTCGGGCGAGAAGAAGCCAATGCCCCACAGCCCGATCATGCCGGACACGCCGAGAAACAAACCGACGATCGTGTTCCGACGCCACCGCGGATCACGAAAGAGTTCCGCCGGTGATCCGACGTTCTTGTGCCCGATGCCGGCAGCGGCATCCGCCTTCGCCTTCAGCCACGACTCGGGTTCTTTGAGCACGAAGATAATCGGAACGACCAGCAGCGCAGGGACGATACCGACGAAGAACAGCACTCGCCAGCCTGCGTAGTCGTTGAAGAAATTCTGAGAGCCGGGAGGAATCTGCAGGCTGAGCAACGATCCGACGATGTTGCCGAGTGCTGACAATGCCTGGAGCGACCCAAGCGCCATCGCCCTGAACCCAGCCGGCACGCTCTCCGCCACCAGCGTCGTCGCCGCGCCAAACATTCCGCCGATCCCGATTCCCGCGAGGAACCGGTAGATCGTGAAGTCAACCCAGCTGTTTGCCAGCCCTGACAACCCGGTGAACCCCGAGTAGACGAGCAGGGTCGCGACCATTGTTTTCACGCGACCAATCTTGTCGCTCATCATCCCGAAAATGATTCCGCCGGTCGCCCAGCCCAGAATCATCGACGTTGTCGCGTAGCCGATGTGTGTTCTGATGGCTGTGGGATCGCCGGTCATCAGTTCTCTGAGCGCCGACTCGCGGCCAAGAATGAAGAGCCGCTGGTCCATGCAGTCGAACAGCCAGCCTGCCGACGCGATGACGACGACGAGCCAGTGGTAGGGCGTGACGCCTTCGAAAACGCGAGTGCTCTGTGAATCTCGAGCCGCTGCGGGAGTATGCATTGAAAAGCCTTATCGGACGCTGAAATCGCCGAGCCCGGCGATTCTCTGAGACATCGTAGTCGGTGTCAACCAAACCGGGATCCGTTGTCCGGGATCCGGGATCCGATCTATCCGTGTTAATCCGTGTTTTTCCGCGGCCGCGATCCGATCCGTGTTAGTCCGTGTTTTTCCGTGGCCCGTGTTTTTCCGTGCCTCGTGTTCGTCCGTGGTCAGATGCCGAGCGCCACGCGCGGATTCTCCAACGTCAACTTGCGAACAACCGATTCGGTAAGACCAACCGCGCGCATGAGGTTGTCCGCGTTCTGCTTCATCGTAACCCCCGATCCGACGAGATGCGAACGATCAGGCGCACGGGCGACCATGTCCTCGCCGATTTCGAGATCCCATCGCCCGAACCTGTACCGGCCCGGCCCAAGCCCAGCAGGCGCAATCGCATCCGTCACGACGATGGTGCGATCTTCGCGAGCCAGCTTCAGATAGTTCCGCAAGGCCACGAATGGGATGTGCGCGCCGTCGGCGATGAAGCATAACCACAACTCGTCGGCGAGAGACAGAGCACGCTGAATGATGTTGTCGTGCCTGTTCATCTGCATCGGGCAGCCATTGCCGACGTGTGTGAACATCGAGAGTCCGGCGTCGATGGCGCGACGCAATTGGTCGAGCGTCGCGTCAGTGTGCCCGGCCGAAACGATGATGCCGCGGGACGCCAGGTAGCGCGTCACAGCCAGTCCAGGATCGCATTCCGGCGCCAACGTCACGACGCGGGTCAGACCGCCTGCGGCATCGAGAAGTCGCGTCATCGAATCCAGATTGGCCGGGCGAATGGCGTCGAGTGGATGCGCGCCGCGATAGCCGTCGCCGTTGTTGACGAACGGCCCTTCAATGTGGACGCCGGCGATCAGATGGGTCGCGAGCGGATCGCCTTCACGTAACTCGGCCAGCCGCGAAAGGCGATGACACATCTCCGATAGGTCGTCGGTGATGATCGTCGCCAGAAGACCTGCTACCCCGTCGGCGTCGAGCCGTTCGCACGCGTGATGGAGCTGGTCGCCATCGAGTTCATTGTGATTGAAGTCGACGCCGGCGTAGCCGTTCACCTGCAGATCGAAGAAAGCCGCGGCGGCGGTCACCTCGCGCCTTGTCCGCCTCGGCCCGCGGCGAGGGCAGTCAGTTCATCGTTGGTCCACGGACGCGTTCGGCCAGCAGTCGCAGTCCGCACGTCCTTGACGGTGCTCGGATCAACCGGACCGGCAGCGTTACCGCCCTGCCGGCGAATGTAAGTGAGCGCGCCGGCAATCTGATCGTCGGTGAGCGTCGCGCCAAGCGGCGGCATTAGACCGACTTTGCCTTCCTTGCCCTGCAACAGGATTCGAATCGGGACCTCGGGCGCAGCAACCGCGAATTGTGATCCAATTAGTGCTGGCCCGAGCTCGCCCCCTTTTCCATCCTCGCCGTGGCACGCCATGCAGAGACTCTTGAACAACGTTTGCCCCGTGTCGTAGAGCTTCTGTTGGTCCGTGGTCAGAGGCGCGAGCGGCGCCTGCGCACCAGCTGCAGGTGCCTTGCCTGGCCAATTCATTCGCGCGAGCAGAGTGCTCGCCCGTGTGGACAGATCGCCATTGCCGTTCGCCAGCGCCGAGAACTCGGCCGGTTCACGCGATAAGGCGAGTGCAGGGCCACCCCGTCCTCCTCGTCCTCCACGGCCTCCACCCGCGCCGCCTGCACCTCCGCCCTCCGCTGCGACGGGATCTTCAGGAAAGGCGCGCGCGCCACCGGGTCCACCGCGAGAGCCAGGAGCCGTGGTATTCGCTGCGGCGGCAGCGCCCGCGCCACGCGCAGGCGGAGATCCTGGAAGTGCCGCACCAGCCAGGACAGCCTCGGCACCCAAGATGAGGGCCCGCCGTTGCCATGCCGGCCGCGCCTCCTCCGCGATCGCACGCAAAAGATCCTGGACTGCCTTGTCCTGACCACCTTTGGTCACCGTGGCGGCGAGAGTTGTGATGACCGCCGTTCTCTGCGGCGTTTCCTCTGGCTTTTCGAGAAGCCGTTGCAACAGCGCTGACTCTCGACCGGCTAAACCGGTAAGAGCGGCATCCACGAGAATCGGATCATCGCCAGAGCGCTCGAGCATTTCGATGAGCGCCGTTTCCCCTGCCGAATTCGGAGGAAACACGCCGAGCGTTGCGGCAAGCTGGCGGCGCACGGCCCAGTCCGTATCCGCGGTCTTCTTCAACACCGCCGTCTGAACGGGATGATTCGGCTGGACCAACCATCGTTCCGCCAGCTGCAGCGCAGAGACCCGCACGTCGCGCGACGTGTCATCGAGTGCGCGCGTCACCGTCGCCGGTTCTAATGCATCGAGTCCATCAAGCGTCCAGAGCGCATGAAGTCGTGTGCGCCAGTCGGACGCACGCTCGGCTTTGTCGGTGAGGGCCTTGGCGATCGATCGATCGCCTCGCTCGACAAGCAGCCGCTGCGCCGTGTCGCGCCACCATCCGTTCGGATGCGACAACGTCTCGACCAGCTGCACCGGCGTCGCTTTCGACAATGCGGGCTGCCTGTCGCGACGAGTCGTGTCGTGCACGATTCGAAAGATACGTCCGTGCCCGCGCGGGCGATCGAGCTTGCGCGACAGAATCTGATCGCGCAGATACTCCGTAATGAATCCCTTGTGCTGAATGATCCCGTGATAGGTATCGACGACGTAAAGTGTGCCGTCAGGTGCCGACGAGAGATACACGGGACGGAATCGCTCGTCAGTCGACGCTAGGAACTCCGCATCGGAATACGCCTTCTTCGACCGCAGCGTCGTCCCATCGTCGCTGACGATGATTCGGCTGACGAGATTCGCCGCCGGCTCGGCGACGAAGACGTTGCCATTGAGTTCGGCCGGTAGCCGGTCGCCGCGGTAAACCGTCGGCGCGCACACCGATGTGAAGTGTGCGAGCGTCCCGTCCGGCCGCAGGATACCGTCCTGATATCCGCGATTGACTGCTCGCGTTGGTCGCACTGGCCACACCCGGTTCACTTCTTCGTTCTGCAGCGATTCGTACAATCCGCGCGTGCGCACGAGGTTCGGGTTGCGAGTGAAGTAGCGCGCAGGAAGCAGATCGACGAACAGTGCCGCCTCGTTGCTATTCCGGTAAATCCGTCCCGCGTCGTCCTGCGTCGCGCCCCACTGTCCACGAGCGAGTGTCGGTTGATATTCGAACTTGCCGTCCTTCAATCGCAGGTAACCGTTGTGCTCAGACGTGTACATCCAGTTATCCAGCGCCCACGTCAGACTGTTCGCGTTGTGCTCGATGTTTCCGAGTTCCTGGCCATAGGTGTCGACCACCAGTTCTTTGGTGTCGGCTTTCAAATCTCCGTTGATGTCGCGGGCCAACCAGAGATGCGGAGGCTCGCCAATCAGCACACCGTGATCGAGGACCTTCATTGCACGCGGCAGGACCAGTCCATCCATGAAGACAGTCTTCTTGTCCATCTTGCCGTCATTGTTAGTGTCTTCAAGCACGCTGATCCGTCCGAGCGGGTCGCGCTCGTTCGTGGCAGGCAAGTCCTGCATGTAGCCCCGTTCCTCAATCACCCAGAGGCGGCCATCCGGATCCCAGTCGATCAGAATCGGCTCTTCGATCATCGGTTCGCTGGCCACCAGCTCGACGTGATAGCCGGGAGGCATGAAGAAAGTCTTCATTTCGTCTTGCGGCGAGAGGACCGGCGATTCCTCGGAGACTTGCTGCACTCCGGGTGGCCACGGCTTGCCAGTCTGGTACGCATAGCCCGTCACAACGAGGCCCGCGACAAGGAGAGCGATGACAACGGCAGGAGATCGGTTCATTGAATGCCTGATGGCTTGCATATGTCTCATGATATGCGGGCGAATTGTGTCCTTTCCAGGGGCGCAAACACGGTGACGTCGAGCTCGGGCTCAATGCCGAACGGCGCCCTGTTCAGCGAGGCAAGACTGATCGTTCCATTCTCAATCCGAAGCTGCGCAAACCCGCCGGCGTGCCGCCCGTAGAAATCGTCATGTGCCCGTAACAGCGCGTTCTGCCAATCGCGAGGAAACATCGACAGTCCGCGGTAGTAGTGATGGCCGTTGCGTTCGACGTGGTCGATCCCGAGAATAGCCATCATCACGAGGTCCTGCTGTAGAGGCAGGGGACCGAGATTGCAAAGGTCCTCTCCCGTCAGCACACCCGCCTCTCCCTGCCGTCGTCTTGCGGCGAGAAGGCACGCGTTTGCGATACCTTTGACGATGCCCTTGCAGTTCTTGTAGCTTGCGCCCGCATACCCGAGGTCAAGGGCGCGCGGCACGTCGCCGATCGCACCATCGGATTCGTCGATGATGAGGGCCGGACGGTCAGGCCATCCGTCCAGTTCCTCACGCGTGCTCTCGAGCAACGCGCGATCGCGGTGAACTGGTTGTTCGACGACGATCGTCCGTCGGCACAGCTCTTTCAGCGCCGGGCGTGTCGCGATCCGATCCCATAAGTCCTTGAACTCGTCGAAGCTGATGAAGTTCTCGTTTCCATCGACCGTCACGTAAAAGTGTCCGCCGGTCTCGCGATCGAGTATGCGTGCAAGCTCTGTGAGGCGAGGCAGATCTCGTTCGGGCATGCCACTCAACTTGATTTTGAAGTAGCGCAGACCGTACGCGCGAATCGACGACTCGAGATCCTGCGGAAGGCCATCATCGACGCGATCGTGCGGCGCAAGTTCTTCAGCGGACAGGGCGTCGGCGAGGCCGATGGTGTGGCGAACGTAGCACGAGCCGAGCGGACTTCGCGGCAGCAGATCGTTCAGTTCGACGTCTCTCAGCTCGGCATAGATCTCACCGATCCGCAGGCCGAGCCGGTTTTCCGCGATCACCCGATGGAGTGGTGTTGCCATCAAACGGCACAGCCCATCGAGCGCCGCCCGTTCAACCAGCGCCACGCCGAGGCCGGCTACGAGCGTTGGCATTCCGCGCGATGCTGCCCACTCGAATTGCTGTCGATTCAGTTCGCTCCAGAGATCGAAAAAGCCAATCGGCTGGCGCGCACCCTCCGCGGCGAGATCTGCCGCGTGACCGATCGACTCCAACATCTCCGGCAAGTCCTGCTCGAACGTTGTCGCGGGATTCTTCGTGAACCACTTCGGCGGCAATCCTTCGGCAGCCACGCCGACCGCGGACCTTCCTCCTGACGTTACGGTCGTCCTCACAAACAAGTGCGGCACCTCGGTCATGCTCGCGATGCCGTAGCGGAATGGAAAACGCGTCCGCGTGCGCAACACGAAGAACTCGAACGGTGAAAGCATGAAGACATCGGCCACGAAAAAGTCTCACCTTGATCCGAGATACAGATCGCGGCCTTTCACCAATGCCGCAATCTTCCGGTCCACGATCGAGCGCTTGAGCATCCAGAAACCGCAGTCCGGGTGAACGTAGCGAATGCGCCCCGGGCCCAGAATGCGGTCTGCCCGTTCGATGGATCGCGCAACGTCCTCCGCAGTTTCGATCTGGTTGATCTTGATGTCGATTACACCCAGCCCGACGCCGATTCGCGAGTCCAATTCGCGCAGCGCTTCGAGATCGGACGGAGGTCTGTGTGCCAGTTCCAGGACGACGTGATCCACCTTCAGGCTATTGAGAAACGCGATAAGCGGCGCCCACGTGCCCTGCTGGATCGTCTGGCCACCGTAATTACCAAAGCAGAAATGCACCGCTTTTTCGACGAGGACGTTCGCAAGCACCCGATTGATTGCCTCCGCGGCCAGCGGCCCGTCAGCGGGATTCCCCGGTATGTTCGCTTCATCGACCTGCACGCACGCGCATTGCAGCGCAGCCGCCTGCGCGCCCAACGCATCGGCGATCGCCAACGTGAGACTTCTCAGGTCGCGGTAGTGCTCGTCGAGCAGCGTGCGCGCGAGCATATAGGGGCTTGTTAGTGTGAACTTGAACGGACCGCCGGCAACACCCGCCGCTCGCATACAGTCATCGGTCAGGTTCAGCGACCCTTCCGTCACCGGACCGACGACGACTCCTGCCGGTTTGCTGCGAAAGCGCATCTCTGCCTTGGACCGGAACGCCTCGGCATCACGTCGCCCAATATCGGATCGAATCCCACCAAGGCGACAGACAAAGTAGTCGATCATCCCGTTGGTGTCGGGATGGTTGACATCAAACCGGTAGAGCTCGCCATCGGTTGGCAGATCGATGCCCATCTGCCGCTGAATGTCGAAGACGACGCGTGTGGCGTCGACGAGCGCCTGTTCGGTCGGATGTGCCGCGAGCCAATCCGGCACGGGATACGACCCAACCGTCGTGGTCAGGATTGCGGACTCTATCGTGGAGGCTTCGTTAGTCAATCCGAACAATCATATGATCGACGACCGTCGGCGCGCTGCCGAGGGAAGCAGTTGCCATCGGCGCGCTTGTGCGAGTACTGTCGTGTCATGCTCTACACGAGACGTGAGATTGGAAAGATGGCGCTCGCCGGCCTGCCCGTCGGCGTCCTGCTCGAATCAACGACGCTGCGCGCAGCGACCAAGCCCAATTCCAAGTGGGCGGGTGTGCAGGTTGGCATGAACGTGCCGTATAACTTCGGCTCGACGCCGGTGCTGACCAGCGACGAAATCCTTCAAAAGTGCATCGACTTGAACATCAGCGGCGTCGAGCTGCGATCGCAACCAGTCGAGGCGTTCCTTGGCGTTCCCGCCAATCTAGTACCGGCTCGCGGCCGCAACGCGCCGCCGGTTGATCCCGCGGTGCAGAAGGCGAACGCGGAGGAACTGCGGAAGTGGCGTGTCAGTGTTCCGATGTCAAAGGTGAAGGACTTTCGCAAAACGTGGAACGATGCCGGCGTCCTGATCGAAATCGTGAAGTATGACGGCATCTACAACTTCACCGACGATGTGCTCGATTATGCGTTCGAGCTGGCGAAGAACCTCGGCGCCAGAGCCCTCTCCTGCGAGATTGATGTCGCACAGACAAAGCGGGTCGGGCAGTTCGCCGATAAGCATCAGATGATGGTCGGCTATCATGGCCACACTGCAACCGGTCCGGCGCACTGGGAGGAAGCGTTCAGCTATGCGAAGCACAACGGCGCCAACCTCGACATCGGGCATTTCGTCGGCGGGCAGAAGACGTCTCCGGTGCCGTTCCTGAAGCAGCATCACGATCGGATCACGCACATCCATGTGAAAGACAAGACAAAGGACGACAAGAACGTCCCGTTCGGCCAGGGCGACACTCCGATCAAGGAAGTGCTGCAGACGATTCGCGATAACAAGTGGCCGATCCAGGCGACGATTGAATTCGAATACACCGTACCTGAGGGATCCGACCGGATGAACGAAATGGCGAAGTGCGTGCAGTATTGCAAGGACGCGCTCCTCGGATGATGAAGCTGCGCCTTGAAGCGGACTGCCCCGCCATGAGCGCGGCGGCCGCCAAGCACGCGGCGTCGAGCCTTCGTCGCGTCATTAATGAATCCGGCAAAGCCCGGATCGTTGCGGCCACTGGCGCGTCGCAGCTCGAATTCCTCCGGGCACTGACAGCACTAAAGGACATCGACTGGCCGCGCGTCGAACTCTTTCACCTCGATGAGTACGTCGGTATTCCAGAAAGTCATCCAGCGAGCTTCCGCCGATATCTGCGCGAGAACCTGATCGACAAGACCGGCATCCGCAACTATCACTTTCTCGATGGCACGCGTCCGGTTGACGATGTGATTCTCGAGGTTGGTCGTGAACTGTCCAGCGCCGCGATTGATGTCATGTTTGCCGGGATCGGCGAGAACGGACATCTGGCATTCAACGATCCGCCTGCCGACTTCGACACGACCGACCCCTATATTCTCGTGAATCTCGACGAGGCGTGCCGGCGACAGCAGGTCGGTGAAGGATGGTTCGCGCGCTTGGAGGACGTCCCGACGCGCGCGATCTCGATGTCGATACGTCAGATGATGCAGGCGGACGAACTGCTGGTGATCGTGCCGGATGAGCGGAAAGCCCTCGCCGTCAAAGCGGCGGTTGAAGGAGATCTTACGGCACTCGTCCCTGCTTCTATCATCCGGACACATCCGAACGTGACGCTCTATTTGGATGAGCCGGCGGCTTCAAGGCTCCAGCGCGCGACGATCGATCAGTATCGCGCGTGATTTGATTACTTCGCTCCCACCTCTTCATACGCTTCAATCGGCGGGCACGCACAGATCAAGTTACGATCGCCGTACGGATTATCGATCCTGGCCACCGACGGCCAGACTTTGTGTCCGCGCAGGTACGGCAGCGGATACGCCGCCTGCTCGCGCGAGTACGGGTGCGTCCAGCTGTCTGCCGTTAGCGCTTCGGCGGTGTGCGGCGCGTTCTTGAGCACGTTGTCGACCGGATCGGCTGTGCCGTCGATGATGTCCTGAATCTCTTTCCGGATCGAAATCAACGCCTCGCAGAACCGATCCAGTTCGTCTTTCGACTCACTCTCCGTCGGCTCGATCATCATCGTCCCCGCCACAGGGAACGAGACCGTCGGGGCGTGGAATCCGTAATCCATCAGCCGTTTCGCGACGTCCTGCTCGTCCACCGACGGTCCGGCGCCGTGCTTGAACGGGCGCAGGTCGAAAATCATCTCGTGCGCGACCCGGCCGTTGTGGTTCGCGTACAGCACGTCGTAGTGTCCTTGGAGCCGCGCCTTGAGATAGTTCGCGTTGAGGATCGCGTATCTGGTGGCCTCGGTCATTCCACTCGCGCCCAGCATTCTGATGTAGCCATATGAAATCAACAGAATGCTGGAACTTCCCCATGGCGCCGCCGCGATCGCGGGAATCGCCTTCGCACCTCCCACCCTGACCACCGGATGTCCTGGAAGATACGCAGCCAGATGCTTCGCTACCGCGATCGGGCCCATGCCGGGACCACCGCCGCCGTGCGGAATCGCAAATGTCTTATGCAGATTCAGGTGACATACGTCGGCGCCGATCGCCGCCGGGCTCGTCAGGCCGACCTGCGCGTTCATGTTCGCGCCGTCCATATACACCTGCCCGCCGTTGTCGTGCACGACGCGGCAGATCTCCTTGATGTCCTCCTCGAAGACACCATAGGTTGATGGATAGGTCACCATCAGCGACGACAGCGTCTTCTTATACTGTGCCGCCTTCGCACGGAGATCGTCGAGGACGATGTAGCCGTTACTGTCGCAGGCCACGACGACAACTTTCAGTCCGGCCATGCTGGCGCTGGCCGGGTTGGTGCCGTGCGCGGACGCTGGAATGAGGACAACATCGCGTTCCGGTTGACCACGATCGCGATGATACGCACGAATCGTCATCAACCCGGCGAACTCACCCTGCGCTCCGGAGTTCGGCTGCAGCGACACCGCGTCGAGACCAGTGATCTCACACAGCGAACGTTCGAGCTCGGCGAAAACCTGCCGATAGCCTTCCGATTGATCTGCCGGCGCAAACGGGTGCATTCGCGAGAACGACGGCCACGTCACGGGCAGCATCTCTGAAGCGGCGTTGAGCTTCATCGTGCACGATCCGAGCGGAATCATCGACGTGTCGAGGCCGACGTCCTTCCGCTCGAGACTGCGGATGTATCGCATCATCTTGGTTTCAGAATGATGCGAGTTGAAGACCGGGTGCGTCAGATACTTCGACGTTCGCTGCAGGGGCGATGGGACATTCAGCCGGAACGGGGCATCGCTCTTGAACGTCGCCGTGCCATCGGTCCCTTTCGCACGCCCGAAGACCTTGATGATCTCCTGAACGTCCTCGACGGTCGTCGTCTCGTCGATCGAAATGCCGATCGCATTGCTGTCGTAGCGAAAGTCGATTCCTGCCCCGTTTGCCCCCGCCCGGACGGTTGCGACATCTGCCCCGTCGATCCAGAGCGTATCGAAGTACGCGCGATTCGATTGGCGGTAACCGAGCGGAGCGAGTGCCGTGTCGAGTGACGTCGTCAGGCTATGAATGCGCTCCGCGATCGCGCGAAGTCCTTTCGGTCCATGAAAGACCGCGTACATGGCGGCAATGTTGGCCAGCAAGGCCTGGGCGGTGCAGATATTCGACGTCGCCTTCTCCCGCCGAATGTGCTGTTCGCGCGTCTGCAGCGCCATCCGGTACGCCTGGCGACCCCGCGCATCGACGGAAATTCCAATGATTCGGCCAGGCGCCTGGCGCACGAACGATTCGCGCGTCGCCAAGAAGGCAGCATGCGGCCCACCGTAGCCAAGCGGCACACCAAACCGCTGCGAATTCCCGACCACTGCATCGGCGCCCATCTCACCCGGCGGCGTGAGCAACGTCAGCGCCATCAGATCACTTGCCACGGCAACGAGTAAACCGGCGGCATGCGCCTTTTCGATGATCGGACGGAGGTCACCAACTTCACCGTGATCGTCGGGATACTGGAGCAGCAGGCCGAACGCCTCGTCCATCGGCAGCGCAGCTGGATCGCCGATTTCGAGGCGGATGCGCAGCGGTTCTGCGCGGCCTCGGACGACGTCGATTGTTTGCGGAAAGCAGCGCTCGGACACGAGGAACACGCTCTCCTGTCCGGCCGGCGCTTTTCTGGTCTGCAGACGATGGAACATGGTCATCGCTTCAGCGGCAGCCGTTCCTTCATCAAGGAGCGACGCCGTGGCGATGTCCATCGCCGTCAGGTCCTTGACGACGGTTTGAAAGTTCAGCAGCGACTCGAGGCGGCCTTGAGCAATCTCCGCCTGGTACGGCGTGTAGGGTGTGTACCAACCGGGGTTCTCAAAGACATTGCGAAGGATGACACTCGGTGTCACGCAGTCGTAGTAACCCATCCCGATGTACGAACGGGCCACGACGTTGCGAGCGGCAATCTGCGTCAGCCGTCGAAGGTATCCAGCTTCGCTGTCGGGTTGCGGCAGATCAAGTTGTTCGGCCAGTCGAATGCCGGAAGGGATCGTCTGTTGGATCAACTCGTCGATTGACGCAACGCCGATCGTGCGGAGCATCGCGTCGCGCGCGCCGCGGTCCGGACCAATGTGTCGACTCTTAAAACTACCCGGGATCTGGTCGTTCATTACTTTGTTAATTCCGCATACTTCGCGGCGTCGAACAAGTCCGACGCCTCACCTGGGTCGCTGACCTTCAGCGCGATCATCCACGATCCGTGTGGATCCTTGTTGACCGACTCCGGCTTCTGCGTCAGCGACGAGTTCACTTGCGTCACTTCGCCACTCACCGGAGCATAGAGTTCGGAGACCGCCTTCACGGACTCGATCGTTCCGAAGACTTCACCTTTCTTTATCTGACGGCCGACTTCGGGAAGCTCCAGGTACACCACGTCGCCAAGCTGCTTCTGCGCGTAATCAGTAATTCCGACCTGGGCCTCTGCTCCGGCGAGCCTGACCCATTCGTGGTCCTTGGTGTATTTCAAGTCGGCTGGATACATGTGTGCTCCTGGCGCGGTTTTAACCGAATGCCGGCTGGTGTAGGGCGACGCTATTTCTGACGCTTGTAGAACGGCATCGGTACCACCGCCGCTCGTGCGCGGCGGCCACGAATCTCTACTTCGAATTCTGTTCCCGGCGCGGCCCGATCGATCGGAACATACGCCATACCAATTGCCTTTTTGAGAAACGGCGTCTGCGTTCCGCTCGTCACCGTCCCCGCGTGCGCGCCATCGATGTACACGTCGTAGCCATGCCGAGCGATCGCTCGATCGAGCATTTCGAATCCAACCAGCTTACGCCGCGCGCCCGCCGCTTTCTGACTCTGTAGAACGTCGAAACCAAGAAACTCCCGCTTCTTCCATCCCACGATCCATCCGAGGTCGGCCTCGACGACGGTGGTCGTTTCGTCCATGTCGTTGCCGTAAAGACGCATCGATGCCTCGAGCCGAAGCGTGTCGCGGGCGCCGAGTCCGGCTGGAACAACACCTGCGGACTGGCCAGCGGTCAAAATCGCGCTCCACACACGATCGGCCGACGCCGGAGGCACGAACACCTCGAATCCATCTTCGCCCGTGTAACCCGTGCGGGAGATCGTGCATCGCACGCTGGCGACTTCTCCGGTCGTGAACCAATAGTATTTGACGCCTGAAAGATCGCCGGCAGTCAACGTCTGCAGGACATCCCTTGATGCCGGTCCCTGCAAGGCGAGCAGCGCGTAGCGCGAGCTCGTGTTCACGGCAACAGCGTCAACCTGCTCAGGAATGTGCTCGGTGATCCAGTTGAAATCCTTGATGATGTTCGACGCGTTCACCACGAGCATGAAGTGCTCGTCGGCGAGCTTGTATACGAGGACATCATCAACGAACGTCCCCTGCGGCGTCGTCAGCGCCGAGTACTGGATCTGTCCGACCGCGAGCTTCGCCGCATCATTCGATGTGATGTGCTGAACCGCATTCAGCGCGTCACCGCCGGCAATCTCGATTTCCCCCATGTGGCTGACGTCGAACAGCCCGGCCCTCGTGCGAACGGCGAGGTGTTCATCGACAATGCCGGAGTATTCGACCGGCATGTCCCAGCCGCCAAATTCCACCATGCGCGCGCCGAGCGCCCGATGGCGCGCGTTGAGCGGAGTCTTCTTGAGCGAGGCAGGCGCAGGCAAGGACATTACTGCTCCGCCTTGTCCGCCGTAGCACTTAATGCGAAGGCGGATTGCGTGAGCTCACTCGCGCGCTCGTTCGCCAGCCGCCGATACGCTCTTGAAACCATTTCTAGTGGGTGGATCCGTACAAAAACAGAGTCCCTTGCCCTCGCTGGCGCGGGTCAGCCATCACAACCTATAAACGGTACTATGCGGCCGGAGGAAGGGTCAAGATTTTGGGCCACGGACGAAGACGGGCCACGGATGAACACGGACAAACACAGACAAACAGGGACCACGGATGAACACGGACTGACGGGCCACGGACGAACACGGATGAACACGGACAACCGACTAACACGGAAAGTATGCTGCGGCTCAGCGGGCTCGTCCTCTCACCACATCGAATGTCGCAATCAACGCGTCGCCGCTCATCAGCCCGCCGCGAGCGACCGCTCGCGCTGACACCGGCGTGGCAATCCCACGATTCAGAAAGAGGTATCGATCACACACACTGGCGAGTTCATGAAGACGATGGGACGAGACCAGAATACCGGTCCCCGCGTCGCGACGTGCCCGCATGGCGTCACCGAGCCAGCGTGACGCGTCGGGGTCGAGGCCTTCCCATGGTTCATCCAGCACAATGAGCCGGAGACTGCTCACGGAGAACACGGTCCGCAGGCCGAGCAACTGCCGCGTGCCTCGCGACAGCACCGCGAACGGCCGGTTCTCTCCCCGTTCGTCCACGTCGTGAAACAGATTCCGCCATGACCGCACTTTGACTTGCGGGGGAATGGTCGCTTCTCCAGCAAAGTACGCGACGGGGATGCGACGGAGCGCGGTGTGGACCGACTCACCGTCCAGTCGAATCCATCCGCTGTCAGGTCGGATCAGTCCCATCGCAATTCGCAGCAGCGTGGTCTTCCCAGCTCCGTTTGGACCAATCACTCCAACGGCTTCCCCGGCGCCGACCGAAAACGTCACGCCCGACAACACTCGCCGGTCGTCGTACCGTTTCACGACATCGTTCAGAGAAAGGATCACGTTCATGCTGAACCCATGAGCGCATAGTCACGACGTTCCACATATCGGACGGCGCACCAGATAACAATGAGCAGAAGAATCAGATCGCTGGCGACAACGGTCGAATCCCTCGCGGCGGCGACGTCGCCGAGCAACAGGAACGGGCAGAATGCGAATGCACTAATCCATTGGAAGTAGTCCAACGCGCTCGTGGGTGGAGATTGAACCGGCGGCATGTACTTCGTCAGGAGTTCTCGGAATAGAGCGACACTCATCAACACGAACGTCCAGAACGGCCCGACCGCCATACGGGGAAGCGCGAGGCCGCCCGCCCAGGAAATGACCGACACAATCGCGAGCGCAAGGTAGCCATGCGGACTCACGGCCATTCGCCATTGTCCGAATGCGATTGCGACGAGCGCGAGAAGAACCCAGGCGATCGATCCGGGCAGTGCGGCGGCTGCGAGACTGCCCATCGCAACTCGCTGCCGCGAATGTTCGCCAGTCAGCACTGGATCGAAGTAGCCGCGTGACGCGGACACTGAGAATGCGTTGGATGCCGCGAACATTTGCAGCAGCAGAATGCCCCCAAACGCCGCGTCACTGCTTTCCGGATTGAGCCAAAGCGTGGCAGCACCCAGCATCACACTCGCAGCGAACGCACACAGCATCCACGCTGCCAGCGGAGATACGGTCAACAGGAATCGAAGTGCCGAGGCTCGGATCACGGTGTTGCCTCCCGCTCCGGACGGAAGCGCAAGTAGCCCTGAAGCGTGTGATACGAGATTCCCAGTTCTCTACACGCCTGACGTTTGTTATTGCTGCATCGCTCCAGTACCAATCTCGCGTACCGGCTCCCCCACGCTCTCATCGTCATACCCATATCGAGAGCCGGCAACAGGATGTCGGTGTAGCCGTCGAGCAGGGCCGGCGGAAGGTCGTCGAGGTCGAGGAATGGACCGCCCGCTAATGCGACCGCTCGTTCGATGACGCGCTCGAGCTCCCGGACGTTGCCAGGCCAGTCGTACGCGACGAGCGCGTCCGCCGCTGCGACCGAGAGTGACAAAGGGCGGAAGGTGCGATGACGATCGAGGAAGTATCGCGCCAGCTCGAGGACGTCTTCGCGCCGCGCTCGAAGCGGCGGCACCTGGATGTCGATGCCATTCAATCGGTAATAGAGATCGGCCCTGAATCGTCCTTGAGCGACGAGCGCTTCCAACGGCCGATTCGATGCGACCACGATTCGCGTGTCGACACGGCGCACACCATGACCGCCAACGCGCTCGACCGCGAGATCCTGAATCGCCCGCAGCAGCTTGGCCTGCGCCGCTGGAGACAGATCCGACACTTCGTCGAGAAACAACGAGCCCTCGTGCGCATGTTCGAATTTGCCGCGGCGGCCACGAACTCCGGTGGCCGTGTGATCCTCGATGCCAAATAGCTCCGCCTCGAGCAGCGTCTCGACGATTGCAGCGCAGTTCACGGCAACAAAGGGGGCGCGGCGGCGCCGGCTCAATTCATGAATCTGGCGAGCGACAAGTTCCTTGCCCGAGCCGCTTTCGCCTTCGATGAGTACGGTGAAGTCGGTTGCCGCGACGCGCTCGATGCGATCGCGCACCAGTCGAATCGCCCGGCTCGAGCCGATCAACGGCGCCGCGCCATCGGTGCGACTTCGCGCGCACGCCAGCGGCCATCGGCCGTTCGCGCGCTCGATTTCCAAGAGCAGGCCCGCCACTTGCGCCCCAGCCGCCAACATCCGCCGCGTCCGTTCATCGACAGGACGCGAGGGATCAAATACGGCCTCGAGCCGCGGCCGTCCTTCAATTGGGGATCCGGGCAAGTCGAATGAGACGACATTCGGACGACTGCTGTCGTCTTCGTCATGCCGGAAACTGACCGATGTCGCCCGTACTAGGCAGCGAAGTTGTTCCTCGAATCGCTCCCTCACCATCCGTGGTTCTCGAACCGCCGCCAATCCACTCGTCAGCGTCTGCAACATCGTCGCGGTCGCGCACGATGCTGCCGGCGCCGGCGGCGTCCCGGAGCCTGAGCCT
>JBKPSH010000175.1:0-13099 GCA_046734955.1 Acidobacteriota bacterium
CCAGACGAACGACAGCGCCGGGCTTGCCCCCCAATGTCCGAGCAGGCGGTGTTTCACGTGATCGGTTTTTAAGGGTTCTCTCAGTAACGGGTTGTCTTTCAAATAGATCATCCCGACGGAAAGGTAATTACACGCCCGCCAATACGCGTCCATCAGCGACAGCTCGGTATCGGTCAACGGACCGTGCCCAACGGTGTCAGGTGCGAGTTGCGTATCCATGTCTCCCCTCAATCAATTGATCCGGAAGGCTTCGCTCCCGCGGACCCCCTACGCCTTCCGCTCGCGGGGGCCCAATGCCCCGCTCCGCGTCCGGCGGGCGCGCCCGTGGCGCGCATGTTCATTCAAACAGCTCGCGCGACGAGCGCGATCGATCTCGGCTGCACGACGTAGCGATTCGATTCAACTATCGGCGCCTCTTCCCAGCGGCGCACATCATCGGGTGATACGAGCGACGTATCAATGCAACGGCGCCAACGATGCTCGCTTACGGTTGCAGGAGGAAGTTCAAACGACAGCGGCTCCCAATACGCATTCAGCATTCCGTGCAATCGAAACCGCGACCGCAGGCTTTTCATCGTGAAGGCAAGACTGTGAGAGTTTTCACCCCAATCCGGGCGGTTCAACGACGTGCCATGCCAGTCGAGGTCCGCACGGCGCAGGAGTTCGTTCAACGACAGCGTCGTGCCTCCCACGGTCACGTCGCGGCGTTGACGAAAAGCGATGAGCTCTTTCACGAACCGGTGGATGTCGCCGTGCCTCTGAAGCAAGGTCCAGTCGAACCAGCTGATCTCGTTGTCCTGACAGTACGCATTGTTGTTGCCAAGCTGCGTACGGCGAACCTCATCACCCATCAGCAGCATTGGCGCGCCGACCGCGAGCAGAGTCAGGGCGAGAAAGTTTTTGACCTGACGATTCCGCACCGTATCAATCGCGACGTCATCGGTTGGCCCTTCGACGCCGCAGTTCCAGCTCAAGTTGTCGTCCGATCCATCTCGATTGTTCTCGCCGTTTGCCTCGTTGTGCTTGTGGTTGTAGGAGACGAGGTCGTTCAGCGTGAACCCATCGTGGCAGGCGACGAAGTGGATGCTCTGCTCGGCCTCGCGTTCCTCGTGCCCGAAGAGGTCAGGGCTGCCGAGAAACCGCGTGGCAACGCCGCTGACTGACGCGTGGTCGGCCTTCAGGAATCGACGAACGTCGTCGCGAAACCGGCCGTTCCATTCCTGCCAGGTATCGCCGACGAAGCGCCCGACCTGATAGAGGCCCGCCGCATCCCACGCCTCGGCGATCAACTTTGTCCCGGCGAGCTGCGGATCCGATTCGATATCCCACAGCACCGGCGGATTGGGCAGAGGTTCACCACGTTCGTCGCGCGACAGTACCGACGCGAGATCGAAACGGAAGCCGTCGACGTGCATCTCGGCGACCCAGTACCGCAGGCTGTCCTGAATCAATCGGCGCACGATCGGCTGGTTCGCATTCAGCGTGTTCCCACAGCCGGTGTAGTCCGCATACCGCGACTTGTCGCTGTCGAGGATGTAGTAGATGTCGTTGGCCAGGCCGCGATGACAGAGCGTCGGGCCGTCGTGACCGCCTTCGGCAGTGTGATTGAAGACGACATCGAGAATCACTTCGAGACCGGCGCGGTGCAGCGCCTTGACCAGGTCTCTGAATTCATCGAGCACGCCGAGCGGGTCGGGGCGGGAACTGTAGCCGTGGTGCGGCGCAAAGAACGAAACGGGCTGATAGCCCCAGTAGTTCACATGGCCGGACGGTGCCGCCTGCGGATCGAACTGAAATACCGGCAGGAGCTCCACCGCAGTGACGCCGAGGTCTTTGAGGTACGGAATCTTCTCGATGAGCCCCGCGTAGGTCCCGCGCTTACTCGGCGAGACGGCGGAACTTGCATGTCTGGTGAAACCTCGAACGTGCATCTCGTAGATGATGGTTTGAGCAAACGGACGCCTGAGCGGAGTATCTCCTTCCCAGTCGTATCGCGTCGGATCCGCCACCACACTCTTCATCGCGTCAGCGGCATTCGGTCCCGGGCGCGCGGCTCGATTGCGGTCGTACTGCGCTGGAACCGCGACGGCAAGGCCGTAGGGATCGAGGAGCACTTTGTCGCCGTCGAATCGATGACCGTGAGCGGGGTTGAACGGGCCATGGGCACGGTAGCCATACACCTGGCCGGGCCCGAGGCCTGGCACGAACGCGTGCCAGTAGTGATACGTACGGTGCGACTGTGGATCGAGGGGGATGATGTGCGACGGCTGTGTCGAATCGCCATCATCGAACAGCAGCAGCTCGATGAGCGATGCATGCTTTGAAAACACGCTGAAGTTCACGCCGTCGGGGCACACTGACGCGCCGAGCGGTGCCGTCTCGCCAGATTCGACAACGGTTGTCATATCCGGTGGTGCGATCTCCCGAATCATTGCCGCGACTCGTCCAACGGGCTGACCTTCCAGATGTCGCGGCAGTAGTTGCGAATCGATCGATCCGACGAGAACCGGCCACTCCTGGCGGTATTGAGGATCGACATGCGCGTCCAGCTATTTTGATCGCGGTAGGCGGCACTGACACGCTCCTGACAATCAACGTAGCCCTGGTAGTCCGCCAGCAGCATGTAGTCATCACGCGTGAGCAGGGATTCGATGAGCGGCCGAAAGACCTCGCGATCGCCGTTTGTGAGAAATCCGTTATCGAGGAGATCGAACACGTCACGAAGCTCCGCACTCGACTCGAAGTGGCTGCTCGGTCGATAGCCGGCGGCCTTGGTGCGCTCGACCTCCGCCGCAGTCAGACCAAAGAGGAAGAAATTCTCGGCGCCCACTGCGTCGCGGATCTCGACGTTCGCTCCGTCCAGGGTGCCAATCGTCAACGCGCCGTTGAGCGCGAACTTCATATTGCCGGTGCCTGAGGCTTCCTTGCCCGCGGTCGAGATCTGTTCGGACAGATCAGCGGCTGGATAGACGCGCTGACCGCTTTTCACATTGAAGTCGGGGAGGAACACGACTTTGAGGACTTGCGAAACCGTCGCGTCCTGATTGATGACCGCGGCGACCGAGTTGATCAACTTGATGATCAGTTTGGCCATCCGGTATCCAGGAGCCGCCTTCCCGCCGAAGATCACAGTACGAGGCGTGAACTTCGTGATCCCGTCCCGCTTCATCCGACTGTACATGGTAAGCAGGTAGAGCACGTTCAAATGCTGGCGTTTGTACTCGTGGAGCCGCTTGACCTGAATGTCGAAGAGCGAATTCGGGTCTACGCTGATGTCCGTGCGATCCTTGATGAAGCCGGCGAGCGCGACCTTGTTGTCGGCCTTCACTGCCCGCCACTCATTCTGAAAACCGCTGTCGGTAGCCAGCGGCTCGAGTCGCTCGAGCTCGTCTTCGAGATGCGATATCCAGCGATCGCCGATGCGACTGGTGATCAGTCTGGACAACTGCGGATTGCCCAGAACGATCCATCGACGCGGGGTGACGCCGTTTGTGACGTTCAAGAACTTCTCCGGCATCACCTGATAGAAATCGCGCAATACGGTTTGCTTCAGGAGATCGCTGTGCAGCGCCGCAACGCCGTTAATCGCGTGACTTCCGACACTCGCCAGGTGCGCCATGCGGACGTACTTGTCTCCTGTTTCGTCAATCAATGACAGGCGACGAAGGAGTTGGTCGTCTCCGGGATGTCGCTGTCGTACACTGTCGAGGAAGCGGCGGTTGATTTCGTAAATGATCTCGAGGTGGCGGGGCAGCGACTTGCCAAAGAGCGGAACGGGCCACTTCTCGAGCGCTTCCGCCAGGAGTGTGTGGTTCGTGTAGCCGCAGGCCTGCTGCGTGATCGCCCACGCCTGATCCCAATCCATCAGGTGCTCGTCGATCAGCAGGCGCATCAGTTCCGCCACTGCGATGGAAGGATGCGTGTCGTTCAACTGGATCGCCCAGTGCGAACCAAAATTGGTCAGCGATGGTTGCCGCATCAAGTGGATGCGGATCATGTCCTGCAGCGAACATGAAACGAAGAAGTGCTGCTGAACCAGCCGCAGTTTTTTTCCCGCGACCGGTTCGTCATTCGGATAGAGCACCTTGGAGATGGTTTCCGACTCCACCTTCTGATCCACTGCCCGGTAGTAGTCGCCGACGTTGAATGCTTCGAAGTCAAAGGACTCGGCGGCCTCTGCTTTCCACAGGCGGAGCAGGTTCGTGCACGTCCCGTGATAACCGGGCACCGGAGTGTCGTAGGCGATGCCTCGTACAACTCTGTCCGGGACCCAACGAACGCGATAGCGACCCTGCTCGTCGCGGTAGGGTTCGGTGCGGCCACCCAGTTTCACATCAAAGGTGATCTCGGATCGCACGATCTCCCACGGATTCCCGAAACGCAGCCACTTGTCGGTGATTTCCACTTGCCAGCCATCGCGAATCACCTGGTCGAAGATGCCGAACTCGTAGCGGAGCCCATACCCAATTGCGGGCACGTTGAGTGTCGCCAGCGAGTCCATGAAACACGCCGCCAGCCGGCCGAGTCCGCCATTGCCAAGTCCCGGCTCTTCCTCCTGTTCAAGCAGCACCGGCAGGTCCTGATCGAAGGTGGCGAGCGCCTGTTCGGCCGCGTCCCAGATCCCGAGGGTGACAAGGCCGTTACCCAGATGCGGGCCGACCAGGAACTCGGCGGACAGGTATGCGACCACCTTGGTACCGCTGTTCACATCGGTCATCGTCTCGAGGGTGCTGATGTATCGATCGATCATGCGATCGCGGACGGTGTAGGCGAGCGCCATATACCAGTCGTTCCGCGTCGCATACTGTGGCAGCTTGCCCTGCAGGCACCGCAGGTTATCGATCAGCGCGCGGGCGACGGCGTCCGCGCTTTGCCCGGTCCGGATGTCAGTTGTTGATGTCGGCGTCGGGTCGACCCGACGTGCTGTTCCCTGTCCCATGCGATCCCTCACGATGGCAAAGCAACGGCTTGCAGCAGTAGCCGTTCGAGCGCCATTAGTTCGAGCCCTGAGTCTTTTCACGCCTGCGCGGTATCTGCCTCCGGACTTCACTCCGGTATACAGGAGCTTCTACGTTCATTCGGAGCCGAGATGCAAGTGCGGGGCGAGGGCCGCGAGTCCCCCGTGGCATCAAATTCTTCCGGTCAGACAACTTTAAGCAGTCCAGCAACGGCCGCAGCGGCTGGCACGTTGCGTGCTGACGCCACTGCGCCCGAGTTCTTGGCAAGCTCAAGAAAAGACGACGGCAAGCCGGAATGCGAACGCGCACGCCAGGTGTTCATGTGTGGAGAGTTCCCGTGTATTACCGCCTGTGTCTGATAGCGACCTGTGTTCTCGCTACGGCAATCACGGTTCGTGCGGCCGGAGCAGTTTCCTTGGGCGGACCACTTCAATCTGCGCAAACCTCCGGGTCGAAATCATCTCCGTCGCAGGCACCGGCACAGAAACCCGCCGCCGCTCCGGCGGCTGCCGGTGGCTACGTCGGGACCGCCAAGTGCCTCGAGTGTCACGAGGAACAGGGTGACAAGCTCAAAGGCACGCCCCACGCCCAGGCGAAGAACCCACGATCTCCCGCGGCGGCCCACGGCTGCGAGAGCTGCCATGGACCAGGGCAGGCACACGTCGAAGACGACGCCAGCGGTCACATGCCAAAGATCAAGGAAATGAAACCGCTTGAGGCGAACCAAATATGCCTGTCATGTCACAACCGGGGTACGCATGCCGGCTGGGAAGGCAGTGCGCACGAACGACGTAATCTGACCTGCACCACCTGCCATAGCGTTCACACTCCGAAATCAGTCGAGAACCAGCTCGTGAAGACGACGCAGACGGAGGTCTGCGCGACGTGCCATCGATTGCAAGTTGCCAAGACTGAACGCGCCGTCGCGCACATGCCGGTCCGCGAAGGAAAGATGTCGTGTTCGTCGTGCCACAACCCGCACGGGTCAATTAGCAATGTAAAAAATCTGAAATCCGGCAGCTCCGTGTCGGAGCTCTGCATCAGTTGCCATACGGAAATGCGGGGCCCGGTGCTGTGGGAGCATGCACCGGTGCGGGAGAATTGCGCCACCTGTCACGACCCGCATGGCTCGTCGAACGACCGCATGCTGATCGTCAGAATGCCGATGCTCTGTCAGCGATGTCATGTTGCGACGAAGCACCCGGCGACACTTTACGACAAGGATGAAATCACGACCAATAAGAGCAACCGCATGTTCGGCCGTTCGTGCGTGAACTGTCACTCGAACATACACGGCTCGAACCACCCGTCCGGTCAGTTCTTCATGCGGTAAGGCTCGGAGGCATTCATGCGTCGCCTCATACTCATTTCGTTCACGCTCTCGATCGGACTTGCGGTTCCGGCGATCGGTCAGGAAAAACCGGTTACGCCTCCGCCGACCACGACGCCGCAGACGCCATCGACGCCAGCGGTTGAAGCGCCACACAGCCTCTTCGATCAAACATGGCGTCAATTTCAGTTTGGCGGTCGAGTGACGAGCATCGATGGTGACCCGGCGCGATTCCAGCGCTATCAGGATGTTCGCGACGGCGTGCTCTTCACTGATGCAAGGTATGCGAACGAGGCGCCGGAAGGCGACTGGCAGTTCCGTGCCGCGGCGGACAACGTTGGCTACCGCGATCAGCAGTATTTCGGAGATTACGAGCGCACGGGCCGTTTCAGGTTGTCAGGCCTCTGGACCGAGATCCCACAGTTCTACAGCGTTGATACCGCGACACCGTACACCCATACCGCCGACAACCTGGTGCTCGATGATGCGACGCAGCAAGCCGCCCAGAACGGCGGCGGGCTCAATGTCTGGCTCCCGAAATCGCCGCAGTTTGATTTGCGCGAGCGTCGTGACATAGGCACGGTGAGTTTCCTGGCCACCCCCAACCCGCAACTGGATGTGAAGGCGACCTACACGATGAATCGGCACGTCGGCGAGCTGCCCTGGGGCGCAAGCTTCGGATTCGGCAATGACGTCGAGGTGCCGCTGCCGTATGACTCGCGCGCCAATGACTTCACCATCGGCGCCGAGTGGAACAACACGCGCAATATGATCAGCGTCGCCTATAACGGATCCTGGTTCGACAATCTCGACACACCGTTGATCTGGGACAGTCCTCTCCGGCTGACGGATATAGCCGGCACTCCCGGCCGCGGCCGAACAGCGCTGTGGCCATCGAATTCGGCGCAGACGGTTAGCGTCGGCGGCTTCACAAAGTTCGCGCATCGCACGCAGCTCACCGGGTTCATCTCGTTCGGCTCCTGGAAGAACGATGAAACGCTGCAACCATTCACGATCAATTCGGCGCTGCCGCAACTGCCATTGCCGCGAAGCACGGCGGAGGCTGAGGCCGGCGTCATTTCGACCAACCTGAATCTCGTGTCACGGCCGCAGATGGACTGGCGCTTCAGCGCGCGCTTCCGCAACTACGACTACTCGAACCAGGCTCCTCACTTCTCGATCGCGCAGTATGTCAGCTACGACGCCAACGTGAGCGACGCGAATACGGGTGGACCGGAGCTATACGCGCACAGTCGAACCAACTTCGATGCCGACGCGACATGGACCAAGCTTCAACCAGTCGCGGTGACGGTCGGCTACACCCGTAACAATACGGGACACGACTTCCGGATCTTCGAGAACACCGGCGAAAACGTGTTTCGCCTGACCGCCGACGCGATCGGTTCTCAATACGCGTCGTTCCGCGCGCAATACGAGTACAGTTCACGCACCGGCTCCGGGTTGAACGAAGATTTGCTGACTGAAATTGGCGAGCAGCCGGCGATGCGTCACTACGACGTCGCCGACCGCAACCGAAACAAGCTCACGGGGCAGATGGATGTCAGCCCGAACGAGTTCTTGACGCTCAGCGCCTCGGCGGGTTTTGGCAAGGACGACTTTCCTGACAGCTATTTCGGCCTGCAGCAATCCTCATTTCAGACCTTCTCGGTCGGGGCTGATTTCAAACAGCCCGACGGCTGGGGCGTCGGAGCGAGCTACAACTACGAGCACTACTCCGGCGATCAGCGTTCGAGAACAGCGAGCTCCGGGCAGACGCCCCCGCAGGAAACCGATCCAAGGCGCGACTGGATGGTGGACTCGAAGGAACGTGTCAACTACTTTTCGATTTACGCGACTCCGCCAAAGATTGGTCCGAACACGGAAGCACGGTTCTCGTACGACTACAGCCACGCCGTGGGCAGCTACCTCTACACGACCGATCCCGGCTGGACCTCGGTTGGCCTGGTTCCACCCAACCAGCTGCCTGACGTCTTCAACAAGTTGCAACAGCTGCACATCGACGTGAGGCACCGGCTCTCGAACCGGCTGGCGGCGACTTTCTCGTACCTGTACGAACCTTTCCGCGTCTACGACTTTGCCTTCGACCAAAGCGTCGTCAACAGCATCGTCCAACCGAGTTCGCTGGTCATGGGCTACATCTACCGGCCTTACACCGCGAACTCATTCAACTTCGGCATCCGATATTTGTGGTAATGAATACGCCTTGTAGTTTCCTGGAGGTTTCATGACGACAACGAAGACAGTGAGGATCCTGCAATTGGCCGTATTCACCGCGGGCGTGACCCTGGCAGGAGCACTTTCTGCCTCAGCGCAGGACGTGAAGAAGGGCGAACAGGTGTACAACGCTCAGAAGTGCTCGACCTGCCATTCCATTGCCGGCAAGGGCAAGAAGACGAATCCGCTTGATGGCGTCGGCGCCAAGTTGAGCGCCGACGAGATCAAGCAGTGGATTGTCGATCCCAAGGGAATGACGGCAAAGGCGAAGTCGACGAAGAAGCCGCCGATGCCGGCAAAGTACGACAAGCTCCCGGCGGCTGATATCGACGCGCTTGTCGCTTACATGGCAAGTCTCAAATAGAGGTATCGGTGGGTCGATTCGAAACCCTGGGTCGTCACCCACTGGCGATCGCCGGCGCGATTATCACGACAGCCTCCGCGGTCGTGTTCATCGCGCTGGTGATTGCCGAATTCACCGGCCTGTTTGAAAATCCCTACGCCGGTCTCGTTGTCTTCATTGCTATTCCTGCCATCTTTGTTTTCGGTCTCCTGCTGATCCCGTTAGGTATGTGGCTGCAGCAGCGAAAGCTGCAGCACCATCCCGAAGCGGCGAGCGGGTGGCCGGTTATCGACTTCGGTAAACCGGTCGTGCGTCGCCGCACGCTGATCTTTGTCGCGCTCACTGCTGTTAACGTGATCATCCTCCTGCTTGCTGGATACGGCAGCCTTCATTGGATGGATTCGCCGCAGTTCTGCGGACAGGTGTGTCACGAGCCGATGCATCCGCAATTCACCGCGTGGCGTGATGGTCCCCATAGCCGCATTGCGTGCGCCAAATGTCATATCGGCGAAGGAGCACAGGGATTCGTCAACGCGAAGCTCGCCGGCACGAGGCAACTCGTGCACGTCATAACCGGTAAGGTGCCAAAGCCGATCCCGCCCGGAGCGCACATGGCTCCGGGAGCGCAGGCCGAGACGTGCCAAAGCTGCCATCGCCCCGCACGGACCGGAGCAGATCGTGTTCGAGTGATTCGCGAGTATGCCGATGACGAAGGCAACAGCGAAACAGTGACGGTTCTACAGATGTTCATGGGTGGTCCGACGTCGGGAGGCCACTCGATTCACTGGCACGCTGATCCAGCAAACAAGATCGAATACGTCGCCACCGACAGTGGCCGTCAGACGATCATCTACATCAAAGCCATAGATGCGAAAGGCCAGGTCAAGGAATACCGCGCGGCGGACGTTACGGATGAAGCCATCAACAGTGGCGTGCGTCGGACGATGGACTGCGTCGACTGTCACAACACGGCCGGGCATCCAATCTCACCGACCGCCGAACGCATGGTCGATCGCGCCATCGCGACGGGAGGCGTGAGTCAAAAGCTT
The DNA here is from genome assembly GCA_046734955.1 of Acidobacteriota bacterium. Lineage (GTDB taxonomy): Bacteria > Acidobacteriota > Vicinamibacteria > Vicinamibacterales > 2-12-FULL-66-21 > JALZOC01. Next base: position 9,916 of record JBKPSH010000175.1, read on the forward strand.
CCATTTGCACGTCGCGAAGCCGTGCGCCTTGTCAGCGCCTCCTATGCGAGCCAGGAGGAGGCGGCGGCCGCCATCGATCGGGGCATCAGGGACTTCTATGCGAAGCAGAGCGGTGCTGACGCCGAGGCCGTCAGTCGCGCGTCTGCCGCACTGCAGGACGTGTATCGTCGCAATGTGTTTCCGGCGATGAAGGTGACGTGGGGCTCCTATCCGGAGAACAGGGTCCATGTCGCTTCACCCGGCTGCGTGCGTTGCCACGACGACGAGCACAAAGCGAAAGACGGTACAGCGATCAACGGCGATTGCGAGTATTGCCACAAGGAAATACAGCCACAGCAGCAATAGCACATAACGTCGCGGCGGAGGACGACATGAACACGGCAAAAGATATACGAGGAGTCACGCGTCGAAATTTGTTGAAGCTGACCGTTGGCGGCGGCGCGGGCCTGGCGGTGGGTGGACTTCTCGATTGGCCGGCGCTCAGGGCGGCGACCAAGGAGCTCAAGCTGTCCGACATCAGTGAGTTCACCACGTCGTGCAACTTCTGCTCGTGCGGGTGCGGAATGATTGCCGCCGTCCGTGACGGCAAGCTGCTCAAGATGGAAGGCGATTACGACCACATCGTCAACCGCGGGTCCCTGTGCGTCAAAGGCATCTCCATGTTCGCGACGCATGCCTCACCGCAGCGGCTCACCAAGGCGCGCTACCGGGCGCCGGGCACCGATCACTGGGTGGAGATCTCCTGGGACGATGCGATCGCGCGGGTCGCGAAGAAGATTCGCGAGACACGCGACGAGACATGGATCGCCACGGAGCAGGTGGATGCGCCTGACCTGTCTGTCGATCGCGCTTCCGGCGATCGGCTTCAGAGCGCCCCACGGTTCATTCCTCACGAAGGCGGCAAGAGAGAGGTGCCGGTCAATCGCACCGACGCGATCGGCTTCATGGGCGGCGCCCAGAACACCAACGAGGAGTGTTACCTCTTTCAAAAGGCGGCGCGGCTGCTGGGCATGGCCTACGTCGAACATCAGGCCCGGCTTTGACATAGCCCGACAGTCCCCGGTCTGGGGGCATCATTCGGGCGTGGAGCGATGACCAACCACTGGGTCGACCTCCAGAACTGCAAGACGATCCTCGTCGAAGGCAGCAACGTGGCCGAAAACCACCCCATGGCCTTCAAGTGGATCCGGAAGGCCCAGGAGAACGGCGCCAGGCTGATTCACGTCGATCCGCGATACACGCGGACGTCGGCGGGAGCCGACATCTACGCGCGCCTCCGCCCCGGCACAGACGCGGCGTTTCAGAACACGATGATCAACCACATCATCGTCAACAAGCTCTACGACGAGGACTATGTCGTCACGCACACGAATGCGCTCTACCTGAGCGACGAAGCGTTCGAGTTCAAGGATGGCGTCTTCAGCGGCTACGACGAGACCACCCACACCTACGACACCAAGACCTGGGGATACCAGCTCGACGCGAAGGGATACGCACGGATGGCGAGGAGCCTCGACGATCCGCATTGCGTGTTCTCGCGGCTGAAGACCTTCGTCTCGCGCTACACGCCGGAAATGGGCGAACAGATTACCGGCGTCCCGGCCGATCAGATCAAATTGATCGCGGAGACGATGGCGAAGAACCGGCCGGGCTCGATCCTCTACGCGCTCGGGATGACCCAGCACACGACCGGTGTGCAGGGGATCCGATCGTTCACGATCCTGCAGCTCCTGCTCGGCAACATCGGTAAGCCCGGCGGCGGCGTCAACGCGCTGCGAGGCGAGCCGAACGTGCAGGGGGCGTGCGACATGGCGGTGCTCTACAACTACTACCCGGGCTACCTGAACTCGCCGACCAATGCGGAACCGACGATCTACCACTATGTGCGCAAGAACGGCGTTGCCGATAGTCGCTACCTCGTGAACACGCTCAAGGCGTTTTTCGGCGATGCCGCCACCTTCGAGAACGACTATGGCTACGAGTGGCTGCCCAAGCGCGACGCCGCCAAAGATTACGGCACGCTGCCGATGTTCGAGGACGCCCTCGCCGGAAAGCTGAAGGTGCTGTGGGTAGTCGGCCAGAATCCCGCCGTCACGCTGCCGAATCTCAAACTGACGTTCGATGCAATGGCGAAGCTCGAGACGCTTGTGGTCCAGGAGATCTGGGAAACCGAGACCGCGGCGTTCTGGAAGCGACCGGGGGTCGACCCGAAGACCATCAACACCGAAGTCATCCTTCTGCCTGCTGCGTTCTTCATGGAAAAGAACGGCACGATCAGCAACTCGGGCGGCATGGTCCAGTGGCGCCACGGAGCAGTGAAACCGCCCGGCGACGCCAAGCCCGACGGCGAGATCGTGGACCTGGTGTTCCGCAAGGTTCGCGATCTGGTCAAGGACTCGACGAAGCCGCACGACGAGATCGTCAAGAAGGCATTCTGGACCTACACGACGGCCGAAGATGTCCTGCGCGAGATCAATGGCTACGCGCTTCGCGACAACCCGGCAACCGGCCTCAAGAAGGGCGATCTCATTCGCAAGGTCAGCGATCTTCGCAGCGACGGATCGACATCATCGGGTGCTTGGATCTACGCGGGCGTGTTCGCAGGAGGCGAGAACCTGTCGAAGCGCCGCGACTCGAAAACGGATCCCGGAGGTCTCGGCCTTTATCCCGGTTTCGGGTGGACCTGGCCGAACAACATGCGGATCCTCTACAACCGCGCGTCGTGCGACAAGGAGGGCAAGCCGTATCCGGACTCGAAGCCGATTGTCTGGTGGGACGAGCAGGCGAAGCGCTGGACCGGGTACGACGTGCCGGATGTTCCCGTGGCGACCGACGGACCGGCGACGCCGAACGGACAGCGTCCGTTCCATCTCGGCGCCGAGGGTGTCGGGCGCCTCTTCGCGGCCGTCTACAAAGACCCAGACCCGAGGTACACGGACTACTGGCGCGATGTCGCCTACGTGCCGAAGGACGGGCCGCTTCCTGAGATGTATGAGCCCGTCGAGAGCCCGGTGGAGAACGTTCTCCATCCGCAAGTGAAGAGCAATCCGACGCTCAAGTATCCGCGCGTCAAGTCGCATCAGCCGATCGGCACCGCCGACAAGTTCCCCTACGTGCTGATGACGTCGACGGTCGCCGAGCACTGGTGCGCTGGATCGACGACGCGGAACATTCCGTGGCTCAA
>JBKPSH010000176.1:0-4469 GCA_046734955.1 Acidobacteriota bacterium
GCCCGCCGCGTCGCGGAAGCGATTCAGGGCATGCGCGCATCGGACGATTTTCAGGCGCTCGCAGTCCTGTTCAAGAGGGTCAAGAACATTGCCCGCGAACGCCAATCGTCCGGACCTCTGGATCGCAGCGCGATCACGGAAGCGGCCGAACTCGCGCTGCTCGAAGAAGTGGATAACAGACGGCCGCGGATCGAAGCTGCCGCTGCGCGGAGCGACTATCGCGCCGCATTTGTTGAAATCGCCGGCCTTCGCGCGGCCGTCGACAGGTTCTTTACCGAGGTGTTCGTGATGGCAGAGGATGCGCGGACGAGAGACGCGCGGCTGACGCTCATGGCGGATCTGCGCGACCTCATTCTGCATCTCGCGGACATTTCGGAAATCATTCCGCAAACGGAGTAGGGAAATCGAATGGCGAAGACGCTCGCACGTAAGAAATCGACGGCCAAATCGGCGGCCAAAGCGAAGGCGATTCCGTCGAAGATGAAAACCTCAAAGGACGCAAACAGGAGCACGGGTGCCACGAGTGCCAGGGGTGCCAAGGGTGCGAAGTACGTCTACCTGTTCGGCAAAAAAACGGACGGCAACGGATCGATGAAGCCCCTGCTCGGCGGCAAGGGCGCAAACCTTGCCGAAATGTGCCGCATCGGCCTGCCGGTGCCGCCCGGATTCACCATCACCACCGAGGTCTGCACCTATTACTACGCCAATAAACGGAGCTATCCGTCGTCCTTGCGCGGACAGATGGAAACCGGGATCGCGTCGATCGAGCAGCAGACCGGCAAGAAGTTCGGCGATCTGAAGAACCCATTGCTTGTATCGGTGCGTTCGGGCGCGCGTGACTCGATGCCGGGGATGATGGACACGATCCTCAACCTTGGTCTCAACGATCAGACCGTCGAGGCGCTGTCGAAGAAGACCAACAACCCGCGGTTTGCATGGGACTGCTACCGCCGTTTCGTACAGATGTACGGCGACGTCGTCCTCGGCGTGCAGAAGGGCGCCGGGGAAGATCATGAGCCGTTCGAGACGGTGATCGAAGCTCTGAAGAGCGAACGTCATCATCAGCACATCGAGGACACGAAGCTCAGCGTCGACGACCTGAAGGAGCTCGTCGTCCGGTTCAAGGCACTCGTCAAGGAGCGCGCCGGCAAACAGTTCCCGGACTCACCGTGGGATCAGTTGATGGGCGCGGTCGGCGCGGTGTTCGGCTCGTGGATGAACGATCGCGCGATCGTCTATCGGCGCAAGTACAACATTCCGACGGAGTGGGGCACCGCCGTCAACGTGCAGGCGATGGTTTATGGCAACACCGGTGACGAATCAGGGTCGGGCGTTGCGTTCACGCGCAACCCGGCCAACGGCGACAAGGAGTTCTACGGCGAGTTCCTGATCAACGCGCAGGGGGAGGACGTCGTTGCCGGCGTGCGGACTCCCGAGCCGGTCGCGCAGTTGAAAAAGGAGATGCCGAAGGCGTACGCGGAGCTGGAGCGAATCCGGCAGACGCTCGAAAAGCACTTCAAGGACGTCCAGGACTTCGAGTTCACGATCGAAGACGGCGTCGTCTACATGTTGCAGACGCGGAACGGCAAGCGCACCGCGATGGCGGCGTTGAAGTTTTCCATCGACATGTACAAGGAGAAGCTGATCGACTGGAAGACGGCGATCCTGCGTAATCCTGCCGACCAGCTCGAGCAGCTGCTCGCGCCGGTGTTCGATCAAGGCGAAGTCGCCAAAGCAAAGGCGATCGCAACCGGGTTGCCGGCAGGCCCTGGCGCAGCCTCCGGAAAGATCTATCTCAATGCCGAACGGGCCGTCGCGGCAGCGGACAAGAATGAGAAGGTGCTGCTCGTCCGGATCGAAACGTCGCCTGAAGATCTGCGCGGCATGATCGCGGCCGAAGGGATCCTCACGGCACGTGGCGGCGTATCGTCGCACGCCGCGCTCGTCGCGCGGCAGATGGGCAAGGTGTGCGTGTGCGGTGCCGCGGCGCTCGAGGTCGACTACCACGCGCGCACGGTGAAGGTCGACGGCAAGACGTTCAAGGAAGGCGACTGGATGTCGATTGATGGCACCGTCGGCAAGGTCTACGCCGGTCAGGTCAAAACGGCGCCGTCGGAGATTGTTGCCGGGTTGATCGACGGTGACGAAGCCGCGAGGAAGACCGAGAAGTTCAAGAACTTCCAGCAGCTGATGAAGTGGTGCTCGGAGGCGACCCGCATGGTCGTCCGCACCAACGCCGACACACCGGAGCAGACGGCCAATGCTGTGGCGTTCGGCGCGGTTGGTATCGGCCTGACCCGCACCGAGCATATGTTTTTCGAAGGGGACCGCATCGACGCGATGCGCGAGATGATCCTGGCGGAGACGGTCGAGGAGCGGAAGGCGGCACTGGCCAAGCTCCTGCCATACCAGCGCGAAGACTTCGCGGGCATCTTTCGGGCGTTGAACGGCTACCCGGCGACGATTCGTTTCCTCGACCCGCCGCTGCACGAATTCCTGCCGCACACGAAGGAGCAGCAGGAAGAACTCGGGAAGAAGATCGGCGTCCCGGCAGCGCGCATCCACCAGCGCGTCGAGCAGCTGCACGAGTTCAACCCGATGCTCGGATTCCGCGGATGCCGTCTTGGCATCGGTTATCCCGAGATCTCCGCGATGCAGGCGCGCGCCGTCTTCGAGGCGGCGGCGCTCGTCCAGAAGGAAGGCATAAAGGTAAATCCCGAAATCATGATTCCGCTGGTCGGGTTCAAGAAGGAGCTCGATCTGCAAATCGAAGTCGTCCACCAGGCCGCGCGCGAGGTCGAGGCGGAGAAGAAGGTGAAACTCAACTACATGGTCGGCACGATGATCGAGATCCCACGAGGCGCGCTCACCGCCGACGAGATCGCACAGTCGGCCGAGTTCTTCAGCTTCGGGACCAACGACCTTACACAGACCGGGCTCGGCATGTCGCGCGACGACTCGGGATCGTTTTTGCCGCAGTATCAGGAGCTCGAAATCGTCAAGAAGAACCCATTCGCGACGATTGACGCCACAGGCGTCGGCCAGCTCGTGGACATTGCGGTGAAGAAGGGACGTGGCGCGCGTCCGAAGTTGAAACTCGGCATCTGCGGTGAGCACGGCGGTGACCCGTCCTCGATTCAGTTCTTCGAGAAGGTCGGGCTGGATTATGTGAGCTGTTCCCCATATCGCGTGCCAGTCGCCCGACTGGCGGCAGCGCAGGCGGCGCTCACCACCAAGGTCGGAGATTGATCAGGATCTTCAAGAACGAAGGCGGGTCCACCGAAACGGTCGACCGGGTGGACCCCGCCTGGATCAAGCCAGGGAGCGGGATACAAGTCTGGGTCGATCTGGATCAGCCGACGCCCGACGAAGCAAGAATTCTCAGCGAGGTCTTCCACTTCCACGAGCTCGCCATCGAAGACGCCCTCAGCGAGCTGCACCATCCCAAGGTCGAGTCATACGGCGATTACCTGTACCTCATCCTCCACGGGATCGATTTCAAAGCCTCGGAACACTGCTTCACCACCAAGGACATCGATTTCTTTCTCGGCGCGCAATACCTCGTGACCGTTCATCCCGGGGTGTCGCGATCGATCGGCAAGGTTGGGACCGTCTGCAACCGTGATTCGCGAGTGCTGGGCGAAGGTGCAGGCATGCTCCTCTATCGCATCGTCGACACGATGGTCGACAATTATCGGCCCGAGGTCGACAAGCTGTCGGAAAAGCTCGACAACCTCGAAGATGAAGTGTTCGAGCGTCCAAACACGCAGCTGGCCCGGATGATTCTGAACTTCAAGAAGGACATATCGTCGCTCCGTCAAATCGTCCTGCCGCAGCGCGACGTCGTCGGCCGGCTCGCGCGACGGGAGTTTCCGCTGATCAGCGAGCAGCTCTCGTATGGGTTTCGCGACGTGCACGATCATCTCGTTCGGCTTTCCGACGAGGCAATGTTCTTTCAGGATCGAATCACCAGCATCCTCGACGCGCATCTCTCCGCGGTCTCGAACCAGCTGAATCAGGTCATGAAGGTGCTGACGATCATCGCCACACTCTTCATGCCGCTGACCGTGCTGACCGGCGTCTACGGCATGAATGTGCCGCTGCCGCATTTGCCTGGTGGCGAACACGCGCAGTTCTGGTGGGTGTGCGGCATCATGCTGGTGCTCTCGGGCGGCATGCTCGGCTTTTTCCGAAAAAGAGGCTGGATATAACAATTGCGGATTGCCGTCTGTCGATTGCGGATCGGCAATCACAATCGCCAATCGACAATCGACAAAGCCGCATTCAGCAGTCAACAATCAGCAATCGACATGGCTCGTATCCACCGTCTTCCGCTTCATCTCGCAAACCAGATCGCCGCTGGCGAAGTCGTCGAACGTCCGGCGTCAGTCGTCAAGGAGCTGATCGAGAACTCGGTTGATGCCCACGCGACGCGTGTCGCGATCACGATCGAGCTTGGCGGGAAGAAG
>JBKPSH010000177.1:0-18722 GCA_046734955.1 Acidobacteriota bacterium
GCACCTTCGGTGCCCCTGGACACCGCGTCCACCACGTGGTCGGAGGCGCCTATGCGAGCAAGCTGACGCCTGCTCGCCAACGGTCAAGCCACCAGCGAACGATCGTGGCTTGACAAGGGGTCATTCCATATCAGCGATTCAGGGATTCAAGGATAAGGGATGAGCGATCAGTGATTAGTGATGAGTGATTCAGAGCTCTACTTGCATGCCGAGCTCGACGACGCGTTCCGGCGGAATCTTGAAGAACGCGTTGGCCCGGACTGCATTCCGCGCGATGAGCACGAACAGGCGCTCGCGCCAGAGTGGGAGGCCGGGCCGTCGCGTCGCGAGCAGCGTTTCGAGCCCAAGGAAGAACGTTGTTTCGTTCAAGTCGATCTTGAATCCCTGAGCCGACGCCTGGCCAAGTGCATCGGGTACGTCGGGTTCCTCCATGAAGCCGTACCGGACCGACAGGCGATAAAAGCCGTGGCCCAGCCCCTCGACCTCCGTTCGTTTGTTCGGTGCGACGTACGGGACGTCGCTCGTGACGACGGTCAGCAGAATGACGCGGTCGTGGAGAACCTTGTTGTGCTGCAGATTGTGCAGCAGCGTCGGTGGTGTGCCGGTCAGATTGCTCGTCATGAACACCGCGGTGCCGGTGACCCGCTGTGGTGGATAGGCTTCGATGTCTTGTAAGAATTGATCAAATGGATACAGCTTCTCCCGCATGCGGCTGGCGAGAAGCGCGCGGCCGCGCTTCCAGGTCGAAAGGACGGTGTAAACCACCGCACCGACCACGAGCGGGAACCATCCGCCGTGCGCGACCTTGAGCAGGTTCGCGCCGAAGAAGCTGAACTCGATGAGGAAGAAGAACAGCGCAATCGAACCGGCAACGACGCGGCGCACGCCCCATGCTCCTCTCGCCACGAGATACGCCAGCATGGTCGTGATGAGCATTGTCAGGGTGACGGCGATTCCGTAAGCGGCCGCAAGCGCACTGGACGATCGGAATCCGAGAACAAGTCCGAGCGTGCAAAACATCAACGTCCAGTTCACTTGCGGAATGTAGATCTGACCCTGGTGATGCGCAGACGTGTACAAGATTTCGAGACGCGGAGAGTACCCGAGCTGGATTGCCTGTCGAGTGAGCGAAAACGCGCCGGAGATCAGGGCCTGCGACGCAATAATCGCGGCCATGGTCGCGAGCGCCACCAGCGCCAACAGCGCCCAGCGCGGTGCCATCAAATAGAACGGTGATGACGCGGCACCCGGATTGAGAAGAATCATCGCGCCCTGACCAAGATAGTTCAGGAAAAGCGCCGGCAAGACGATCGAAAACCACGCGATTCGGATCGGCTTCGGACCAAAGTGGCCCATGTCGGCGTACAGCGCTTCACCCCCCGTCACGACGAGAAAGACGGCGCCAAGCACGACGAAGCCGTGCCAACCGTTCGCTTCAAAGAACGTCACCGCATGCAGCGGATTGAATGCCGCGAGCACCCTCGGTTCCTTGACGATCCAGCTGACACCAAGGATGGCGATTGTCACGAACCAGACGATCATCACGGGCCCGAAAAGCATGCCGACGCTCGTCGTCCCCCGCGATTGGATCATGAAAAGGATCACCAGAATGACGAGCGTAATCGGAACGATGTAGGGCTGGAAGATGTGCGTGACGACTTCGAGCCCTTCCACCCCGCCGAGCACGGTGATCGCGGGCGTGATCATCCCGTCGCCGTAAAGAAGTGCAGCGCCGAACAAGCCGAGCGCGATCAAGCTCGCGCGACTTCTTCGTTTCGCGTCAGGCGACTTCGCGACAAGCGCCAGCAGCGCGAGGATTCCGCCCTCGCCGTTGTTGTCGGCGCGCATGACGAACAGGATGTATTTGATCGAGATGATGAGCGTCAGCGACCAGAAGATCAGGGAGAGGACACCGAGCACGTTGTCGGGTGTCGGGGCAACGCCGTGCTGACCATGAAAACACTCGCGAAGCGCATACAACGGGCTGGTGCCGATATCGCCGTACACGACGCCGATCGCGCCGAGCGTTAACACCGCAAGACTCGAGCCGTGGATCGTCTCGTGATCCGACGACTGAGCGGCACTGCGCGAGACCGATGGGATAGGCCGTGATGGCGACGCGGACGAGGCAGAACTACCTGAAAGCAGGCGCCAGACCCCGGTCAATGACGGCATTCAAACATCCCCCAAAGCGCCTGCGAGGTTAGCTGACGGGCTGGAGGTTGAAGGTCCTCCTCCGGAGCCACCGGCCGGATATGCCCCTGGCGAGCCTCGGCTCGCCCACTGGTTCCCCCGCTCCGCGCCGAGAGGCGCGGATTCGGCTTCTTCGAGCATACGCCCGGCCTCCGGGAACGTCAAAGGTCCATAATCGAGCCAGCCGACGCGGCTATCACCCCGTCAAGAAGCCGGAGGAACAATGAGCACACGTGCGCTCGCACTCATGTTGGTTGTCGCAGTTCTGGTTGTCGGAGCCGTGGGCATCGTGGCTCAAACCCAACGTCCCGGCGACACGCTGCAGTTGTGGGAATACCACACCGAGATCGCCCGAATCGAAACTCGCCGCGAAACCGGAAACCCGGACGTCATTCTGAACGGCCTGGGTCAGCAAGGATGGGAACTTGTCGGCATGACTCGCCGCGAGATTCGCGTCGACGATTCATTGATGACCGAGACGATCTACACGTTCAAGCGCCCGGGCCGGACAGTGAATCGTTGAAGCCCATCAAGCCTGCCGCGCCGTAGCTTTAGCGAAGGCGGGTCAGAGTGAGGGTGTGATTGGATGAACTGCACGGAACCTCCGTGCCGTTGGCGGCGCGATAGACCAGCTCGCCAGTGAAAGGGACTGAGAGGCTCCGCCCGTCGAACGATCCGCTGGCTTGCCCGAGGAACGAGATCGTCGTCGCCGAGCTCAATTCTTCCGTGAGACGGACCGTTATCGATGTCAGAGTCGAAGCGGAACGCGATGAAATCGCCTGCGACAAAAGCGAACACCCTGTTGTAATTGAAAGAGAATGTGGCGCCGGTCAACGTGACGAGGTAAGCGTTCGCAGAGTTTGGTGCGGGATTAGCGGTTGCCTGATATGTGCGGCTTTGCGCCTCGAAGGGGAACGCCGGGCAAGCCGGATCGACACTGATAGTCAGGGTGTAGTTACCGAGCAGGTTCACGGACGTCGGAGTCTGCAAGCGAAAGCCAAAGATGTTCTCTCCCGGGTGTCCACCAAAGAACATCTGTGCCACTGTGAGATAACCAGCTTTCGAGGCGCGAAGCGTGACAGAACCCGAGAAGACTCCAGGAAGCGCGTAGCCACCGGAAGCATCTGTCAACGCAAAGACGCCACCCCTCGGACCATCGGTCACTTCTACTGTGGCATCAACGAGTGGCCTGCCGACGTTGTCGATAACTTGTCCGGACAATGAAATATCAAACGTCGCCTCGGGTGTTGTCGGGGGCGTCGCGGGTGCACGGACGGGCAACGTCGGAGCGGTCGGGCCTCTATCACACCCGCCAGCTATCAGCATCAGCGCAGCCGGCAATGCGACCAGGAGACTTCTCACTCGGTTCGGGTTCATCAGCTTCTTCGTACTCCGAATGGAGACACGGGTTACTCAGCGGTAGTTCATCTAAGTAGGAGGAAGATCGAAGACTCATTTCGCTGTGACCGAGAACTCGACCTCTGCGCACCACTAACATAAGATCGAGAGGCGAAAGATCGAACAGGCGCGGCCGGAACGGAGCGAGAGCGAGTGAAGGCCCAAGCGGGGTGTAGGGGCCCCCGCCGATTCAAGGATGGAGAGGTGGCCGAGTGGTCGATGGCGGTGGTCTTGAAAACCACTGTACCCGGAAGGGTACCGGGGGTTCGAATCCCTCCCTCTCCGCCAGCCTTTCGATAAGCGCCCTCCCGGCCACAGTCCGGCTGTGTCGACATTACATCCTGAGCTTCAACCTGTGAACACGCGGGATCGCACTTTTGCGTGCGATCCGCGACTTTCCTCGCGCAACGCACGACGAATTCGTCAGGCAGCTCTGGCGAGAGTCTTGCTGAAGAGCTGGAGTCGCACAGGAGACGCGGCTTCTAAACTCATCAATGAGACGCCTGCCGTTATCGGTGCAACTGCTTCTCGCCTTTGTTGGTCTCCTTACGGCGATCACCATAGTGCTGGCGAGATCTGCGTATACGTCTCTCCTCCACAACCTTGATACCAGCGCGCGTCAGATGGTGAGCGCGGCCACTCGGACGCGAGAACAGAGCCTCACGCAACTGTTTCAGCTAAGGCAGCAGAGGGCCGAGGCGTTCCTCGTCAGCGTGCAGTCGATCTGTGCGGAGCGGCTCGACTCGGGTCGAACAGCCTGGGCCGATGAATGCGTGCGGTCGATGGTCGATGACTTCCGCAAAGGGGAACGCGCGTTAGCGGCGCTGTTGACGTCCGAGCGGCGCACGCTGCGGAGGTCGGGCCTTCGCCTTCCTGCGGCGGCGCCGCCACCCGCCGCGCTCGCGCGCGTGATGCGTGGACCCGACAACGACATCCAGTACGCCATGCAGGCCATGCGAGGAGGACTGATTCTCACGCTGCATTTCGATCACGATCAAGTTGCGCGGTTGTTCACAGAGACCGGTCTCGGCGCGGGTGGCGAGTTGTCGTTGGTCGATTACGACGGTCAGGTACTGGCGAGAGCCGGAACGGGTCCCGAGACCATCACCGGAGGATCAGCCGCGGCGTTTCTGAAGAATTGCCGTACGGGGGCCGACGCGTTCGTCGACGTCGACTACCAGGGCCGTCGCGCGTTCCAGAGCTTCCGACCGATCGCGGTGCTCGGCACAGCATGCGTGGCCTCGCGCATCGGCTACGATCAAGCGCTCGCCCCGGCTGAGCACCTTCGCCGTCAGCTATTCGTGAGCGGTGCGTGGTTCGTGCTCGCCGGCGCAATCCTGTCGCTCCTTGCCGCGCAATGGATCGCAACGCCCGTCCGGCGCCTCGCGGCTTCAGCCCGCAAGCTGCAGATCGGCCGATTCGATCGGCCGATTCGCTTGTCTGGTCCGTCTGAAGTTCGCGCGCTCGGCGGCGCGTTCAATGCGATGGCGAACGATCTCGCGGAACTCGTGGCTAAAGAGCAGGCCGCACGACGGGAGGCGGAAGCGGCGAATCATTCCAAGGACGAGTTCCTGGCCACGGTCTCGCACGAGCTGCGTACGCCGTTGACGGCGATCCTCGGATGGTCGCACATGCTCAGGACCGAGCGGCTGGCGCCAGACGAGGTCCACCGCGCGATCCGGGTCATCGAGCGCAACGCGCGGGCGCAGCGACAGCTGATCGACGATCTGCTCGACGTCTCGCGCATCGTCTCGAGCCGTCTGCGAATCGCCCGTGAACCCGTTCGTCTCGCCGACATCGTCGAGGCGGCGCTGGATACGGTTCGGCCCGAGGCGCGGATGCAGCAGATCGAGATTGAAACGGTACTCGATAACTCGGCGATCGTGCTGGGCGATCCGCGACGGCTGGAGCAGGTCGTGTGGAACCTCGCATGGAACGCGGTGAAGTTCACCCAGCCGTCCGGTCATATTCGAGTCAAGCTCGAGCTCGAACAGGCGAACAAGCAGGCGATTCTCACCGTCACTGATACCGGCGTCGGGATCTCGTCGAGCTTCCTGCCTCACGTCTTCGATTGGTTCCGCCAGGCGGATGCGAGATCGCGGAGCCAGTCGGGACTTGGGCTTGGTCTCGGGATCGTCCGCCATCTCGTCCGGCTCCACGGAGGAAGCGTGCGCGCCGACAGCCCCGGTGAGGGGCATGGTGCAACTTTTATCGTGACGCTGCCACTGCACGAACCAGATCGCCTTGTCGCCACCGACTCCACACGCGGCGCGGCGCCTCGCCCGGTGCTCACCAGCCTTCGCAACGTTCGTGTCCTCGTTGTCGACGACGATGAGGATGCGAGGGAGCTCGTGCGAGTGACACTCGAGAAGGCAGGCGCCTGGGTGGACGCGGTCGCCTCCGCAACCGAGGCGCGTCGCGAGATCCTGGAGGACTCGCCCGACGTCCTGATTTCCGATATCAGGATGCCCGAGGAAAACGGTTACTCGCTCATTCAGTCGTTGCGCACCGCGGGGATATCAACGCCGGCGATTGCGCTCACAGCGCTCGCGCGTCGTGAAGACGAGGAGGCGGCACGGGACGCAGGTTTCCAACTCCACATGGCCAAACCAGTCGATGCGGCGAACCTCATTGACGCAGTCGCCAGGCTCGTTCGCAATCATACTGTTCATTAAATTACCCGAGGGGCTTCGCCCCAACGCGCGAAGGCGGCTCGTTCGCGTCTTTCTTCGAACCGCCTTGCCGCAGGAATGACAGCGCCGTCTCCGCAAACCGCGGCGCTGCCTCTCCGAACACGGGTCCATGACCGGCGTTTGGAATTACCCATAAATGTGACCGCGGTATTGCGGAGCGCAACTCGAAGGCCAGCGACACGGGATACAGCGGATCGCGATCGCCAAAGACAATCAACGTATCTGCAGTGATCGTTCCCAGGTACGGCGGTGTGAAATTCACGTCGTCGTACGAATCAGCAAACGCGCGCGCCTGCGCCATCAACTGCTGCAGCTGGTCCTCGCCACGGACGTGGCGCTTCCGCATCAACTCCAGTTCCGGCGTGCCGAACATCGCTTCGGACGCACCTCTTTGAATCGCTCGTGCCTCGGCAGGAAAGTACGGCGGCGCACTGACAATCACCATGGCATCCACAAGCGCTGGTCTCATCGTGGCGACGTGAAGCAGCGTCAGTCCGCCACCGCTCACGCCGATCGCACGGATTCGATCAATTCGCAACTCGTCGAGAAGACCAAGAATGTCGCGCGCTGATTGTCGGAATGAGAACTCGCCAGACGGGTTGGTCGAGGCACCGTGTCCACGAAGATCGGGCGCGATCAGCTGAAAGCCAGCGGGCACGTCTTTGAACACGTACTTCCAATCAGGGCCAGCTCCCATGAATCCGTGCAGCCACAGAAGCGGTTCACCCTCGCCGGATGTTTCGTAATGAAGATCGATGCCGTTAACCGCGACCTGCATTCGGTGTCTCCTGTCGCGGATTATGCGGGCGCCGCTGCCGTCAAAACCAGTCTGTGATTGCGGATTGATATAATAGATATGTCGTCGCAAGAGTTTGCCTCTGGCGACAGATCCGACAGCGTCACTCCACCATTCTCTTCAGGCCGTTTTCCAGGTTTTCCTGAATCACAAATCCGCCGGTCTGCTCCGCCATGACCTGCAGACTGTTTCTTGTGGTCGTCCAGTACCTTTGCCAAGCGGCATCATCGAGATTGGGATCGATCGTCGGCGGACCCGACAGACCGCGAGGATCGACTCCGTAGATCGTTACGTTCGCGCGCTTCGCCTGCGCGACGAGCTCCGCAACTTCGTTACGGAGGCGTTCCAGGCTGATCGCCTTTTCCTTCAATGAGAATGGACTGGTCGCACTCGCCGGCGCTCCAGGCCACACATCGAAGTAATACCCATTGCTGATGTAAACGAATGCCTTCCGCGTGTTTGGTACACCAGCGAGCATTTTCAGTACGCCGTATGCGGTTTCAAGCGACACGTGAGCGCGATATCTGACTTCCGACAGGTCTTGATCCGGAATCGCGACCGTCTCTGAGGGGCGCAGCGCGGCGCCGGATATCTTCCGGTGCGCCGTACTCAGCATTTGCCGATCCCGGGTCACATCGATCGCGAGCGAGGATGGGCCGGTCGAAGCGACGGCAACCAGGTCCGCGTCTTTTACGAGCTTTGACGAGATGGTCTTGTACAGTTCTTTGAGGCGGCCCGTTGCTGGAAAGTCGAGATGGAGATCATCGATGAAGATCACCCATACACGGCCGGTTGCCGCCCGGGGCAAGCTTGGGGACGCAGACTGTAACGGCGCTACAAACGCGATTACCAGGCTGAACCATGTCAATGCTCGAGTCGCATTCATGGAGCTCCTTAAGACACGCATTTAGA
Organism: Acidobacteriota bacterium; assembly: GCA_046734955.1. Classification (GTDB taxonomy): domain Bacteria; phylum Acidobacteriota; class Vicinamibacteria; order Vicinamibacterales; family 2-12-FULL-66-21; genus JALZOC01. The sequence continues at coordinate 7,993 of JBKPSH010000177.1, forward strand.
CCGAGTGGTTGAGCACCTAGCCGGTCCATTTTGGCGTCGGTGCGCCGTTTGCTATCAATCCGTGCTGGATTGGTTCGTCCGCGCAGTCGCCAACAACGGTGCCCGTTGGTGCGCCGAAAGGAGAGCTCATGGAAAGCAAGGCAAAGATCCTGGGTCATCCGATTCATCCGATGCTGGTCGTCCTCCCTCTCGGTCTGTTCATCGCCGCCGTCGTTTTCGACGCCAGCGATCTGTGGCGTGGCTCGACCACGCTCGCGGCCGCGGCGTATTGGAACATTGCGGCTGGCATCATCGGCGGCCTGCTCGCGGCAGTGTTTGGGCTGATTGACTGGTGGGCGATTCCGGCACGCACGCGCGCCAAACGGATCGGCCTGCTGCATGGCGGCTCAAACGTGATCGTTGTGCTTGGCTTCGCCCTGGTATGGTGGCTTCGCAGCGAGGCACCAGAAGTCGGCGTGACGACCACGCAATTCGCCATCGAACTGATTGCGTTGGCGCTTGGAGCAGTGGCCGGCTGGCTGGGTGGTGAACTCGTCGATCGGCTCGGGGTCGGTGTTGACGAAGGGGCACACCTCGACGCGCCGAACTCGCTATCGGGAAGACCGGCGCGTGCGCGGTAACCTGTGTCACTAACGGCAGAGGGCGCGGCGCCTGGCGACATCAACAACGACATCGCCGCGCCCCCAGCCGAACCATCAGTTGATTCCCGAATAGGGGCGCCTCACCATTCACGAACGCCGTTAGGTCATCGCTGTATCCACACTTCGAGTATCCTCTCCGGATGTCCAGCACCGCGATTGACCTCAATGAACTCGCCGGCGTATTTGCCGTCCCGCCACTGCCGCGCCGCACCGGCCCGCGACGCACGATCGACTTCGATGCCGCCGAATCGGTGGCGAAACATATCGAGAACGGTGGAATCACGCGATACCTCTACGGCGGGAACGCGTTCCTGTACCACATCACCCTCGATGAGTACGAAACGCTGCTCGGCTGGCTGGATGGATTCGATGCGGCGCGGTGGCCGATCCCGTCCGTCGGACCGTCTTTCGGCCGCGCGATCGACCAGGCAAAGCTTCTGAAGCGCTACTCGTTTCGCACCGTAATGGTGCTGCCCTGCAACGATCCGCGCGATGCGCGCGGCATGGAAGCGGGTGTGCGCGAGATCGCCGACGCCTGCGGCGTGCCGCTCATTCTGTATTTGAAATCAGAGGACGGATTCGGGAACGACAAAGAGGCGGGCCTCGATGCGGTCGGCCGGTTGATGCAGGACGGAGTCGCAGCCGCAATCAAGTATGCGGTTGTCCTCGACGACCCAAAGCGTGATCCCTATCTCGAGGGTCTTCTTCGCCGCGTCGATCGCCAACGCGTCATCAGCGGCATGGGCGAGCGGCCGGCGATTGTTCACATGCGTGATTTCTCGCTACCCGGGTTTACAACTGGCTCCGGCTGTATTGCGTCGAGAACGTGCTCACAGCTCTTTGAAGCGTGTCGATCGCGCGACTGGTCACGCGCCGAGGAGTTGCGCTCGCAGTTCATGCCGCTCGAGGACTTGCGCGACGCGTGGGGCCCTGCGCGGGTGTTGCACCACGCGACAGCGCTTGCCGGCATCGCTGCTGTCGGACCGATCCCGCCATATGTGTCGATGCTGAACGAGAAACAACTGCAAGAGCTCGCACCCGTTGCGCGGGACTTGCGGGAACGAGATGTGGCAGTTATGTCAGCGCCACCGCACTAATGTCTGAACTCTCGAGCACGCGCTTCGGCGCGCCCTGCCTGGCGACGGTCAACATCGCGCGACCGAACTGTTCGGTCGTGAGGATCTGACGGGGCCACACGCGCTTCAGTAGCGGCAGCAGCGGTTTGGTCGCTGAATACAGAACTCGGTACGCGGTGGTGCGCGAGCGCTCACCATGCATGGGCAGCACGACCCCGGGCCGGAAGACGTATGACTTACACGGCATTCGCAGGATCGCGTTTTCCGTCTTGCCTTTGACGCGCGCCCACATGATCCGCCCGCGTTCGGAACTGTCGGCACCTGCGCCAGAGACAAACACGAACGTCATACCCGGATTGTTGCGACACAACACGTCAGCCGCCGCGGTGGCGATGCCGTACGTGATGCGCTCGTACTCGGGTTCCTTCATTCCGGCCGACGTCACGCCGAGACAAAAGAAGCAGGCGTCCGAGCCCCGTAGCTGCTCCTCAATCGCTTTGTAGTGCCACAAATCGACGTGGACGATCTCGTGAAGCTTCGGATGCTGCTGGCCGGTTCGATGACGGCCGATGGTCAGCACGCGCTCGACCTCGGCGGCGTGCAGGCATTCACGAAGCACCCCCTGACCCAACATGCCGGTTGCGCCGAATATCACGACGTTCATCGCTGCGGAAGCTCGGTTTCCTCGTCGGCAAAACGATAACCCACCCACGGTTCCGTAATCAGATACCGTGGCTTCGCCGGATCCGGCTCTATCTTTTTGCGCAGCTGACCGATGAGCACACGAAGGTGCTCCGGTTGATCGGCCGCGGGCGAACCCCAGATGCTCTTCAGGATAGAACGGTGCGTCAGCACCCGGCCGGCATGAGAAACGAGCAGTGTCAGCAGCTCGAACTCTTTCGGAGTGAGCCGAATCTCATCCGGGCCGCGGTGCACACGATGCCGATCGAAATCGATGGTCAAGCCACCGCGTGTCAGATGTCCGCGAAGAACGCCGTTGCGCCCTAATGAACGGCGCAGCGCCACGCGGACGCGGGCCATCAGCTCTTCCGGGCCGAATGGCTTCGTGACGTAGTCGTCGGCGCCAAGATCGAGCGCCGCGACTTTATCTTTCTCCGCACCGCGGGCCGAGAGGATCAGAAGAGGCGTGTCACCTCGCTCGCGAATCTGACGGCACACCTCGAGCCCGTTCATGTCGGGGAGGCCGAGATCGAGAATGACGAGATCCGGGCGATCCCGGGCAAACAGATCCAGGGCCTGACCGCCGGTCCCGGCCACCGTCACCGCATAGCCGCGCGATCGCAGCAGCGGAGCCATCGCGCGCTGAATCGACAACTCGTCGTCGACGAGAAGAATGTGAGCCGGATTCACAATGCTTCTCCATCGAGAAGTGTTGACGCGCGACTCTCGGTCGGAACGACGATCGTCACGATGGCTCCGCCCTCCGGATGGTTCGTCGCCCAGATGCGGCCGCCTTCTGCCGCAACCAATCCTTGCGCGATCGTCAAACCCAAACCTGTTCCGAAACGTTGCAAGGCGGCGTCAGCGCCACGATACGACCGCTCGAATACGCGTTGCTGCTCGTGCGCCTTGATTCCCATGCCGCGGTCGCGAACCGCAATGCTGAGTTGATCCTCTTTCACCATGACGTTCACGTCAATTGTCGATCCCGCGGGCGAATACTGCCCGGCGTTCTCGAGGATGTGGACGAGCGCAGTGGAGGTCAGCCGCGGATCGACGTGCACGAGCGACCGATCGGCGCCGACATCGATCTCGAGGCGATGCCCGTCCCACGCCGGCTCAACCTGCCGGGCCGCCGCTTCCACAATTTCTGCTGGCTGGACCCACTCGCGCTCTGCCGCAACGGCTCGGGTTTCGATGCGCGCCATGTCGACGATGTCGGCGAAGAGCCGGTTGAGGCGATCGAGTTCGACGCGGACGATCGCTGCCTGTTCTCTGCGCTCGTCTGCCGTCAAGGATTCCGTATTCAGGTTGTTGGCGGCGACGGTCACCGCCGTGAGTGGCGTCTTCAGCGCGTGACTGAGTGATTCGAGCAGCGCCGATTTCAATTCAGCGGCGCGATGCAAAACCTGGGCTTCGCGTACCTGCGACGACAGGTGGCTGGCGAGGAGGCTGACCGCGAGCAACGTAAACAATTCCGCCAGGCTCTGCGGATTGGCGATCCGCAGCGTGCCGACCGGCTCGAGGAAAAAGAAATTGAAGCAGAACGATGCCGCGATCGACGTGGCGATTGCGACACGGCGTGTCGACATGGTCGCGACGACAAGCACGATCAGCAGGACCGACAGCGACACGATCGTCGCGTTGGCAAGATGAAGCCAACTCACGAAGATCACCGTCATGACGGCGAGCGCCGCGAGACCGAGCAGGAGCGCGCGGATCTCCGCGGTCCGCTTCACTCGATGCGGCACAATCAAAAATGACAGGGTGGCAGCCTCGGAGTTCGATGGTGACGCCGCCTGCGCCATAGATCAAGGGGTGGGGTGTCGGTCCAGCCAGACGCACCAGAACACAGCCGCGATCACCGCGAGCGCCATCCCCGTAAACGGAGGCAGGGCGGCAAACAGCACCGCCGCGCTCATGACGACGAGTCCCGCCAGTGCGAGTTCCGGAGGGTGAGAGGAATTGCCCATACCCCCTCACTGTCCGCCCGGACTTCATAAAGAGGCTCTAAAAGAGGCGTAAAAAGACCGTAAGTTTACGGTTTTCTTGCGGTTTTCCCGGTATTACTTGAGTTCAGGAGCCTCGAGCGGCTGAACCGCCAGGATGTCAGAAGAACGTCTGCTCTCGCAGTTCAAACGGGTGATCGTCGGCCAGCCTATCCCGTCACACCTCGCCCATCACGAACGGTTCTCGCGGGTCACCGGCCTCGCGGTGCTCTCGTCGGACGCGCTGTCGTCGGTTGCCTACGCGACCGAGGAGATTCTGCGCGTCCTGGTCCTGGTCAGCATTGGTGCTCTGACTTTTGCCACGCCAATTGCTTTCGTGATCGCGGCGATTCTCGCGATCGTCGTGTTTTCGTATCGACAGACCATCCACGCGTATCCGAGCGGCGGCGGTGCCTACATCGTCGCAAAAGACAATCTCGGCGAGATGCCGGCGCTGATTGCTGCAGCGTCGCTGCTGATTGACTACGTGCTCACCGTCGCCGTCAGTATCGCGGCGGGTGTCGCAGCGATCACGTCAGCGATCCCGCAGTGGCACGTCAATCGCGTCGAGATGACCCTCGCCTTCGTGCTGGTGCTCATGCTTGGCAACCTGAGAGGGATCAGAGAGTCGGGCCGAATCTTCGCCGTGCCTACGTACTTGTTCGTCGTGAGCCTGCTGGGTTTGATTGCCGTTGGTGCGTGGCGTGCGTTGAGCGGCACGATCCATCCGATTGTCACGACCGACGTCATCCGGCCGTCGGGTGACATGCTGACGATCTTCCTTCTGCTGACGGCGTTCTCGAACGGCTGCACGGCGATGACGGGCGTGGAAGCGGTCTCGAACGGTGTGCCGGCGTTCCAGCCTCCCGAGTCGAAGAATGCGGCATCGACAATGGTCATGATGGCGGTGTTGTCGATCACGATGTTCGTGGGCATCACGCTCCTCGGGCAGGCCTATCACGTCGTTCCGAGCGAACAGGAAACTGTCGTCTCTCAGATCGCGCGCGGCATATTCGGTGGACGCGGATGGCTGTATTACGTCGTTCAGGGCTCGACGATGCTTATCCTCGTGCTTGCGGCCAACACGGCGTACGCAGATTTCCCCCGACTGGCGTCGATTCTCGCCCGAGACCGGTACGTGCCGCGGCAACTGATGAATCAGGGGGATCGTCTCGCGTTTTCGAACGGCATCATCGGACTGAGCCTCTTTGCGTCTGTGTTGCTCGTTGTGTACGGCGGCGACACCCACTCGCTGATCCCGCTCTACATGATTGGCGTCTTCGTGTCGTTCACGCTGTCGCAGGCAGGCATGGTCGTCCACTGGCGCAAGCTGAAAGGACCGGGATGGAAGACGAGCGCATTCATCAACGGACTTGGCGCCGCGGTCACCGGGATTGTCCTGATTGTCGTCGCACTCACGAAGAGCCGCGAGGGCGCCTGGATCATCCTGCTGCTGATCCCGGTTCATGTCGCCGTGTTCCGCGCTACCCGCCGTCACTACGACGAGGTCGCGCGGCAACTGTCGCTTGATGGATGGACAAATGGAACCAGGCACCACAACACGGTGCTCGTGCCGATGAGCGGTGTGCACCGGGCAGTCGTGCAGGCGCTCGAGTATGCCAAGACGCTGTCGCCTGACGTAAAGGCTGTGTACGTCAACATCGATCCAGAGGCGACCGATCAGATGTGCACGCAGTGGAAGAAGTGGGGTGACGGAGTTCCGCTCGTCGTCCTCGAATCGCCGTATCGATCGTTAATGGAGCCGCTACTGGAGTACATCGACCAGATCGATGCGGAGCAGCCCGACGATTTCGTCACGATTGTCTTACCGGAGTTCGTCCCCGCGCGCTGGTGGCATCACGTCTTCCACAATCAGCGTGCGTTACTGATCAAGGGCGCACTGTTATTCAGGCCTAACGTCGTCGTGACGAGTGTTCCGTTTCATCTTCGAAATTGATCAGTGAACAGAAGAAACGGGAGATTTTGGGTGTCAGGATTTCGCGATCTTATCTAGCCCGTTCATGTACGGGCGTAACGCCGGTGGGATGACAACGGTTCCATCCGCTTGCTGGTAATTCTCCAGAATTGCAATCAGGGTGCGACCGACGGCCATACCCGATCCGTTGAGCGTGTGGACGAATTCCGCCTTACCGGTCCCATTCGGTCGAAACTTGATGTTTGCGCGCCGCGCCTGGAATGCCTCGGTATTGCTGCAGGAAGAAATCTCGCGATACTGCTTCTGACTTGGCAGCCAGACCTCGATGTCGTACGTCTTCGCCGCGGCGAAACCCGTGTCGCCGGTACAGAGCACGACCGTGCGATATGGCAACTCCAGGCGCTGCAGAATGGATTCGGCATTATGGGTCAGCGACTCGAGCTCGTCATATGACTGCTCCGGCGTGGTGAACTTGACCAACTCCACCTTGTCGAACTGGTGCTGCCGGATCAGCCCACGCACGTCGGCCCCGTACGACCCGGCTTCCGATCTGAAACACGGCGTGTATGCGGTGTAGCGGAATGGCAACTGACGACCGTCGAGGATCTCGCCGCGATGGAGATTCGTCACCGGCACTTCCGCCGTCGGAATCAGATAGAGATCCCAGTCGCCGGCGATCTTGAAGAGATCCGACTCGAACTTCGGGAGTTGCGCCGTCCCGCGCAGGGTTTCAGCCGTCACGAGAAATGGCGGTTCGACTTCGACATACCCATGCTCACGCGTGTGCACGTCCAGCATGAAGTTGATCAGCGCTCGCTCCAGACGCGCGCCCGCGCCAATGAGTACCGCGAAGCGGGAGCCTGACATCTTCGTTGCGCGATCGAAATCAAGAATTCCAAGTGCGGGCCCGAGATCCCAGTGGGCGCGCGGCTCGAAGTCGAACGTTCGCGGCTCGCCGCACCGTCGCACTTCCTTGTTGTCTTCAGCGCTCGCCCCGACCGGGACACTCGCGTGCGGCAGATTTGGAATCGTCATCAGCAATGCGGCGCGCTGCTGTTCCACCTGATCCAGCTGAACCTCCAGTTGCCGAATCTGCTGCGCACGCGCTTTGTTGGCGGCGAAGATGTCGGACGCGTCTTTGCCTTGCCGCTTCGCCCGCGCTACCTCGTCGCCAGCCGCATTCTGTTCCCGTTTGAGCCCTTCGATTTCAGGAATCAGACGACGCCTTCGCGCTTCAAGCGTCGCGAGCTGCTCGAGTTCCGCATCCGGATTCAAACCGCGATTCCGCAGCCCCGCACGGACATCGTCCAGGTGATCGCGCACAAAAGCGGCGTCCAACATGCCCACGATCCTACATTACTCCGACTGGCTGTCGCCCCTCGGACTCCGCTTCTATCCTCGTGAAGCCCTCACTCGCTCAATGGCAACCATGATTTTGCGATACGATCTCGAGCGCCACTCAGGAGATGAACCTGTGAACGTGATCCGAAAAGCCGTGTTTCCTGCCGCCGGTCTGGGTACTCGTTTTCTTCCCGCGACCAAGGCCCAACCCAAAGAGATGTTGCCGCTCGTCGACAAGCCAATCATTCAGTACGGCGTCGAAGAGGCGGTCGAGTCGGGAGTCGCGAACATCATCCTGGTCACCGGCCGCGGCAAGAACGCGATCGAGGATCACTTCGACGTGGCGGTGGAGCTCGAAACGTTTCTCGAGGCCCGGGGCAAAAAGGATCTTCTTGCTGAAATCCGCAAGATCTCGAATCTCATCAACTTTTCGTACGTGCGCCAGGGAGAACCGCTCGGCCTCGGTCACGCGGTGCTCGTCACGAAGGCACTCGTCGGGAATGAACCGTTCGCGGTGATTCTCGGCGACGATGTGATCGATGCGAAACCGCCGGCGTTGCGCCAGATGATTGATGTGTTTGAGGACGTTCAGGGACCGGTGCTGGCGATCGAGCGCGTGCCGCGCGATCAGGTGAGCTCGTACGGAATCATCGATGGCGAAGAGATTCGGCCAGGGGTTTACCGTATCCGCGACCTGGTCGAGAAGCCGCCGCAAAACGAAGCGCCGTCCGATCTGGCGATCATCGGCCGCTACATTCTCACGCCTGACATCTTTCCGGCGTTAGAAGCCACCGTCAGCGATCGCACCGGTGAGATTCAGCTCACGAACGGTTTGCGCCACCTGCTGAAGCAACGCCCCATCTACGGGTGCCGAATCGACGGCGTCCGCCACGACGCCGGTAACAAACTCGGATTCCTGAAGGCCGTGGTCTACTTCGCGCTGCGGCGACCAGATCTGAACCAGGCGTTTCGCGAGTATCTGAAGGGGATCGATTTGAAGCCGTAGGACTCCGGGATCCGGGATCCGGCTACGTCTCGCTCTTCGTCGAGCCTGACGAACCAGTGCTTGACGAAGTCGATGTATCGGATTTCGTACTCGAGTCGGTCTTCGTTTCGGTCTTCTTCTCGCCCGTTGCTCCTGTCGACCCGCCGTCCTTGGACGACTTCTTCGCGTAGTCGGTGATATACCAGCCTGAGCCCTTGAATTGAATCGCCGGGGAAGAGAGCAGCTTTCGCACCGGCCCCTTGCCGCAAACGGGACACGTTTCAATCGGCGGATCGGAAAACTTCTGAATGCGTTCGAAACGGTTGTTACACGACTCGCACTGATACTCGTACAACGGCATGAAGTCTCAATCCTCGGCTACTCGAGCATCTCGCCGTTCTGCTGGCCCAGCATCAACTCGCGGTGAAGCCAGACGGGAACGGTTCCGTTGCCGAGGAGCGTGTCGTGGAATCCGCGCAACGAATACTTCGCCCCGGCGTGGGCTTTGTAGTCCTCGCGCAGCTTGAGCAGCATCAACTTCCCGGCGCTATACAGAATGTAAGACGGATCGAACGTGCCGCGCTCCGCTTCGCGGCGCGCGCTCGCGTCCTCGAGAAACGCTTCGTCGCGAAACACGCGGACCCCTTGTTCGACTGACATGTCTTCGCAGTGAAGCCGGATGCCAACGATGAAGCGGCAGAGGCGAATGAGGGCTTCGGCGAGCTGCCCGAGACGAACCGCGTGATCGCTCTTGCGGAAGCCTTCCTCGACCATCATCTGCTCGCAGTAGTGCGCCCAGCCCTCGACGAATGCCGTCGAGGAAAACAGAATCGATTTCCGAAGCTTCGAGTCCACCTGGCGCAGGTGCTGGTAGTGCAGGAAGTGTCCCGGAAATACTTCGTGCATGGAAATCGACCAGAGCGCGCCGTAATTGAAGTCGCGCAGGTGCTCGTCCTTGCGCTCGGGCGGCCACGATGGCTCGACGTCGGTGATGTAGTAGAAAGCGCGCAGCGGGCGCGATTCGAACGGGCCAGGCGTCCACATGCTTGCGAACGTCCACCGATAGAATCGTGGCGTCGGCGCAACTTGCACTGGCGCGCCATTCGGAATCGTGACAATCCGCTGACGGTTGATGAAGTCAACCAGATCCGCGAGCTGCTGTTGCGCGACAGGGATGAGTTGACCTGCCGGTGGGTGATCTTCCTTGGTGCGAGCCCACGCCGCGAGCGGATCACCACCGTTGACGCGCGACGCGACACGCCGAAATTCGTCCTGGGTGTGTTGCAGTTCGCGGGTCGCGATCGACAGCAATCGATCGGGATCGAGCGTGAGCCCCTCGTCGAGGCGAATCTTCTGCTCGAACCGATCGCGGCCAAGCCGGAACGATCCTTTGCTGCGTGGCGCGAGATCACGTTCGAGATAGTCGAGGTATCCGCCAATCGCTGTTGCTGCCTCCGTTGACGCGTCGGCAAGATCACCGAGCAGGTGCAGATCGCTCAGGTCGCCGAAGGCGCGCGGCAGATCTTCGTCAATAAAGCGAAGCGTTCCGCGCATGCTCTCCAGGCCGACTTTCACGAAGATCCCGGGCGGATCCTTGATGTTGTCGCGCGCTGCCTGAATGAACCGCGGCACCTGTCGCAGCTTCGACAGGACACGACGTGCCCGTTCCGCAAGCGGTGCGTAGTCGAACAGCGCCTGACCGGCGAGGCTGGTGGCCAGAACATCGGCATAATGCTGAGGGTTGCGTTCCCACGGACGCACCTCTTCGAACTCGAACAGCCTCGCGCGGATGCTCGCCTCGAGCGCCGGCCGCTCGAGCCGTTCGGTATCGGTCAGGCGCGTCGGATCGATGGCGGCGAGACGCCTCGCGAAACCACCGAGGTCGCGAATCTGGGATTCGATCGCCTGTCGACTCCAGTCCTCGAGCAGGTCATCGTGCAAGTGCACGCCATCAAACGTGGCGGTGGTTGGATGAACCTCGTAGAGATACGACAGATATTCGTCAACGAAATGCGGCAGGGGTTCGGCTGAATACATTTGGTACAATCGGCCGGCGGGACGACATGCCGGGCACTCTCTATG
>JBKPSH010000178.1:0-29998 GCA_046734955.1 Acidobacteriota bacterium
TCGAGCACCTCGAGCAGCCGCGGGTCGCCGGCGCGGTTGCCGCCGACGGCTCCGATCACCGTGCGAAGCGCGCCCGTCGATCGGTGAACGTCGAATCCCATCTCCACGAGCTGTGAAATCACCCGCTGTATCTGGTCGTCACTTGCGCGCTCCTGCATCACTACCACCATAACTACCTCTTTGCCCTGTTTAGGTTAGCGAATCGTCCTGTTGCGCCTCTCGTTCGGCTTCCGCTTCCTCATCGGCGATGCGCTCGAGGCGTCGCGCTTCGTCGATAATCCGTTCAAACAGCCGCTTCATCGCTTCGTTGTCGAGTGGTCCCTTGTTGATCCGCTGCACGTGTCCAACCACTTCCGCTTCGCGTGACGGCTGATAAACCTCTAATCCGAGCAGCTTCTTCTCATGCCCAATCTCGAGCGCGCACGCGGCACGCGCGCTCAGTAGCTGCACCAGCCGCTCATCGAGATCATCGATCTGCTGCCGAAGTTCGTCGATGCGGCTCACACTGCGCTCTTTAGCCATCGTACGTACTCGCCTGCCCGTTCGGCGACATCGGGTGCTCCACCATGTTCGGCAATCACATTGACCAGTGCGCTGCCGACGACCGCGGCGTCGGCGGAGGCACAGGCCTGTGCCACCTGCTGGGGCGACGAAATGCCGAATCCGAGCGCCACCGGCAGCGTCGACTGTGCCCTTACCCGCCGGATAAGAGCATTGACATCGTCGGCGAGCGTATCGCGGACGCCGGTGACGCCGAGTCGAGAAATCACGTACAGAAAACCGCGCCCCAGCTCGCTCGATCGCCGGATACGTCCATCACTTGTCGTCGGGCTGATCAGAAATATCGGATCGAGACCGGCGGCAACGAGCGGTGCGCGGAGCGGCTCGGCTTCCTCGACTGGATAATCGAGAATGAGCACGCCATCGACACCCGCCGCTTTGGCCTCGCGCGCGAACACCGCGGGATCCATCCGAAGGACCGGATTCGCGTAGGTGAAGAGGACGATCGGTGTGTCCACCTCCCGCCGTACAGCCCGCACGACCTCGAGCGTTCCGCGAAGTGTCATGCCTGCCGCGAGGGCGCGCTCGGTGGCGCGCTGAATGACCGGTCCGTCCGCGAGCGGATCCGAAAACGGGACACCCACTTCGAGAATGTCGGCTCCGCCCTTTGCCAGCGACACGAGGATTCGCACGGATGCCTCGGCATTTGGATCGCCGGCTGTTACGTATGTCACCATGCCGCCACGGTGCTCGTGACGAAGCTGGTCGAAAACCTGGCGGATGTTCGACATCAGCCTCTCCCGTTTCCGGTGGCCAAGGCCTTCTGCACGCTGATCACGTCCTTATCGCCACGCCCTGACAGGTTCACCAATACAATCTGATCGCGTCCCATCGTCGGAGCCAGCCGGCAGACGTGCGCGACGGCGTGCGACGACTCCAGAGCGGGCAAAATTCCTTCTTCCTTTGCAAGCCTTTGGAACCCGGTCAGGGCATCGGTATCGTTGACCCACGTGTACTCTGCACGCGCCGAATCGTGCAGCCACGCGTGCTCGGGCCCGACGGCCGCGTAATCCAGGCCGGCAGAAATCGAATGGGTCAATTCGATGTTGCCGTTCCCATCCTGCAGCACGTAGCTGCGCGTGCCCTGCAGTACGCCACCGCTTCCACCGGCAAACCTGGCGGCGTGCTTGCCCGGCTGAATGCAATACCCACCCGCTTCGACTCCGATCAGACGGACGTCCTTATCGCCGATGAAGGCATCGAAGATGCCCATCGCGTTACTGCCGCCTCCGACGCAGGCGACGATGACGTCGGGAAGCCGGCCGATTGCGTCGAGGCACTGGCGGCGAGCTTCCTGGCCGATCACGGACTGAAACTCTCGGACCATGAGCGGGTACGGATGCGGGCCGAGGACGGAGCCGAGCAGGTAATAGCTGTCCGCGACATTCGTCACCCAGTCGCGCATCGCTTCGTTGATCGCATCTTTCAACGTGCGCGCGCCGGCATCGACCCTGCGAACCGTTGCACCGAGCAGCTGCATGCGAAAGACATTCAGCGCCTGCCGCTCCATGTCTTCGGCGCCCATGTAAACGTTGCATTCGAGGCCCAGCAACGCGCACACGGTCGCCGTCGCCACGCCATGCTGCCCCGCGCCGGTCTCAGCGATGATGCGGCGTTTGCCCATCCGCTGGGCAAGCAGCGCCTGACCCAGCGCGTTGTTGATCTTGTGCGCGCCGGTATGCGCAAGATCTTCGCGTTTGAAAAAGATGCGGGCGCCGCCGAGGGACGCTGAAAGGCGCCGCGCCTCGTAGAGCGGCGTCGGCCGTCCGACGTAATTGGCGAGCAGCGCCTGTAACGTCGATCGGAACTCTTGATCGTCTCGCGCGTCGAAGTACGCGCGCTCCAGTTCTTCGACCGGGGCGACCAGCGTCTCGGGCACGAATCGTCCCCCATACGGGCCGTAATACCCGCGCGTGTCTGGATCCCGCTGACCAAATGATGGATTCATTGAACGACTCACGCGGCGGCCACCGCGGCGAAAAACGCCTGCAGCTTCCCCGCATCCTTCACGCCTGGTGCCGACTCGACACCTGATGACACATCAATCATGTGCGGGTTCACCTGAGCGATGGCCTCGCGAACATTTCCCGCATGCAGTCCGCCAGACAGAATCGTGCGGCGCCGCGCTGCCACCTGCGCGGCCGTCGCCCAGTCGATCGTTTGCCCTGTCCCGCCACGCCGAACCGGATCGTGCGCATCGAGCAGGACGGTCACTCCAGGTGGAAGACGATCGACAAGGTCGTGCACGAACGAGGTCGTCACGGCAATCGCTTTGATCAACGGCTGCCTGACTCGATCGAAGTCTTCGACCGCCTCTCCGCCATGGAGCTGCACTGCGCCTAGTGAAACCTGGTCGGCGATTTCGAGAACGTGACTGACCGGCTGATCCACGAACACACCAACAACCGTGATGTGGCTCGGGATGGTCGCGGCAATCTCCTTCGCGCGCGCCGGATCGCAATAGCGCGGACTCGTCGGCCAGAAGATGAAACCGATGGCTGACGCTCCAAGCATCACCGCCAACTGCGCGTCCTCGGCGCGACAGATTCCGCATACCTTTACGCGCGGACTACTCATGGCCGCACCAGTTCCCGCAGTGCGGCACCAGGACCGGATTGCGCGATGAGGCGTTCACCCACGAGGAACGCGTCGTATCCGATCTGAGACAACCGGGCGATGTCCGCGCTCGTCCGAATACCACTCTCGGCAACCTTCGTGCTACTGGCGGGCAACTGTTCCGCGACCTGGCCGAACACCTCGGGGTCGACGGCGAGCGTTCGAAGATTACGGCTGTTGACGCCGATGATTCGCGCACCGGCATCAGACGCGCGGTGCAGTTCGTCGAGATCGTGAATCTCGACCAGCGCCGCCAGCGACTGCGCGTGTGCGGCTCGGATGAGGGATGCCAGACTCTGCTGATCGAGTGCTCCGACGATCAGGAGAACGGCGTCCGCCCCGAGAACTGCCGCCTCGAGCAGCTGATACTCGGTGACGATGAAGTCCTTGCGCAGCAAAGGCAGTGTGACCGCGCGGCGAACATCGCGCAGGTGCTCTGGCGAGCCGTCAAAAAACGTCGGTTCGGTGAGCACCGAAATCGCCACTGCTCCCGCGTCCGCATAGGCACGCGCGTGCGGAGCGGGATCGTATTCACTCCGCAGGATTCCTTTTGAAGGCGACCGGCGTTTGCATTCCGCAATTACCCGCGCGGTCTTCTGATTCTGTCGCAGCGCCTCTTCGAATGCCTGTCCACGAGGCGTCCTGGTCTGTTCTCGCGCCAAGGCGGAGGCCGGACGAGCGGCTTCGCGGACCTCGACGATCCGCCGAGTGGCAGCCACGATCGTGCCGAGCAGATCGGGCGCGGCGATCATGATGCGGCGGCCTCCGCTCGCTCGTTCGAGACAGCGACGAGCCGTTCCAGCACTGCAGCGGCGTGGCCGTTGTCGAGGACCTCACCTGCGGCCGCAATCCCCTCTTGAATGGTGCCGACCCTTTCCGCAATGAGCAGAGATGCGGCTGCGTTCAGCACGACGATGTCCCGCGTCGCGCCCGGCTCACCGGCGAGAACTCGCCTGGCAATCGCTGCATTCGCCGCAGCATCGCCGCCCCGCAGCTCAGGCGGGGAACTCTTCGGCAATCCGAAATCCGCGGGGTGAACGTAGAAAGTGTTGACCTTGCCGTCGCGGCACTCAGAGACCTTCGTGTATCCGGTCGTCGAGATTTCATCCAGACCATCGGCGCCGTGAACAACCCACGCTCGTTCCGAACCGAGAAGCGCGAGCGATCGTGCGACCAGTTCGGTCAACTCGGGTCGCGGCACTCCAACCAGTTGGCGTGACGCGCCGGCGGGATTGGTCAGCGGTCCGAGCAGATTGAATGCAGTCCGAACGCCGAGTTCTTTCCTCGTCGGCCCTGCATGCCGCATCGACGGATGAAACGTTGGCGCGAAGAAAAATGCGATGCCCGCGGTCTCCAGACAGCGCTCGACGATTGCTGGCTCCGCGGCAACACGTACGCCGAGTGCCTCGAACAGGTCGGCGCTGCCGCACTGGCTCGACACGGATCGATTGCCATGCTTGGCGACTTTCACTCCGCACGCCGCGAGTACGAGCGCCGCTATCGTCGACACGTTGAACGTATGCGCGCGGTCTCCGCCGGTGCCACACGTATCGAACACGGGCGCATGTGTCCGCGATAATCTGGTCGCGCGCCCTCGCATTGTGTGCGCCAGGCCGACGATCTCGGTCGGCCTCTCCCCTTTCATCGACAAACCAATCAGGAAGCCGGCTATCTGCGCGGGTTGCGCGCGGCCATCCATGATGGTTTCCATGGCTTCAGCCGCCTCTTCACGCGAGAGGTCCTGGTGACGCTGAAGTTTCTCGATGAGCGTGGCGAACATCGTGACCTACATCTCCAGGAAATTGCGCAGCAGCTGACGGCCTTCACCCGTCAGCACTGATTCGGGATGAAACTGAACCCCGTGAACAGGGAACGTGCGATGGCGAACCCCCATGATGGTGCCGTCCTCGGTGCGTGCCGCCATTTCGAGTGACTCCGGCAGCGGTTCGGCCACGACCAGTGAGTGGTATCGGCCGGCGACGAACGGCTGCTGCACACCGCGAAACAGACCGCGGCCGTCGTGCTGAATTGACGACGTTTTGCCGTGCATCAATTGGGATGCACGCACCACCTGCCCACCGAACGCGACCCCGATGCTCTGGTGACCCAGGCAAACGCCCAGCACGGGGGTGGTTGGCCCGAACCTCTTGATCAACTCGACCGAGATGCCGGCGTCTTCAGGACGGCCGGGTCCTGGCGAGATCACGATGTGATCGGGGCGCATCGTCCCAATCTCATCGAGCGAGATCTCGTCGTTGCGCCTGACGACCGGCGGCGCTCCAAGCTCGCCCAGATACTGGGCGAGGTTGAAGGTGAACGAGTCGTAGTTATCGAGGAGTAAAAGCACGTTAGAGCCCCGCCTCCGCCATCGTGAGTGCGGTGATCAGCGCCCGTGCCTTGTCTCGCGTCTCCTCGTACTCCGCCGCTGGATTCGAGTCGGCGACGATTCCTGCGCCGGCCTGAACGCGAGCCTTGCCGTTGCGAATCGTGATCGTCCGGATTGCGATGCAGAAATCGAGGTTGCCCGCGAAGTCGATGTAACCAACTGCGCCTGCGTAGAGGTCGCGGCGCGTCGGTTCGAGTTCGGAGATGATCTGCATGGCGCGGATCTTTGGCGCTCCCGAGACGGTTCCGGCCGGAAAACACGCAACCAGTGCGTCGAGATGGTCGTGGTCTTCGGCCAGCTGTCCATCGACCGTCGAGACGAGATGCATCACGTGCGAGTAGCGCTCGAGCGCCATGTATTGCGGTACTTTTACCGTGCCGAACTGGCAGACGCGCCCGAGATCATTTCGTCCGAGATCGACAAGCATGACGTGTTCGGCGCGTTCCTTTTCATTGCGTTTGAGTTCTTCTGCCAGTCGAAGATCCTCCCCTTCGTTCTGGCCGCGAGGACGTGTGCCGGCGATGGGATGCGTTTCGACCCGGCGTCCTTCCGCGCGGACGAGCATCTCCGGCGATGATCCGACGATCGCCAGGCCACCCATGCGGATGAAATACATGTAGGGCGATGGATTGACGTGCCGCAGCGCGCGGTAAATCGTGAGCGGATCCGCCGTGACATCCGCTTCGAACCGCTGCGACAGCACCGCCTGATAGATGTCGCCGGCGGCAATATGCTCCTTGATCGATCGCACACCTGCTTCGTACGTTTCCCGTTCCATGTTGGAACGAATCGCGGGCGCATGGCTCGAGCGCTGCTCGGGCTGCGAGAGGCTGCGCTCGAGCTCGCGTTCGAGAAACTGAATCTTCGCGCAGGCGAACTGATAGAGGGCGCTCAGATCCTCGTCCGCCGTGACCCGCGCGTTGGCAATGATCAGGATGCGATGCTTCACGTGATCGAACGCAAGCACCGTGTCGAACAGCATGAATCCGGCATCGTCCTCAACGGCCGGATCGAGTGTGCCGTTCGTTCTCCACGGTGCCTTCGCCCAGGCGTCCGCGAGCGCGGGTTCGAATGCTGGAGAGGCGTCGTAGCCGATAAACCCGACCGCGCCACCGGTAAATCGAGGAAGTCCCGGCACGAACGGAGCCTGAAACTCCGCCATCAAACGGCGCAGACTTTTGACGAAGGGCTCGCTGCTTTCGCTCGTCACGCCTGAGCGATCGATGATCCTGCGGCCGCCGCTCTGCCGGAGCACAAGGAACGGATCTTTCCCGAGGAAGGAGTAACGCGCGACCTGCTCGCCTCCCTCGACACTCTCGAAGAGGAAGGCGTAGTCCGAATGTTCGGCGATTTTCAGGAACGCGGACACCGGCGTCAGCAGATCGGCAATGATCTCTTTGACCACCGGCACGAACGTTCCGCGGCGGGCCAGTTCGACGAATTCTTCGAAGGTTGTCTGCTTCACGCTTGTCCTCTGACTGCTGTCTCGTGACTCTCGCTCGTTGCGGTCGATGCGGCGGACTTGAACAATCCGTTCGGAGGTCGGCATCCGGTCCACAACTCGAACTGCCGTTCTGCCTGGGCGACGAGCATTTCGAGGCCGCCGATCGTCATGCACCCCTCACGCGCGGCACGCTCGAGCAGCGGCGTTCGCGCCGGCGAGTAGACAAGGTCGAAGACGATCTCACCGTCCAGGCGCACGCCGGCCATTGGATCGTCGCCCGGACCTCCGCTACCCGAGGATGTCGCGTTCACCAGCACGTCCCAGCCGCCCGCTTTCGGCGGCCAGGTGCCGACGGTGCCGCCGGCAAGTGCCGCCACTTCCTTTGCCGCGGCCGATTGCCGGGCACAGACGGTGACCGCGGTTCCCTGCGTGCCGAGCGCAACCGCGACCGCGCGCGCCGCGCCGCCGGCGCCAAGGATTGATGCGCGCGTCCCTTTTAGAGCCATGCGGCCGATGAGCGGCGTCAGGAAACCATCGACGTCAGTGTTGGCTCCGATCCATCGACCATTGCGAACGATCAATGTGTTAATCGCGCCGACCCGTCGAGCCATTTCATCCGTTTCGTCGACCCGCGAGAGCATGCCGACTTTGAACGGTGCGGTGATGCTCGCGCCGGCCATGTACATGTCGCGCGCGAATGTCACGAAGTCGTCAACATCGCTGGCCTCGAGCGGGACGTAAACGGCGTTGATTCCGAGCGCATTGAACCCGGCGTTGTGCATCACCGGAGACAGCGAATGGGCGATCGGTTTTCCGACGACGCCGTACAACGTCGCGTCAGCATGAATACGGCGGAATCCGAATTCACTGAGAAGTCGTGCGGCCGGGATCTGTCCTGGCGCGACGCCGTCGCCGGCATAGGTCCACCGATTTCGCAGACGCGACGCGAGTACGCGCGTGGCGACACCCGGTTGTCCCATCGCCAGAAACACGTGGCCGTCGATGCCGTCGGAGTCGGAGAACTCCGGTTCAGACGCGAGCCGCATCAGTGGCAAGACGTCGCCGAGGCGCTGCGCTTCGATCGCGATCTTCACGATCTCGGCTCCAGTCGATCGCATGGCGCGGGCGCGTTCGACCAGATCCGACGGCGGTTCACCAAAGGCGTGGAGCGAGAGGACGCTGCCGCGTCCTCGACGGCGCCGGGTAATCGTCGCAACAAACTCTGCCCGCGCTTCGACGTCGACGAATTCAGCCCCGGCATTCTGGGCGTCGGACAGGATCCGCTCGCGTTCCTCCTCTGATCCCTGAAAGCCGCCCCCTTCCCAGTGCGCCCGGCAGGTCACGAGCACCGGTCGCCGCCGCCCCTCAATCGCGCCAAGCGCATCCGGACGGTCCACGAGATCGAGGCGCACCTCGACGAGGTCGGCGAAGGTTGCGGCGTCACGCGCGCGACGCAGCTCCTCCATCGTTCGTCCGGTGACCGTGGCGCAGAGTTGTGGAGTTCGCATGCTCCTAAAACGAAAAAAGCCTCCTCAGCGTGTGGCTGAGGAGGCTTCCTGAAAATCCTGTCCTGCTGGTGCAGTCTAGCGGATCGCCCCCTCGGCCCGCGCATACCACCACCAATAGGACCCAAACGTCCGGAGGCGGAAGCAACACGGCTGACCGGGGCGAGACTGCGTCAAAACGTTGTGACAATATCAGACGGGTTCAGGGGGTGTCAACTTTGGGCCCCTTTCGGAGCCCTTTCTCCTTGACCAGAAAGCAGTTAGTGCTTATAACTGAAAAGGGGCGGTGATGCGTCTTCCCCGCTCGATCTGTCCACGACCTCATGAAAACTCGAACTGTTGCTGTTGCGGTCGCACTGGCCGTCCTGTGCTGGATTCCTCTTCCTGCAGCCACTCCACTCATGCCCTTGAGCGAAATCAAGGCCGGCATGACGGGAATCGGCCGCACCGTCTTCGAAGGATCTGAACTACAGGAATTCAAAGCGCACATCATCGGAGTCCTTCACAACGTTCAAGGGCCTCGCCGTGATTTGATTCTGGCGCGCCTCGAAGGAGGACCGCTCGCGAAGACGGGCGTTGCCGCCGGAATGAGCGGGAGTCCCGTCTATATCGACGGACGTCTCATCGGCGCCGTGTCGTACTCGGTGGGCGCCTTCGCGACGGAAGCGATCGCGGGTATCACGCCGATCGACGAGATGAAGGATGCGACGGATATGGCGCGTCGCACCCCTTCGCAACAGGCACGCATCGAGTTGCCCGTCACCGGCGAAGGACTCGCCGCGGCGCTGAGCGCGACCTACGCGAGGCTCGCACCGTTCGCGAACCGTCCCGCGGATCTTCAGGTCTTCGGCATGCCTCAGGCTGCCGGTTCACAGCTTGGCGCGATGCTGCGGCCGATCTCGACACCGCTCGTTCTGAATGGGTTTGAACCGGAATCAGCGGCGATGCTGGTGAGCGCATTCGGATCCGCCGGTTTCGCCCCGGTTGTCGGCGGCGGGATTGGCGGCCAGGGTGGCGCCGAAGTGAACGCGATGACCGGCCCGCTTCGCGAAGGAGACGCGGTTGGCGTCTCCCTCGTCGGCGGTGACCTCGAGATGGGCGCGACCGGAACGATCACGCACATCGACGGCAATCGAATTTACGCATTCGGCCATCCGTTCTTCAACGTCGGTCCGTCGCAATTCCCGATGACCCGCGCCTACGTCCACACGATGCTGCCGAGCCTGATGTCGTCCTTCAAGATCTCGTCGATGGGCGAAGTGATCGGGACCATGCAGCAGGATCGCGCGACCGCGATTGCCGGCACGCTCGGCAAAGGCCCGGCGGTCATTCCAATCGCCGTCACCCTGCAGTCGACACGCGAGGGCGGCAACGCAAAACGGTCCTTCACATTCAACGTCGCAAACGATCAGGTGTTCACGCCCCTGCTCACCTATGTCGCGCTCGCGAACACGCTCACCTCGTACGAGCGCCAATTCGGTACCGCGACCTTCACCATCAAGAGTCGCGCGCAGATCAAAGACCACGGTGATCTCACGCTCGACGACGTGTTCACTGGCGACAATGCGGTGCTCGGTGCGTCGACCGCGATCGCCGGACCGATCACAATGCTCCTGAGCAACGATCGCGAACCGATAACGCTCAGCGGCATCAACATCTCCATCGATGCGAGCGAAACGTCACGAACCGCGACGATTGAGCGCGTCTGGGTCGACGAGATGCGGCCTCGGCCCGGACGAACAGTGCCGCTCAAGGTCCTCACCCGCAGCTATCGCGGCGAGGACAAGATCTCGACTGTGCCTATTGAAATCCCCGCGAACGCGACGGGTACGGTTTCCGTGCTCGTGACCGACGGCCGTCAGCTGAATGCCATGGAGCAGCGTGATCTGCGCCGCTCGCTTCAGCCTCAGAGCGTCGCGCAGATGATACGCGTCCTCAACGAGACCAGGCGCAACAATCGCATCTACATCCGCCTGCTCAATGGCAAGCCGGGCGCGATCGTGAATGGTGAAGCCCTGACATCGCTGCCCCCCTCGGTGCTGTCGGTGCTCGAGAGCGACAGCAATGGAGGCAGCTACACGCCGCTTCGGAGCGCCGCGGTCGGCGAATGGGAACTGACGATGGATTCAGCAGTCAGCGGCTCGCGCGTACTCTCGATCGACGTCGAGGGCGGAGCCGGTGGACGCTAATCATCATTCCTTTTGCCGACACTTCCACTCATGTTCATGAAACTTCGCGGCCGCGTCGTGCGGCCGCACGCGTCTTCCTATGTCACCGTTGTGCGCTCTGCCGCGATTGCCGTTCTCGTCGCCGGCATAATCTGCGTCGCTGTCACCGCGGCAACTCCGACGTTCTGGACGGTCGCCACGCAGACTGACTTTCTGAAGGGCGACGTCGAAAATCTTTCGATCGACAGCGACGGCCGCGTCTTTCCTGGCCCGTCTGCATCAGTCCTCGGCGAAACTGCCGCGCCGTTTCTGTGGACCGTCGTCGCCGGACCGGATGGCACGCTCTGGGCCGGCAGCGGGAACGAAGGGCAGGTTCTCAAGCTTGGCAAGGACGGCAAACTGACGACGTTTTTCGATGCCTCCGAGCTCGAAGTGCATGCGCTTGCGCCGGCGCCCAACGGTGGGCTGTACGTCGGCACTTCGCCAGATGGGCGCATCTACCAGGTTGCCGCAGACGGCACGTCGAAGACGTTTTTCGATCCCGACGACAAGTACATCTGGGCGCTCGCGGTTGATAAATCCGGCAATGTCTTCGCGGCGACCGGCGACAAAGGCGTCATCTACAAGATCACACCCGATGGCAAAGGTTCCCGTTTCTACAAAACAAACGCCGGCAACGTCGTCTCGCTCACATTCAACAAGAATGGCGATCTGATTGCGGGGACCGAATCTCCCGGTCGCGTTTTTCGTATCGACAGCTCCGGCAAAGCGTTCGTGCTGCTCGATTCACCGTTCCGTGAGATCCACGCCGTTCATCTCGCCGACGACGGGACAATCTACGCCGTCGCTGTGAATGGTCCGCAAGGCAGCGACACGTCGAAGCCATCGGAACCGTCGACGGCCGAGCCAGCGCGCGCCCCCGTGCCCTCGGTCTCGACGGAGATCACCGCAGTCACCGTTGTCGACGCGCCGGTCAGTGGTGTCGTCGCGCCGGCGACTCCGCGAGCGCCGCGGCGAGGCGGACGCGGCATGATCTATCGCATCCGGCCTGACGGGTTGTGGGATGCGATGTGGGATTCAGGAGAGGATTCTCCGTACGATCTGGTGATCGAACCAGGGGGCAGTCTGCTCGTCGGCACCGGCACCGAAGGGAAGATCTTTCGCATCAGCGGCGATCCCGCTCGCGCAACCCTGCTCGCTCGTGCGACCGCACGCCAGGTGACGTCGCTCCTTCGCGAATCGTCGGGCCGCATCGTTGGCGTAGCAAGTAATCCGGGCAAACTCTTCGCGATCTCTCCGGCATCCGCTCGACGCGGCACGTATGACTCCGACGTGCGCGATGCTGGCACAGTTGCGAGCTGGGGCGTGATTCGCTGGCGCGCAACCGCGGCCGCCGGTGAAGTCACGATTTCCACTCGCAGCGGCAACACGGCGACGCCTGACGATACGTGGAGTGCCTGGTCCAAGCCGTATTCGAATTCCTCCGGCGAGCAGATCGCCAGTCCGAACGCACGCTACCTGCAGTGGCGGGCCGTCCTGGCGGCGAATGGATCGCAGTTGCCGGTCCTGACCTCTGTCACGACGGCGTACCTGCCTCGGAATCTGCGCCCGGAGGTTTCATCGATTACCGTTCATCCGGCCGGCACCGTGTTTCAGCGTCCGTTTTCAACTGGCGAGTTGGAGATTGCCGGATTCGAGGACAACACCTCCGACGGCCGGGGGCAGGGCCAGTCGCCGTCGGGGCCCGGCACGCAATTGTCATCGTTATCTACTCCTCCGCTCGGCCGGCGCATCTATCAAAAGGGATTGCAGACGTTTGTCTGGAAGGCCGACGACGAGAATGACGACCGGATGCAGTACGACGTCATGTATCGGCGCGAGGGAGAAACATCGTGGAAAGTGCTCAAGCGCGGACTGACCGATCCGATCCTGGTCTGGGACACGACGTCAGTGCCCGACGGCACCTACTTCATCAAGGTCGCTGCGTCGGATGCGCCGTCGAACTCTCCCGGGACCGCTCTGGTCGGTGAACTCGAAAGCGTCAGCTTCGATATCGACAACACGCCGCCAAAGATCGAGGTCCAGCCCGCCGCGCGTGCCGGCGCACGGACCACGATGAACTTTGTCGTCAGCGACGATCAGTCGTCCGTGCAGCGGGTGGAGTATTCGCTCGACGCCAGCCGCTGGCGGGTGATCTATCCCAAGGACGGCATTCCGGATTCGCGGCGTGAGGAGTTCGAAGTGTCGCTCGACGAGACCGAAGCGGCGCGCAGCATCATCATCCGCGCCACCGACGCGATGAATAACGTTGCGACGGCTGTTGCTGAAATAAAGAGATAGGCAGAATTGGTGAATTAGCGAATTGGTGGATTCGTGAATTGGTGCGCCTTCAATTCACCAATTCACCAATTATGAGCGTGCTTTACCCTTGACCGTCGTGTGCGCGACGAGCCACACGAGGTTGACGGCCACCGGAGACCCGCCAAACTGCGCGGGTTCCAGCCGGCCGCGCGAGAGTGCCTCGACGATCGTTGTCACCTCGCGACCATCCTGTCGCTTGTTCAGAAGCTCCAATCCTGAAAGACGGCCTTCGCGAGTCACAATCGCGGAGAGCGGCACGACCAGATCGCCGTCCATGACCGATCGTTCAAGAAACGCGTAGACGATCCCATTCTCGGGGACGCTTGGTGCCTGGATTCGGCCGTCGAGCCGAGCCGGATTCAAGTCCGATCCCGACGGCGCCGCCATGACGGCGATTACGGCGGCAAGCGAGTCCTGTCGGTCGGGCGACGCGAAGTGCAGCATCGACAGGACGGCGCCAGCGCAGAGGCACGTCGCGGCGGTGGACGCAAGCCCGATCCAGATCAGGTGCAAATCGTCGAACGCTCGGCGAACACGAGCCGTCCACGACTCGTGCGCCTCGGCGCGCATGCGGCTGATGACGCCCGAGCGCACGCCCGTCCAGTCGTCGGGCGGTGCCGGCGCGGCCGCGAGTCGCAGCGCGTTTCGGACGCGCTGAAGGTCATGGAGATCGCGGGCGCACGGCGGACAATCGTGGAGGTGACCTTCGATGGCGATGAGGTCCCCGACCTGCAGCTCACGATCGTGAAAGGCCTGAAGACGCCGCTGCACCGCCGCGCAGGTCATGAGCGTCATGCATCCCTCAACTGCGCACGCAGGGCTTCGCGCGCGCGCGCCAGCCGCGATTTCACCGTCCCAACCGCTATGCCAAGCGAAAAGCCAATCTCTTCGTAGCTGAGGCCATCGATTTCGCGCAGCACAATCGCCGTGCGCTGGTCGAACGGCAGTCGATCGAGCGAGGTGCGAATCCGCTCGGCCAGCTGCTTTTGGCCGAGAATCCTGTCCGGGGATCCGCTGTTGCCTGGCGCCGGCAATTCACCGTGGGTGTTGATGTGCTCGTCGAGCGAGACCTGCTGCGAACGATGGCGCCGCCGCCACCAGCGCTGGCGGTTCCGCGCCTGGTTGACGACGATGCGATAGATCCAGGTGCGGAGGGCGGACTGGCCGCGGAATCCGTGAATGGTGCGAAAGACGCGGAGGAAGACTTCCTGCGAGAGATCGAGGGCTTCGTTGTGATCGCCAAGCAGGTTCAGCGAAAGTTGATAGACCATCCGCTGATGTTCGGCGACCAGTTCGGCGCAGGCATCCTCGTCGGCGGCGGCACAGCGTTGGATTAACGCCGCCTCACGTCCGCCGACTTCGGTCCAGGTAATGGATGGAACTGGCTTCACTGTCAGTCCTTCTGCCATTTTAGCACCCCCGTTTTCGTAGGGGACTCTCCTGCCTTGGATACTTAGAACCCTGCGTGGCGGGAATGTTCCATTTGCGAAAGCAGGTAAACAACCACCGGGGTCTGACCCCCAGGTACCACCAAAACTGTAATATAGGTGCCGTGAAACGCTTGATTCTCGCGGGCCTCGCGATCGCTGTTTGCAGCGGCGTCCTCTACGGCTACTTCTCGGCGCGGCGGGAACGCATGTTCCGGCAGCTCATCGATCGTGGCGACGCGGCGCTTGCGAAGGACGACACGTTTTCAGCAATTGAGAGCTTCAGCGGAGCCATCGCGTGGAAGAACGACGCGATGCTGGGGTACCTGAAGCGGGGTCAGGCGTATCGACGCCGGCAGCTCCTCGACCTCCCCACCCACGACTCTCATCAGCCGACGAAGATGGACCCGCCGGCAGATGCCGCGCTTCGCGATCTGCGGCGCGCGGCGGAAATCGATCCGCTCGCCCCGCGTCCGCTGGAGCTCCTCGGCGACGTCAACTACTCGCTGCGCCGGTATGATCGAGCCGCCGAGGAATACCAGAAGTACATCGATCTCGACGACCGCTCACCGCGGATTCTTTACAAGCTCGCGCTCTCGCACTATTCGGCGCGTCGCCCGGAGCGGGGGATCGTCGCGCTGCAGAAGGCGATCGCGATCGACGATCGCTTCGCCGAGGCCTATTACCTGCTGGGTCTCTGTTATCGCGACACGCAGAATCGTGAAGGAGCGTTGCGCGCACTCCAGACGTCGGTTGATCTTGCCCCGGCAATGATTCACGCGCGCGAGGAACTCGCCGATCTCTATGGCCGCATGGGCAAACCGGAGGCGCGGCTGCGACAACTCGAGGCGCTCCTGGCTGTCGATCAAGGTCCGCGTCGCCAGGTGGCACTCGGACTTGCCTATGTCCGCGTGGGTGACTTCGATCGGGCGGTCACGACACTCGGCCGTGCCGCCGAACAGCATCCCGATCATCCGTACACTTACGTAGCGCTCGGACGAGTGTGGCTGGAGAAGGCGCAGCCGCGGGCGGATCGCGTCGATTTGAACAAGGCGCTTGGTGCGTTGCAGGATGCGGTCGGCAGCGACGACAGCAGCGAAGCGCTGGCGCTGTTCGGTCGCGCGCTCATGTTATCGGGGAGCCTCGATCTCGCCGAAACGGTGCTCCAGGAAGCCACCGAGAAGCGTCCGGTCGATACACAGGCCTTCTACTACCTTGCTGATGCCGCGGAGCGCCGTGGGCATGTCGACGTTGCGAGACGGGCGCTGCTTGACTATCAGGCGCTCGAGGGTGACGACCCCGACACGCGGCGGCGCGCGGCATTCCAGATCCGCGTCGGCGATCTGTCACTCCGGCTGAGAGATTCGGCGCAGGCAGTCGCGTGGTATCAACGCGCTGTTGAATCGAGCGGAGCGGACGTGTCGCTGCTCGTCAGAATCGCGGCGGCGCACCTGCAGGCTGGTTCAACGGAAGCGGCGTTTGCCACGGTTCAAAAGGCGCTCGAGAAGGATCCAGTGAATAAGGACGCGCTCGCGCTTCTCCGCCGCATTCGTCCGGTCACCGTACCGTTTTCGGATCAACGCGGTCCCGGAGCCCATCCCCAAGAAAATTAAAGCCCAGCACGAGCAGCGCGATCGCCAGCCCGGGAAAGATGGTCAGGTGTGGTGCGTCGAACAAGTGCGCCCTCCCGGCGTCGAGCATCGTTCCCCAGCTCGGCGTCGGCGGTTGCACGCCGAGTCCCAGGAAACTGAGCGCTGCCTCAGCGATGATCGCGCCCGCCATTCCTAGTGTTGCCTGTACGACGACTGCCGGGATGGCGGTCGGAAGAATGTGCCGCACCACGATGCGGGCGGCGCTCGCGCCGGACGCTTTTGCCGCCTGGACGAATTCGAATTCGCGCGCGCGAAGTGCCTGGCCGCGCACGAGTCGCGCGTATCCAACCCACCCGATGACGGAAAGCGCGAGGACCACGTTGACGAGGCTCGGGCCAAGGACGGCGACCAGCGCTATTGCGAGCAGGATGCCGGGAAACGCCATCAGGATGTCGATCACGCGGCTGATCACGTCGTCTACCGGTCCGCCGAAGTAGCCGGCGATCGATCCAAACAGCGTTCCTACAGTCGATGACACTGATACGACTGCGATGCCCACCAATAACGAAATGCGCGCCCCCTGCAACAGGCGCGCAAGGATGTCGCGGCCAAGCTCGTCGAGGCCTAGTGGATGCGCAAGGCTTGGCGGCTCGAGCCGGCGCGCGAGTTCCTGGGCCGATGGGTCGTGCGGCCACAACAGCGGTCCGGCCAGCGCAGCGACGATGGCAAGAATGACGATCAGTGTTCCTACGCGGATCATGTCAATCGAACCTGATACGAGGATCGAGGAATCCGTATGTGAGATCGGTGAGCAGGTTCATCGCGACATAAGTGATCGAGATGAAGAGAATGCAACCCTGAACGAGTGGGTAATCACGAAAACTGATCGCCTGAATT
Organism: Acidobacteriota bacterium; assembly: GCA_046734955.1. Taxonomy (GTDB): domain Bacteria; phylum Acidobacteriota; class Vicinamibacteria; order Vicinamibacterales; family 2-12-FULL-66-21; genus JALZOC01. The sequence continues at coordinate 16,958 of JBKPSH010000178.1, forward strand.
AGCAGCCTTCCGAGTCCTGGCCACGCGAAGATCGTTTCCGTGATGATCGTGCCGGTCAGCACGGCACCGAACTGCAGACCGATGATCGTGACGATCGGAATCAGGCTATTACGAAACGCGTGTTTGACCACCGCCCGCATACCTGACAGGCCGCGTGCACGCGCCGCGAGAACGTAGAGCTCACGCAACTCCTCGAGCAGGCTCGCGCGAGTCATCCGCGCGAGGATTGCCGACAACGCAGCGCCGAGCGTGACCGCCGGCAGGATCAAGTGCGACAGCCCGCCAGTGCCCGACACCGGTAGCCATCCCAGCCTGACCGCGAACACGATCGCGAGCAGCGGTCCCAGCCAGAAATTCGGCATCGAGATGCCCGCCAGCGCGACGGTCATGGCCGCGTGATCGATGAAGGTGCCGCGAAAGACCGCCGCGAGGATGCCGAGCGGGATTGCAAAAGCGATGGCGAAGCACATGGCGGCGACGGCTAGCGTCGCCGTGTTGGGGAGCTTCTCTCGAATCTGTGCGGTGACGGGCGTGTTGTATCGAAAGGACGTGCCGAGATCACCGCGTGCGAGCCCGGTCATGAATGTCCGATACTGCGCGAGCAGCGGTTGATCGAGACCGAGTGAGTGCCGGAGTTTCAACACATCCGCCTGCGGCGCCGTCTCCCCCAGCATCGCCTGCGCGGGATCTCCCGGGACCAGGTGAATGAGCGCGAACACCAAGGTCGCGACGCCGAGCATGACGGGGATGGTTAGTATGAGACGCCGAATGAGATATCGTGTCATGTCAGTTTCCGGCCTGACAATGCTCAATGCTCAATGTTCAATGCTCACTGATGATGGCCTCATTCAACATTGGGCATTGAACATTGAACATTGACTTTATTCCAAACCCAGCCTCCGCATCATCTTCGCCAGTCCTTGCCGCGTGATGCCGAGCGCCTCGGCGGTCCGGGCGCGCTGACCGTCAGCTTTCGCGAGCGCTGCCTTCACGAAGCGGCGCTCGAATTCCTGCCTCGCCGCCTCGAAGGTCGTCTGATCGGCGGATGACGGACACGCGCGGGCGATATGCGCCGGCAGCCCGGTCGCGCCGATGCGGCCACGGCGCGGCGACTGCACCGCGATCCAGGCGATGACATTCTGCAGCTCGCGGACATTGCCGGGCCACTCGTATCTCGTCAGCAACGCGACCGCTTCTGGTGCGAGCGTGGCGCGGGATCCCACGCGACCGGCGGCTTCGTTCCAGAATCGTGACGCCAACAGCGGTACGTCGGTCGCACGATCTCGCAGCGGCGGCACCTCGATGCGAATCACGTCGAGACGGAACCGCAGATCGACGCGGAACCGGCCCGCGGTGGCCTCCTGGTCGAGGCGGCGATTGGTCGCGGCAATGATGCGAACATCAACCCGGCGTGAGAGATTCTCGCCCACTCGCCGCACTTCCCCATCCTGAAGCACGCGCAGCAACTTCGCTTGCGCGCGAGCGGAAAGCTCACCGATCTCGTCAAGAAACAGCGTGCCGCCGTCAGCTTCTTCAAAGAGCCCGGCACGCTCCCCGACTGCCCCGGTGAAGGCGCCTCTTGCGTGCCCGAACAGTTCCGCCTCGATCAATTCGTCGGTGAGAGCGGCGCAGTTCAGCGCGCAGAATCGACGGTCGCGACGTGATCCGAGTCGGTGGATCGTGCGAGCCACGAGTTCTTTACCGCTGCCACTCTCACCCTGGATCAAAACGGGAAACGGCGCTCGCGCGGCGCGCGCAATGTGGTCACGAAGGCTGCACGCCGGCTCGCTGTCGCCCAGAAGATCGTCGCGTGAAGGGTTCGCCGAAGCCGGTATCGCATGATCGAGCACAATGCGGACGTGTCCGGCGAGCGACAGGCAGGCGATTCGAAGGATCGACGATACGCGCGCAGAATCGATCGCGACGCCAGCGATCCATCGAACGGCAACGGCGCCGATGACTTCGGCGGCATAGCGAATTGGTTCTGCTGCCTGACATGGTTCCAGTGACGTATCGACGGCAACGCCTACGGCCGCGCCTGACGCGCGCCACGCCACATGGGGATCCCCCTGCCAGGGCCGCCCGGCCACCGACAGAATGCGACGCTCGGGCGCCGTCGCGACAACGATGACGGTGGCGGCGCGAAGCTTCGATTGGAGTGATTGAGCGATCCGTTCGATCGCTACGCGGTCGTCCGGCGCCGAATGGGCGATATCGAGAAACGACTCGAGCTCGGTGACCGGATTAGTGACGGTCGCCAGGGGCGAGCGCCCGACGAGTGCGGCTCCGCTTGCGGCAATGAACGATCTCGTTCGCGCGTCCAGTTCTGCGCCATCGATCCTGGCGAGCACCGCGCGAGCGAATGCTTGTAGAAGCGGCGGATACCTTGGTGTCATGACACGCTTCACGATCCGCCGCGCTTCCCGTTGACAGCGCGCACCGCGAATTTCTGCGAATGTGAGCCGGACTCGCGCGGCCGCGAGCGGAAGGTGTGCCCTCGCGGCAGCGATCAGACCCTCGTGAATGTGGACGGCAGCCGCGCGTTCGTCACCGGCGGATGCAAGCGCGGCGGCAAGCGACCGGTACGCACCTGCCTGACCGCGCGTATCGGACAGCTGACTTGCAAGATCGACGGCGCCACGCGCACTTCTCACCGCTGCGGCGATCAGTCCTTCGCCCAGCTCTATTCGCGCACGCATCGTCATCATCCGAACCGTCTCGGGAGCGCCGTCGAGCGCTGGTGCATCGTTCAGTGCCAGCCTGGCTTCGTCCAGGCGACCCATCCAGTACAGACACCTGGCAAGCGCGCACGCGCCCTGCAGTCGAATACACGGTTCGTCGTGGCCCGGCGAGAGCACGCTGGTTCGAAGAATAGCCTCTGCTTCCACCAGCCGGCCCTGATCGATCCACACGAGTCCTATGCCTATCGCGGCGCGAATCGCTGCTCGACTTGCCGGCGCCGCCTGGCGTGCGCGGTCGAACGCCGCAGCCGCATCGGCCAAAAGACCTCGATCGAGCGAAAGAAAACCAAGATGAACCGCCGTTTCGGCGCCAGCGTCAGATGCGTTTCTTCCGAGGAGCAGCCGCGTCGCTCTCGACAGAAGGCGCGAGGCAGAAGCATGCCGCCCGCGGAGCACGAGCGCATCCGCCCGCGCGATCGCGCCTCGCATGAGCGCATCCGCCCGATGGGTCACCGCCGATCGCTGGCCAGATGGGGCCGAGCAAGCGGCCGCACCGTACAGTTGTGGCATTTCGTGGACCGCCAGTGTCACCGAGCGAATCGGCTCGTAATCCCTCGATCCGAGCCGTTCGAGAAACATTCCCGGACGGCCGTCGGCGATGCGCACCGCATCCGATATCTCGGTCGGCGTTGGACCCTGTTCGTGGTCGACGAAAACCATTCCGCTCATCGCAGTGACTCCCATCCGTTCGATGGTGATCCACCTCGATGGTGGATCCGATTGAGGCCGGGCGAAGACCAGCAGCACGTGCCGGCGCGCACTTTCGAATCCAAGACGCGTCATCAGCATCCGGACGAATGGCCCTGCCCCTTGCCGCTCGTCAGCGAGGACGCATACATGACGATCTGCCGTCGCCTCCACGAAGGACGAGTGAGCTTCCACGAGGCTGGCGTCGATTGGTATGTACCCGCGGACCCGCGCGAGTCGCGCGGCGATCAGACGGGCGGTACGCAAGCCGGATTGCAACGATCCGGCAATAAGAATCCGCGTTGGCCCTGCCGGCCAGACGGCATCCAGGGCGTCAGCGATCGCGTCGTACACAGCGCGGGATTGGAGGACGAAGCCGAGGGGCCGCGCTAAGGAGAGTCGACCTGCCCTGAGCGAGCGGCTAAGCGCGCGAGCCGAAGGGATTCGTTCGAACGAACGAATGATGGGATTGATGTTCGATTGAGCGAGCGGCAGGCCGTGCGCATCTAAAAATCGCAATCCGTGCGCGGTCAAGTGCCCCGCCATCCTGGCGCTGACCCGAATCGGCGATCGACTTGCGTACGCCTCGAATCGTCGTTGGCTATCGAAGACGCCGTAATCGATCAGTGGATTGATGAGCGGATGGCGAAGATTCGCGAGCACGGCGCACTGCGTATTCCATGCGAATTGCTCTTGCTGCGATCCCGCCTGCGCGACGCGCAGCGTCGTGACCTGTCCCGTCGCTAAATCGATCCATACGCCGTTCGCACGCACGAAGCGATCGGCGACAACCTGCGGCATGGCGACGCGCACTGCAAGCGGGCGGCCCGCTCGCAGGCTGTCGATATTGCGCGAGAATTCGCGACGCGCGCGTCGGGACGCTGCAAAAACTTCGTATACAATTGGGCCGTCAATGGTGCGTTTTCTCACCGCAGGTGAATCTCACGGTCGAGCGCTGATCGTGATCCTCGAGGGCATTCCTGCAGGGCTTCCGATCGATATCGACGCGATCACGGTGGACCTCAAGCGGCGCCAGGGCGGGTACGGACGAGGCCGGCGGATGGCGATCGAATCAGATCGCGCCGACATTCTGTCCGGCGTCCGCGCGGGGGAGACGATCGGCGGACCGATTGCGATGTCGATCGAGAATCGCGATTGGGTCAACTGGCAACATACGATGCGGACCACGTCCGAGCCTCCGCCGGATGCCGGCGGCGCACGTCGTGCCCCGGTCACACGGCCGCGGCCCGGACATGCGGATCTCGCGGGCGTCGCGAAGTACGGGCGCGCCGACGTGCGCGACATCCTCGAACGCGCGAGCGCGCGTGAAACAGCGGCGCGCGTGGCCGCAGGTGCCATTGCTCGACAACTGCTCAATCACGCGGGAATTCGAATCACCAGCCACGTCTTTTCAATCGGGCAGGCGCGCCTTGCGGAAGGCACGGTGGTGACATTCGATCAGGCGGCGGCCCTCACCGTCGATGCTCCGCTGCGCTGCGTTGACCCTGAAGTTGAGCGGCGCATGATCGATGAGATCGATCGCGCGCGCGAGGCCGGGGACACCAAAGGCGGCGGGTTCGAGGTGATTGCCACCGGAGTTCCGATCGGCCTTGGGAGTTATGTCCAATGGGACCGCAAGCTGGATGGCCGACTCGCCCAGGCGATGATGTCAATTCCCGCAATCAAGGCTGTGGGAATCGGTCTTGGGCCGGAAGCGGCAGCGCGTCCCGGGTCGCGTGTCCACGATGAGATCCTTCCCAACCCAGGCGGCAGCCGTCCTACGGGCGTGTCGCGTCCCAGCAACAATGCAGGCGGTCTCGAGGGAGGCGTCACGAACGGCGAAGACCTTCGGGTTTCTGCGTGGATGAAGCCAATCTCGACGTTGATGAAACCGCTCCGTTCCGTCGATCTGACCACGATGAGCGAAGCGGTCGCCGCGATCGAGCGCAGCGACGTGTGCGCGGTCCCCGCCGCCGCAGTGGTCGGTGAAGCGATGGTCGCGCTCGTCCTCGCTGATGCGGTGACGGAAAAGTTCGGCGGCGATTCTGTTGCCGAGCTCGAACGTGCCATCAACGGATGGAACTCGACCGTGCGGGAGCAATTCGCTGCCAGACAGCCCTGACCGATCGACAGCCGCTCCCCGCCTATGATCCGGCCGATCCTGCGCTACGGGGAATCTCTCCTGCATCAGCCCGCGTCTGAAGTTGCCAATGTTGACACCGACGACGTGCAGCAACTCGTTGACGACATGATCCAGACGATGTACGCGGCGCCGGGCGTCGGGTTGGCGGCGACACAGGTCGGCGTGCCGAAGCGTCTCTTCGTCATCGATCTCTCGGTCGGCCGGCGCGCCGCAGACCTCATCGTCATGATCAATCCCGTTTTTGTCGAGCGCGAAGGAATGCAGCTCGAAGAAGAGGGATGCCTCAGCGTCCCCGGCTTCAACGCCACTGTCGTCAGGCCGGCGCGAGCGGTCGTTCGAGGGCTCGATCGATCGGGGAACGAGGTGACGATCGAGGGCCGCGAGCTGCTTGCTCGTGCGTTTCAGCACGAGATGGATCACCTTGACGGCATGTTGTTCGTCGATCGTTTAAGGGGAATCAAGAAGGACCTGATCGTACGAAAGATCCACAAGCTCAAACGGTCGGGGAGATGGTAGCCACGGACCAAGCACGGGCCACGGACGAACACGGAAAAACACGGGCTACGGACGAACACGGAAAACCACGGAAAAACACGGATGAAGCTTCGAGTGGTTTATTTCGGCACGCCGCCGTTTGCCGTACCGACGCTCCGTGCGCTTCTCGGCTCAGGCCATCAAGTCGTCGCGCTGGTGTCGCAGCCCGATCGCCCGAGCGGACGCGGCCAGCACGTCATGCCGACGGCGACCAAGCAGGTTGCACTCGAGGCGGGAATGCCGATTCTGCAACCTCTCAAGCTTCGCGACGAAGCATTTCTTTCCACTATCGCCAGCTACGCTCCCGATCTTGGCGTCGTCGCAGCGTACGGCCGGATTCTGCCCGACGCGCTGTTGAAGATCCCGCGGCTCGGGATGATCAACGTCCACGGATCGCTGCTGCCGAAATATCGTGGCGCCGCACCTGTGCATCGGGCTGTGATGGCGGGCGATTCGGTCACCGGCATCACGATCATGCGCGTCGTCGCGGCACTCGACGCCGGACCGATGCTGGCAGACGCGTCACGGCCCATTGGTCCGGACGAGACCAGCGTCGACGTCGAGCGCGATCTCTCCGAAATCGGCGCGCGGGCTCTGATCCAGGTCGTCGATCAGCTCTCTCGAGGCCCCGTGGTCGAAACCGCGCAGGATGATCGACTGGCCACATACGCACCGAAACTCGAGAAGAGCGAGAGCCCGATTGATTGGGATCGACCGGCACAGGAAATACACAATCGCGTACGAGGCCTTCAGCCATGGCCGATGGCGTCGACGACAATTCAGGGCGTCCGGTGCCTGATTCATCGCACGCAACTGACAGATCAGGTCAGCGAGGGTCGAGCGGGAACGGTCGTCGACGCGAGCGGCGACGTGCTGTCGGTCGCGACGGGTGATCGTGGCACGCTGCGCATTCTCTCGGTTCAACCCGAAGGGCGGCGAGTAATGACGGCGCGGGAATTCCTGAGTGGACGAAAGCTCGTCCCGGGAACGCTGCTGGGTCGGCCGTGATTGCCGCTGCCCGGCTCGCCGCTTACGAGGTGCTGCGAGCGGTCAGTACGGGTCGATCCGATCTGCCGGCCGCGCTTGCGCACGTTCGGTCGCGGCTGCCGGACGAACGTGATCGCGCGCTCGCAGGCGAGATTGCAACGGGGACCCTGCGATGGCAGGGATCATTCGACGCGATCATCGAGGCGTTCACCAGACGGCCGCTCGAAAAGCTCGATCCCGAGGTGCTCGACATCCTGCGGATGACAGCATTTCAGCTGCTCTATCTCGATCGCATTCCGGCGTCGGCCGCCGTCAACGACGCCGTCGCGCTGACGGCCAAAGTTGGAAAACGCAGCGCCTCTGGTCTCGTGAACGCGATCCTGCGTCGGATCAGCCGCGAACGAGATCGTCTGCCGCTGTTACAAAAACCGGAAAAGGTGCCAGCCACCTTTTCGGGAAAAGTGCCAGCCACCCTTTTCGAAGAAGCGCTCGACTACCTCGAAAAGAGGCTCTCGCATCCGCGGTGGCTGGTTGCGCGATGGCTCGATCGATACGGGTTCGACGCCGCAGAGCGATGGGCACTGTTCGACAACGCTCCCGCGGCGCTCACACTTCGCGCGAACACCTTGCGCATCTCTCGCGATTCATTGGCGGAGCGATTGGCCTCACTCAAGGTCGATACAGGGCTGACGCGGTTTGCGCCGCATGGACTAGCCGTCCGCCACGGTAACCCGCTCTTAACCCCGCTGGCGGACGAAGGGCTCTTCTTCGTCCAGGACGAATCGTCGCAGCTTGTGGCGGAACTGGTCGGCGCGGTGCCTGGCGAACGCATTCTCGACGCGTGTGCATCGCCCGGCGGCAAAACGACGGCAATGGCGGCCGCGATGCGCAATCAGGGTGTGATTGTCGCAACCGATCTTCGAGGCCGTCGCGTTGACCTCCTGGCGCGGACAGTTCACACGCTCGGCGCTTCGTGCGCCAAGGTGGTCCAGGCTGATGCGTCTGCGGTGCTGCCGTTCCTCGCGCCGTTTGACGCCGTCTTGCTCGACGCTCCCTGCTCCGGACTCGGGACCCTCCGCCGCGACCCGGACATTCGGTGGCGGCGCTCCGAACGCGAGCTGAAGCGTTTCGGCTCGATGCAACTCCAGATGCTGGACCGGGTCGCGTCCGTCGTCGCTGCTGATGGCCGGATCATCTACGCGACCTGCTCGAGCGAGCCGGACGAAAACGAGCAAGTCGTCGCCGATTTTCTCGACTCACATCCCGAATTCGCGCAGGCGCCCGAACGCATTCCCAATTCGCTGATTCGATTCCTCACGACGGACGGTCACTTCCGAACGCTGCCATTCCGCGACGAACTGGAAGCCTTCTTTGCCGCCATTCTGGTGAAAACTAAGGACTTCCGTTAAAATTAGTAGTTCATGGCTCTGACCAATCGTGTCTGGGGGGCCGGCAAGTTTCTGCTCCTGGGCGGTGCCTTGCTCCTGACATACGTGCTGTTTACCGCCGCGGCCATGCGAGTGGCGCTGAAGACGCGCGAGGTCGTCGTGCCGTCGCTCGCCGGACGGACCGTCAATGACGCGACCGCCGTTCTGGCGCAGTGGGGACTGAACCTGAAAGTTGAAGAAGGCAGGCGGACTGACCCGAAAGTGCCGGCCGGACAAATCCTGACGCAGGATCCAGAGGCGGGTGCGCGGACGCGCCGCGAGAGAAGTGTGAAGGTCTGGGTGAGTGCCGGACCGCGGTCGACGATTGTGCCGGCGTTGCTCGGCGATTCGGACCGCGCCGCGCAACTTCGCCTGCAGCAGGAGGGACTGGAACTGGCCGGCACATCCGAAATTCGCTCCGCGGAATATCCGCCGGATGCTGTTATCGCGCAAAATCCTGAGCCTAAGAGCAATGCTCCGCGTGTTGCTGTGCTCGTCAACCGCGCCGAACGCGGCGCGACCTACGTGATGCCGGACCTGATCGGCGTCAATGGCGATCGAGCCGCCGATCTCCTACGAGCCCGCGCGTTTCGGGTTGCGGTCGTAGGCGATCATCCGTATCCCGGCGTTCCCGCCGGGATTGTCCTTCGACAAAACCCGCAGGCGGGGTTCCAGATTGCGCCGGGCGAACCGATCTCGCTCGAGGTCAGCCGGTGACGGTCCGCATCGCGCCATCCATCCTCTCGGCGGACTTCACGATCCTGGGTCAGCAAATCGCGGCTGCCGAACGTGGCGGTGCTGACCTCATCCACGTCGACGTCATGGACGGGCACTTTGTCCCGAATCTCTCGATTGGGGTGCCAGTGGTCCGGTCGATTCGGAAGGTCGCGACAGTGCCGCTCGATGTGCATCTGATGATCGAAGAGCCGGATCGGTATTTGGACGCGTTTGTTGATGGCGGCGCGGCGATGATTTCCGTGCACGTCGAGGTGCTTCCCCACCTGCACCGTACTCTGCAGGCGATTAAGGAGCTCGGAGCCAAGGCCGGCGTGGCAGTCAACCCGTCGACACCGGTCGGCGCGCTCGAGGAAGTTGCCGGGATGGTCGATCACGTGCTCGTCATGTCGGTGAATCCCGGATTTGGCGGCCAGACTTTCATTCCTCGGAGCGAGTCTAAAATTCGGGCGGTCAGGGCCCTTCTCGACCGGCAGGGCAATGCGGCGCCCATCGAGGTCGACGGCGGCGTCGATATGTCGAACGCCGCGCGCCTCGTTGAAGCGGGCGTGACCATCCTCGTCGCCGGCACTTCCATCTTCGGAACCGGGGATCCAGAGCGGGCAGTCCGCGACCTGCGCGCAGCCGCGGACGCGAAGGCCAGGGTTTGACCGTGGCCGTCAGCGAACGCAGCGAGCGGCCGACGTCGATCTCTGTCATCCGGGTTCGGTACGCGGAAACGGACAAGATGGGGGTCGTGTACTACGCGAACTACCTCGTATGGTTCGAGGTTGCACGGGCCGATCTCCTGCGCTCGCTCGGCTGGACCTATAGAGAGATGGAACACGCGGGCGTCTCGCTGCCGGTCATCGAGGCACACTGCGAATATCGCAAGCCTGCCAAGTACGACGACGAGATTGAGGTGAGGACGAAAGGACGGATGCTATCGCCGGTGCGAATGGAATTTACCTACGAGATCGTTCTTCGTGACGATCACTCGATCGCCGCTTCAGGCCACACGATTCACGCGGCACTCGATCATGCCGGCAAACCGTGCCGCCTGCCCGATCGAATCAGGCAGGCCTTCGCATGAAGGCGCTCGTCACCGGCGCCGCCGGTTTCATTGGATCGCATCTCACCGCGGCGCTCCTGGATCGCGAAGCGGAGGTCATCGGCCTCGATTGCTTCACTGATTACTATGCGCGATCGCTGAAGGACGCCAACCTCGCCGTCAACAAGCACCGTCCCGGTTTTCATTTCATTGAAGGCCGGATCCAGGACGTCGATCTCCGGACGCTGCTGTCCGGCGTCACTCACGTCTTTCATCTCGCCGCGCAGGCGGGAGTGCGAAAGAGCTGGGGCCGCGATTTCCGCGTGTATTCGGACAACAACGTCGACGCATCGCAGCAGCTGCTCGAAGCATGCGTCAAGCTGCCGTTGCAGAAGTTCGTCTACGCGTCGAGCTCGTCGATCTACGGCGACCACGTCTCGATCCCGATGCGCGAGACCGCGCTTCCCCAGCCTGTTTCGCCCTACGGCGTGACGAAGCTGGCCGCGGAGCAGCTCTGTTACCTGTACCACGTGAACCATGGAGTTCCGACCTCGTCGCTCCGATATTTCACGGTGTATGGGCCCAGGCAGCGCCCGGACATGGGATTCCATCGCTTCATCAGCGCTGCCATCGCAGGGGAACCCATCACGCTCTATGGCGATGGCGAACAGACACGCGATTTCACATTTGTGCACGACGCCGTGGCGGCGACGGTTGCGGCCGGCGAGCGGGGCGTCCCGGGGCGTGCCTACAACATTGGCGGCGGATCTCGGGTTTCGATCAATCAGGTTCTCGACATTATCGGCCGGGTGTCCGGCCATTCTCTCGACGTGCGACGTGAACCCGCGCAAAAGGGAGACATGCGCGACACGTTTGCGGACACGTCGCTCGCGCGGGCCGATCTCGGGTTCGTCCCCACCGTCTCGCTCGAAGAAGGAATTGCAGCGGAGTATCGATGGCTTTCGACCACCCCCGCGCTCGGTTAATTCGGGCGCGTTTGTTTGTTTGGATGTTGATCCTGTGCATGGGGCCGGCGTGCGCCTCGGGTCCTAAAAAACCGCCCGTCGGTACGCTGGAACCGGACAAGTTTCTGTGGGAACGAGGCACCGACGAGCTGAACAAGAAGCATTGGCTGACCTCTCGCGAGTACTTCAGGCAATTGATGGATAGCTATCCGCAGAGCCAATATCGCGCCGACGCGAAGCTCGGACTTGCTGATTCGTATCTCGGCGAGCACAGCGCCGAGTCAACGGTGCTCGCGATCAACGAGTTCCGCGAGTTCCTGTCGTTTTATCCGACGCACCGGCGCGCTTATTACGCGCAGTACAAGTTGGGGATGTGCCACTTCTATCAGATGCATGGGTCCGACCGCGATCAGAGTGAAACGGTTGAAGCGATCGCCGAGTTGACCACGTTCGTCACCCGGTATGCCGTCATCAATCCGAACGATCCGGATGCTGAAACACGCGCCTCGGTGCTGGCCGATGGCAAGGCCAAGCTGCGCGAAGCGCGCGATCGTCTGAGCGACTCCGACTACCGGGTTGGCTACTTCTACCTGAAGACGCAGAAGTTTCCGCCGGCCGCCATCGTGCGTCTCAAAGCAATTCTCGACAACGACCCCGAGTACACCCGTCGCGATGCGGTGTACTTCTATCTGGCCCAGGCGTATCTAAAAATGCAACGCCCCAAAGAAGCGCTCCCCCTTCTCGACCGTCTCATCGAAGAGTTCGAATCCAGCGAGTACCTCGAAGAGGCGAAGAAACTATCGGAAACCTTGAAGGCCGATTCCAAGGCCAAGAACGGGAGCGAATCGCATGAATCGTAGTGCACGGTCATTGATTCAGGTGGTGGCGATTGCAGTTGTCCTCGCGCCGGTTCCGTCATTCGCGCAGGTCGCCGCCGCTCGGGTCGCCTCACGCGACACTGCCGGCGAAGTCGCCTGCGGCGCGCTCGCGGCTGCTGCGCCGGACATGTCAATCCGCGTCGCCCCCGGCCGTGAGAAAGGGAAATCGCTGTTCGGCCCGGGCGAAGCACTGGTCATCGCAGCGGGCACGGCTCAGGGGATGAAGATCGGTCAGGACTATTATGTCCGCCGCCTCATCGCCGATCGGTTCGTTCATCCTGCCGGCGACAACGTAAAGACCTCGAGCGTCCACACGGCTGGCTGGGTGCGGATTGTCGACGCCACTGCTGATTCCGCGATCGCGGAAATCGTGAAGGCCTGCGACGCGATTCAAGAAGGGGATTATCTCGAACCGTTCGTCAAACCGGAGGTGCCCACCGAGACGAAGGACGGCGAGCCGGACTTTGCCAACCCGGGGCACGTCATGCTCGGTGACGATCGCCGGCAGATGGCGGCGCAGGGCGACCTCATGGTGCTCGATCGCGGCAGCGATCATGGCATCCACGCCGGTCAGCGGCTCACGATCTTCCGCACCGCCGGCGGCGGCACCGGCCCCGTCGCGCGCATCGCCGAAGCCACCGCACTCGTTGTACACCCCGGGACGTCTGTTATCCGCATCGACAAGACCTCCGACGCGGTCACGGTCGGGGATCTCGTGGCGATTCACCGATGAATCGCTAATCACTGATCACTGATCGCGAATCACTGATCACGGAGGGTCAATGCCATTCCTAGTTGAAATTTGGTGACGCCCACCGTTCACGCCGCGTGTTCTTTGGTCGCGACCCGGGTCGCGCGCGCTAACGCGCGCTGTAGGTCCGGGAGTGCCTCAAAGTGTTTGACGCGATGAAGCC
>JBKPSH010000179.1:0-19112 GCA_046734955.1 Acidobacteriota bacterium
CCGCGTGGCAGGGACTGTTCCAGCACGGCCGCCTTCAGGCGGGGCAGAGCGTCCTCGTGCACGGCGCGGCCGGCGCCGTCGGGTCGATGGTGACGCAACTCGCACGAGAGGCCGGCGCCTACGTCATCGGCACCGGACGCGGTGCCGACAGTCAGACGGTGCTCGACTTCGGCGCCAAGGAGTTTGTCGACCTCGAGAACGACGTCCTCGAAGACGTCGGCCGAGTCGATCTGGTGTTCGATGTCATCGGCGGCGACATCGGGAGGCGGTCCGCAGGCCTGATTCGAGCCGGAGGAACACTGGTGTCCATCGTCGGCCCGCCCGAGGCGCGGCCCGCCGACGGCTTGGCGGTCGACTTCGTCGTCGAGTCCGATCGTGCCCAATTGACCGAGATCGTCAAGCGCGTGCGGGAGGGAGGACTGCGGACGAACATCGGCACCGTCTCGACCCTCGACGATGCGGTCGCCGCCTTCAACCCGACCGCGCGGATCAAGGGGAAGACGATCATCCGCGTTCGTTTGTGACCGACGCGCACATCGATGCGCGCAGCCCGCCGGCGCCTACTGCTTTGGAGTTCTGCCGACCGATCCGTGGAAGTTCTAGAGTGAAATCACCCTGGGCTGCCAATCATTGAGAACAGACGGCAACTTTCGTGGCTGGGTGTCCGGGACGATTTCCGCAACTCACGCACCCGGCGTGAGCGGCGATTACGTACTCTGCGGTCGCAGAAGCCGAGGGGTGTGAGCTCAACCGCAACATTGCCCGGGCGAGTCGGATCCGCCGTAAGCACCATGAGCGGCCTGCGGGACGCTGATCGGCACGCGTTGAGGGTTGTCGGGTGGACCCCGTTGCTAGAATTGGGCGCTCATGATACGGAATGACCCTCTCGCCGCGACATTCGCCTTCGAGCACTTCGAACTCGACTGGCCTTTGCGAGAATTGCGCAAGCGTGGGAAGAGACTACGCGCGCCGCAGCAGACGCTTCACGCGCTGGCGTTGCTCGTGAACGCCGAAGGCAGAGTCGTCACACGGGAGGAGTTGCGCGGTGCGCTCTGGCCCGGCGGCACTTTCGTCGACTTCGATCGCGCAATCAACAAAGCGATCAACCAGCTGCGGCAGTTGCTCGGCGACGACGTGGAGCGCCCTCGGTTCATCCAGACAGTGCCGAGGTGCGGCTATCGGTTCCTGCCTCCAGTCGCCCGCAAGCCATTCCTGTCAACGCAGAATCCCCAGGTGAGCGAGCCGCTCCTGAAGGCGCGGCACTTCTGGAACAAGCGGACCGGCGACGGCGTGATTCGGAGCGTTGAGTTCTTCCGTCAAGCGATCGAGCACGATTCGCAGTGCGTGGATGCCTGGGCCGGGCTCGCGCAGTCTCGAGCCACCCTCGGCGTGCTTGGGCTCCAACCACCGCATGAGGCTTTTCGCTCAGCGAGGGCGGCCGCCGAACGCGCGCTCGCCCTGAACGATGCCGTCGCGGAAGCCCACATCGCGCTCGGAGAGGTCTATCGATTCTTCGAATGGGATTGGGCGGCCGCCGAAGTGTCGTACCGTCGCGCCATCGCTCTCGCTCCGGACCACGCGACCGCCCATCAGTTCTACGCGATGCTGCTGTCTGTTCTCGCGCGCCATGAGGAGGCGCTGGCCGAAATCGAGCTCGCCCGCCAATGTGACCCCGTGTCAGTACCCGTGAATGCGTCGATCTCCTACGTCTGGTGGGCGGCGCGCCAACCCGACCGCGCGGTCGCGGCCGCGGCGAAAGCGCTCGAACTCGACTCGAACGCGCCGCTGACGCACATGCTGCTGGGTTGCGGGTACATGCTGCTGGGCGAACCGCGCAAGGCGATCACGTCGCTGACGACGGCGGTGCGCTTGTCCGGGCACGGCCCTATCGCGACAGCCCATCTGGGCTACGCGTTCGCGCGCGCTGGCTTCCCGGACAAGGCACGGCGAATCCTGGACGGAATCACGCGGCGAACCTCCGCCCCCTATGTCTCGCCGGTTGACATTGCGCTCGTGATGACCGGCCTGGGCGAAACGGACGCCGCGTTGACGGCCCTTGAAGACGGTTTTCGCACGCGGGCGGCCCGGATGCTTGTCGTCGGCGGTCCGTTCTTTGCCGAGCTGTCGCCGGAGTCCCGATATCGACGGCTTCTCGCAGACCTCCACCTGCCAAGCCCGTCACCACCACCATCCGCACACCGATAGCTGCCCTCGACGTTTCTCTACAACGTGCGCAGGTACGCCAGCAGCGCCGCCCGCTCTTCGAGCCGCGGCGCCCGATCGAAGTTGATGCCATCGGTCGATGCCACCGGCGGTACGACGCCCGGGGGTACGAGCGCTCTGCCAGCCTTAAAAAACTCGATGTAGTGGTCGACGACCTCTTCGAGTGTGGCCGCGCTGTTGTTGTGGAAGTACGGCGCCGTTCGGCTGATGCCGCGGAGACCGGGGACGTCCAGCTTGTTCCAATCATCCAACTCCGGAGGTCCGCCCACGAATCCGGTGATCAGAGCGCGTCCGGGATCCGAGCTGGTGCGCCGGATCTTGGTCCCGTTGGGAAGCGTGATTTCGTAGGTCCGTGCATTCCGCGCCAAGCGCGGCGGGCACGAGGCAAAGGTGAATCGCGGAGGACTCACCGGATCGACGAGGCGGGGACACTGCGTGAGAATTGTGTGGTAGCGAACGACGGGTGCCTGTGCTGTCGACTGACCAGGGCCGCCGTGGCACTGTGCGCACGCCCGCGTGAACACAGCTTTGCCCTGTTCTTCCAGCTCGGTGAGGGGCGGATCGGGATCGGGAGGCACCATCCCGGCATCAACAGCCGCTGCGACCTCGCGCACGCGTGGGTTCGTGAACAGGATCTGCTCGAATGCTGCGAGATCGTCGAGGATCTGTTGCGACGGCAGCGTGGCCGCTTCTGCATGGTTGATGAAGGCGCCGAGTGCCTGCTCCTGCAGTGTGCTGAACCGACCATCCAATTGGTATCCACCGGTGCGGTTTGGGTCGCGCGGCCACGGATTGGCACCGTCGGGACCGGTGAGCTTGACGTCGTTGACGGTCGGAACCATGCGCCACACGTCGACGAACGTTTCGCTCGACGGCGCGTTGGTCGCCGGGTTGATCAGCCGGATGTTCGGCGGGAGCGCGAACGTGATCCGGATGAGGCCGTTCTCCCGGAGATTGCGGAAATCGACTGCCGTGTCTCCGTTGGTGCGAAAATCATCGGCATCGATCGGACGGAACAACGGATCGTCTGCCTCGGCATCGAACTGGCGCCGCCATTGGAGCAGTTGAAATCTCGCCTCCGCGCTCGCGGGGGAGAGTTGGAAATTGTCGGCGGGGATGTGGCAATCGGCGCACGCCCGTCCGTTGCCGCCCAGGCCATGGAGGCGGCGGTCCATGAAGGCGCGGAATCCGCGCGCGATTGCATCGCACGGCTCCGCACCGCAATCGAATGGGGGTCCTGCTTCGACGCGAATCTGCGCGCCCTGCGGCGGTGCCGCGGCGCCCGCGACGCTCATCGTCAACGCAGAGGCCAGTACCACACAGCCAGCGGCGAGCGGATGCCATGATGTCATAGGGGTCTTTTCCTCTCAGCGGACCAACCACGCCGCAAAAGTGAGCCAGAGATCAGTCTTTCCAAGCGCCAGACGGGCGGGGAACGACAGCATGAGCGCCAATCCTCCCCAGAACGTCACGGGATGCACCCGTCCAAGCTTTTGGCGGTCGTAGATGACGATCGCCAGAAGAAAAAACGCGACTGCGCCAAAGAACAGGGCGGGGTGGCCCAAGCCGAACAACCGGCCCATGGCTCGCCCGATCGCCGCCGGCAACATCGCGATGGTCGCAAGCAGCATGAAGCGCTTGTGCACGTCGGGCCGCGTGCGGTACGCGAGACCCGCTCCGGCGAATACACCGAAGAGCAGCATCGTCACCAAGGGGACGACCATGGCTTCCAGTGGCGGGAAAGCGAGCGCCCCCACGACCAATGTCGTTTCCCCTCGCAGTGCCGCGGCGCTGATCGGTGCCTGCCCGCGGGCCGCGGCGATGGCTACAAGCGAGCCGGTGACCAACATCGGCAGGACGAGCCACCCGCCGATCGCTCCAGCGCGCCGGTGCAGCGCCATGCGCCCTGACGCCGCAAGACAAACCTGCAGGACAAGCAGAAGCATCCATGCGGTGAAGAGCGCACCGTGGACGTGGAACAGCAGCGGAAACAACGGAGTTGGAAAGATGCTTTTCAGGTAGTACGTGCGAGCGAAGCCGACAAAGACCGTCAGCGCGGCGGCCGCGGACATGCCCACAAAGAACCGGTCACGACGATGCACCCTTCGGGGGGCGGTGGCGGGAGGATGGCTGATTGCGGCTGCGGTGGTTTCCACAGGCATGCCGCAGACAATACGCTCGGGCGCTTTCGAGAAGCGATAGCCGGCTGCTTGATTGCTGCTTCCTTTTTTATTCCCTGATAAGTCGTTGTTTCTACAGCAGTACGTACATGCCGGCACCTTCGTCGCCGCGCGTTCAGTCGCGTGCTCGCTCGAGTTCCGGCGCCAGATGCCGTGCGCCCCGACTGAAACAGAACGCCGCACCAAACAGCGCCGTCGCCCCCGGGACGAGCAACGCGTATCGGATCGCAGTCGGCCCGAACAAAGGGGCGAGCAGATCGCTCGAGATTCCGACCGTGAGTGGACCGAGCCCTGCTCCGATCAGATTGACAACCAAAGCGACCACCGCCGCCGCGAGGGCCCGCATGTGAACTTTGGCAAGCGTTTGCGTGATCGCGAGTACCGGCCCGATCATCGCTGCACCGAAGAACGAGGTGCCCAGATTCATCATCGGCGCACTGGCCGCAGGCAATGTCAGAAACAGCACTTCGAAAGGGACGGCGAGCGCACTGGTCAACGCGGGGGTCCGCAACATCCACGCGGGATCGGTTCGGGCGAGACGTTGCGCCACGAGTCCGCCGAGCAGGATGCCGGCGATTCCGCCGACGCCCGTCGTGAGCCCGAGCCACGCACCCGCCTCACCGGTATTCAGGTTGTGAACCCGGATCAGGAATGGCGCGCTCCAAGCCAGTCTCGCCGATGTCGCAAATAGATTGAGCGACGCACCCGCAGCGAGGAACCGAAGCGAGTGAAGGCTCCACAGATAGCTGATCGTGTCGGAGAGATCGTACGACCTTATACCGACCGACGCCGCCTCCGATGCACCGCGGCGAGGCTCACGAATAGCCAACAACATCACGACCGCGAGCAAGAGTCCAGGAGCACCGAGCGCAACGAAGGTCAATCGCCAACCGATAGCGGTGTTCATCATGCCGCCGATTGTGAACGCGAACATCGCGCCGACCGGCGCTGCGACGCCGAGCAGCGCCAGCGGAGCCGTGCGGCGATCTTTGGGGAACAGATCCGACAGAATTGACGCAGATGCGGGTGCGGTCGCCGCTTCACCGACGCCCACACCGACTCTCGCTGCCGCGAGCTGCAGGAAGGTCGCGACGAACCCGGACAACATCGTCGTGATGCTCCAGAACGCCAGTGCGACGGCAATGATGTTGCGCCTTGAGTACCGGTCTGCGGCGCGCGCGATTGGAACGCTCGCGAGCGCGAAGAACAACACGAAGGCGAAGCCCGTGAGCAGACCCATCTCCGTATCCGAGGCACCGAGGTCACGCTTGATAGGTTCGAGGAGGATCGCAAGAATTTGCCGATCCATGAAGCTCACCGCGCTGACGAGGAAGAGTAGGGCTACGTATCGCGTGGGTTTCGCGGCGGCATGTACGGGATCGCGCCTGGCGACCGGCGTCGTCATCCACGAGAGGTTATCTCAACCTCGGCGATACCCTCGTGGGATTCGAACCACGTGACGTCCCGCCAACTCGCTGTGACGATTTCCGTTCGGAAGGATGACGAAAATTCTTCGTCGATCGTTGCTGCAAGACGCGGGTTTCGAAAAGAGGCGCAACTACCTGGTACGCGGCGTTTTTAGCCTGCAGAAGGAATTTGGCTGGGACGCAAGGATTCGTCCGCCTTCGCGCTATGCGCTTCGGCGAGATCTCATCGTGGCTGCGGGCCATCTCGCCGTAGCTCGCCTGAATTGCATGCGAACGGAGGCGGATGGCTGGCTGTGCGGGACGATTTCCGCAACTGGGCCGTGCGTTCGGTTAACGCCGCACTCGCCGCCGCCGCGGGCGGAACACGCTGCCCAAGCGCGCGCAACGGCGAATGCGGTATCAATCTAATCGCCGCTATTCAAGTCTGGTTAACTTCACCCGCGGTTCGGAGGCAGCAAAACTCTCCGGTCGGAATCAGCCAAGCCGTATTCGCGTCTTCGAATCTGATTTCGACTGGAATTCCCTTGCCGGCAGTCATTGTTTCAACGTTCTTGGCCACGAGCGGCTGCCGAACGAGGACCGAACCGACGATCTCATACGTTCCCGAGTTCGCCGTGAATGGCCTCCATTGATTGTAGAGCGCGATCTTTTCCGTATCGCTCAGATCTCTGGGATTGGCTGTACTGGTGCCGGGCGCGGCCACAGGGCGAGGCTGCCCGCCCATCTCGATCATTTCGCTGTAGTAATGCCTCGTGAACATCAGGATGTTTGGCAGCGGTTTGTCTTGTGTGACAGCGACACCACCGGTCCTCGGATTTCCGGCCGGCGTGATGCGCTGGGAGATCTTCCACACCCCGACGATTGTCGGCGGGCGCTGAGCGGCGGCGTTCGTCACCACGAGAACACCGATCACAAGCGCCAGAAGCGTTCTCATCTCAACCTCCGATGGCCTGCAACGGGTGGCGTGTCAGTGAACGGCCACGCGAAAGGATGCTAACCGATTTGGCGAGTTAGAAACGTCGATCGCCGCGGGCAACGACGCTGACGCTCGGATGTGAGTCCAGCCAGAAGTTCTAAAGTGAAATCACCCTGTGCCGTAAGTCATTGAAAGCACAAGGCAAATTTCGTGGCTGGGGAGCCAGGGATTCGGACCCCGATAACGTGGTCCAGAGACTTGGCGAACGGCAGCACGCCGCACAAACAGCACGTTCGGGCAGAGCCGGTGTCTAATGGGTAGCCGATGAGATCAGTCGGAACGCGGAACGCGCTGTCGCACAGAATCACTCGCACCGCATGGACACTCTCTGCGGTTCTGGCCGTCTGCGTGCCGACAACCGCCCAGGCACAAGGAACGACTCGCCGAACGCGTTGGGCGCCGCTTCCGGCCCATTTGCAGAGGATGCTCCGGAGAGGCAACGGATTCGGACGCTGACGTCCGACGAGAGTCTTGAACTGCGTTCGCGACCGGGCCGCGAAAGGCGCTTCTCGCGTGGCTTCGCCGTCAGGAGACGCTTCTCAGGAAAAACCCGCAAGTGCGGTAATGGACGGCGTCCCGGTAATATCGAATACCTGATGCTCGAGCGATGGACGGACCGAGTGCCACCCCTGCGTGGCGACCTGACGACGCTTCGCGAGGTCGCTGCATCCGATGTTTACACGCTGTTCACGCTATTCTCTGATCCAGCGGTGACCGCGTACATGGCTCCTCCGCCGCCGACGCTCGCCAAGTTTGCAGGATTTGTCGAGTGGTCGCAGCAACAACGCGCGCAAGGCCGTGGCATCTGCTTCGGGATTGTCCCTGAGGGCATGACAGCCGCAGTGGGCATCCTCCAAGTCCGCTGCCTGGATTCGACGTCGTCAGACGCCGAATGGGGATTTGTCCTGAGTGCTCATTTCTGGTCCACAGGCGTGTTTTCCGACGCCGCCAACGTGCTCGTGGAGTTCGCCTTCACCACCCTGCACGTCATAGGTCTCGAAGCGCGCATCGCTCTGCGCAATCGGCGCGCATGCGCCGCCTTGCAAAAACTCGGGGCGCGGTTCCAGTCGACGCGTCCGCCGTCATCCCCAAAGGGCATTTCTCGCGATCCGGAGTCTGTGTGGATCCTGCGGGAACAGGATTGGCGGAACCGGGCGCATAATCCTCGCGGCGCAGCCGATAACGCGAGGCCACGGATCCGGACAGCGGTCGAAGCGGCGGAAAGCGAGTTGCGGCGAAGCGAAGCGCCTGAGACAGTCGAACCGTATCCGCTGTTCCTTTTTGACCGCCGCCGACGAGAATGACGCGGCAAATGTTTGGGACCATTTCGGTTGCGCGGGCACGAATCAACAGCTCGCATCGGACTCGCGCGGTCCATGAGTTTTGCTACACCGCGTCACTCGCGACGTCGGTTGTCGGCAAGAACCCGCCCGACTGGTGCGACCAGAGCGACGCATAGATGCCACCGAACACGAGCAGGTTCTCATGCGTGCCCTGTTCGACGATACGGCCCCGGTCGAGGACGACGAGCGAGTCCATACGCCGCACCGTGGACAGACGATGCGCGATGACGATCGCCGTCCGGCCCGCCATCAACTTCCAAAGCGCGTCCTGGATGAGGGCTTCGCTCTCTGAGTCCAGCGAGCTCGTGGCCTCGTCGAGAATCAGAATCGGGGCGTCCTTCAGGATCGCGCGCGCGATCGCGATGCGCTGGCGCTGGCCGCCGGAGAGCTTGATGCCGCGCTCACCAACCAGCGTGTCGTAGCCGTCGGGCAGAGATTGAATGAACTCCGCAGCATGTGCGAGCGCGGCGGCGCGACGGACCTCCCCGTCAGTGGCGTGCGGCCGCGCGAAGCGGATATTGTCCGCGATCGTGCGGTGGAACATGGCGGGATCTTGCGGCACAAACGCGATCACCTCGCGGAGTGATGATTGCGAGACATCGGCGACCGACTGGCCGCCGACGAGGATCTGGCCGCGCTCGACGTCCTTGAACCGGAGCAGAAGCCTTGTAATGGTAGTCTTGCCGCCGCCGGATCGTCCGACGAGGCCGAGCTTCGTCCCGGCAGCGACGGTTAGAGAGAATCGATCGAACAGTGGGCATTGCGCAGGCGAATGTCTGAAGCTGATGTCGCGCACCTCGACGCTGTAGTCGCGCGGTGCGAACGGAATGGGCGACGGCACATCCGTAACCGACGGCGGATCCAGCAGCAAATCGGCGAACTGCGCCGCGTCGGTGAGCGCGCCCTCGAGGTTGCGATAGACGCGGTTGAATTCCCACATCACCCGCGTTGCGGTCGCGAAGTAGCTGAACGTGAGGAAAACGGTTTCCAGACTCGACGCAGTACCGAGACTGACGCGAAGCGCGACGGTTAGACCAAGCATGTTGGTCAGGACATACATGGGCGCCGTGATTATGTTCACGTGGAGGTTCTGGTAATCCCACGACCGCAGTGTTTTTCTGCCGAACTGCCGCACGTTAGTGGCGTGGATCGCCGCCTCGTCGCGCTCGCGGGCAAACGCGCGAACGGCCTCGGCGTTGGCAATGGAATCGGCCACGTGTCCTGCCAGCACGTTCGACGCGGCCTCTCGTTCGTCCACCAGAAGACGGCGGCGCCGAATGCGTGGCACCACCAACGCCACGGTGATCGACAGCATACCGAGCAGCACCAGGATCAGCAGCGGCGAGTAGCGCCATAGCACCACCGTGACGAACCCGAGCGGCACGATCTTCGCGATCACCTGAAACGCGAGCACGTCGAAGACGTCCTCGAATCGGCGCGCGTAGCCGAGCGTACGCTTCGTGAGGGAGCCGGCGAAGTTGTCGTGGAAGAACGCGAGATCTTTCGCCAGCAGCTCGTCCATCGCCTCGATGTAGAGCGACTCGATGCCGCGGATCTCCGCGCGCGCGATGAGTGCCTCGGCCCCTCGCCACACAACCTCGCCGGCGAACCACAGGGCAGTAAACGTCAGAACGTACGGCAATAACGTGTCGAGCGTCAGCGCTTTGTCGCGGGCAACCGCACCGAGGAGACGGGCAACGACGAGCGGCGGCGCATAGAAAACGAGCACGTCGCCGATGCCAGGCAGGAGAAGCGCCGACGTCGCAATCCACGGGCGTCGCGTGATCTGCCGGCCGTAACGACGCAGCACGAGCCAGAGCGCCTCGTTCAAACGTCTCGAGTGGCGGTCGGCCGCGGTCGTCAATGCAGTGCCCTCAAAAAAAAGGGCCATCATCTCCAGTCGGTGATGGCCCTTGCGAAGTCCGTCCGAGCGAGCTGGTTATATCACCGGTCTATGTGTCAGACGTATTCCATTCCGGAATGATGCGAAGGTCATGAGCAAAACAGCTGAGTCGACCGACCCATAAATGGATCACCTAGGGTAGGCCTGCGAATTGCTCCAGACACGAGCAGGAGGTTACCGATGCGCATGCGCATTCCGGCTCAGTTCGGCGCGTACGTGTTGATTGCTCTGCTATTTGCGATAGGCCAGGCCAAGGCCGCCGATACTCCGGACGCGTGGCTGACCGCCAAGGCCAAGGTCGCGTTGATGACCACGGAGGGCATTCGGACGACTCATCTGAATGTCGACACAGTGAAGGGCGTCGTTACACTGCACGGCCAGGTGCCGGCGGCCGATCAAAAGACGAAGGCCGCCGACGTCGTCAAGAAGCTCGACGGCGTGAAGGAAGTGAAGAACCTGCTCCAAGTGGTGCCGAGCGCCGAGCGTAAGGCGGTGAAGCGGTCGGACGATGAGATCAGGAAGGATCTCGATGCCGCGTGGAAGAGCCATAAGGCGCTCAACGACAGCGGCATCAAGGTCCAGTCGGTGAATGACGGCGTGGTGCTGCTGGCGGGCAACACCAAGTCGCACGCCGCGTACGTCGAATCGGTTGAGATCGCAGATGCGGTTCGCGGCGTGAAACGCGTGTCGTCGGAAGTCGTTCTCGAACCCTCGAAGTAGCAACGCGTCACGAGATCGCCGGGCGTGGTTTCCGCCAGCCCGGCGATTCTATGTACGGACAGATTGCGGACCACTTCCGCCAATGGCCTCGCCATGCCCTGATCGAGTGAGATTTTCGACCGGGGCTCATCCCTGTCGGATGGCGGTCGCGCCGATCACTGAACCGGCCGCAGCTTCATCCGGGCAAGACACTCGTTGAAGCGAGGATCCTCCCGCAGGCTGTCCCACTGAGGTGCTACCGCGAGATGGACCAACACCGGATCGCGTACATCGAGGGCGCGGTGGAGAAGTTCGAAGGCTTTTTCGAGGTCTCCGCCCTCGGCGGCGCGCGCCAAGTCGCCCACGATCGCATTGCCACGGTCTGGTGACTCACCTATCAGCTTACCCGCGCGCTCGATGTGTTTGAGGATGCAGCTGTGTGCCGCGGCGAGTCCCTCGCGGTCGTATGCGTGCACGATTTCGGCACATATCTCTCGGAGGGCTACACGGGCTTCCTCGTTCAGGCCACGCGCTTCGGCCCGTTTCAAATCCTCCACGATTTGACGTGGGAAATCGCCCTTCTTCCAGTAGGCGCCCACCAGCAATTCACGAGCGAACAGATGGCGCGGATCGCGATCGAGTGCCTTGTTAACCCACACGATCAGGTCGTCGTACCGGCGCTGATTCCAGAACGAGACCGCGATCAGCACGTGCGCGAGCGCCGACGTCGAGTCGCATTCAAGCCCCTGCATCTTCAGCTCATGTCCGCGCGGCAGGTCGCCGAGCGCTTCCATCAACCCGCCGTAATGGAGGTACGCTTCCGCGTGATTCGGGTTGATCGCAAGCGCCCGCTGGAAGCTGCGCTCCGCGGCGGTCCAATCCCATTCGCTGAAGAACATCACCTGCCCCAGCGCGACCTGTGCGTCCGCGCTCTTGTCGTCCAGGGCAACCGCGCGCAGCGCGGCGATTCTGGCCTCGGCGAGTGCCTCGAGGTGCGGCACGTCGTGAACCGTCGCCTGCGCAACCTTCGTGAGCGCCAGGCCGGCATGTGCCGCGGCGAAGGTCGGGGCGGCTTCAGTTGCCGCCTGGAACGCGCAGATCGCATCGGACAGCTCGAAGAAGGACCCGGATCGCAAATGCGCCCATCCCCGTGCAACGAGTTCGGACACTTCGGAGCCTTGGGATTCGTCGATTTTCACAGGCCTCTCGAAGAACTGGAACCTCGCCGAATTCAGCATCGGTCGTGTCGCGTCCAGCCGGCGTTTCAGCGGCCAGAGTTCGGTCAACAGCTCACGCGCTGATTGATAACGGTCCTCCGCACGTTTCTCGAGACACTTGAACGTAATCTGCTCCAGCTCCGATGGGATCTGGACGTTTCGCCTGGTGATCGATTCCGGCGTCGCGTGAAGGATTGCCTCCATCATTTCCTCGCGCGTCGCTCCGACGAACGGAAGTCGCCCCGTGGCCATTTGATAGATGACGATCCCCAGGCTGAAGACGTCGCTGCGCGGGTCCACGTCGCGTCCGGTGAGCTGCTCCGGGCTCATGTACGGTCCCGATCCGATGACGCGCCCAATCGCGGTCCCCGGTGCCAAGGTCCACTCGTCACCGCAGGTAAACTCATCGCGGATCCTCATTTTCGCAACGCCGAAGTCGAGGACCTTGAGATGCCCCCGGGATGTCACCATCAGATTGGCTGGCTTGATGTCGCGGTGCGTGATGCCCTTTGCATGGGCCAGGTCCAGCGCGTCAGCAGCCTGCACGGCAATATCGATGACGTCCGCCGGCGAGAGTGGCCGTCCGGCAATTCTGGCCGCAACGGTCTCTCCCTCGACGTGTTCCATGACGATGAAGTGAAGACCGTCGCTCTCACCAACGTCATGAATGGTTGCGACATTTGGATGATTCAGCGCCGACGCGGCCCGCGCTTCGCGCTCGAAGCGCTGCATCCGCTCCGGGTCGGTTGCCAGGTCGCCAGGAAGAATCTTGAGCGCGACTGCCCGATCCAGCCGCCGGTCGCGCGCGAGGTACACCTCACCCATCCCGCCGGCGCCGAGCAGGGACACGACTTGATAATGACTGAGCGTTGTGCCGACAAGCGTGTTCTCGTTCCCGCCACCCGGTGGCGGGGACGCCACGTCCACTGCTGGCCGTTCCAGGAATGACGCGGCGTCCGCCTCGTACGAGAGCAGCGACTGCACGTCGCGGAGAACCGTTTCGTCGCCACCGCACGACTGGGCGACGAACGCCACACGATCGGACGCGGGTACATCCAGAGCGCACTGATGAATGCGTTTGACCGTCGTCCAGTGGTCCATTGCTGCTTGTCTCATCTCGGACTCCTCGATGACCAGACCGTCGAAGGGCGGGCCACCGGGTGTAACATGCCCGGTACCCTAACCGATAAGGCGCCATCGAGTCGCAAAAACTGTCATGCTGCCAAATCCTGATGTTCAGGCCACAGAGCTTCTTCGGGCTTGGAGTGAGGGCGACGAGTCCGCTCGCGAGAGACTGATTCCGCTGCTGTACAGAGAGCTCCACCGGCTCGCCCGAGGGTACATGCGACGGGAGCGATCGGATCATACGCTCCAGCCGACGGCGCTGGTGAACGAGGCGTACCTGCGATTGATCGATGTCCATCGCGTCCAATGGCGGAACCGGACTCACTTCCTCGCGCTGGCGGCGCAGACGATGCGACGGATCCTCGTCGAGTCTGCCCGCAACCGCCACCGACAGAAACGGGGCGGCGGCGCACTTCGCGAGAACATCGACAACATCGACGAGTTGCCGAAGCCTGAAGAGCGCGACGTGATCGCCGTGAGCGACGCCCTGAGCGGGTTGGCGACATTCGACTCGCGTATGAGTCGGATTGTGGAGTTGAGGTACTTTGGCGGGCTCACCGTCGAAGAGACAGCGGACGTGTTGAACGTGTCGCCCGAGACCGTAATGCGTGACTGGAAGACGGCGAAAGCCTGGCTCCTTCGCGAGCTCAGGGCCAGGTGATCATCGAACGATCGGCTCCTCGATAAACGCGCTGCCGCCACGAAGTGTCCATACTCCTCACGTCGAGCACTGTCTCTTCGCTGCAGTGAGAGCGTGGCGGTCCGGGCGTTGGCGGGGCGTCAAGCGCTTACGCGATGCCACCCTCGTCGTGGGACATTTTGGAGACGGCACGCCGCGTTCTTGCCCCAGTGACATAAAGGGTCGAAGTACCAGCTGGCCTGTACTGCAACAATTTTCTGGCTGAACTCTCGGCTGCGCCGCTGCTGATCGTCGAAGATAGGACACCCACACGCCCCTCCCAACCCTCCGGCCGCGTCCCGGCTTCTCCTCCGAGCCGTCCAGCATCGCGTCATCCTTAGGTCCCAGCCGCCGGCAAGCGGGCGCGCTGCTCACACTCGGTGCCGCATGATGGCCGTTCTGATCGGTATTGAATCTCCGAGGCCGATCACATGATCCTGAGTAATCGGACAGTCGATCTCCACTCAGTGGAAAGTTGGACACCGGGAATCGGAGTTTGGAGGTGGCGTCATGGACGAGACAGACATAGCGGCGGACCGTCGATTTGGCATTCCCGATCACGCGCAAGTGGTAGAGGGCCAGGGCGGATTGCCGAAGGTACGGATCACATCGCCTGAAGTCTCCGCCGAGATGTACTTGCACGGCGCGCACGTGACATCCTGGAAACCGGCAGGAACCGAAGAAGTGCTCTTCGTCAGCCGGCAGTCACGATGGGAGCACGGCCGGGCGATTCGCGGCGGCGTGCCCGTCTGCTTCCCCTGGTTTGGAAACAACGCCGACAATCCGACGGCGCCCGCGCACGGGTTCGTCCGAGCGAAGGCCTGGCAGCTCGAGTCGGTCGTACAGAGCGACGGCGCGATCACGGTCGGCATGTTCACGGAGAGCGACGACGAGACCAGGCGATGGTGGCCGGCTGACTTTCGCCTGGCTCTGCACGCGACGTTCGGCGCGACGCTGACCCTCGCGCTCGTCGTTACGAACACCGGGACGACAACAATGCGCTTCGAGGAAGCGCTCCACTCGTACTACCGCGTCGGCAATATCCACGATGTTCGCGTGCGAGGCCTCGACGCGACGAAATTTGTGGACAAATCCGATGCGAATCTGGAGAAAGTGCAGCACGGCGACATCGCAATCGTGTCAGAAACGGACCGCGAGTTCCTCGACACGCGCGGCCCCGTCGACGTTGACGATGCCGCGCTACGCCGCCGCGTCCGGACCGTGAAGGATCGGTCGCTCACGACGGTTGTCTGGAATCCCTGGGTGACGAAGGCGCAGGCCTTGTCCGACCTCGCTGACGACGAATGGTCCGAGTTCGTATGCGTCGAGACCTGCAATGCCGCGGCGTTCGCCGTGCAGCTGGCGCCTGGTCAACAACACACGATGCGGTCGGCGGTCAGCGTCAGTCGACTGTGACCGGTGGCAATCGTTGGTTTAGGCGCCGTTCCCGTCATTGGCTATCATGGCCGAAAGACATGAGGCTGATGGGTCGAGTAGTTGTCGCGTTCGGGTTCATCGTGTGCCTTCAGGCGATGTCTTTGGCCTGCAGCTCCCATATCACTCCGGCTGGATTGCCCGTCCCGTCACAACCGGACCGACCGCCAGAACCCCCGAGTCCGGTTCCCGCCACGCCAAAACCGCCGCCGTCGGCTCCCGCTGCGACGCCGCCCGGTGCCGAAGCCGGATCCACCGACTGTGCGTTGATCGCTGAAGCGGGCGAACCGGTTGCGACCGTTGCCGTCAGCAACCCAATCAATCCTTCGAACGCGCCGCATCCATCGAACGACAGCGAGCGCTTGGTATTCCGTCAGCTCTACGAGACGCTGGTTCGAACGGATTGCCATGGACGTGTAAGCCCCGGCCTGGCAGCTTCGTGGCAGCTCGATCCGAACGGCCGTACGTGGATGGTCACACTGCGGGAGAACGCCAGGTTCTCCGACGGCACACCGGTCACCGCGGCTGACGTGCAGGCGAGTTGGACTGACGGCACCGGAGGAGAGTTGCGGCCGCCCGTAAGTGGGCTCGTTCAATCGGTGGTCGTTATCGGCGATCGAGCCCTTGCGATCGTTCTGCGGAGTCAACGCGTGGACGTGCCGCTGGCGCTTGCGCATCCCGATCTTGCGATCGCCAGGTCTGTCGCTGATTCGCAGTGGCCGCTTGGAACGCGATCCAGTCGGATCGCCACAGAAGCGCAACCTGCAGGCGCAAGAGCTGCGACGGTGATTACTGTCGATCGAGATAATCTGCCGGCCATCCGGTTTTTCGTCGCTGCCGGTGATACGCGGGATCTCCTGGATCAGGGAGTGGACTTACTGGTGACACGGGATCCCGCGACGCTCGAGTACGCAGCCACGCTCCCCCAGTTTCGGTCCGTACCGCTGCCATGGCAGCGAACTCGCGTACTTCTTGCACCAGGGCGCTCGCGCTCGGCGGCGTCGCTATCGGAGGACGCGCGGCATGTTCTCGCCGACGATGCGGTTCGAGGAGAGGCGCGGGGGGCGCGCGGTCCGTTCTGGTGGCAGACGATGACGGATTGCGAAGTCACACTCTCACCGTCGCGAGACCACTCCAGCCCCATTCCGCGAATCGTATATGACGCGAGCGACGGCGCGGCGCGGGATTTGGCCGAGCGCTTTGTCGGCCTCGTCCGTGCGTCGGGTCCGGCGGCAACGGCGTTTCTCGATGCGCTCCTTCCGGACCGTCCAGACCGGACATACCAGCGCGCGGCTGGGCTGACTGGTGAGGCCCTGGTACGGGCACAGCGGCGCGGAGCCGATGCTGGTTATGTGACGTCCGTCGACAGCCGGCCCGTTGATCCGTGCCAGGAGCTGAAGGCCCTGATGGATCGCGCTCCGTGGCTCGATCCCGAGACCATCGTTCCGCTGGTCGAGACACGGCTGCAAGCGATTGTGCGGCGCGGTCGGTCCGGCGTGACCGCGGAATGGGATGGGGGATTGGTGATTGCGGCGGTAAACGATCCGAGATAAGAGATGAGCCTGCGCACTCGCCTGCTCCTCGCCTTTGCGGCCGTCGTGCTGATCCCGATTGCCCTGCTGGCGTTCGGACTTCGTCAGGAGATGATCAAACATCTCTCGGCGGAGTACCAGCTGCGTGTCGACGGTGCAGTTGAGATCATTCGCGAAGATCTCGCTCGCGAAAGTGCGGGGATCGCGGAGCGGCTCGCGTCGCTGGAGAGCGCGCTGCTGAACGACAACAAGTTTCGACTGGCGGCGGTTGCCGGCGTCGAGTCGGAACGGCGCTATCTGCTCGACTACGCCGGTACGGCGATGCGCCTCACTGGTCTATCGATGCTTCAGATTCAGGATAGCGACGACCGGATTATCAGCTCTGGTCACTTCCGGAACGAGCATGGCCGTGCCGAGCCTGGACTGGCGTCTGCGCTGCAAAGCGCCCGCGGCGTTGCGTTCGTCACGACTCGCGGCGCGGAGCGTGAGTTTCTGGCACTCGCACGTGCCGAGTCGCTCGCGATCGGCGGGCGGACGTTCACCATTGTCGGCGGTGTCGCTGTTGATAACGCCTTTCTCGCGCGGCTGGCCCGCGACCGGGCGATCGTCGTGTCGCTGCGTTACCCAGGCGGAGAGCTTTCGACGGTTCCACGAAAGGTTGATACGACGGACGACTCGGCGGTCGGCGAACTGCAGCTTCCGGTGATTCGGACCGGAGCCGGAATACCGCTCGAAGTGGTGCAGGCCCGGCTCGAGGTCACTCAGCCTCTAACCCCCCTCAGGGCGCTACTGCGGAGTGCGGATTCATGGGTCCTCGTGACTGCCGCGGGAACAGGAGTCACCGCGCTGCTGCTGGCGGTATGGGTGTCCTCGCGAATCAGCGGACCCCTGGCGGCTCTTGCTGAAAAGACGGCCGTGCTCGATCTCGATCGCCTCGACGTCGACTTCGATCCCGGCACGGACGAAGTCGGCAGGTTGTCACGGCTGCTCGGGGACCTTGCGGCACGGCTGCGCACCAGCACTGCCCGCATACGGGAGGCCGAACGGCGCGCCACCGTCGGTGAGCTCGCGCGACAGATCAACCACGACATCAAGAATGGCCTCATTCCGCTTCGCAACGTGATGCGCCATCTGGCGCAAGTCGAACGGGACGAGCCAGCCGCCCTGCCGGGAGTATTCGCCGAGCGGCGGTCAACGATTGACTCCAGCATCGCGTATCTCGAGACCCTGGCCACGAGCTACCAGCGATTGTCGCCACCATCGGACCGGCGCGAGTGCGATCTGAATGCGCTCATCGCGGAGGTCGTGCGCGCCGCGCAGGGGCACGAGAATGTCGAGTTCGGGACCGACCTTCCGAGTGTCCCACCGATCGTGGGAGACCCGGTCGCGTTGCGGCGCATTCTCGAGAATCTGATCGCCAACGCGGTGGACAGCCTCGAATCGAAACCGGGCCGCATCACGGTCTCCACGCAGGTGGTCGATCGAGACGGTGGCCTGCCGGCGGTACAGGTGACGGTCGCCGACACCGGGCGTGGCGTGTCCGCCGACGAGGCCGGACGGATCTTCAACGATTTCTATACGACGAAGCAGGGCGGTACTGGTCTCGGACTCTCTATCGTTCGACGACTGGTGATGGATCTTCGCGGCACGCTCGGCATCGACAGTGCACCTGGCCGGGGCACGCGCGTCATCGTCGATATTCCGGCCGACGGCCCTTCGATCCCGCTCAGACGAAGTCCGGAGCGCACATGACGTTGCAGGTTCTGGTCGTCGACGACGTGCCGCCGATGGCCGAGCAATACGCCTACGATCTGAAACGCGTCGGCGGGTACAAAACGATAGTCGCCGCTGCCGGCGATGAGGCGATCGACATCCTTGTCCGGGAGCCGATCGATTGCGTTGTCCTCGATCTAGAAATGCCCGGAACGGACGGCTTCGAGGTCCTGCGGCGGCTGCAGCAGCGTCGCATCGACACGCCGGTCATCGTCTACACGGGCACCGGCAGCTACGACCGCTGCGTTCAGGCCGTGCAGCTCGGCGCGTACGGGTTCGTCGACAAAGCCGAGCCCATCGAGCGCGTCGTTCATGAGATCGAGAACGCGGTCTCACGCGGGCGGCTGGTAAAGGAGCTTCGAACGCTGCGGTCCCGATTCGATGGTGAGACGCCGCTCATCGGCGGCAGTGCGCCGATGCGGTCGCTTGGTGAGGCAATCGCGCGCGTGGCGCCGATTCCAAGCAGCGTCCTGATCGTGGGGGAGAGCGGCACAGGCAAGGAACTGGTGGCGCGCGAACTGCACCGGAGAGGACCTGGCGAGAAGACCCCGCTGGTCGCCGTGAACAGCGCCGCGCTGCCCGAGCAGCTGGTCGAGAGCGA